>NZ_JBHTYZ010000001.1:157924-797065 GCF_042790515.1 Brevibacterium sp. NPDC056726 | reverse complement strand
ATTCGATAGATAAGCTTCGTGCCCATCGCGATTCCTCCTTCTCGTGTTCCCTTGCCACTGGGGCCAGGGTGTTGCACTAGAAGTTAGAAACCGCCGCTGAATGATCTGTCCAGAACGACCTCAAGTCGGTGGGCAGTGGAGGATCAACGGAAGTCCGCGATTCTCCGGACGCAGAGTGTCGAATCGCGAGGGCAGATTCGACACTCTGCGTCCGGGAGATCAGCTCAGACCCCGCCAGCCCGGCCGCGTCACAGCCTTTCGACCTCGACGAAGTTGACCGCCTCGTCGCTGCCCGGGTTGGAGACCTCGTGCTCGGAACCGGCGGCACGCGTGTAGGCGACGCCGGCTTCGAGCTCCGCTGTCAGCTCGGTGCCGTCGGCATTGCGCACGTGCATCGTGTCGGTGACCATGGGCACGACGACGTACTCGTGTTCGTGCCGGTGCATCGGGATGATCCCGCCGGGCTCGATCGTCCACTTCGTCACCCGGAACACTCCGTTGTCGAGCTGCACCTCCCCGGTCGCCCCGGTGTCCGCTGCTGCGTCATCTGTGCTCATCGTCCCGACTCCTTCGTTGGTGGTGCGCGCCAGAGGGTTGGGCCGCAGCGATGTCCCAGCGGGAATTGCTCCGGCAGAGCCTGCGGCCGTCCGCCCACCCTAAGCCGACTGCTGCGGCGACGGCTAGCATGTGCACTATGCGATACCCCATGGCTGACATCGCCGAGGTCGACGACGACATCCGCGAGCACATCCTTGCCGTGTCCGAGAAGACGGGATTCGTCCCCAACGTCTTCCTCTCCCTGGCTCGTCGCCCCGACGAGTTCCGCGCGTTCTTCGCCTACTACGACGCCCTCATGGAGAAGGAGACGGGGAACCTCACGAAGGCCGATCGCGAGATGATCGTGACAGCCACCTCGGCGGCCAATCACTGTCTCTACTGCGTCGTCGCCCATGGTGCGGTGCTGCGGATCTACGCGAAGGACCCGTTCGTCGCCGACCAGGTCGCCGTCGACTACGCCCACGCGGACATCACCGACCGGCAGAAGGCGATGCTCGACTTCGCGATGACGGTTGCGCAGGCGCCGTGGACGATCACCGAGGAGGACCACGCCGCCTTGGCCGCCCACGGCTTCGACGCGGAGGACGCGTGGGACATCGCCGCGATCACCGGCTTCTTCGGACTCTCGAACCGGATGGCCCACATCGCCGGCATGCGCCCGAACCCCGAATTCCACCTCATGGGCCGGACCCCGCGCGAGAAGCGGAGCACCGAGGCGGCGGCCCCTGCCGCCGACACGGCCGATTCGAGGGAGCCGGCGGACACGGACGCTCCCGCACCGACCGAGACAGCGCGTCAGCCCAGCGAATCGACGGCCGCCCCTGCGCCGGCGACCCCGACCCCGAAGGAAGCGAACCGACGATGACCATCGACCACACGCCGAGCCTCCACGTCTCCGAACGCGCCGGCCGCGTCCGTCCGTTCGCTGCGATGAACATCGTCGCCAAGGTCCAGCAGATGCAGCGGGAGGGACGCGACGCGATCGCGATGTGCCTCGGCGAACCGACGCAGGGAGCCCCGAGCCCGGTCAAACGGCGGGCGGCCGAGGCGCTGAGCGACGGCACGAACCTCGGCTACTCGGCGATCTTCGGCATCCCCGACCTGAAGGAGGCGATCGCCGGTCATTACCAGGACTGGTACGGCGTCGACATCCCGATCGAGCGGATCCAGGTGACGACGGGATCCTCCGGCGCCTTCCAGACGGTGTTCCTCACGTGCTTCGACGTCGGCGACCGGGTGGCCGTGGCCCGCCCCGGCTACGGCGCGTACAAGAACATCCTCGCCGCCCTCGGTGCTGACATCGTCGAGCTCGACTGCGGTGCCGACCACGGCTACCAGCCGACCGTCGACCTCCTCGAGCAGGCCCACGCCGAGGCGCCGCTGGCCGGCCTCATGCTCGCCTCGCCCGCGAATCCGACGGGAACGATGATCGGGGCCGACCACCTCGGCGAGCTCATCAGCTGGTGCCGCGACCACGACGTCCAGGTGATCTCCGACGAGATCTACCACGGCATCAGCTACATCGGCACGCCCGGGGAGACCGCGCTCGCCCACGACGACGAGGCGATCGTCATCTCCTCGTTCTCGAAGTACTGGGCGATGACCGGGTGGCGGCTGGGCTGGGCGATCCTGCCCGAGCGCCTCGTCACGGCCGCGACGAACGTCACCGGCAACCTCGCCCTGTGCGCTCCGGTCCCCGCCCAGTACGCCGCCCTGGCCGCCTTCGACCCCGAGTCCTATGCCGAGTGCGAAGCTGCCGTTGCCTCGTTCGCCCGCGCCCGGGACCATGTCCTCGCCGCGACCGATGACCTCGGGTTCACCGATATGGCCCCGCCCGATGGCGCGTTCTACATGTATGCCCGCATCGACGACATCCTCGCCCGCTCGGACGGTCGGTTCGCGACGGCGACCGACTGGTGCGAGGACATCCTCCAGGCCACGGGCGTCGCCTTCGCCCCAGGCGACGACTTCGATTCCGTGGACGGCTGGCGATCCGAGCGCCTGTCCCTGGCCGTCGGTGCCGACCGGACCGCCGAGGCGCTCGACCGGGTCCTCGACCACCTCAGCTGAGGGCCGGCGCGGGTCTCACGCGACCGGGCGGGGTGCGGGGGCTTTCGTGTCCGGGCGAGGCGCAGACCTCACATGACCGGGCGGGAGCTCAGTGCTCGTGGCCCTCGACGGTGTGGGCGATCGCGTCGAGGATGATGTGGGCGACGTGGTCGTCCTTGAGCGAGTAGTACGCCTCCCGGCCGACGCGGTTGACCCCGACGAGGTGGAGCCCGCGGAGGAACTTGAGGTGCTGGGACACGAGCGGCTGCGACAGCCCCGTCGAATCGACGATGTGCGTCACCGTCGCCTCGCCGTGCGCGAGGACGAGGAGCATCTTCAGCCGGGACGGAGTCGCGAGCGCCTTGAAGAGGTCGGCGGTCTCGGAGATCGCCTCGAGGTTGCCCTCGGGATCGCGCAGCAGGGCCTCGACGTCGGCGTTGACCGGGACGGAATCAGAAGAGGCAGCCATGGACTGAGGTTACCGCAACAGCTGTGCGGTCCCTCAACCGAGGCGACGCTCGCCGAGGCGAGATCCTGGGTCGGGACTGACCGGCCCCGGAACCGCGGCGGTCAGGGTGAAGAGCGCCTAGGCCTCGCCCTGTTCGGCCGTGCCGATGGCGTCGGGAAGGTCATCGAGCAGCCATGGGTAGCTCAGGGGCGAGAGGTTCGTCAGGGCGGTGAACTCGTCGTCGTCGAGGATCGCGTAGTGCTTGCCGCGGATGACCTTGACCTCGCGGTAGAACGGGTCGGCGAGGTCGGCCTTGTCGAACAGGCCCTCGCCCTGATCGGGGAAGTGGATGAAGAGGACATCGGCGTCGAGGCGGTCGACCTGGGACTTCTTCACCTCGTGCTCCTCCGCGGTGTACTCCTTCGCCGAGGTGGACGGCAGCAGCCCGAGACCGGTGAAGAAGCTGCTGTCGCTGCCGTCGTAGGAGAGGTAGTCGACCGAGGACTTCTCGACGTTCGCGAACGTGTAAGTGGTGTCCTCGAACTCGAGGTGGCTTGCGGCGATGTCGTCGGCGGACGCGGCGATGTCATCGACGACCGTCTTCGCCTCATCCGCCCGGTCGAGAGCCGTGGCAACAGCGGCGGTGCGATCGGTCCACGTGGCATCCGGCGCCGAGGCGACGACGGGAGCGATCTGCGACAGCGCGTCGTAGTCCGCCTCGGCGGAGTCGAGGCCGGTGGCGAGGATGACGTCGGGAGCGGCCTTCTTCAGGGCGTCGAGGTCGGGCCCGTCCGCGGCGTCGTAGGTGGCCGGGGCGTCGAGCCCCTTGTCCGTGAGCGCAGCGGCCGCCCAGGGGGAGAGGCCGCCGTCGTCCGCGGTGTCGGCGGTCGGGGCGAGGACGGGATCGACGCCGAGGGACAGGGCGATGTCGAGGTCGACGGGGCTGGTCACGGCGACCGTCGTCGGCTGCTCGGCGATCTCGGTGGTGCCGTAGGGCGAATCGATCGTCTGCGGATAGCTGCCGCGGGCCTGGTCATCGGCGGGGCCGGGCAGGATCGAGCAGCCGCTGACGAGCAGGGCTGCGGTGGTGGCAGAGGCGATGGCGGGGAATGCGGTGCTGAGTTTCACCCGGCCAGTGTAGTCAGGGCAGCGCTTCGACGTCCGTCTGGGTGCCGATGAGGTCGTCGGCGAGGGTCTCCCACTGGCCGTACGCATCCGGGTAGGCCGACCGCTGCACGGCCTGTGCCGCCTCGGTGGGCGTCATCCGATGCCAGTTCTCGATCTGGTCGAGGCCCGGGTTGTGGACCTCGGGATTGATGCCGTAGAACGACTTCGTGGCGAAGACGCGATCGGTGAGTTCGCTCGGCTCTCCCCAGCCCTGCGAGGGCCGCTGCTGGAAGAGGCCGACGGAATCGCGGTCGCCGTAGTCGATGTTGCGCAGCGAGGACTCCTGGAGCGCGGTCATGAGTGCGATCCGGATCGCCTCGTCGTCGAAGCCGCCGCCGCGACCGACGGCGATGATGAGACGGGCATTGTCGATCTGCTGCTGGTTGAGCTGCTGGACGGAGGACATCTGCATCTGCCTGATGGTCGTCGAGCCGAAGGACACGGGCGCGTTGATGATGACGACAGCGGCGATCGCCAGCGCCGCCGCTGCTGCTCCGAGGCCGATCAGGGCACCGACGAGCGGGGACCGGCGTCCCTTGCGGTGTCGAGTCTGTCGAGGCATGAATATAACGATAATGCAACAAACTTAAGGGCCAATGTGACCACGCCGTGGTTTTTGTCACAGGAAGGTCACGAAACCCTCGATGCGGGAGTGATCTCAGCGGCGCACGGGTGGGCGTCGTTCGGATCGGCGGCGCACGGGCTGGCGGAGGATCGTTCGCAGCCGCTCCGGCGCCGTCCGCCGAAAGTCGCTGAGGTAGATCTCATGATGCTTGCCGGTCATCATCAGGCCGGCGTCGGGGATGACCTCGTCGTGGAGGCGGGCGAGCACCTCGGCCTCGGCGTCGAAGGGCCCGATGTGGAGCGTCTGGACGCACGTCCCCTCGTCGAGGGTCTCGAACCGGACATCGCGCAGTCGCGGGGGAGCGCTCTTCCGCTCGACCGCCTCGGCGACCTCTTCGACCTGCGCGCGATCGAGCCAGTTGGGGACGAGGAGCATGAGGGTGAAGTCCCACGCGGACTTGTCCCGGGCCGTGGTGAAGGCGCTCATGTCCGCGGCCCACCACAGTCCTTCGAGCGGGGGGACGACGTAGTCGCGGCCGAGCTCGCGCTTGCTCAAGAACTTCAGCGCATACGCCAGCGGGTAGAGGGATTCGACCGCCGAGGTGAACTCGGGCGAGGTGTTCGGGTCGCCGTGGCCGTTGATCATGAGATAGGCCCGCGGCGGCACCTCGATGACGTCGAATTCGCCGTGGCGGGCGCGATAGCTCGGCAGGGTCTTCTTGAGATCGATCTTGTCCACGGGCTGCTCCTGTGCGGAAGTGCGGGCGACCGTCTGGGGCGGAGATGGTGTGGCGATGCCCTCTGATTCTAAGCCGGAGTCGGCATCGGGCGGCGCACTTCGGTCGCGCCGGGGCTTGACCTTGACACGCTGTCAGGGTCTTGAGTGGGGAGTGAAGGAGGTGGATGACATGACCAGACAACCGACCCATCCACAACTCACCCGGGCGCTGCGCTCGGGCCCTGCGCAGCAGCGGCTGCAGGCCGCGCTCGCGATCGGCACCGAGGCGGACGACTGCTTCCTCGACGTCCTCATCGAACGCAGTCGCACCGAGCCCGACTTCTTCGTCCGCGACATGCTCACGTGGGCCCTGACGCGCCTGTCGCCCCACCTCGTCGTCGCCCGGCTCATCGCCGAACTCGAGTCGGAGACCCCGCAGGCCCGGAGTCAGGCCCTGCATACGCTGTCGAAGATCGGGGACCGCCGTGCCTGGGCGGCGATGGATCCTGCCGTCGTCGGCTGCGTGCTCATCGCTCATCCCGACGCCGAGGTGGCCCGCAGTGCGTGGAGGTCCGCGGTTGCGCTGGTGCCGGGTGAGAGTCGGCACGAGCTGGCATCGTTCCTGGTCACGCAGTTGGGACGCGGTGATGTCGAGATGCAGAAGAGCCTGAGCAGGGCGCTGGTGTCCCTGGGCGAGGATGTCGTGTCAGTGGTGGATGGCAGTGTGGAGGCAGAGGAAGAAACAGTGCGGGCACACGCTCTGGCGACGGTCGAGATGTTCCATGACCCCGACGCCGGTTTCGCTCACGCCTTGAACGAGGCCAAGCGGGTGGTCGCACTGGGGTCCGAGGCGTCGGCATAGACCGGTTTTGGGAAGGGTCGGTTGCCTGCGGGCGATACTGTGTGGGGCAAGCACGGTGTCGCCCGCGGGGCCGGCGGCTCGGACTCCTTCCTCATGAATCCGGAGGCCGCGAGCCTGTGCCTGAGGGGAAAGCGAGGTGCGGATGCGCATCGGTGAGGTGTCCCGAAGGTCGGGAGTGAGCGCACGCATGCTCAGACACTACGAATCGCTCGGACTGCTCGCCCCGAGTGAGCGGACGTCGAGCGGCTACCGCGACTACTCCGCTGCCGACATCGGCCGCATCTTCCACATCGAGGGACTGCGGAAGCTGGGGATGTCGCTGTCCGACGTGGGCACAGTCCTCGACGAGCCCTCGTTCGGCGCCGGGGAGCTCGTCACCCGGCTCATCGCGGCGACGCGGTCCCGGATCGCCGCGGAACAGACCCTTCTCGACCACCTCGAGCGGATCGACCGGGTCGGTCTCACCGATGGCGACGGTCTGCTGGCGGCGATCGACCTCATGCGCTCGCTCGAATCCCGTGATGCCATCCAACGCCACAAGGCCGCGCTCGGCGTCGGGGTCGACGGGGGAGTGCCCGTCGAGACCCTGGTCGCGGCGGTCCTCGACGAGTCCGTGCTCAATGTCGCCGGAGCCATGCGATGGGCGCTCGCGCAGTCGGCTCCCGAGGCCGTCCCGCACCTCATCGGCGGTCTCGACTCAGCCGATCCTGCCGTGCGGCGCAACGCCGTCCGCGCGCTCGACGAGATCGCGAGGACCACCTCGGCGGACGACCTCGGCGCGGTCATCGCCGATGACCTCGTTGCGGCGCTGCGGTCCGGCCTGGGCGACGACGACCCGCAGGTGAGGACTCTCGCGACTCTCGCCCTGGGCCGGCAGCGCGACCCGATCGTCGCCTCTGCCCTCATGGACATGGCCATGGGCGGCGACACCGACGTCGAGGCGGCCGAACTCCTCGGCGGCTACTACGGCGAGGACAGCCACGACTCGCGGAGCGCGCCGGGCTCGGTGACCGGATGGATCCTCGTCGAGCTGCACGAGCGCAGCGAATCCCACGACCCGCATGAGCGCTTGCAGGTCCTCCAAGTGCTCCTCGAGATCCCGGGGCCGCTCAGCGACGGCCTCATCGCGCGCTTGAGCGAGGACATCGACCCGCGGATCGCGGCGACAGCCGCAGCGGGTCTGCGCCGACGTCGCACCCAGTGAGGTCGAGTGGGCCGTGCGGTCGGGATCGCACACAGCGGCAGCGAACAGCCTGCCGACCGCCTGCGAGACGCGCAGCGGGACGGCGGGTCACCTCGGCGTCATGTGAATGCTGCCTTGTCCCCCGCAACGGCCGTGCGCTCACTACAATTGGCCCATGACGTCACACACCGCGGCACCGGATCCCACGCCCGGGACCCCCGACAGCCATGATCGGGGCAGGCGTCGGCAGGCGTTCACCTTCCGCCGCACCCGGCACACCGTCACCGGCGTCCTCGACTACTTCTTCTTCCTCTTCGGCGGTGCCGCCTCGACGTTCCTCGCCATCCTCATCCTCATCAAGGGCTTCACCCTGGGATGGTGGCAGTTGCTCACCCTGCTCGTCTTCTGGGTGGTCATCTCCTATCTCACCCTTCCCCGGCTGCACCGGATCCTCACGCAGATCTACGTCCCCAACTACTTCATCGGGCGGGCGCGGACGTCCGACGGACTGCTCGGCGACCCCGTCAATCTCGCGTTCAAGGGGGAGGAGGCGCAGATCCATCACGCGATGAAAGCGGCCGGGTGGACCCTCGCCGACGAGATCACCGCCGCCTCGACGTGGGGCATCATCAAGTCGACGCTGACGAAGAAGAGCTACCCGGAGGCCCCGGTCTCGCCACTGCTCCTCTTCGGCCGGCGGCAGGACTTCGCCTATCAGCAGGAGGTCGACGGCGATCCGGGTCAGCGGCACCACGTCCGCTTCTGGAAGACGCCCAAGGGGTGGCTGCTGCCCGGCGGATACGAGGTCGGCTGGCTCGCCGCGGGCACGTATGACAAGAGCGTCGGCCTCTCGCTCTTCACCCTGCAGATCACCCACAAGATCGAAGAGAACACCGACGTCGAACGCGACTACATCGTCAAGACGGTGACCGAGGCCGAACCGTCGGTGACCGTCGACGTCATCAAGGACTTCTCCACCGGATACCACTCGCGCAACGGCGGCGGCGACGCGATCATCACCGACGGCAATCTGCCGATCCTCGATGTCGACAGCGTCACGACCGATTCCTCCGACTACCCCGATCGGCTCGATCTCGCGCTCGACGCCACGCAGATCTACAACCAGTCGCACACGGTCTCCGACGTCGCCCGGACGCTGTGGAGCAAGCGCCCGCTGCAGACCCTCATCGGCGCCGGCCTCGTACTCGTGCTCCTCATCTTCCAGGCCTGGGACGTCGCGAGCACCTTCACCGACTGGGGGAGCGTGCGCGCAGCGGTCGCCAGCGTCGAGGGCGACGCCGGCGGACTCTCCGACGAGGAGGTCGCCCGGATCGTCGCCGGCATCCTCATCGGGATCAGCCTGCTCATCGGCATCATCCAGGTCATCGCGAGCATCGCCGTCTTCCGCGGCAGCAACCGCGCCCGGCTGTGGATCCTCGCGCTGTCGACGTTCTCCGTCATCGTCTCGATGACGAACTTCTTCACCGGCGACAGCGACGTCGAGACGAACTTCTACTCGCTCATGACGATCGCCCTGCAGGTCGGCGTCCTGCTCACGCTCTCCAGCGACTCCTCCCGTCTCTTCACCCGCTTCAGCACCGAGGCGGCCCGAGCCGACCGGCAGGACCGCGCGATCGAGGACTGAGGCGATGCCGCGGAGTAGTCTGAAAGCGGCTGCCGCAGCGGCAGACTCAACGACGAGAGGACGCCCATGACCGATTCCCCGACACCCGCCGACGACTCCGTCTTCGACACGATCGACCCCGCCCTCAAGGTCGTCACCGCAGAGATCACCATCGACGCCCCCGCGGCCGAGGTCTTCGAACTCATCGCCGATCCCGCCCGGCAGCCGGAATGGGACGGCAACGACAACCTCGGCGAGGCGGCGCCCGGTCAGCGCATCACCGGCACCGGGGGCACGTTCATCACGACGCTGACGAAGGGTGTCGATCGGGAGAATCACGTCGTCGACTTCGAGGAGGGGCGGCGGATCGCGTGGAAGCCCGCCGAGGTGGGTCAGCCGATGCTCGGGCATGTCTGGAGATGGGAGCTCGAACCGGCAGTGGAGGGCTCTGTGCTCGTGCGCCACACCTACGACTGGACGGAGTTGCGCGACCCGCAGCGGTTGCCGCGTGCGCAGTCGACGACGGCGGACAGCCTGCGAGCATCGCTCGAGAGGCTCAAGGCCCTCGCCGAGGCGTGACCGGGCTTGAGTACTCGCTGAGCCGTGAGTTCGCCTGGCCGAGGCGATCCTATTTCGGCCAGGCGTCGGCGAGGCGGGTGAGGAGGTTCGCGAGGGTTTCCTTCTCTTCGTCGGTGAACGAGTCGAGTGCGACATCGACGCTGGCCTTCTGCGCGCCGAGGAAGCGGTTCGTGATCGCCCGCCCCTTGTCGGTGAGCGCGATGAGCGTGCGTCTGGCGTCGTCGGGGTCGGCCTCCCTGCGCAGGAGGTCGAGTTCGACGCCCTGCGCGACGAGGCGCGAGGCGCGAGGCTGATCGACGCCGATCGCCTCGCCGAGGGCGCTGACGCCGATCGCATGCCCCACCTGGGCGAGTGCGATGAGGAGACGCAGCTGGGCACGTCCGCCGAGGCGACCGCCCAGGCGGCGTGCCCACTCCCGCCACTCATCGCGTCCGACGGTCTCCCCGTGACCGGGGCCGTCCGTGTCGGTGAAGTGGCTGCCGAACGGACCGTCCTTGCCGAAGGGACCGCTGTCACCGAACGGTCCGCCGTCGCCGAAGGGGCCGTTCTCGCCGAAGAGCCCGTCCTTGCCGAACGGTCCGCCGTGCTGTCGGCCGTGACGGCCCCCGGGACCTCCCGAGCGTCCGCCAGGTCCTCCCGGGCCCGCGAATCCGCGGAAGCCGCGCCTCCATTGGAGCTTGGTGAGCGCCTCGGCGATCTTGTCGGTGGTGTCCATGCCTCGATTTTACATGTCCCTTGACATGCTTTGGGAATACATGTGACTATACATATACATGTCAGATAACAAGTAAAGGAGATGACATGTCCACCCCACACAACTTTGACAATGACAATGACCGTGACGGCCGTGGCGACACCGACAGCACCGAGGCGGCGGGCACAGACCGCGCGCGTGGTGAGGCCGACTCGTCCGGAGCGAACGCTGCCGAGCCCGTTGAGGCGAACGTCGTCGACGGCACGGGCGTCGACAGCACAGATGTCGACAGCACAGGCACAGACGCGGGCGACCGGCCCATCGACCATGAGGTGAGCGACGATGCGCCGCAGCTCGCCGATCTTCTTCGTCAGGTCGGCAGAACCCTGCGTCGGGACTTCTTCTCGGCGATGGACGATGCCGACATCGATCCGCGCGAGGTCGCGGATCTGCGGAGACGAGCACGGCGCAATCGGCGCACTGACGACGTCGTGGCCGGTGATGCCTGGCTCGATGATGCCGCCGAGACCGAGCCCGCCGATGAGGCCACCCGTGAAGCCGAGATCCGGGCCCAGGTCCGCGCGCTGCGTGACCGCGTCAATGCGCGCGTCGAGGAGGTTCTCAGTGATGACGAGGTCGCAGCCATGATCGCGACGCTGACGAAGATCGTCGACGAACTCCGTCCCGACGAGGAGGACATCCGCGAGGTCCGCGACCGCATGCGCGAGTTCGCCCGCCGCCGCGGTTTCGACTCCTCGCGCGGCTTCGACCCCTCGCGCGGTTTCGATCCCTCACGTGGCTTCGGGCCGAGTCGCGGTTTCGGCGGCCACGGTCGGCGCAGCCGTGGAGGCCGCGACGGCTTCGGGCCCGGCGCGGACCGCAGCCGTTCGGCTGACCGTGGCGGACCGCGTGGACGCGGGCGCTCCGATTCCGGCTGCGGCCCCGACGTCGACTGGGACCCCCGCGAGTTCTTCGCGCAGTTCGTCCGCGGTGCGCGAGGCGATCGCGGTCGAGGACGCGACGATGCCTACGAGCGGGGATTCGCCGACGGTTTCGAGAAGGGCTTCGAGGCCGGCAAGCGTCGCGACGACTGACCCCGCCGAGCCACCGGCAGCCCCGGCGCCTTCCATCAGTTGCGGCGCAGCACGGCCTCGAGGTCGTCGAGCACGGTGCGGTCCTCGATCGTCGAGGGCACCGCGGGGTTCTCGGCGCCGTCGGCCATCTCGCGCATCGTCTTGCGCAGGATCTTTCCCGACCTGGTCTTCGGCAGCGCAGAGACGATGTCGACCTCGCGGAATGCGGCGACCGGCCCGATCTCCCGGCGCACCATCGCGACGAGCTCGGCCTTGATCGCATCCGCATCGACCGCCTCGGCGGAATCACCGAGGACGACGAGCGCCCGCGGACTCTGCCCCTTCGTGTCATCGTGGACGCCGATGACCGCCGCCTCGGTGACGGCCGGGTGGGACGCGATGACGGCCTCCATCACTCCGGTCGAGAGCCGGTGGCCGGCGACGTTGATGACATCGTCGGTGCGGCCCATGACGAAGACGTACCCGTCCTCGTCGAGGTAACCGGAATCGCCGGTGAGGTAGTAGCCGTCGAACGCGGCGAGGTAGGAGGAGACGAATCGCGAATCGTCGCCCCACACCGTCGCCATCGTCCCCGGTGGCAGGGGCAGCTTCATGACGATGAGCCCCTCCTGGCCCGCGGGCACCGGGGCGCCGCCGGGGTCGACGACCTCGATCTGATAGCCGGGCACGGGTTTGGTCGGTGACCCCGGCTTGAGGGGGAACTGCGTGAGGCCGAGCGGATTCGCCGCGATCGGCCACCCGGTCTCCGTCTGCCACCAGTTGTCGACGACGGGGATGTCACGACCGGTCGCCTCGGCGAGCTTCGACGTCGTCCATTCGTACGTGTCCGGGTCGAGCCGCTCACCGGCGAGGAACGACGCCCGCAGGGAGGAGAGGTCGTACTTCCTCATCAGCGCCCCGTCGGGATCCTCCTTGCGGACGACGCGCATCGCCGTCGGCGCCGTGAAGTGGACGTTGACGTCGTGGTCGTCGATGATGCGGAAGAACGTGCCCGCGTCCGGGGTGCCGATCGGCTTGCCCTCGAAGAGCACCGAGGTGACCCCGGCGAGCAGCGGACCGTAGACGATGTAGGAGTGCCCGACGACCCAGCCCACGTCCGAGGCGGTGAACATCGTGTCGCCGGGTTCGAGGCCGAAGATGTTCGGCATCGAGTAGGCCAGGGCGACCGCGTAGCCGCCGGAGTCGCGGACGATGCCCTTGGGCTTGCCCGTCGTGCCCGAGGTGTAGAGGACGTAGAGCTCGTCGGTCGACTTCACTGTCACCGGGTCGATGCCCTCGGGGGTGGCGGCCAGGAGCTCGGCGTAGTCGAGGTCGGTCTCGCCCATCTCGGCCCGGTGTTCGGGACGCTGGACGATGACGGTGAACTCGGGTTTCGCCTCGGCGATGGTGATCGCCTCATCGAGCATCGGCTTGTATTCGAGGACGCGGCCGCGCTCGACGCCCGCTGAGGTGGAGATCACCGTCTTCGGCGCGGTGTCGTCGATGCGCACGGCGAGTTCGGCCGGGGCGAACCCGCCGAAGACGACGGAGTGGATCGCCCCGAGGCGCGCGCACGCGAGCATGGCGACGGCCGCCTCGGGGATCATCGGCATGTAGATGACGACGCGGTCGCCCTTCTCGACGCCGCGGTCGGAGAGAGCGCGCGCGAAGCGGGAGACCTCGTCGAGCAGCTGCGCGTACGTGATCGTGCGGACGGTGTCGGTGACGGGCGAGTCGTAGATGATCGCAGCCTGATCGCCGCGGCCGGCGGCGACGTGGCGGTCGAGCGCGTTGTAGGCGACGTTGAGTTCGCCGTCGGGGAACCAGCGGTAGATCGGGGCGTTCGCGTCGTCGACGGCCTCGGTCGGCTCCTTCACCCAGTCGATGAGCTCCTTGGCCTGCGTGAGCCAGAAGGCGCCCGGGTCCTGCGAGATCTCTGCGATGACGTCATCGTATTTCGCGTTCATGTCCCCATTGTGACGCATGGCACATCTCCTCGCCGAGGTGGGGCGTGCGAACCGTGATCTGCGACCTCCCTCATCTGCTCAGGCTCACGGGGCACAATGGGGAGATGCGCTATCTCGTTGCTCTCGTCCTCGGCGTCGTCCTTCTCTTCGTCGTCAACATCTTCGCCGACCTCTTCTCGATGCCCCGCCCGTGGGGGTCGCTCATCATGGGCGGCATCGTCGGGGTGACGATGGTCGCCGTGCTCCTCATCTGGGAGGCGGTGCGGCCGAGCCAGCACGCCGAGACCGCGAAGCCGAAGCTCAGCGAGGAGGAGCGCGCGCGGGCCCGTGCGGAGCGTCGTGCCCAGCTCGCCGCCGAGGCGGGGGTGAGTCTCGAGCGCTACGACGCGGCCGTGGAGGAGTCCGAGGACATCGAACGGCTGAAGAAGGAGACGGGCAGCGAAGGCGACGGCGAGCTGCCTGCGGAGGCTGACGCAAAGCGCCCTGCGGACGCCGCTGGACAGCGGTCTGCGGGGGCTGACGCGGAGGAGAGCGCCGGCAGCCGGAGGGACGCGGATGGCCGGGCCACTGGCGGCGCGAACTCACCGGGTCGCGCGGGTGCTGTGGCAGCAGGAGGCTCCGGCGAAGGTTCAGCGGAGCGCGAGGATCGTGCCGACGGTGCGGACGCGGCGCAGGCCGACGACAGGACTGACGGCGACTCCGAGGACCATGCCCACGAGGAGACAGCGACGAATTCGTCCCTCGAGGCTCCGCCCGTCGGGCAGCCGGGGATCTCCTCGAGCGCTCTCGACGACGAAGCCGATGCCCGCGACGCCGAGGGCTCCGGCTCGGGCTACCGGGGCGAGGAATCGAGCTCGTACGAGGGCGAGGACTCCGGCGACTATCACGGTGAGGATCCGCG
The DNA here is from genome assembly GCF_042790515.1 of Brevibacterium sp. NPDC056726. NCBI lineage: Bacteria > Bacillati > Actinomycetota > Actinomycetes > Micrococcales > Brevibacteriaceae > Brevibacterium > Brevibacterium sp. NPDC056726. The sequence continues at coordinate 782,678 of NZ_JBHTYZ010000001.1, read as the reverse complement.
CGAGTCCCGCTGACCCTGGTGTCATCCCGCTGAGCGGGCAGGGACAGAGACTGATGTCGCCCCGCGAGGTTGCGCCGGCTCGACGCGGCTCCGCCTCAGCGGCCGACGAGGGCGAGGAGATCGTCGACGGCGCGATCCCTCGTCGTCAGCACGATCTGCGGCCAGCGTTCCCCGGGCGTCGGCTCCTCCTCGGCGATGAGGTGCGAACGCAGGCCGAGCCACCGCCGCCAATGCCTGGCGAACGCGGGACCGCGGACGATGCGCGACCGCCTCTTCTGACCGCGCAGCGCCACATCGCGATCGACATCGATGAACACGCCGATGGCCGGGCGCCGACTCAGCCGCGCCAGACGCAGGAAGAGCCGCCTGCTCCACCGGCGGGTGCCGGGATCGTGGACGATGAGCGGGGGACCGCCTCGGCGGAGGATCCGGAAGAGCGCGAGCACATGAGCGATCGTGTGGACGATCGGACGCCCCAGCGTGTACGGCAGCCAGGGGGCGAGGCGACGCAGGCCGTCACGCACGGTCTCCGGATCGGAAACCCGCAGCCACGACGCCCGCCGCCGGACCTCCTTGAGGGTCTCCGTCTTGCCCGCTCCGGGAACGCCTGCGAGCAGGATCACCGGTGACGGGGCGGTCGGAGTCATGGACCCATTGTGCAGTCGTCACCTGTGACGCGGATTCGAGCCGAGATCGCGACCTCCGAGGCGACGCACCGGTGCCACGCTCTGCCCGTCGGAGCAGCGACGCCCCTACGCGCCGCTGCCGCCCCCGCGCTGCGCACAGTGCGCGGCGAGGAGGTCGAGGCCCTCTTCGATGCTCACGCGCGGCGTCCAGCCCAGCACCTCCTGCGTCCGGCGCTGGTCGAACCAGTGCGCGGTCGAGAGCTGCTCGGCGAGGAATCGGGTGAGCGGGGGCTCGTCGTCATGGTCGGACAGGTCCCACACCCGCTCGACGAGTGACCCCGCGACCAGCGCCGGCGCCACCGGAATCCGCAGCCGCGGCTCCGCGGCCCCGCCGGCGATCGCGATCCGCGACATCAGCTCGCCGATCGGACGCGGCTGTCCGTTCGTGACGACGAGCGCCTCCCCGTGCGTGACGTCGACAGCGGCCAGCGCCGCGACGATCGCCTCGACGGCGTTGTCGACGAAGAGCGTGTCGACGAGCGCGGCCCCCGACCCGAGCACCGGCATCCGGCCCGCCCGGGCCCGGTCGATGACGCGTTCGGTCAGCTGAGTGTCGCCGGGACCCCACATGAGGTGCGGCCGGAGGACGAGGACCCGGAAGTCGTCGGCATCGGCAGCCAGCGCGAGCCGCTCCCCGGCGGCCTTCGTCCGGGCGTACTCGCCCCGGGCGTGATCGGGGGAGGCCGGGCCTGCACCGTCGCCGACGATCGACTCGCCGGTGTGCGCCACCGACGGTGACGAGATGTGGACGAACCGCTCCACTCCCGCGGTCTGCGCCGCAGAGATGAGCGTCCGGGTCCCCCCGATGTTGACGGCCGCGAACTCGCTCGGGTCACCGGTCAGCGACACCTTCGCGGCGAGGTGGATGACCGCATCGGCCCCGGCGACCGCCTCGGCGACGGCGTTCGGATCGGTCACCGTGCCGAGGACATCGCGGGCACCCTCGACTCCCGACGGGCGCCGCTGGAGCGTCGTCACCGCGTGGCCGGCGGCGACGAGGGCGCGGGCCACGGACGAGCCGAGCAGGCCCGAGGCTCCGGTGACGGTGATCTTCATGAGGCTCCTCAGGTCGGTGGCCGCAGATTGCCGGGTGGCCGCACTCACACGCGACGGGGAACGCCGTCGCCGGTGAGCACGCGAGCGGCCCAGGCGGCCAACCGCGACCGGTCGATCTTCGAGTTGTGGCGGATGTCGGTGGGGAACGTCGGGGCGACGAGCACAGCCGCGAGATCCTGGCCGTCGACCTCGGCGACCCGGGCGCGCAGCCGCGCGGAGAGGTCGAGCGGGGCGAGGCCCGGTGGCAGCGCGGTCCCCTCGGCGTCGAGCACGGCGACGAGCGCCTGCGTCCCCCGCGGACCGACCCCGACGACGGCGCTGCGGCTGACCTCGGGGTCCGTGTCGATGAGCGCCTCGAGCCCGCCGGGACCCACCGGCCCGCGCGGCGTCGTCACGACGTGCTGCAGTCGACCCTCGAGCCACACCCGACCGGCGTCGTCGATGTGCCCGATGTCGTTCGTCCGATGCCAGGACCGCCCGCCGAGGCTGTCGCGCGCCGCCTGCGCAGACGTGCGCCAGAGATTGTCGTACCCGGACTTCAGGTGGGCGGCGCTGACGACGAACTCGCCGAGGCGGCCCCGCGCGTCCGTGCCCGTGAGCAGCTCATCGGCGGAGTTCCCCGCGTCGTCGATCGGGGCCAGCGCGAGCTCGACCCCGTCGATCGGGGTGCCCACGCACACGCCGAGGTCGTCCCCGGCCGCCGCCGCGGCCACCCCCTCACGGTCGATGTCGGTGAGGAGGAGTCCCTCCGTCATCCCGTACGGCGAGTGGATCGCTGCCGCGGGGAACACCTCGGCGATGGCGTCCATGAGGTCGAGCGGGACCGGGGCGCCGGCGGAGAGGACGAGCTCGACCTGTGCGCACGCGGCCCGCTGCTCGGCGCTGAGGTCGCCCGCGGTGGCGGCGACGTTGCGGTACGCGGCGGGGGAGGCGAAGACCATCGTCGCGTCACCGGCGATGATCGCCTCGGCGATCGCGGCCGCGGTGAGCGTCTTCGGCTTCGTCACGGACATGTCCGGCGTCACCGAGGTGGCCCCGATCGCCGGTCCGAGCAGGGCGAACGGCGGGAATCCGGCGACGAGGCCCGTGCCCTCCCGCACGTCGAAGACCCGGGTGAGGACGGCGGCCAGCGCGGCGATGTCCGCGTGCGTGTAGCGCACGCCCTTCGCCGGACCCGTCGACCCGGAGGTGAAGAGGATCGCGGCATCGTCCGCTCCGGTCGGCGTCGGCAGGGCACCGGTGTGCGGGGTGCGCGCGAGCTCGGTGAGGCTCGTCTCGGTGCGGAAGAGCCGGCGCTGCAGCGGGCCGAGCGGGGAGACGGAGATCCGGCGCCCGGGCCACCCGAACGCTCGCGCGAGGCCGAGTCCGGGCAGCTCCCCGATGATCCACTGCGGATCAGCCGAAGTGACCGCCCGCGTCATGCCGCGCGGGCCGAGCCCGGCGTCGGCGACGACGGCGACCGCGCCGATCTTCAGGCACGCGTAGAGCGCGGCGGTGAGGTTGTTGCCCGGCGGCACGAGCATCGACACCCGGTCGCCGGGTCGCACGCCGAGGTCGCGCAGGCCGTGCGCGATGCTCGTCGTGACATGCCACAGCTGCCGCCACGAGATCTGCTGGGCGGGATCCTGCGAGAAGTCCACCGAGGCGATCGTCTCGTCGTCGGCGCGCGCGTCGAGGATCGCGGTGACCGGACGTGGGGTGGATGCCGTGTCCTGCGCCGCGTCCGGTGCTGGTGTTGTGGGTCGCGCCGAGGCGGTCGCCGTCGAGGCGGAGGAGCCGGTGCCGGCCCTCGCTGCGGAGTCCGCAGCGGCCCCGGAGTCCGCGGCGGCCCCGGAGTCCGCGGCGGCCCCGGAGTCCGCAGCCGTCGGGAACTGCGCGGTGAGCCAGTCGAGGACGAGCCCAGGCACGTCGTAGTCCTCGCTGACGAGGTGCGAGCCGAGCTCGAAGCGGTGGACGTCGGCCTGCGGGAGGCGCCCGCGGAGGTCGCGGAGGTAGCGCTCGAGGAACACCGGGTCCTTCGGGCCCCACACGAGGAGCGCGGGACGGTCGAAGGCGGCGATGTCCGCGCCGATGCGCTGCAACTCGGCATGCGAGGGATGGTGCTCGTCGACGGGGATGTCGGCGACGAACCCGCCGATCCCGTGCCGCAGCGACGCGGACTCGTAGGGCGCGCGGAAGGCCGCACGGACCTCGGGGGAGAGCTCGCCGAGGCGCAGCGTCACCCGAAGGAAGCCGTCGGTGACGACGGTGGCCGTCGGCAGCATGGGGCCGGCGAGCGTGGCCCGCAGCGGGGCCGGGAGCGGTGCGTCCTCGGGCTGGTGGACGGCGGTGTTGAGGCTGATCGCGGCCGCGACCCGGTCGGTGTTCCGGGCCGCCCACCCGAGCGAGAGGACACCGCCCCAGTCATGGCCGATCGTCACGACGGGATGCTCCGGCCCCGCCTCGGCGGTGTCGGCTGCGGAACTGCCGGCCGCCTCGGCGAGGAGGGTTGTGACGACGGCATCGAAATCGGCGATGCGCTGGGAGATGCGGCGCACCTCGGGGCCGTGCGGGGTCGGCAGGCCGTCATGGGTCAGACGCTCGGAGAACCCCATGTCGAGCTGGTCGGGGGCGATGAGCCGCCACGCGCGCCCACCGGAGCGCGCGGATTCGACGGTGGCCGCGGCGAGGCGACGCCACAGAAACGACCACGTCGGATTGCCGTGGAGGGCGAGGATCGTGCCGGTCGGTTCGATCCCCTCGGCGCGCAGGGCCGACAGCGTGTCGAGGACGTGGAACGCATGCGCGTCGTCGCCGGTGTCGACCTCGACGATCCGGGACCACGCGGGATCCCATTCGGGCAGCGTCGGGGGAAGGGCGGCCGGCCGTCCGGGATGGTTCATCGATGTCCTACCACTCGATCTCGGTCATTGCGGTGTTGAGCCCGGAGCCGACGCCCATGCAGAGGATGCGGTCGCCCTTCTCCAGGGATTCGACCTCGCGGCTGAGCGTGATCGGCAGCGAGGCCGGCCCGACGTTGCCGAGCTCGGGGTACGTCACGGGGATCCGCTCGGGGTCGAGGCCCGCGGCGCGCGTGATCGAGTTCGTGTGGACGTCGGAGACCTGGTGCATGACGTATCGGTCCATGTTCCGCCAATCCCAGCCGTCCTCGTGGGCTTCCTCCCACGCGGCGACGACGAGCTCCATGCCGCCGGCGAGCAGTCCCTTCGTGTCGGTGAACATCCCGTTGTGGTCGCCCACGCAGAGCTCATGGTGCTGGGTGGCCGCACGGGTGATCCCGCCGAGGATGCGGTGGCCTTCCGGATGCCGATCCGCGGGGCCGATGACGGCGGCGGCCGCCCCGGAGCCTAGCGTGAGCGAGGCGAACTCGTTGAGGTACTCCTCACGGGTGATGCCGTCGCGGGTGAGCCGACGCAGGGTCGCCTCCTGGACGCGCGAGGCGTCCTCCCCGGCGACGACGAGGGCGTAGTCGATCTGCCCGGCGTCGATCATGTTCGCGGCCAGGGTCATGCCGTTGACGAAGCCGAGGCACGCGTTGGCGATGTCGAAGTTCATCGCCTGCGGCCCGAGGCCGATGCCGGCGTGGACGCCGACGGCCACCGAGGGCTCGAGGTGCTCGCGGGTGACGGAGGTGTTGACCATCAGCCCGATGGCACCCGGCTCGACACCCGCCTCGGCGAGGGCCTTCTTGCCGGCGGCCACGGCCCCGGCGACGAACTCGGCCGGCTGATCCCAGTTGCGGCGGGCGTCAACGCCTGCCACGCGCTGGAGGAGTCCGGTCGGGAGTCCGAGGGTGGTCAGAGTATCGGCGAGGCGCTCGTCGAATTCGTGGGAGGTCACTACGTTGGGGGCGATGATCTCGGCCAGACCGAGAAGAGCCACATTCGAGTGACGGAAAGTTGCGTTGCCGTTCGCCAATTGAGGTTCTCATCCCTTTTCGGGTCGTTCGTCGACGTCTGCGCCCACCGTCCTGGCGGGCAGGGTGGGCGGAGGAAGTTCGGGGACTATCCTAGCGCGCGGTGTCTGAGACTGTGCTCAGTGCCGTCGCGGCGCGGTTCCCGCCCAGGTGCCGGGGCTGCTGCCGGGGTCTGTGGCGACCTGCTGCGCCTGGGCACCCGGACTGCTACGCCTGCGGGCCCGGGCTGCCGCGCCCGCAGGCGGCTCAGCGCGTGAACCACGTGAACCCGTCGTAGAGCAGGCCGGTCGCGGCGAGGACCGCGATGCCCGCGAGCACGATCGAGGTCACGGTGTGCGAGACCTTCGAGGACTGGAAGCGCTCGGCACGCGAGTACGCCATCGGCCGATCGGTGACGTTGTGGCCGAACTGGGCGAAGATCCGCCAGTCCATGACGTCGATGAGGGACTTCGCGGCGAGCGTGAAGACGATGATCGCGCCGATGGCCATGAAGAGGAGGAAGACGAAGCCGAGGAAGCCGTACGTTTCGAAGAACGTGACGACGCGGTCGCCGATCGCGGTGATGAAGCCGGAGAACCCCTCGCCCAGCGGCAGCGGATCGAGGGAGTCCATGATCGAGTTGAGGGTCATCCGGTCGCGTTCGGTGCGGCTGGCCCCGATGTACATGACGAGCGCGGCGGCCAGGGCGACGCCGAGGTTGATGATCGTGATCGTCGAATTGTCCGGCCAGAAGTCGAGGTTCCGGATCGTGTAAGTCGCGGCCAGCGCCACGCAGATGATCGCACCGACGAGCGCGCCGACCGTGGCGGGCAGGAGGAGGTTGTTGAAGAAGACGAACGCGATGGCCGCGAGCAGACCCGCGCCGAGGATGTACGTGAAGACCGCGAGCGTGTCACCGTTGCCGGCCGTCGCCGCCCGCCGGTTCTGCGCGATCATCTGACCGGAGTGGGCGATGTTCTGCGTGAGCTCGGCGGTCGTCGCCTTCTCATCGTCCTCGGTCGTCGACATCACCCGGGTCTCGGCCTCGTCGGCGCTGTAGGCGCGCATGTCCCGGCGACGCTGCTGCGTCGGCGGCTGCCCCGGCTGCCCGTAGCCCTGCTGCGCGTATCCCTGCTGGTCATAGCCTGGCTGACCCTGCTGTCCGTAACCCGGCTGCCCGGGCTGCGCTCCGCCGGGGCCGCGGTACTCGGGGGCCGGGTACCACTTGCCGACCTTCGCGGCGAGCACGTAGATGAGGATCACGACGATGGCCGCGAGGACTCCGATCGAGAGGTTGGCGCCGATCTCGGCCATAGGCTCCTCCTTGCAGGGCAGACGGTGGATTGGACAACAGTGGTCTTGTCCTATTCTATTGGCTTCCCGCGCGCGGTCCTGCGACTCGGCGCTCCTGAGATCCGGCGTTCCTGTGACTCTGCCGTGCAACCGCCCTGACTGCACCTGTCCTGGGTAAGCTGACTGCAGAGCACTCGCGCCGGCCTTCGAAGGAGATTCCCGATGAGCAACGCCCAGGCCTTCTCGACCGCGGCGATGCCGCTCGACCAGCAGCTCGTCCTCGTCACCGGAGCCGGCCGTGGCCTGGGGGCGGCGATCGCGAAGGCGTTCGCCCACGTCGGCTCCGCGGTCGTCGTCAACTACCGCTATTCCGCGGATGCCGCGGAGGAGCTCGCCGAGGCGATCCGGGCTCGCGGCGGACGTGCGGCGGCTCTCGAGGCCGATGTCACCGACGACCGGGCCGTCGATGCGATGTTCGACGCCGCCCACGCCGAGTTCGGGATGCCCGTGTCCACCGTCGTCAACAGTGCGCTCATGGACTACACGTTCGACGTCGAGGGGCGGCAGCCGGCGGACGAGATCGACTTCGCGGACCTCTCCGCCCAGTTCCGCGGCACCGTCGGCTCGGCGATGAACACGGTCCAGGCGGCGATGAGCGGGTTCCGGGAGATCGGTTCGGGGCGGGTGATCAACGTCGGCTCGAACCTCGTCCAGAACCCGGTGGTGCCGTATCACGACTACACCGCTGCGAAGGCGGCGCTGCTCGCGCTGACCAGGACGTTCGCGCGGGACCTCGGGCCGCTCGGGGTGCGGGTCAACATGGTCTCCGGCGGTCTCCTGCGGACTACGGACGCCTCGGCGGCGACGGCGGAGGAGGTCTTCGACCGGATCGCTGAGGCGAGTGCGCTCGGGCACGTGACGACTCCGGAGGAGTTCGCCTCGGCGGTGGTCTTCTTCGCTTCCCCGGACTCCCGCGCGGTGACCGGACAGAACCTCATCGTCGACAACGGGTATGTCATGAGCTGACACCCCATTTCCAGTTCGGCCTCGCTATGCTGGAGCGATAGTTGAGGCGGTGACCTGCGGGAATCGTGCTGCCTGGGCGGTGGAGTCGAGGGCGATTTCCAAAGGAGAGGGACCGATGACGGACGACGGGCCGAGCCTGGCCATCAGCCTGCGTGCGGTGATGTCCCGGCTCACTCCGGCGGAGAAGAAGATCGCACGCGCCGTCCTGGCCGCCTACCCGTTCGCCGGGCTCGAGCCGATCGCTGACCTCGCGCACGCCGCCGGTGTCAGCGGACCCTCGGTCGTGCGGTTCGCGCGCACGCTCGGCTTCAGCGGCTACCGGGAGTTCCAGGACGCCCTCAAGGCGGAGATGCGCGAGCGCGAGGAGTCGAATCTCTCGCAGGCGCTCGCCCCCGGTGAGGGGGCGGAGTTCGATGCGGCGCGGGCCGCGTTCCACGCGGGCATCGATGAGACCTTCGACTCGGTCATCGGCGACGAGCTCGAGCGCACCGTCGAGCTCCTCGCCCAACCCAAGCGCAGCGTCGCCCTCGTCGGCGCGACGTACACGGCCCACATCGCCGACATCTTCCACGCGCAGCTCGGCTCGGTGCGTTCGGGGGTCGTCCGGGTGCACGCGAATCCGCTGCTCGCGGCCGCTGATCTCCTCGACCTCAAACGCGGCGACATCCTCGTCGTCCTCGATGTCCGGCGCTACGATCCGGCGATCACCGAGGTGGTGCGGATCGGGAAGGAACTCGGCCTCACCGTCGTCGTCTTCACCGACCTGTGGCTCTCCCCGGCGGCGTCGCTGGCTGATCGGGTGCTCACCGCCGAGGTCCGGGCGGCAGGGCCGGCGGACACCCTCGCTCCGATGCTCGCGCTCGTCGAGACGGTGAGCGAGCTCGTCGCCGCCGAGCTGGGGGAGGCCGCTGTCGACCGCCTCAGCCGCATCGACCCGCTGCGGCTGCGGCTGAGCAGGGGCGCGGACCGGCTGTGAGGGGCGGCGGTCCAGCTCATCGGCGTCGTCCCGGGTGGCGTCGCTGGCCGAAGGGGACGCTCGGGAACCCGGTCGGGATCGCGTAGGACCGTTCGCCGGCACCGCCGGTGGTCGTGTGCCCGTTTCCGGATCCGCCGAGGCTGCCCGAGCCGCTGTCGCTCGCCCGGTAGGGGGCCGGTCCGTCGGGCCCGGGCGGGGTGACGGGGATCCCGGAGGCCGGGGTGCCGATGATCGGGATGTCACCCGTCCCGCTGTCGTTCATCGCGACCACCGGCACGAGGGATGTCGGTGCTGTGTCGAGGAGACACGGGGAGCGCCGGGGTTCTGGGGTGCCGTCCGGGTACGTCGAGGGGTGGACGCAGGTGGGGAGTCGGGCTGCGTCCGCCGACGGCTCGTGGTGGGAGCCGTCGGATCGGGGCGGGTGCTGGTCATGGGGATCCGTTCGCAGAGGTGGGCGCAGGAGGGGAGCGGCGAAGTTCGCCTGGTGCGCGGTGCTCGCAGCGTGGGGTGGTCGCTGCCAGCCGGTGCGCATCGGAGTGCTGGCGATGAGGGAGCTCCGCCGTCGGAGCCTCGCTGGAGGAGGCGGACGGTCGGGGCATCGCAGCCTGAGCCGGGGAATCGAGGGCACGGGGGTGACCGTGCGTCACGGATTCCGAAGGTCGCTCACCGGTATGGAATTTTCATTCCAGAGTAGAACATTGCGTGACGAATGTAACCCCACTTTTAGAAGATTTTTCAATGACGTCATCAATGAGGCGGGCTTGTCAGGTGAGCTTGCCTGTATCGGAAACCGCCGCGAAAGGGCTCTGCCGCGGCGTGCGGGGCGCCGCGGGCGACGGCTGAGGGGCCCGGCGAGCGGCTCGGCGAGTGGCCCGGTGAGGGGCCCGGTGCGGGGGCGGCGAGGTGCCGCCGATTCAGTCCGCGAACTCCGCGAGGAAGCGGTCGGCGCGGGCGAGGAGCAGGGCGGCGCTCTCGGGCTCGAAGTCCGGCGATTCGGGGTCGCTGAAGAGGTGTGAGCCGCCCGGGTAGAGGAAGGACTCGGCCGGCGCCCCGGCAGCGGCGGCGGATTCCAAGAGGGTCTCCGCAAGACCCGGCGTGCGCCATTCGTCGTCGACGGCGAAGTGGATCTGCACGGGCACCTGCGGCTGCCAGCGGGTGCGGGAGGGGAAGCCGCCGCCGTGGAAGAGGAGGGCCGCGCGGGCGCGGGAATCGTTCTTGCCCATCTGCTGGGCGACGCTCGCCCCGAGCGAGAGCCCGGCGAACACGAGCGGCCCGGTCAGCTCGCTGCTCAGCTCGGTGACGCGGTCGACCAGCGTGCGGAACCCGACGTCCCGGGAATGGGCCACCCCCGCCTCGGCGCTGGTGAAGGTCTGCCCCGCGTAGTAGTCCGGGGTGTGGACCTCGTGGCCCCGGCTGCGGAACTCGTCGGCGATGCGGCCGATGCCTGGGGTGAGCCCGAACGCGGAGTGGAGGAGGACGATCCGGCTCATGAGCGTGTCCTGACTGGTCAGCGGCTCTGTCCGCGGGCGATGTGGAAGGTGTCCGCGCGGGCGGTGGCCCAGTCGGCGGCCCAGTCCTCGGGGGCGCCGTTGAGGAGTTCGCCGGGTTCGAGCCAGTCGTAGAGGCGGGCGTAGGACCAGGATTCGGACGGGGAGAGGTTGCGGCGGAGCATCGTCGGTTCGAGTTCGCTGGGATGGGCTGCGCCCATCGAGGCCATGAGGCGGACCGCCTCGGCGACGGTGCCGTCGTGGTAGTTGCGCACGCGTTCGGCTTTGTCGGGAACGTAGATCGCGCGAGCGCGGCGGGGATCCTGCGTGGCGACGCCGACGGGGCACTTGCCGGTGTGGCAGACCTGGGCCTGGATGCAGCCGACGGCCATCATCATGGCGCGGGCCGAGTTCGTGAAGTCGGCGCCCTGGATGAGGCGCTTGACGATGTCGGAGCCGCTCGCGACCTTGCCCGAGGCGCCGATCCTGATCTGGTCGCGCAGCCCCGCGCCGACGAGCGCGTTGTGGACGATCATCAGGCCCTGGGTGAGGGGGAGGCCGACGTTGTCCTCGAACTCCAGGGGGGCGGCACCCGTGCCGCCCTCGGAGCCGTCGACGATGATGAAGTCGGGGGTGATCCCGGTCTCGAGCATCGCCTTGCAGATCGCGAGGAACTCGGTGCGGGAGCCGACGCAGAGCTTGAAGCCGGCGGGTTTGCCGCCGGAGAGCTCGCGCATCTTCGCGATGAACTGGAGCAGCTCGATCGGGGTGGAGAAGACGCGGTGGTTCGGTGGGCTGATGCACGTCTGACCGACGGGCACGTCGCGGATCTTCGCGATCTCCTCGGTGACCTTCTTGCCGGGGAGGACGCCGCCGAGGCCGGGCTTGGCTCCCTGCGAGAGCTTGAGCGAGGTCATCTTGACCTGCGGGTCCTGGGCCTTCGCGGCGAACTTGTCGGGGTCGAAGTCGCCGTCGGGGGTGCGGGCGCCGAAGTATCCGGTGCCGAGCTCCCAGATGAGGTCGCCGCCGAACTCCTGGTGGTACGGGGAGATCGAGCCCTCGCCGGTGTCCTGGGCGAAGCCGCCCATCGCCGCGCCCTTGTTGAGCGCGCGCACGGCGTTGTCGCTGAGCGAGCCGAAGCTCATCGCGGAGACGTTGAGCAGGGAGATGTCGTAGGGCTGAGTGCAGTCCTTGCCGCCCACCCGGATTCGCGGCGGGGTGGGGGAGTTGGGCAGCGGGGTCGTCGAGTGCATGAGCGCTTCGTAGCCGGTGCGGTCGACGTCGTGCTCGGTGCCGAAGGCGTGCTCGGAGAGGATGCCCTTCGACCGTTCGTAGATCGTCGTGCGGGCGTCGCGGCTGAAGGGTCGGCCGTCCCAGTTCCGTTCGATGAAGTACTGCTGGATCTCCGGTCGGATCGACTCGAGGAGGAAGCGCGCATGTCCCGCGATCGGGTAGTTGCGCAGGATCGAGTGCTTCTTCTGCGTGACGTCCCAGGCGGCGAGTGCTCCGAGCCCGACCGCCGAGGCGGCTGCGGCGATCCGTGCGATGCGCTGTCCCGTGGTCTCACCGGTGACCAAGCGAACGATGGGGAGCTGACCTTTCATTGCGCCTCCTTGGGTTGCCCGTCAGCGCAGGCACCGAGGCGGCGGTGCGCGACGGTGGTCCCTGCACGGACTGACGGTGCTGTGGGAACTGACGGCTCTGTGCGGAACTATCGGCTCTGTGGGAACTGATGGGTCTGTGCGGATCTGACGGTTCTGTGCGGGCGGCGAACCGCGCAGGCCAGCGCGGACGACGTGCACAGGTGTGCCTCCAGCCGAGCCTAGACTGCCGCGATGGAGATTTCAGGAAAGGGCGACCTGAGTTTTCGTGAACCCTGGGTGTTCTCGGCGTGCGGGGTGGATGTTCGGAGGTGGTGGTGCGGGGTTGGCGTCTGGGGTGGGAGGGACCGCGAGTCGGGGGTGGGCGGGGATGACATCCGGAGTTGGGAGGGTCCAGGACCGGAGTAATCGGAGGTCATGGGCGCAGCGGGAAAGCGGGTTCGCGACCACCCCACAAGCAGGAGAGACGCTAGGCTTCGCCGACTCCCCACCCGTAGGCGAGCTTGTGGGCTTTGAGGACGAAGAACGACTCGGTCGCTTCGACTCCGGGGATCTTCTGCAGACGCTCGAACATGAGCTCGGTGTAATGGTCGATGTCGCGGCACACCACTTCGACCATGACGTCGAACGAGCCGCTGGTGAGGATGACGTAGCTCGTCTCCGGCAGGGCGGAGAGCTTTTCGCAGACCTCGGGACCTTTGCCAGCCTGGCAGCGGATGCCGATCATCGCGAGTCGGTCGAAGCCGATATTGAGTGGGTTCGCAATGCCGACGATCTGAAACATGCCGCTGTCCTGCAGGCGCTGTACCCGGTAGCGAACAGACGAGGCTGGCACCCCGAACCGCTCCGCAAGAACGCTGAAAGACGTGCGTCCATCGACTTGCAGGGCCGAGATCAGTTTGCGATCCAACTCATCAAGCTGTTCCGGTCCCTTGTGAACGTCCTCACTCACCGCACCCACGTCCTTCATCGTCTGGTTCTCGCGTCCTGCGAGGTCTCGCATCCTCCCGGCACTTCACGGCCCCGCCCCGTGCCTGTCGGTGTGGGGGCGGGGCCGCGAATGTCTGGTGACTAGCCTACTTCTCCACGTGAATGACACCGGTCCGCAGATCGGTCATGTCATGAAGCGTGTACATCCCGCCGATCCTTCCCCAGCCGGTGTTCTTCCCGCCGGCGCCGCCGAACGGCATGTTGACATCCCACCATCCGTTCGATTCGTTGATGAGCACTTGACCTGTCTCCAGCTCCTCCATGAAGCGGAATCCGCGATTGATGTTCTCGGTGAAGACGGCTGACTGCAGGCCGAGGTCATCGGAGTTGGCGATGCGCAGGGCGTCCTCGTCGTCCTCGGCGACGATGATCGGCAGGACGGGGCCGAACGACTCTTCGCGCGAGAGCAGCGAGTCCTCCGCAACGTTGTCGACGATGGTGAACTCGAAGTAGAGGTCGGTGGGATAGCCCTGCGCTCGCCCACCGCCGAGGATGACATCGAATCCGCGTTCACGGGCCTCGGTCAGGTGTCGGTCCATCTTCTCTGCGACTCCGGGATTGTTCAGAGGACCGAGGTTGGTGGTTTCGTCGAATGGGTCGCCGAGGCGAACGGTCTTGGCGTAGGAGACTGCGGCCGCGACGAACGCCTCGTGCGCATCCCTGTGGACGATGACTCGCTCGGTAGCGCAGCAGACTTGGCCGGCGCAGTAGAAAGCCGAGTCGACGGCGGCTTTGGCAGCGCGCTCCATGTCGGCGTCGTCGAGGACGATGACGGGACCGTTGCCGGAGCATTCCATGACTGAGCGCTTCAAGCCGGCCGTTGCTGCGATCTTGGCTCCGGTCGCTGACGATCCGATGAAACCGACCGCATCGATGCCGTCATGTCCGACGAGCTGGGCGCCGAAGTCGCCTTCACCGGGCAGGACGTTGACCAAGCCGGAGGGAAGTCCGGCCTCAACGATGTATTCCATTGCCTTGAGCACGGTCAGAGCAGTGTGCGTCGGGGGCTTGACCACAATCGCATTTCCTGTGGCGAGGCCGGGGGCCGCGAACTCTGTGAACATCAGCAGTGGGAAGTTCCACGGGGTGATGATTCCCCACGTGCCCACGGGTTTGCGCCACGTGAACATGAGTTTCGACGGGTCGGTGGAGGGGAGTGTCTCACCGTAGAGTCGAACCGCATCTTCTGCGTGCAGGTGGAACAGCTGGGCGGCCTCTTCGATGTCGGCTCTGGACTCGGCCAGCGGTTTGCCCTGCTCGAGTGTCTGAAGGCGTGCGAGTTCTTCGACATGGGCACCGAGTGCGTCTCCGATGCGATGGCAGACATCTGCACGCTGCCAGACTCCTGTTCTGCCCCATGCGCGCTGAGCGTGATTCGCCGCGCTGACTGCTGCATCGAGATCCGCTCGGCCGGGGACCGGCAGTGCGGCGATCGGTTCGCCGGTGGCCGGGCTGATGATCGTTGTCGATTGGGAGCCCGAGCCGTCGGTGTATTCACCGTCGATGAACAGCTGAGCGCGGATGCCGGTGTCGCGAGCTGATTCGCGAGTGGCACTCTCCTGGGTTGACATGGCTGACTCCTGTCGTCGTTGACTCTGGTGGATCGAGCCTACAGTCGATTTGCCGATTGAGCAATCAATGTCGGGCATAAATTGCTGAAACAACATTGAAAAGGAAAAACAGTTGACGAATGCTCAACTTCAGGTGGATAGTTTCTGTTGTACTCAGTGAGTTGTGACAGGACGAATCGACACAGGACGGGCAGATGACCACTCTGACGAGCTTTGAGCAGGCTGAGGCCTCAGCGGACCGCGATCGGATCCGGGAGGCCCTTGCGGATGCGAAGCGCGAGCCGTTCTGGTTCGATGACCACCCTCGGCAGGATCGTCCGCGCGCACTTGAGGGAGATCTGTCAACCGATCTCCTTGTGGTCGGCGGAGGATTCTCCGGCCTGTGGACGGCGCTCAAGGCGAAGGAGCGCAAGCCGGACCGCGAGGTCGTCCTGATCGAAGCCGAAACGGTCGGCTGGGCCGCATCGGGTCGGAACGGCGGGTTCTGCGAACCGAGCCTGACTCATGGTCGCGCCAATGCCGCCAGGCACCTGCCCGGCGAGGAATCAATGCATTCGGACATGGGGGTCGAGAACCTTGAGGGCCTACTCGCTGATCTCGAGCGGTACGGCATCGACTGCGACATCGACGCGCATGGAGTCATCAAACTGGCTACCGAAGAACATCAGGAGGAGTCGTTGCGTGCCCTTGCTGCGAGCGAGGCCGATGTCGAACTGCTCACCGGGCAGGACCTGCAGGATCAGGTGCGCACAGCTGCAGCCTCGACCGGAGCTTGGGCCAAAGCGGACGGCGTCGTGCTCAATCCTGCAAAGCTGGTGCTCGGCCTGTTGGACGCCTGCAGGCGCGCCGGTGTGCGTGTCTTCGAGAACACCAGAGTCGACGCGCTCAAGGAAGAGCCTGCCGCAGGCTCGATTCTGGCGACGACCGGCCGAGGCCGAATCACCGCGAAGCAGGTCGTTCTCGCCACGAACGGTTTCTCTCCTCTGGTGCGCAGGCAGCGGCTGAGGACGGTGCCTGTCTACGACTATGCGGTTGTGACGGAGCCCCTGTCGGCTGCGCAGGAAGAGGAGATCGGCTGGAAGAAGCGCCAGGGCCTGACCGATCTGAACAATCGCTTCCACTACCTGCGGAAGATCGTCGACTCTGAGGGGCGTACGCGCATTCTCATCGGCGGCTATGACGCCCTCTATCACTATGGCCGGGCCGTTCGACCGGAACTCGAAGTCAGTGAACCGACCTTTGAACGGCTCGCCGTCCATCTGGGAGTCTTCTTCCCCTCGCTGAGCGGTGTGAAGTTCACGCACGCCTGGGGCGGGATGATTGACACCTGCAGCCGCTTCTTCGCGTTCTTCGCGCTGAGTCACCATGGGCGTGTTGCATATGCGTCGGGATTCACCGGTCTCGGAGTGGCGGCGACTCGCTTCGCAGCGGACGCCATGCTCGATCTTCTCGAGGGGGCGGACACGAGGCGCACACGATCTCGCATGGTTCGCACTGTTCCCATGCCCTTTCCGCCGGAGCCGTTCGCGTGGGCGGCGATCACGTTCACGGCTTCTCAGATGGCTCGGTCGGATCGTCGCGGCGGTAAACGCGGCCTCTGGCTGTCCGTGCTCGATCGGCTCAAACTCGGATTCGATTCCTGAAAGGAGAGGTTCCATTGGTCGGGCCGACCCGTTGTCACGGGTGATGTTCCGACAGCCATCCGCAGTGAATCTGCACAGTTCTCCCGGTTGCTCGGCCGGGACCGCTCAAAGGTGAGCTACACATGAAGACAATCACATCCACAACGAAGTGGCTGATGCTGGCGACCTCCTATCTGGTGCTCATCGCCTGCTTCATCCCCTACATCGGGTGGACGCCGAATCTGCTCGAGATCTCCCAGGAGCTGTCTCTCAACTTCACTGAAGCAGGACTCCTCGGCTCCATCACGGCGCTGGTCGGAGGGGTGATACTTCCCTTCGCCGGGTTCATCGGTGATCGCTGGGGTGTCAAGAAGATCATCATCGTCGGACTGATCGCCGCGATCGCCGGTCAGTTCATGTTCGCGTGGGCGCCCGACTACCTCTCGCTCATGCTCAGCCGCTCCCTGAGTGGTGTTGGAGTGGGCCTTCTCTTCGTCGGGCCTTACACGATGGCCGTCAACTGGTTCGAGCGCGAGCGGAAGAGCGGGGTCGCGCTGGGAACGATGTTCACCTCCGACGGGGTCGGGACGGCCTTTGCGCTCTATGGGTTCTCCATCGTCACCGTCGCGTTGGGGTGGAGAAGCGGATCGATCGTCGGGGGTCTCGTGCTCCTCGTGGTTCTCATCATTGCGGCGGTCGTGCTCCGCGATGCACCCGACGACGCGGACAATGAGGTTGGGGCCGCCACTGCCGCACCCGGAAAGTCAACGATCTGGGGCGCTGTGACCAGACGCAATGTCCTCACGGCAGCCGCCTTCTTCGTTGGAGAGTGGGGAATCTTCGCGGTCGTCGCCAGTTGGATGCCGACAATCCTCATTGAGAACGCAGGGTGGTCAACGTCGTCGGCCGGGCTGTTCTCGTCCCTCTATGTCGTCGTCGGAATGATCACCTCGATCAGTTTCGGACTGATCTCGGATCGCCTTGGCAGGCGACGGAACCTCATTGTTCTCGCAGGGGCATCGATGACGGTGTTCATGGCGGCCCTGACCACGGCCATCGCAGCCGATAACTATGTGCTCGTCGCGGTGTGCCTGCCGCTCGTCGGGCTCAGCGTGTACATGGGGATGCCGTTGGCGCTCGCACTGGCTGCCGAATCCGTTCCGCCGACCCGGGCGGGAACTGTCAATGGCTTCGTGCTCGGAATCGGCTTCATCGTCGGTGGTTTCGTCTATCCCTTCTTCATCGGCTACGTCAGGGATTCGACGGGTGATTATGTTCTCGGTTTCATCGCAATGACTGTCGCGACGCTTGTGCTCACTTTCCTCTGTCAACTGTGTTCGAAGGACGTTCGTCGAAGCTCCGTGGGATCAGTCGACGCGGCGATGTCGGGAAGGGCCTGAGGCACTGAAAGGGTTGCAAGGTGCCTTGCGGTGTGCCTCCAGGCAGGAGCCTTCCAGGGTTCGTAGCGACGGTGGTGACTTCGCCTCCGCGGCGAGTCGACAGTGTCTGTCCGTCAGCTCACCGCGGCGACCCGAGCGGAGGAGAGCCGCGCTCTCCGCAGGACTGCAGTTGCGTGCGAAAGGGCGCCGGTGACTGCCGGGCCTGGCACTGTCATCGTCCGTGCTGGGAGGTGTGATGGCGTCACCGTGTTTGCCGCGATGGACACATCTCTGCGGCTGCGACTGAACGTCCTGTGGGTGTGCTGTGCGGGCAGCTGTCGCCAGGACGGATGGAGTCGTTGACAGAAAAGCGCTGAGTGAATGAATTCATTGTGAAAAAAAGATCGAATAAATTGGGAACAGACTGTTGTGCATGTCACACTCGCGGAGTAGAATCAGGACAACAACGATGAGCGTTGGCGAACGGATCAGGAGTCATGACACTCACCCCGGACAGGCAGAACCACGGGAACGGCGACCGTGCCCGCATGTCGCCTGCGGGGAAGCGGGGCCCCGCGTCGAAGCGGCCAGGTTCATCGGGGCCGAGTTCTTCTGGGCCGGGGTCATCCGCAGGCGGCTCGAGTCGATCGACCGGAGCTCCGGAATCGCTGTTCGACCAGCTCAGGGATGCCGGACTCGACCTCACCGGCAGCGTCCACGCCGAACTCTTCGAGGAGATCCCGGCCGTACCGGAAGCTGAGAGTCCAGCGTCGCCTGAGACGTCGATCGCTGAGGCTTCGATCCAGGAGACTCCGGTCGAGGGGGCTCCGATCGATGGGAATCCGGTCGGCGAGGTTCAAAGTGATGCGACTCCGGCCGGGGAAGCACCCGGCGCTGAGGAGCCCGATGACTCTCCCGGTGTCGACGATCCCGATGACTATGGGCATCGCCGCAGCGCAGCACTCGCGGCCGACGTCTCGGCACTGTCGGTCGACGAAGACCCGACCGGCCCGGGACCCATCGATGACGACGACCCGGCTGCGGCGGTCGCCGACATAGTTGATTCGGGGAACTCCACGTCCGACTCGGGAAACGCCACGTCTGACTCGAGAAACGCGATGCCCATCTCGAGAAGCTCCGTGACCGACTCGACACGCTCCATGCCGGACACGAGGAAGCTGAGCCGGCATCCGCTGCTCACCGATGCGGCCTGGTCCCGCCTGTCCGAGTTCGCGCCCGAAGTCCTCGACAGCATCACGAATCTGACCCGGCTCGAAAGCGAAGTCCGCACCTTCGAACGGCCGGTGGGCCCCGACGACGCGGTGATCCTCGCCGATGCGCTCGAAGCGATCAACCGCGTCAACGCCTCACTCAACGCCGTCACCCTCGCCATCTTCCAGAGAGTCGGAGTACCCACGGACTTCGGCGCGAAGACGACGAAAGCACTCGTCAAGGATCGTCTGGGACTGTCGGACCAGGAGGCCTATCGGCGCACCGAGGCGGCGAACAACCTCGGCGGACGCGTCGACCTCTCCGGTCAGCCGATGCCGCCGCTGGCCCCCAAGGCCGCAGACGGCCTCCACGAGGGAGTCCTGTCGGCGAACCAGGCGGCGGTCATCGCCGAATGCATGAAACGACTGCCTGCCTGGGTGAGCGCCGAACTGCGGGCCGAGACCGAGGAGCGACTGGTCAAGGAAGCGCCCAACGTCCGCGTCTCCGACCTGCGCGAGATCTTCCAGCGCATGCTCGACATCATCGACCCCGACGGCAAGGAGCCGTCCGAGGGACGCGACCGGTCGGACTACTCGGTGCATCTGCGCGCTCGCCGCAACGGTGACTGGGAGCTGTCAGGCCGGCTCGACCCGATCACCGGAGGCCTGCTCAACGGCCTGCTGACGTCGAGGATCGAGTCATGCCGGACAACCGGCGAGCAGGGCGGTGCGGACGCGCCAGGCGGCCAAGGCGACGCCGGCAGGAATGGCGACCCCGCCAGTCATGGCGATGCCAGCCAGGGTGGCGACGCCACCGGGAATGGCGACGCCGGCAGGGATGGCGTCGGGAGCGGCCTCGTCAGCAGCGGGTTCCCCGGCACCGAGGCGGCCGGCGAGGAGTCACCCAGCGCCTTCGATGTACTCGACGCGGTGCTCTCCGGCGACCGGCACGATGCGCCGCTCTTCGCTCAGGACGGCACCGGTCAGCGACTTCCCGGCACGGGAACCAGTGCCGACGCTTCAGACGGAACACCCGGGGCGACGGGTTACGACGGCAGCGCCTATGGAGTGCGCCGCGACGGCACGACGGTGAGCACAGTCGACGCCCAGCCCTCCGCCCGCCGGTGGATCTACGAACGATTCGCCTCCCTGATCGGCAAGATCGAGATGAATCGCCCGAATTCGGGCGCGAGGTACTCGCTCGTCGTCACGGCGAAGGCCGAAGACCTCGCCTCGAACACCGGTCAGGGCAAGACCGGCACCGAGAATCCGGTGCCGATGTCCGAACTCACCTCATCCGGACTCAACGGCAGAGTGTTCTTCCACCTCATGAGCGACTCGGCCAAGACGGTGCAGGTCGCTACCGAGAAGCGCTTCGCCGATGAGAAGCAGACGGCGATCATCACGGCGAGAGACATGGGGTGCACCTTCCCGGGTTGTGATGCACCGCCGGGGTGGTGCGAAGTCCACCACATCGTGCCGTGGATCGACAACGGCATCACCGACATCAACAACCTCACACTGGCTTGCGGCGCACACCACCACCTCATCGACAGATCGGATTGGCATTCGGTGATGCTCACCAGTGGCCAACCGGCGTGGGTGCCACCCGCCTCGATCGACCCGGAACGACGACCCATCCTCCATGCGAAGTTCGTCGCCCAGGGGATCATCGACACGCTCTTCGACAGCTGAGCGGTCGCGGGTTCGCTCTGCGGAACGGTTTGAGCGATCCCGTCCCGCAGGCATACCGTGAGGACCATGAGCACCGGTGAGCCGAACGCGACGAGCAACCGGCGCACCATCGTCGCAGTGTTCCTTGCCGGCATCTCGGTCTTCCTCGTCCTCTACGAGACCCAGGGCCTCATCCCCGCCATCCGCGAGGCATACTCGATCGACACCCCCACCGCGAGCCTCACGGTCTCGGCGACGAACGTCGCCATGGCCTGCTTCCTCATCCCGTTCTCACTGCTCGCCTCCCGCATAGGCCACGCCCGGCAGATCGTCGGCGGCGTCATCCTCGCCGCGGTCCTCGCCCTCATCCTGCCGTTCACCCCCAACCCCGAACTGCTCATCACCGTCCGCTTCCTCCAAGGCGTGGCGATCGCCTCGGTGCCGGCCACCGCGATGGCCTACCTGTCACTGCGGCTTCCGCCCTCGGCCCTGCCCGGCGCGATCGGCGTCTACATCGCCGGGAACACGATCGGCGGCCTGTGCTCCCGGCTGCTCACCGGACTCGCCGCCGAGGTCCTCGGCTGGCACGGCGGCCTCGCCTTCACCGCGGCGGTCGCGCTCGCCATCGGACTCATCGTCGTCTGGCTCCTCCGCGGCGACATGGTCCGGCCCGAGCCCGACACGACCCCGCGCGACACGACCCGATCGCCTCGGCGAACCCCAAGCGGGCTGTGGGGCATCTACCTCACCGGGTTCCTCTGCATGATCGTGTTCGGCGGCTCCTTCACGATGCTCGGCTCCCGACTCCAACAGGACCCGTGGAACCTCAGCGAAGGCACCGTCGCCCTCTTCTTCCTCATCTACCTCGTCGGCACCGTCGTGACGACGTACTACGGCCGCCTCGCCGTGGCCTTCACCCGCCGTCGCCTCACGCTCATCGGCATGGTCACCGCGATCATCGGCGCCTGCCTCACCCTCGTCGACTCCCTCCCGCTCATCGTCATCGGCATGTCGCTGCTCACCGGCGGCTTCTTCCTCGGCCACACCGGCGCCTCGGCCGCCGCGAGCACCGCCCGACCCGGCGTCGACACCACGCGGTCGTCCGCCATCTACCTCACCGTCTACTACCTCGGCACGAGCCTCGGGGCCTGGCTCTCCGCCGTGCTCTTCACCGACTTCGCCTGGCCAGGCGTCGTCGGGATGTGCCTGACCTCCCTGGTCGCCGTGATCGTGCTCACCCTTGTAGGGTTCAGACAACGCCAGTGAAAGGATCCTCGATGCCCCAGATCGTCCATTCCATCGCCGACGGCGTCGCCCACGTCGAGATCGACCGCGCCGACAAACTCAACTCCCTGACCAGGGACGTCTTCGAGGAGCTCGTCGAGGTCGGTCTCCACCTCAGCACGCTCCCCGAGGTGCGCGCGATCGTCCTCTCCGGCCGCGGGCGCGCCTTCAGCGCAGGTCTCGACCTCGCAGAGATGGCCCGGATCGCCGAGGAGGGACCCAGTGGCATCGGCGCCGACGGTGACCTCCTCGGTTCGGCCCGCGCCCTTGCTCAGAAGGCCGTGCACGTGTGGTCCCTCGTCGAGGTGCCCGTCATCGCCGCGGTCACCGGGCCCGCCCTCGGCGGGGGCATGCAGATCGCCCTCGGCGCCGACATCCGAGTCGCGAGCCCCGACTCCCAGTTCTCGCTCATGGAGATCAAATGGGGGATCATCCCCGATATGTGCGGCACCCAGCTGCTTCCCCGTCTCGTCGGCCCCGGCATGGCGAAGAAGCTCATCGTCACCGGTGAGGCGATCGGCGGCGTCGAGGCGCAGCGGATCGGACTCGTCGAGGAGCTCGCCGAGGACCCGATCGCCAGAGCCCTCGAGCTGGCCGCCGACATCGCCGCGAAGTCCCGTCAGGCGCTCGTGTGGTCGAAGCGCCTCGTCGACCTCTCCTACTCTGTCCCCTTCGCCGAGGGACTCGCCGCCGAACAGCAGGCGCTCTCCGAACTCCTCGGTTCGGACGAACAGAGCCGAGTCGTCGAAGAACGCCTCACCAGCATGCGGGCCTCCCGCCGCTGAATCGCAGTGCGGCTTAGCGCGCCTCGTCCGGGCGCACGACGTCGATGGCGCGAGGTCCGGCCGTGACCGCTGCGGCGGAGGCGAAGGTCGCCAGCTCGCTGAGCAGGACGAACGTGGGACGCATGAGCTTGAGCTCGCCGGCCGACTCAGCGGCGAGGAGCGCCGCGACCGGCAGCCACTCGCTCGTGTGCGCCTCGGTCGTGACATGCTGCGGGGCCAGCGCTTCGTCAGCGGCCATGACGTAGAAGTACGTGTCGAAGCGCTTCGGCTGTCCGAGCGGGGTCACCCAGTTCGCCCACGGTGTGAGCGCATTCGGATCGATGACGGCACCCGTCTCCTCGGCGACCTCACGGACCGCGGTCGCGATGAGGACCCGCCAATCGTCGATCGTGGAATGCTGCCACGCCGCCCGGTGGAGTTCGGGGTCGGAGACGACGACCGCCTCGGCGCCGGCGACATCGACGGGATCGACACGGCCGCCGGGGAAGACGACGACACCGGCGGCGAAATCCATCGTCGAGACCCGGTGCTGGACGAAGACCTCGAGTCCGGACTCGCCGTCCCTGACCATGATCACGCTCACGGCTGGACGGATGGGGACGGCGGTGGGATCGACGGTCATAGCAGTGGACACCTTCGGTCGGGGCTGGTCATCACATTATCGCGCGTTCGCACCGCGGATCGGCAGGGTGACCTTGCGCGATACGATGAGGAAGTCAGAGCCGCCCCGGCGGCCGGAGTGCCAGGCGGAGGAGGTGATCGACGTGGAGGTCTACCCCCTCTTCACCGTCGACAGCGCCTGGCCGAACTGGCTGATCTTCCTCCTCTTCGCCGTCGACCTCCTCATCCGGATCATCGCGCTCGGGTGGATCCCGCACAACCGCCGCCCGTCGGTGGCGCTCGGCTGGCTGCTCGCGATCTTCCTCATCCCCTATGTCGGGCTGCTCGCGTTCCTCCTGCTCGGCTCCTCGAAGCTGCCCAAGCATCGGCGGAAGAAGCAGACCGTCATCAACGACATCATCCGCGAGGAGTCGAACGAACAGGCGATCGTCGGCGAGCACAGCCACCTGTCCGAACCCCTGGCGACGGCGGCCCAGCTCAACTTCGACCTCGGCGCCCTGCCGATGACCCACGGCAATGCGTTCATCCTCCACACGGACAACCACGAGTGCATGGAGGCGATGGCCGACGCCATCGACGCCGCCCACGACTATGTCCACTTCGAGTTCTACATCGTCGCCATCGACGCGACGACGAAACGGCTCATCGACTCCCTCTTCAACGCCCATACGCGGGGAGTGCGGGTGCGGATCCTCATCGACCACCTCGGGTCGATCGGGTACCCGGGCTATTCGGAGCTCGTCAAACGGCTCGACTCGTCGGGCATACCTTGGCGCCGAGCCCTCCCGATCCGCCCCTGGCGAGGCGAGTACCAGCGTCCTGACCTGCGGAACCATCGCAAGATCCTCGTCGTCGACGGGGTGAGGGCGTTCACCGGTTCGCAGAACATCATCGACCGCTCGTACAACAAGGCCCGCAACCGGCGGAAGGGCTTCCAGTGGATGGATCTCT
Source organism: Brevibacterium sp. NPDC056726 (assembly GCF_042790515.1). Taxonomy (NCBI): domain Bacteria; kingdom Bacillati; phylum Actinomycetota; class Actinomycetes; order Micrococcales; family Brevibacteriaceae; genus Brevibacterium; species Brevibacterium sp. NPDC056726. The sequence goes on along the minus strand of NZ_JBHTYZ010000001.1, from coordinate 758,570 downwards.
CCCTCGAATGCGAGGGGCCGGTCGTCGACGAACTCGACGCGGTCTTCACCACGGACTGGTACTCGGAGACCGACGAGCTCTTCGACGAGTCCGCGCAGCTCGAACTCAACGCGCCCATCAGCGGTGGTGCCCTCGCCCAGGTCGTCCCGTCCGGTCCCGGGTTCGAGGACGAGAACAACCTGCGACTGTTCAACCACCTCATCTACAACGCCAACCGCACGGTCGTCGTGTGCTCCCCGTACTTCGTCCCCGATGAGTCGCTGCTCCACGCTCTGACGACGGAGGCGCGCTCGGGTGTCGACGTCCGCCTCTACGTTGGTGAGACGAGCGACCACTGGCTCACCCACCGTGCCCAGCAGTCGTACTACGACGAGCTCGTCCGCGCCGGGGTCCGCATCTTCATGTACCACGCGCCCACCGTCCTCCACTCGAAGTTCCTCCTCATCGACGATGATGTGTCGATCATCGGATCCTCGAACATGGACGAGCGCTCGTTCGCGATGAACCTCGAGGTGACGATGTTCATCGTCGACAAGGAGTTCACGGCGCGGATGTACGCGCTCGAAGCCGAGGAGTACGCGCCGAACTCCGTCGAGCTCGACGCCGAGGAGTGGCGGAACCGGCCGCTGCACAAGAAGTACATCGAGAACGTCGCGCGGCTGACGAGCTCGCTGCTGTAGGAGCTGGCAGTGCGCTGCTCAAGGCGCTGTCTGATGAGCTCGCCGCTGCAGACATTGGCAATACGAAGCGGCGGCTGCCTCGATGAGGCAGCCGCCGCTATTCTGAACGCCGTCAGCTGCGGGCAGGTCCTTCGTCCTCGATCGAGCGCTCGGGGTCGGAGATGACATCGTTGACTCGCTTCGGCGTCGGGGTCGTGCCCCCGGCAGGCTTCGCGCTCGGCCCAGCACCCGTCGACCCAGCACCCGCGGTGGTGCCCGGAGTCGGCTTGGCGCCGGGCTTCGGCGAGGGAGTCGCGCCGCCTGCCGAGCTGCCGGCCGGTTTCGGCGACGGCGTCGCGGCCGATCCGGAGGTCGCCGAGCCGGGCGTGGAACCGGCCGTGGAACCGGTTCCGATGGTCGAGCTCGAGCCCGTTGTCGACTTCGAACCGCTGGTCGAGCCTGTCGTCGGCTTCGAACCGCTGGGCGAACCGGTTCCGGGCGACACCGGCTTCGACGCCGTGCCGGCAGCGGACGACCCCGCCGATCCGGAGGCCGCCGAACCAGTCGAGCTCGAACCAGCCGCTGCCGAACTTGCCCCCGACGAACCTGCCGAGGCAGAACCAGCCGCGCTCGAACCCCTCGACCCTGCCGAGCCGCTCGACGAGGGTCCGTCGTGCGCATCCTCGTCACCGTCGAGCTCCTGCGCCGCGGCGTTGACCTTGTCGGTCGCCGTCTGGACGGCATCGGCCACCGCCGGAGCCTTCTCGCGGATCGACTGGTTGGCCTTCTCGACCGTCTCCTGCACCTTCGGGTCGGTCCACAGCTCCTGCAACTGCGCCTTGAGCTTCTCGTAGCTCTGGCGGCCGGTCCGAGATCCGAGGACGTACCCGATTCCCAGTCCGGCCAGGAGAATCAATCGCTTCTTCATGGTTGTGCTCTCCTTCGCTGCGTCGCAAATGTGTTCTGAGCCACCAGCCTATACCGACACACCGGGTCAGTGGTGAGGCAATTTCGCGCTGCGGGGTCGATCGTGCCACCGCCCTCCAGGGCAGGCGCGTACTGCCGCGCACGGCGCCCATGGGGAAAAGCGACATTGCCGGAAAACTCCCAGCGTCAGCGGACTGTGTCCTCAGCGCAACGATATGCCGCTTGAGAACACAGCGACACCGTCACAGACTCGGCTGCTGCTGCGTGATGCAGTGGATGCCGCCGCCGCGGGCGTAGAGCTCGCGGGCGTCGACCCCGACCACGGTGCGACCCGGGTACACCCGCTCGAGGATCGCCTGCGCCTCGGCGTCCATCGGGTCATCGAACGTGCACGCGATGACTCCGCCGTTCGTCACGAGATGGTTGACGTAGGAGTAGTCGACCCAGCCCTCGTCGTCCTTGAGGATCTCCGGCGCCGGAATCGGCACGACCTCGAACGGCTGACCGTCGGCGGTCGTCTCGTGCGCGAAGAACTCCTTGAGCTGCTCACTGAACTCATGGTCCGGGTGCTCGGGATTGCGCTGATCGTGGACGAGGACGACACCGGGGCTCGGCATCGTCGCCACGATGTCGACGTGCCCGCGCGTGCCGAAGGTCTGATTGTCCCGGTGCAGCCCGTGATCGAGCCAGATGACCTTCTTCGCGCCGATCGTGCGGGCGAACTCGGCCTCGACATCGGCCTCGGTGAGCCCCGGATTCCGTCCCGGATCGAGCTGCACGCTGCGGGTGGCGAGCACCGTTCCGCGGCCATCGACGTGGATGCCGCCGCCTTCGTTGCGCAGCTGCGAGGAGATCACCGGAACGTCCGCGGCTTCGGCGACGAAGCGGCCGATGTGCTCATCGTTGTCCCACGTCGCCCACTCCTGCGCGCCCCAGCCGTTGAACACCCAGTCGACGGCCGCGAGCTTCCCCTCGTCGTCGACGACGAAGGTCGGGCCGATGTCGCGCATCCACGCATCGTCGAGTTCCGCAGTGACGATCTCGATGCCCTCGCCGAGGTGGCGCTTGGCATGGTCGACCTGCGCCGGGGAGACGACGACGCTGACCGGGGTGAACTCACTGGCCGCATTGGCCACGGCCGCCCACGTCGTGCGCGCCGCCTCGGCGTCCTCCTCCGAGGCGCCCAGCGCATAGCCCGAGGACGGGAACGCCATCCAGATGCGGTCGTGGGCGGCGGTCTCTGCCGGCATGCGGTACGTCATCGTCTACCTCTTCTGTGGTGCTCTCATCCGGAGATCTGGTGGTGCGACTGCGGACGCAGTGTGACTCCGAGTCTAGCGATCCTGTGCGCGGCAGGGCCTGCGGATTTCGCACCTGCCGACCCCGTATAGTCGGGCGAGGAGATCAGTCCGGCAGGGGAGACCGACTGGCAGCGCCGAAGGGAGTCGCACGTGAAGACCGAGGACATCGACGAGCTCTTCGCCAGGAAGGGGACCGGTCCGCTGGCCGGGATCCTCGTCGCGGACTTCTCCCGGGTCCTCGCCGGCCCGTACGCGACGATGATGCTCGCCGACCTCGGCGCCACGGTCATCAAGGTCGAGGGCCGCACCGGTGACGACACCCGGTACTGGGCACCGCCTCGGCGCGGGGACGATGCGACGTACTTCCTCACAGCCAACCGGAACAAGCACTCCGTCGTCCTCGACTTCACCGACCCCGACGATCGCGCCCTCGCCCAGGAGCTCGCCCGCCGGGCCGACGTCCTCGTCGAGAACTTCAAGGCCGGGGGCCTGGCCAAGTACGGCCTCGACTACGACTCGGTGCGGGCGGAGAACCCGGGCATCGTCTACGCCTCGGTGACCGGATTCGGGCGGGACAATCCGCAACCGGGCTACGACCTCCTCATCCAGGGACTGTCGGGGTTCATGAGCGTCACCGGCACCGAGGAGTCCGGCCCGGTCAAGGCCGGTGTCGCCATCGTCGACGTGTTCACCGGCCTCCACACGACCGTCGGCATCCTCGCCGCGCTCGTCCACCGCCAGGAGACCGGCGTCGGGCAACTCGTCGAGACGAACCTGCTCTCCTCGGCGCTCTCGGGCCTGGCGAACCAGACCTCGGCCTACATCGCCGGCGGTGTCGTGCCGCGGGCGATGGGCAACGCCCACCCGAGCCTCTACCCGTACCAGCCGATGCCCACCGCTGACGGCCAGATCATCATCGCCATCGGCAACGACGCTCAGTTCGGCAAGCTCGCCGAGGTGCTCGGCCACCCCGAATGGGCAGCTGACGACCGTTTCGCCCAGGCCGCGAACCGCAACGAGAACCGTGCCGAGCTCGAGCCCTACCTCGTCGCCGCCCTCGCCCGGAAGACGAACCAGGAATGGTACGAGCTCCTCTCAGCGGCCGGGCTGCCGAGCGCGCCGATCAACACGATCGCCGAGGGCGTCGAGCTCGCCGCCCGACTCGGCCTCGACCCCATCGCCGAGGCGGGCACCGGTGACCGCGTCATCCCCACCGTAGCCAACCCGATCCGCCTGTCCGAGACGCCGCCGAGCTACGATCTCGCGCCGCCGACGCTCGGGCAGAGCACCGAAGCGGTCAAGGAGTGGCTGCGACAGCCGGCGGGGGAATGAGTCCGGTGACGGGGTGCGTGATTCCGGTGGCAGGGCGCGCGTGACGCTGCCGGCGGGGGAATGAGTTCGGCGACGGGGCGCGTGGCTGCGATGGTAGGGATCGTTGTCGGCGGGAGCTGTGTGATGGCGAAAAGTCGACGGGAGCGCTCGCGACTCGGTTAGCCTAGAGTCTGAACGAACCCTGAATCGCCAGGTGATCGGTGCCCGCGGCCGCGGGTTCCGCGGCGGTGTGGCCGACGACGAATCCGGAACTGAGATGGACGACACGAAGAGCACTGCTTCGCCGCGAACAGCGAAGTCGAAGACGAATCCCGTGGTCAAACGCACGATCATGGTCATCGCCATGGCGCTGACCGGGTTCCACCTGTTCGCCTCGTTCCTCTGGATCGCGCCGTCGTCGACGCTGCGGGAGGTCATCCCCGGCAACCTGCTCTCGCAGTACATGATCCCGATGTGGGGACAGTCGTGGAGCGTGTTCGCCCCCGAACCGATCAACGGCGACTACTACTTCGACGTCCGCGCCGTCGTCTCCACACCGGACGGCGGAGAGGAGACGACGGACTGGGTGCGGGCGACCGATATCGAACTCGACCACTCGACGTACAAGCTCTTCCCGCCGCGGTCAGCCGGCCTCGGCATCAGTGTGGCCTCGGATCTCAAGGGATCGTGGGACGACCTCAGCGACGACCACAAGTCGATCGTCGCTCTCGACTACTTCCGGGGAGAGGACTCGGTCGAGCGACTGACGACGAAGCTCGACGAGTACGCCGACCCCGACGGCGTGGTCGACGACTACCTGGCGGAGGAGAACACGGCGACGGCGTACGCGACGCAGGTCGCGCTCGCCGTCTGGGGCGAGGATGTGCAGCGGGTCCAGTTCCTCGCGGCCCGGCAGAACGTCGTGCCGTTCGCGCAGCGCAACGACAAGGACGCCGAGCGTCCCGCGGTCCAGCCCGCCACCGTCGGCTGGCGGGCGCTGACCTTCGCCGATGACCAATCGAACGAGGACTTCGCGGACTACTTCTGCGCCTCGGACACAGTGAGGTGCGTCAGTGAGCAGTGAGATGCCGTCCGGGAAGAGGACCACGACGCCGTCGGACGCAGTGTCAGCGGATGATGCGATGACGGGAACGCCGCAAGCGACTGTGGACCGGGACGACCGCAGCGGCGGCGCTGAGGGCTCCGGCGGCGCTGACCGCACCAACGGCTCTGACAGCACCAACGGCTCCGACAGCCCCGACACCCTCGAGAGCAGCCACCACAGCGACGCCGCCGGCGCCGCTGACGCTTCGGCCACCCCTGTCGCCGCCCGCATCGTGACGAAGCTCGCCAGCGGCTGGAACTGGCTCGAGGAGATGCTCACCGGCCGCTACCACGCGACCTACGGACTCGCCGTCACCCGCATCCTCATCGGGGTGACGGGGCTCGGGCTCATCCTCACGAACTTCGCGGCCCGCAACTATGCCTTCGGCGTCGGGGCGGCCTGGAACGGCGAGATCGCCGAACCCCAGAGCGACTTCCCGAACATCTGGCTGTTCTCCCTCTTCCACCGGGCGGTGACGAACCCGCCGCTGTTCACGGCGATGATCATCGGCCTCGCCGTGCTCGCCGTGACGATCATCCTCGGCTGGCGCACCCGCATCATCCTGCCGTTCTACCTCGTGGCCTGGGTGAGCTTCATCGAGCTCAACGACAGTGCCGGCGACCAGGGCGACAACGCCTACCGGATCTTCCTCATCGCGCTCCTCTTCGCCGACACGACGCGACGCTGGTCTCTCGACTCCCGTCGCCACCGGAAGCGCTTCGGCACCCTCCCTGCGGCCGCCGACGGCCCGTGGATCCTCATCATGGCCAACAACCTCGCGATCGTCGTGCTCGCCTTCCAGGTCTGCGCGATCTACATGTCCGGGGGACTCTACAAGGCCGGCGGCCAGGCGTGGCAGCACGGCTACGCGGTCTACAACCCGCTGCAGACCCTCCAGTTCGGCACCTGGCCGGTGCTCTCCGACCTCGTCACCGCGTGGGGTCCCGGCGTCGTCGTCATCTCGTGGGGGTCGATCCTCTTCCAGTGCGCCTTCCCGTTCATGCTCTTCAACCGCTACACGCGGGTCGTCGCGCTCCTCGGCATCCTCTCGTTCCACCTCGGCATCGCCCTCCTCATGGGCCTGCCGTGGTTCTCGCTGACGATGATCGCCGTCGACGCGATCTTCATCAAGGACAGCAGCTACGAGAAGCTCAGCGCACTCCTGCGACGCTGGTGGTCAGCGTCGGGCATCGGCTCCCGGAGCGGTGCCCGACAGACCGGCTGAGCGCGGCAGGCCGGCTGAGCGCTGCACCCTCACCGAGGTGGCCGCAGACGCAGCGACAGACACAACGAGGGGGCGACCGGTGCGGTCGCCCCCTCGTCCAATCTGTGCTCACTTCTTCGCGTGCAGCTCCAGTCCTGTCGTGTCGGCGTGCACCGGCATCGTCACTTCGACGGTGTCGCCGTCCTGGACGTCACCGGCGAGCATCGCACGGGCGAGCTTGTCGCCGATCTCGCGCTGCACGAGGCGACGCAGCGGACGCGCGCCGTAGGCGGGATCGTAGCCTTCGAGCGCCAGCCAGTCCTTCGCCTCCTGCGTGACGTCGAGCGTGATCCGGCGGTCGGCCAGACGCTTGTCCATGCTCTTGATCTGCAGGTCGACGATCGAGGTCAGCTCGTCGTTGCTCAGCGCATCGAAGAGCACGATGTCGTCGAGGCGGTTGAGGAACTCGGGCTTGAACGCCGAGGCGACGACGTCCATGACCGCGTCCTTCTGCTCCTGCTCGGTCATCGCTTGATCGACGAGGAACTGCGAACCGAGGTTCGAGGTGAGGATGAGGATCGTGTTCCGGAAGTCGACCGTGCGGCCCTGACCATCCGTGAGACGACCGTCATCGAGCACCTGCAGGAGGATGTCGAAGACGCTCGGGTGCGCCTTCTCCACCTCATCGAGGAGGACGACGGAGTACGGCCGACGGCGCACCGCCTCGGTGAGCTGACCGCCCTCGTCGTAGCCGACGTAGCCGGGAGGCGCACCGACGAGCCGCGAGACCGTGTGCTTCTCGCCGTACTCGCTCATGTCGATGCGGATGAGGGCCTTCTCGTCGTCGAAGAGGAAGTCGGCCAGCGACTTCGCGAGCTCCGTCTTGCCGACACCCGTGGGGCCGAGGAAGAGGAACGAACCGGTCGGGCGATCCGGGTCGGAGACCCCGGCCCGGGACCGGCGGATCGCATCGGAGACCGCTGCAACCGCGTCCTTCTGCCCGATGAGTCGCTTGCCCAGCTCGTTCTCGGCGCCGAGGAGCTTCTCGACCTCGCCCTGCATGAGACGTCCGGCGGGGATGCCGGTCCACGAGGCGACGACCTCGGCGATGTCGTTGGCCGTGACCTTGTCGCTGACCATCGGATCCGAGCTCTGCCCGGCATCGGCTTCGGCCTCTTCGGCTTCGGCCTCGGCGATCTCCTTCTGCACGGCGGGGATCTCCCCGTAGAGCAGGCGGGACGCCGTCTCCAGGTCGGTGTCGCGCTGGGCCTTCTCGGCCTGCGACCGCAGCTCGTCGAGCTTCGTCTTCAGCTCACCGACCCGGTTGAGGCCGGCCCGCTGGGATTCCCACGTCGCCTCGAGGGCACGGAGGTTCTCCTCCTTGTCGGCGAGGTCGGCGCGCAGATTGCTCAGGCGCTCCTGCGACGCGGAGTCCGTCTCCTTCGACAGCGCCATCTCCTCCATCTTCAGACGGTCGACCGAGCGGCGCAGCTCGTCGATCTCCGCCGGAGCGGAGTCGATCTCCATGCGCAACCGGCTGGCCGCCTCGTCGACGAGGTCGATCGCCTTGTCCGGCAGCTGACGCCCGGTGATGTACCGGTTCGACAGACCCGCCGCGGCGACGAGCGCGCCGTCGTTTATCGAGACCTTGTGGTGGGCCTCGTAGCGCTCCTTGAGACCGCGGAGGATCGCGATCGTGTCCTCGACGCTCGGTTCCCCGACGTAGACCTGCTGGAAGCGACGCTCGAGCGCCGGATCCTTCTCGATGTTCTCGCGGTACTCGTCGAGGGTCGTCGCGCCGATGAGCCGCAGCTCACCGCGGGCGAGCATCGGCTTGAGCATGTTGCCGGCGTCCATCGAGGAGTCGCCGCCGGCACCGGCGCCGACGATCGTGTGGAGCTCGTCGATGAACGTGATGATCTGGCCGTCGGCGTTCTTGATCTCCTCGAGCACCGCCTTGAGCCTCTCCTCGAACTCGCCGCGGTACTTCGCGCCGGCCACCATGGCCGAGAGGTCGAGGCTGATGAGCGTCTTGTCCCGCAGCGACTCCGGCACGTCACCGGCGACGATGCGCTGGGCGAGGCCCTCGACGACGGCCGTCTTTCCGACTCCGGGCTCGCCGATGAGGACGGGGTTGTTCTTCGTCCGGCGGGAGAGCACCTGGATGACGCGACGGACTTCCTTGTCGCGGCCGATGACGGGATCGAGCTTGCCCTCGCGGGCGGCTGCGGTGAGGTCGATGCCGAACTTCTCGAGCGACTGCATCGTGTCCTCGGGATTCTCCGAGGTCACCTTCTTGCCTCCGCGCAGCTCCGGCAGAGCCGCGAGCAGGGCGTCGCGGCTGGCGCCGTTGGCGCGCAGCGCATCGCCGGAGCCGTCATGGCCGCCGGCGGCGGCGAACAGCAGATGCTCGGTGGAGACGTACTGGTCTCCGAGCGAGGTCATCTCCTCCTGCGCCTGGTTCATCAGCTCGAGGGCGGCCCGGGACAGGCTCGGCTGCGCCACGGACTGTCCGCTCACGGTGGGGAAGCCGCCGATGACGGCGGCGACCGCGGTGAGCACGGTGCTGCGGTCAGCGCCGACCTTCGCCAGGAGGTTCGAGGCGAGAGAATCGGGCTGTTCGAGCAGTGCGGCCACGATGTGGGCGGGCTCGACCTGGTTGTTGTGGCGCGCGACGACGTCGTTGACTGCCGTCTGCAGCGCCTCTCGCGATTTGGTGGTCATCTGTGCGTCCATGCGCATCTCCTCAACAGTGGTGGATTGTGCTTCTCTCTGGTGCAACGCCTCCAAAGTTGAGTCTATTCCACTCAACTTTGATTTTCGAGGGTCAGTTCACACAAGCGTTCATGTCAGGGGTCCCATGCCTCCGTCCCGGTCACGACTGCAGCACCGCCTGCAGGTCGAAGCGCCGCAGCACCTTGTCCGCCGCCTCGGGGTCGATGCCGCGTTCGCGGCGGGCCCGGAGCACCTCGTCCCGGGCGGCCTGCATCGCCCGCTTCTGCACGGCGAGGAGCCGCTGGCGGTTCTCCTTGAACTCGGTCGCCTTCTCCGCACTCACCTGATCATCGGGAGTGCCGAGCAGCTGGGTCCGCAGCGTCCTGAACCGGGTCCGCAGCGCCTCGGCGACATCATCGGGCAGGTCGTCATCGGACTGGATCTGCCTGATCGCCGCGGCATACGCGCGCTTCGCGATCTCCTCCGTCTGCCGCCTCTCCTTCTCCGCCTCGTCGTCGATGCCGAGGGCCCCGACGACGGCCGGGAACGTCAGGCCCGCGAGGACGAGGGTGACGAGGAGGACGACGGCGGCGGCGACGAGGATGTAGGAGCGACCGGGGAACGGTTCGCCGGAGTCGGTCAGCTGCGGGATCGACAGGGCCAGGGCGATCGTCGCCAGCCCGCGCATCCCGCCCCAGGTCATGAGCACCGAGTCGCGGACGTTGAGCGGGGCCGCGTCCGGATCCTCCTCCCGGATGCGCTTGCTGATGAGCAGCATCGAGAGCAGGAGCCAGACGAATCGCACGACGATGATGACCGCGGCGATCGCCAGCCCGATGAGCACGGCGCGCCCGAGGTCGGAGCTCTCGGTCTCGATGACGACGCGGAGGTCGAGGCCGATGAGGCCGAACGCGATGCCAGTGATGAGCATCTCGAGAACCTGCCACGTCGTGGCCTGCGTGACGCGTTCGGCGGAGTTGCCCTCGACGTCGCGCCGCCGGACCTCAAGGGCGGCGACGACGACGGCGATGACGCCGCTGGCGTGGAAGTGCTCGGCGAGCAGGTAGACGCCGAAGGGGAGGACGAAGAGGAGTGAGGACCGGGCGACCGTGTGGTCGATGCGCTCCATCACCCACCACGCGACGAAGACGACGAGCCAGCCGATGGCGATCGCGACGACCGCCGAGAGGACGAAGGCGACGGCGAGACTGCCGAAGTCGACATCCGTGTCGGCCAGGGCGGCGGCCATCGCGGTCTGGAAGATGACGAGGGAGGCGGCGTCGTTGAACAGGCCCTCGCTCTGCAGGGTGCTCATGATCCGGCGCGGGATCGACACGGTGCCGGCGACCGCGTCGACGGCGACGGGGTCCGGCGGGGCGAGCATCGCGCCGAGGGCGATGGCCGCGGCGATCGTGATCCCCGGGATGAGGAGCAGCGCGGACCCGGCGACGGCGGCGACCGTGACGCCGACGAGGGCGATGGCCATGCCGAGGATCGTCCGCCACCGGATCGCGAAGAGCGCCCACGAGGTCTTCTGCGCGGCTGCGAAGAGCAGCGGCGGGAGGAAGAGGGGGAGGATGAGCTCGGGGTCGATCGTGACATCGGCGAAGGTGGGGATGAACGCGCCGGCGATGCCGACGACGACCATGAGCGCGGGCCAGGGCAGACGGAGCCGCTGTCCGATGCCGACGACGATGCTCGTCGCCGCGCCGAAGCCGATGACCATGAGCAGAGTCGTCATCGGCATCCTCCTGCGGCGGCGTGTGCGAGCAGGCTGTTCGCACAGGTATCGGTTGCGACAGTGCCCATTGTAGGCTCGCGCTCACCGCTTGAGAGGGGAAAGGATGAGGAAATCGCGGCGCCGAGGCGGGGCCCGGGTGTCGCGGGCCGGTGCGGACCGTGCGATGTCGCGGATGCGGATCGACCATGTGGGCATCCGCGCGGATGCGGCCCCGACGTCGGCTACAGTGGCACTAGCAGGGCGACGCACAGCGTGCGGGAGAGCGGTTGAAGGGAAGGAGCAGCGGTGGCGATAGTGGTGACCGGCGCAAGCGGCTTCATCGGCGGAGCCATCGCTCGCGCCCTGGCGACGCGTGACGAGACGGTCTATGCGCTCTGCCGCCGCGACCCGGAGATCCCCGGGGTCAACTTCCACGAGTGGGACATCAGGCAGCCGGCCCCGACCGCCGTGCAGTCGCTGGCGAAGTCCGTCACCGCAGTCTTCCACTGCGCCGGACTCACCGATGTCACCGCGGCCTACGACGACTTCTACGATGTCCGTGTCACCGGCACGCGCCACGTCCTCGACGTCTTCGCCGACGCCCGGATCGTCCACATCTCCTCGACGACGGTCTACTCGCCGACCCAGCCGCACACCGACCTGTGGGAGGAGGCGGGCCCGCAGGATCCGAGCGAGTACCACGACGACTATGCGAAGACGCATGTGCTCGCCGAACAGCTGCTCGCCCGCATCCGCCCGGACGCCGCCGTCCTCCGTCCCGCCGCGGTCTACGGCCCGGGGGAGACGATGCTCATGCCCAGCCTCAGCCACTTCGCGAAGAAGGGCGTGCTCACCCTGCCCGGCGGCGGCCGGCAGAAGATGACGCTGACGGCGATCGACAACCTCGTGCGGGCCGCGCTCGCGTGCCTCGACGTGCCCTCGGCCTCCGGTCCGTTCAACATCGGCGACCCCACCCCGTACCGGCTCAAGGACGCCGTGGCCACGCACTTCGCGCGCATGGGCTATCCGCCGGTCGTCATCGAGGCGATCGCGAAGGACAAGGCCCTCGTCGCGGCGAAGGTCGGGCTCAAGGTCAAGTCCCTCTTCAAGCGCGGCGACAGCGCCCGGCTCTTCCTCGTCGAGTACCTGCAGTTCGACCGGACGTACAACCTCTCCCGGCAGCAGCGCGTCCTCGGCATCTCGACGACCCAGTTCCTCACGCCCTCGCGCTTCCAGCAGGGCCCCGACGCCCCGGACCGGAGCGCCTAGACCGACTGCGCCACGGCCCGTCCGGCGCGCAGCCCCGTGAAGATGCACCCGCCGAGGAACGTCCCCTCGAGCGCGTTGTACCCGTGCATGCCCCCGAAGCCGCTGACCTCACCGGCGGCGAAGAGCCCGGGGATCGGCGTCCCGTCGGACGCGAGCACCTCACCCTCGAGGTTCGTCTCGAGCCCGCCGAGGGTCTTGCGTGAGAGGATCCCCAGCCGCACCGCGATGAGCGGGCCGTGCGCGGGATCGAGGATCGGATGCGGTGGCGCCACCCGCACGATCCGATCGCCGAGGTAGCGGCGGGCTCCGTGGATCGCCTGCACCTGCGGGTCCTTCGAGTAGGGGTTGGCGACCTCCCGGTCCCGGTCGACGATCTGGGCGACGAGGTGGTCGTGGTCGATGACGGGTCCGCGGGAGCGGGCGTTCATCCCCGCGACGAGCTCCTCGGTCGTGTCCGCGACGACGAAGTCGGCACCGTAGCGCGTGAACGCCTCGACCGGGGCCGGTGCCCCGGTGGACCGGGCGCGCGAGGCTCAGCCGCCAGTCCTTGAGCGTGATGTCGGGGTTCTGCTCGGAGCCCGAGAGCGCGAACTCCTTGGCGATGATCGTCTCGTTGAGGACGAACCACGAGTAGTCGTGACCGGTGCCGAGGATCGCCGCCATCGTCCGGTTCGTGTCGAAGCCCGGGTAGTTCGGGGCGGGGAAGCGGTTGCCGGCGGCGTCGAACCACAGCGAGGACGGTCCCGGGATGATCCGGATCCCGTGCCCCGGCCAGATCGGATTCCAATTCTCGATGCCCTCCGTGTACGCCCAGATCCGGTCGCGGTTGATGAGGTTCGCCCCAGCCGCCTGCGCGATGTCGAGCATCCGCCCGTCGACGTGGGCGGGCACGCCGGCCAGCAGGTGGGCGGGGAATTCGCCGAGGCGGTCGGTGGGCCAGAAGCGGCGCAGCAGTTCGGCATTGTGGCCGATCCCGCCGCTGGTGACGATGACGGCGGGAGCGCGGAACTCGAACTCGCCGACCTCCTCGCGGTTCGAGGCCACACCCCTGGCCGTCGGACTCGGGGCGAGCACGTGCCCGCGGATCCCGACGACGGCGCCGTCGGCGACGACGAGTTCGTCGACCCGGTGGCGGAAGCGCAGGTCGACGAGCCCGCGCTCCTCCGCGGCCTCGACGGGCTCCCGGAACACCCGGACCACCTCGGGGCCGGTGCCCCACGTGAGGTGGAAGCGGGGCACGGAGTTCCCGTGCTCGGAGGCACCGGACCCACCGCGCTCGGCCCAGCCGACGATCGGGGTGAGCCGCAGACCGAGCCGGCGCAGGTAGTCCCGCTTCTCCCCGGCGGCGAATTCGAGATAGGCCTCGGCCCACGCACGCGGCCAGCGGTCCTCGGCCCTGTCGAATCCCGCCGAGGCGGCCCAGTCCTGCCGCGCGAGGGCGAGGGAGTCCCGGACGCCGAGGCGGCGCTGCTCGGGGGAGTCGACGAGGAACAGGCCGCCGAGCGACCAGTGGGCCTGCCCGCCGAGGTTGGCCCGGTTCTCCTGGTCGACGATGAGCACGGACCTGCCGGCCTGCGTGAGCTCGTGGGCGGCGACGAGTCCGGCGAGGCCGGCTCCGACGATGATCGCGTCCGGGGTCGGTGAGGTGGCGGCGGTGCTCATCGGGCTCGACTCCTTCGTCGGCGGGTGGGGTCAGGCGGTCGGCGAACCGTCCGCAGCGTCGAGGATGCCGGACATCCAGGCGATCGCGTCGTCGAACGAGGCGTCGGTCGTCGTCGGATCGACGATCGGCCGGGTCCCGTCGGCGCTCGGGTAGCTGCCGAGGAAGGTCAGCGACCGGGCGACCCGGTGGACGCCGATGAGGGCATCGGAGACCCGGGCCTCGCTGATGTGGCCGAGGAGGTCGATCGAGAACTGGTAGAGGCCGAGGCGGTCGCCGGTCGGGCGCGACTCGATCCGCGACATCGTGATCCCGCGCGTCGAGAACTGCTCGAGGAGTTCGAGGAGGGCGCCGGCCCGGTCGGAGCGCAGGGCCGCGACGACCGTCGTCTTGTCCGCTCCCGTCGGATCGGGAATGCGTCCGGGCAGCGTGACGACGACGAAGCGGGTGACGGCATCCTGGCGGTCGCCGATGTCCTCGGCGATGACGTCGAGGCCGTAGCGCTGCGCGGCCAGTGCCGGGCACACGGCGGCGACGTAGTCCGCGGCGTCGCCGGCGAGATCGCGGGCGGCCGCGGCCGTCGAGGACGTCGGAATGTAGACGGCGTCGGGGAAGTGCTCGGCCATGTAGCCGCGCACCTGCGCCTCACCGTGCGGGTGGCTGCCGAACGACGTGATCGCGTTCGGGTCGGTGCCCGGGCGCACGGCGAGGACGAAGCGGACGGGCACGACCACCTCGGCGATGATCTGCAGGTCTCCGTGCCCGGTGAGCGCATCGATCGTCGCGGGCACACCGCCTTCGACGGAGTTCTCGATCGGCACGATCGCGGCCGCGCAGTCGCCGTCGAGGACGGCGTCGAGGGCGGCCGCGGCGCCCCGCATCGGCAGGGTCGTCGCCGTCTCGGTCTGTCCCTGCTCGCCGAGGTAGCTGAGCAGAGCGGCTTCGGTGAAGGTCGCCTCGGGGCCGAGGTACGCGTACCTCATGAGGACGCCTGCTTCGCCTGCCGCCGCCTGGCCATGAGCGCTCGGGCGACGTCGCGGTACTGGGCTGCGCGGTGGAGCTGCGCCTTGAGATCGCGGCCGGTCACCCGGTGGTGGAGGTCGCATTCGACCTCCTCGACGCGCAGGCCGGCGTTGACGACGTCGATCGTCATGCCGGTCTCCACACCCCAGCCGGCGGCGAACGGCAGGGCCGCGTCGAAGGCCTCCCGGGAGAGGCAGCGCATGCCCGACAGGGGCTGGGTGGCCTCGAACCCGGAGAGTTCGGCGATGCCCTTCTTCGCGAGCCCGACGACGAAGCCGAAGCCCCCGCCCTTGCGCTTCTGCGCGGGCAGGATGGCGATCGTCATATCGGCCTCCCCGGCGAGCACGGGGGCGGCCAGGGGTGCGGTGTTGACCGCGGAGTCCTCGAGGTCGCCGTCGATGAAGAGCAGCGCCCGGTGGGCCGGTGTCTGCCCGGGCGGGGTCTGAGAGATCTCCCGGTTGCGGATCGCGAAGGCCCCGGTCATCATCGCCGCGGCCTTGCCCTTGTTCTTCGGGTGGGTGACGACCTCGGCGCCGGCGCGCCGGGCCACGGTGCCGGTGTCATCGCTCGACCCGTCGTCGACGACCATGACGATGTCGACGCCGGGGATGAGCTTCGTGCTCGCCACGGTCGCGGCGATGCGCTCGGCCTCATTCATCGCGGGGATGACGGCGGCGATGCCGATCGGGCTCGGGTGCTCAGTCATGGTCAGTGGATGGTGAGCTGGCGGGCGACGATGCCGGAGCGGGTCCGGCGGGCCTCGGTGCTCAGCGGGGAGTCGTCGCTCAGGGCCTCGTCGAGACGCGTCGCGAACTCGGCGATCGGCTCCTCGACGTCGTCGACCTGGGTGCCGAACTCGAGCTCCCAGACGGGCACGATGATCCCGTGGGCGCGGAAGTAGCCGAGGAACGTCCCCGGTCCGCCGAGGTCGTTGCGCCCCTCGGCCTGCAGCCGTGCGAGGGCGTCGACGACCTGGTCCTCGCCTTCGGACCGGGCCCAGCGCACATAGGTCCGGCCCGACATCTCCGTCCAGTAGGCGGAGTCGACGGAGGCGAGCTTCTCCGTCGGGGCGATCGAGTCGTTGGCCTGTTCGAGGGCAGCCGCCACCTCGGCGTCGTCACCGGGCAGCTCCCAGTACTCGAAGGTCTCGAGGACGCGGACGTCGAAGGGGTGGGCGTCGTCGAGGATGTCCTGCAGCCGCGGTCCCTCACCGGGTTCGGTCGTCGCCTCGATCGTCGTGCCGGGGGCCGCGTCGGCGGCGGCGAGGATGCCGCGGGCGACGTCACGGGAGGCATCGGTCGAGGACACGGGCACCTGCATGCCGGCGAGCACGGTGCCGTCCTCGCGGTGCCAGGCCTGCCAGGCCGCCGGCAGCAGGGAGGCGATCGTCACGGTGTGTCCGCCGAAGTCCTCGCGCAGCCGGACCTCCGCGGTCGCGGCGGGCACGAGTTCGCGCAGGCAGATGAGGTCGGCTTCGAACGGCAGGCCCTCGAAGGGGCGGGGCACGAAGGCCGTGGCCTGAGCCCGGGCCAGACGCTTGGCGATGAGGTCTTCCTTGGAGCGCTTCGACTTCTTTCCCATGGGACGCAAGTCTAATCGGTGCCGGGCCCCTGGGCGGTCAGCGTCCGGCGCGGCCTCAACTCTCCCCGGCGACGGGGATGAAGTACCGGGTCGAGTGGGACTCGTCCATCCGCACCCGCAGAGTGTCGCCGGGGGAGGGCAGTCCCGCCCGGTCCGGGTTGTCCGGGGTGAGCCCGAGGGTCTCGAAGCGGATGATCCCATGGCGGCCCACCTCGTCGGCGGCGAGGACGTAGGAGTGCTTGAGCTCGCGGATGGTCACTTCGATCGAGGGCGCCTCGGTGTCGGGGTCGGTCATCGCCCGCGGCGGGGCCGCGTTGCCGAGGCCGAGGTAGGCGCCGACGTCGTCGGCGATGAAGCCGGCGACGGAATCGGCCTGCGCGAAGAGCCCGGCGAGGACGAGGCCGAGCCTCTCCTGCTGCGAGTCGGAGGTGAGCACCTGACCGGGTTTGAAGAGGTGCTCCTCGGAGAGCACGCACCACGCGTCCTGGAGGATGGTGCGGATCTGGAGTTCGACGAGGACGGAGGGCTCGGAGTCGAAGGGCACCTCGACGATGAGGTGGCGTCCCCGGTAGCCCGAGGGCTTCGGGTGTGCGGAGTAGTCGCGCACCTCGGCGATCGACAGGGACGAATCGTCGTTCGGATCGGTGAGCACGTCCCAGAGCACGGCCTGCTCGCGTTCGGTGCGGCACACCACTCGGGCTCCGACGACGTCGATGACCTGGTTCTCGACCTCGACGGCCTCGTGGATCTCATCGTTGGCGTCGGCGAGCTTCCGGCGCAGCTTCTCGCCCGTGCGCAGCGGGTCCTTGATCCGGCCGGGGACGATGCGGACGCGGTCCTCCGTCAGCTGCGGAGACCGCGAGCGGGCGGACTCGATCCAATCCTCGACCGTCTCGAGCGCTGCCCTCCAGGTGGACTCGCGCCGGTCGTAGGCCTCACCGACTAGCTCGCGGACTTTTGCTGACATCGTCGTCACCTTCCTCCTGGTTCAACTTCACCAGATGAGACGGGCGATGTCCATGCTTTGCGCGTCGTTTTGCGCGACCGGATCACTCGCCGAGGCGGTGGCGGGGAATCCGCGGGCAGAATCCGCGGGCGCGGTCGACCGCCCGCGCGACTCAGCAGTCCCAGCCGACCTCAGAGGTCGTAGTCGACGATGACGGGGGCGTGGTCGGACGCGCCCTTGCCCTTGCGCTCCTCGCGGTCGATCTGCGCGGACACCGCCGCCTCGGCGAGGACTGAGGATGCGAGCTCGAAGTCGATGCGCATCCCCTCCTTCTTCGGGAAGCGCAGCTTCTGATAGTCCCAGTACGTGTAGACGCCGGGCCCCGGGGTGAACTGCCGGGTCACCTCCTGCAGACCCGCGCCGAGGAGGTCGGTGAACGCCGCGCGCTCGGGCGGGGAGACGTGGGTGGCGCCGTCGAAGGCCGCCATGTCCCAGACGTCCATGTCGAGCGGGGCGACGTTGAAGTCGCCGCACAGGACGATCCGCTTCTCGGGGTCTGCGGCGAGCTGCCCGGCGATGTCGGCCGTGAGCGCCCGGTACCACTCAAGCTTGTAGGCCAGATGCGGATGGTCGAGCTCACGGCCGTTGGGCACGTAGAGGGAGTGGACCCGCACCCCGCCGCACGTCGCCGACAGCGCACGCGCCTCGACGACGCCTTCGTACTCGGGGATGCCGGCGAAGCCGATCTGCGGATCGCTCAGCCCCACGCGGGAGGCGATCGCCACGCCGTTCCACTGGTTGAGCCCGTGGAAGGCGACCTCGTAGCCGCGGGAGTCGAAGATCTCCCGGGGGAACTGGTCGTCCCGGCACTTGAGCTCCTGGATGGCGAGCACATCGGCATCGGAGCGGTCGAGCCACGCTCCGATCCTCTCCTGGCGGGCACGGATCGAGTTGACATTCCACGTCGCGATTCTCACCCCACCACCCTAACCGGTTACCGGATAGTCTGAAGCCATGCCTGACGCTCTCAACGCCCACCTCGGCCACGACGGATCACCGGTCCCCGACTCCTACTACGTGCGCCGCGGCGAGGACCGCTTCGTCTCGACCCTGCACAGCCAGGGGGCGTGGCAGCCCGGCGAGCAGCATCTCGCGCCCGCGTCGGGGCTCATCCTCGCCGAGGTCGAACGCCGCCTGCCGAGTGACAAGATCGTCTCGCGCATCAGCTACGACATCCTCGGCGTCATCCACTCCGGTGAGTTCACGATCGACGTCGACGTCGTCCGGCCGGGTCGGACGATCGAACTCGTCGAGGCGCGGATGCGCCACGGCGACCGCGTGAGCATCGCCGCCCGGGTGTGGCGGCTGCTCGGCAGCGACACCGCGGACGTGGCCGACCACGAGTGGACGCACCTGCCCGACCCGGAGTTCGTTCCCGCCGTCCCGTTCGCCCAGCGGTGGTCCGGCGGCTTCATCGCCTCCCTCGAGGGGCGACAGGCCGACGACGCCCGGCCCGGCCATGCGCGCAGCTGGATCCGCTCGCCCTTCCCGCTCGTCGACGGCGAGGTCGACCCGCCGACCGCGGCGCTGGTCAAACTCGTCGACACCGCGAACGGCCTCGCCGTCCGGGTCGATCCGGCGACGACGTTCTTCCCCAACGTCGACCTCACCATCCACCTCACGCGCACCCCGGAGCCCGGCTGGGTCGGCTTCGAGACCCGCGTGGCCTTCGGTCCGACCGGGATCGGGGAGACCGCGAGCGTCCTCAGCGACGCCACCGGCCCGCTCGGCACCGCGGCCCAGTCTCTGACCGTGCGAGTGGGGCAGGGCGCGAAGTGAGCAAGAGCCCCCGTCCGAGAGCCCTCGTCACCGGCGCGAGTGCCGGGCTGGGGCGCGGGTACGCGCGGGCGCTCGCGGCGGAGCACTATGACCTCGTGCTCGTCGCCCGGGCTGAGGACCGGCTGCGGGAGCTGGCGGCGCAGCTGTCGACCGCCCACGGGATCAGCGCCGATGTGGTCGTCGCCGACCTCGCGACGGAGGCGGGCATCGCCGCGGTCGCGGAGGTCATCAGGTCCACGCGCATCGATGTCCTCATCGGCAACGCCGGTTACGGACTGAAGGAGGGCCTCCTCGACTCCGACCCCGAGGCGCTCGCCGCTCAGGACCGGGTGCTCAGCACCGCCGTGCGCGAGCTCGCCCTGGCCGCCGTGCCGGGGATGCGGGCCCGCGGTCGCGGCGGGATCATCACGGTCTCCTCGCTCGCGGCCGTGACGACGATGGGCCAGTACGCGGCCTCGAAGGCTGCCGCCCTCGTCTTCACCGAGGCGCTCGCCGGGGAGCTGCGCGACGAGCCGGTCACGGTCACCGCCGTGCTCCCCGGTTTCGTCCGCACGGAGTTCCACGACCGCCTCGGCGCGAGGCGTCCGGGACCGGGCTGGATGTGGCTCGACATCGACGAGGTCGTCGACGTGTCCCTGCGTGACGCGCGGGCCGGGAAGGTCGTCTCAATCCCCGGAATCCACTACCGTCTTGCGGCAAATGCGGCGAGATTGGTCCCGCGCCGTCTCATCCGCTGGGGGTCGGCGGGATTCGCCTTCGATCGGCAGCGCGGCGAGGGCGGTGCGCGAGGGGCCTGAGGGAAACTTTTTCGCAAAGTTTTTTCGGCCGCACGCGGTAAGAGAAGTTGAGGGTTGAACCATCTGACCCACCGCTCTGAACTGGAAATTCGCGGAAGTTCGCGTTCAGCATTCTTGTTCAATGAGACCAAATATGTCTCAAATCATTCTTTACAACAGGCCGTGAAGTGTGGTGGAATTGTGATGTCCGCCCGGTGGGGATCGGGTGGACATAACGGACGTATGGGGATGCGTCCGGGTACTCGAGGGGAGTGCTGCGAGGACCCCGGGTTGACGCGATTACGCGCCCCGGGGTCTTTGTCATTCACGACAAACGCACGTCATGAACAAGTCGCTGACAGGTCACGAACGGGACATGACCGACCGGTTCGAACGGGCGATCAGCTGAGATCGCAACGAGGTCAGCGAAGTCCGTAGGACTGGGCACCCGTTCCGGCGAGCCCGCCGCCCTCGACGATGAGGTAGTCCTCTTCGATGGGGCGCCCCTCGAGGAAGCGCTGGAGGATGTCGAGGGTGCCGGCGGCATACCTCGCCTGGGCCGACAGCGTCGTTCCCGAGATGTGCGGGGTCATCCCGTTCCACGGCATCGACCGCCACGGGTCGTCGGCGCCGGCCGGCTCCGGATTCCACACATCGCCGGCGTACGCGGCCAGATGCCCCGAGCGCACGGCGGCATCGACGGCGGCGGGGTCGACGAGCTCGGCCCGCCCGCAGTTGACAAGGTACGTTCCACGCCTGAGGGAGCCGAGCAGCTCCGCGTCGAAGAGATGCCGAGTCGCCGGATAGAGCGGAACCTGCAGGCTGATGATGTCCATATGCTGAGCCATCTGACCGATGTCGGGATGGAAGGTGAGGCCGAGCTCCTCCTCGAGTGCGGGGTCGAGCCGGTGCCGCTGCGTGTAGTGGAGCTGAAGTCCGAAGGGCGCGAGCCGCCTGAGCACCCCACGGCCGATCCGTCCGGCGCCGACGGCGCCGAAGGCCATCCCCTGGACGTCGTAGCCGCGGGAGACGCATTCGGCGATGTTCCAGCCGCCGCTGGCCGCCGTTAAGTGCGAGGGCAGATAGTTGCGCACGAGGGCGAGGATCATCATGACGATGTGCTCGGCCACGGAGTCGGAGTTCGACCCGGTCACCTCGGCGACCGTGATGCCCGCCTCCGCCGCGGCCTCGAGGTCGACGTGATCGGACCCGATGCCCGCGGTGAGCGCGAGCCTCAGGTGCGGGGCGGAGGCGATCCGCTCCCGGGTGAGGTAGGCGGGCCAGAACGGCTGCGAGATGACGATGTCGGCGCTCGGCAGGAGGCGGGCGAACTCGGAGTCCGGGCCCTCCTTGTCGCTCGTGACGACGAACTCGTGGCCGTGGGACTCGAGGTACTCGCGCAGCCCGAGCTCTCCGGAGACGCAGCCGACGAGCTGGCCGGGGACGAAGCCGAGCGGCGGCTTGGGCATCGGCGCCGGTGCGCCGTCGACGTCCCATGTCACCGCCGGGATCTCATCGCGGGCATAGGGCGGAGGGTAGCCCGACTGCGGGTCGGGGTAGAGCACACAGAGGATTCTCGCCATCGAGATCAGCCCATCGCGTGAAGGTGCATTGTCAGGGAACCCTGAGTCTAAGTCCCCGGCCTGGGTATATTCTGACCGGACGGCGGAGGGTGAGGGGGTGAGCATGGTCAAGGAGGCGCAGACGGCGAGGTTCGCCGTGGCCGGTCTCATCATGGTCGCGCTGCTCGCCGCCGCGGCCGCCCCCTCCCCCCTCTATCCCGTCTACCAGCAGCTGTGGGGGTTCTCCGACTTCACCCTCACGGTGATCTTCGCGATCTACGTCCTCGCCCTGCTCGCGACGATGATCGCGCTGGGCTCGCTCGCCGACGTCGTCGGCACCCGCTCCGTCCTCGTCGCCGGACTCCTCGTCCAGATCGCGGCGATGGTCCTCTTCATCCTCGCCGACGGCGTCGGTCCCCTCATCGTCGCCCGCCTCGTCCAGGGAGCGGCGACGGGACTGTGCACGGGGGCGGCGTCGGCGATGATCGTCGCCCACCAGCCCAGTCAGCCGGCGGGCGCCCTCGTCTCCGGCGGTTCCTCGCCGATCGGGCTCGCGCTCGGCGCCGCGCTCGCCGGTCTCCTCGTCGAGTACGCTCCGTGGCCGCGCCAGCTCGTCTACTCGGTGCTGCTCGGCACCTATGCCGCTCTGCTGATCGCCCTCATCCTGTTGCCCCGCGATCCCGTGCCGCGGCAGCCGGTGCGCCTGCGGGCCCTCGTCCCGCGGGTCGGGCTTCCCGCGGCGGTGCGCCCGCTCTTCATCCGCCGGATCCCCGCGCTGCTCGCGATCTGGGCACCGGCCGGACTCTACCTGTCCCTCGGGGCCTCGCTCGTCCACACCACCTTCGGAGTCGACAACACCTTCGTCGTCGGGCTCACCCTGGCCGTCTTCTTCCTCCCCGCGCCGGCGGCCACGTGGCGGATGCGGGGGATGACCCCGCGGCGGCACGGACTGCTCAGCTTCGGGCTGCTCGGGCTCGGGGTTCTCTGCACGGTCGTCGCCGTCCTCGTCGACTCGCTCGCCCTCTACATCGTCGCCTCGGCGCTGGCCGGGGCCGGCTTCGGCGCGGGCTTCTCCCGGGTCATGGGAACGATCGGCCAGGCCGCTCCCGCCGCGGACCGTTCCCGCACCTTCGCGACGACATTCATCGTCGCCTACACCGCGTTCAGCGTCCCCGCCGTGCTCGCCGGCCTCGCCGCCCAGCACTTTGGCCTCGTCCCGACCTTCATCGTCTACGGCCTCTGCGAGGTCGGAGTCGTCATCATCGCCGCCGCACTCGCCGCGACGTCCCCGAAGAGAGGAGCACCATCATGACCCCGCTGTCCATCCTCGACCTCGTCCCCGTCTCCCAGGGAATGGAGACCCGCACCGCACTCGACGAGTCGCTGGCCCTGGCGAAGCTCGCCGACCGTCTCGGCTACCGGCGGTACTGGTACGCCGAACACCACAACGTGCCGACGTTCGCCTCCTCGGCGACGTCCCTGCTCATCGGGCGGGCCGCGGAGAACACGAGTCGGATCCGGCTCGGCTCCGGGGGAGTGATGCTGCCCAACCACTCCCCGCTCATGGTCGCCGAGTACTACGGCACGCTCGCCGCGATGTACGGCGACCGCTTCGACCTCGGACTCGGCCGCGCCCCGGGCACGGACCCGCGCACGGCGGCGGCGCTGCGCCGAGGGCAGGCCTCGGCGGACACCTTCGTCGAGGACGTCGTCGAACTCCAGCGCCACCTCGGCGACGGGACGGGGGAGACGACAGCGCATCCCGGGCAGGGCACCCGGGTGCCGCTGTGGATCCTCGGGTCGAGCCTCGACGGGGCGACGGTCGCCGCGGCCATGGGCCTGCCCTACGTCTTCGCCTCGCACTTCGCGCCGGCCGCCCGCCACGAAGCGATCCGGCGGTACCGGGAGAACTTCTCCACCGACTACGTCACCGCGGAGCTCTCCGCGCCCTACGTCATGGCCGGGGTCAACGTCCTCGTCGCCCCCACCGACGAGGAGGCCGAGCACCTCTTCACGACCGCGCAGCAGCTCGCCGCCGGCATCGGCACCGGCCGGCGCACCCCGCTCGCCCCGCCGGTCGGCGACATCCGGGAGGTCGTCGATGCCGGCGTGCTCGCCTTCATCGAGGACTTCCAGCAGGTGCGGGCCGTCGGATCCCCGCAGACCGTGGTCACCGCCTTGCAGGAGATCATCGCCGACCTCGGCGTCGACGAACTCATCATCACGACGTACACGTTCGACCCGGCGATGCGCGCGCGGTCGTTCGAACTGCTCGCCGAGGCGTGGGAGCTGTGAGCGCGGACCCACCGGTGACGGCGCGGATGGTCCGCTTCGACCGTTTCGGCGGCGACGACGTCCTCCACGTCAGCCGGCTCGGAGTCTCGGCCCCGGACGCTCTGCAGGTCAGCGTCGCCGTCGCGGCGGCCGGGGTGAATCCGGTCGACGTCCGGATCCGGTCCGGCCGGTATCCCGGTGTCGGCGAGGACCGGCTGCCGTACACGCTCGGGCGCGACGTCGCCGGCGTCGTCGTCGAGTGCGGGGCGCAGGCGGAGAAGTTCTCCGTCGGCGACGCGGTCTTCGGGATGGTCGACATGCACGGCGGCGGATACGCCGAACGGGTCGTCGTCGACCAGCATGCGCTGACGACGACACCCGCCGGCGTCGATGCCGTCCGGGCCGGGTCGATTCCGACCGCGGGCCTCACCGCGTGGCAGGGGCTCTTCCGCTACGGGCGAGTCACCGCGGGCTCGACCGTGCTCATCCAGGGCGGCACCGGCGGGGTCGGGCACTTCGCGATCCAGTTCGCGAAGGCGGCCGGCGCCCGTGTCATCACGACGACGTCGACGCCGCACGTCGCCTTCGCCCGGGAGCTCGGCGCCGACGTCGTCATCGACTACGAGACGCAGGACCTCTCCGGCGTGACCGGCGTCGACGTCGTCCTCGATCTCGTCGGGGGTGCTGCGAGGGCGGCATCGTGGGCCGTGCTCGTCCCCGGCGGTGTGCTCGTGACCACGCGCGACGCGCCCTCACAGGAGGAGGCTCGGGCGCACGGGGTGCGGGCGCTGCGCTTCACCGTCGAAGCCGACGGCGCAGAGCTCGCCGAGATCGCCAGGCTCGTCGCCGCCGGGACGGTCACCCCGCACATCTCAGCGACGCACCCGCTGGAGCAGGCCGCCGCGGCGCTGACCGACATCGAGAGCGGACACACCGTCGGCAAGGTCGTCCTCGAGGTCGACCCCGGCAGCACTGACTCTGGCAGCACCGAACTCGGCAGCTGAGACGACATCACCCCGACACCAGGTCCTGTGCAGGGACCCGGGTCGGGGTGATGGTGCCGTCGGCTGGACGGCGGAGGCCGCCGATCCGGCCGGCGGCGGTGGAAGTGCCGGCCGAATCGACGACCGGCTGGGGGTCCGGGACTGCTCCCGGGAATCAGACCGGCGACTGAGCGCCGTCTCACCGCCGGGGATCCGGCGGTGAGACCCGCTGACTGCGCTAGGCGAGGGTGACGCTGCGCTGCTTGCGGTTGGGTGTGCGGGCGATGCCGATCTCGAGTCCGACCGCCGCCAGCGGCTCCCCGAGCGCACTGCTCGCGTTGCGGGCGACCCTGTCGGCCACCTCGGCGACGATCGCATCGATGTCGGCGCGATCGTCGACGTCGATGTGGATGACGAGCTCGGGGCGACGCGCGGTGCCGCGGACGATGACCTGAGCGGAGTCGACGCCCTCGATGGTCTCGAGGTCGTCGGAGACCGCCTCGGCGATGACATTGGCCGTCACCGTGGTCAGGCCGGTGCGCGCATCCTGCTGCAGACGCAGCGGCTTCGCCGCGTCCTTGCGCGGGATCTGCAGCGACAGCCACCAGATCCCGATGATCGCGAGCACGACCGCGATGAGCACCGCGACGAGGGCCGAGAACGACCACGTGAACGGCACCGCGAGGACGCCGAGGGAGCTCGACGGTTCGAGTCCGGCGACGATCGCCGACAGGAAGCCGAAGCCTGCGGCCGCGGCACCGGCGCCGACGATGAGGCACACGAGTCCGACGATGAAGAGCAGGGTGCGATTGGCACCTGCGGCCATTCTTCTCATCACTGCCTCCTCTGGGCGTGCACGCGCACGCTCGGTTGCCTGTCGAAGCCGATCGCCGAGAGACGGTCCGTCACGGCCTGGCCGACATCGCTGCGGATCGCGGCGGTGTCGCGCACCGGGGTCGCGACGGTGACGATCGTCGACCGCGCGTTCGAGGCCGCGCGGACGCGGGAGACCCCGTCGACGGAGTCCGCGGCGGCTGCCGCGAGGTCCGAGACCGCCGAGGTCGGCAGGGCGACTTCGAACTGTTCGATGTATTCGCTCGTCGGTGCCCGGAAGCCGACGATGCGTCGGGGTCCCGGGGAGATCGCGAGGATGATGAGGATGAGTCCGATGACACCGAGGACGATGCCTGCGCCGATGACGATCGGCATCCCCCACTGGAGGGACTCGGCGCCGGAGACACCCGGCAGCGTCGTCGTCAGCGCTGCCTCGGCGCCGGACTGGGCGATGGCGGCGATGCCCGCCCACCCGAGCCCGACGGCGACGAGGAGGAAGACGACGGCGACGATGACTGATGGCACGACCCGTGCGGGACGGGCGCGCAGGAGATGAGCGCTCATGCCAGACTCCTCACTTCGCTGGGATGGCTCGCCGATTCGGGCTTGAGCCAGGTCACGTCGATGTCGACCTGCCGGACGGTCACGCCCGTGAGCGATTCCACCTCGGTGCTCAGCTGCTGCCGAACGGTTTCGGTGGTCGCCGAGATCGGCAGCGGGTAGGCCAGTCCGAGCTTCACATCGAGGGTGCAGCTGCGGCCTGAGAGCGTGACGTCGACGCTCGGTCGGGTGTCGAGACTCGAGTTCCCGCCGATGCCGAGGAAGCCCGACGTCGACCCGCCGACCCCGGGGAGGCCCTTGAGGATCTCCGAGGCGGTCTTCTCGATGACTCGGTCGGCGATCGTGAGGCTACCGCGTGATGCAGCCACAGCGATCACCTCCGCGTCGTCGAACGTGAGCTCAGGGCTCCGAGGTCGAGTCGGCCGTCGAGGACCAAGCCGATCGTGAGACCGAGCCCGCCGCAGATCGCGACGACGAGGAATGCGACGAATCCTCCGAAGTACGCGACGATGCCGAGGGTGAGTCCGACAAGCAGTCCGATGAGTGTTTTCGACATGGCAGTCCTTCCGCTGCGGTCGTGATGTCCCCGGGGCGAGTGCCGGGTGGGGCCGCGCCCCGGGGCATCAGCGACGAATGGATGTGTCAGGAGAGTTCGTTGGTGCTGTCGCTCTTCTTCTGATCGTCATCGTTGTCGTCGTCGGGGAGGTGGACGTCGGTGACGTCGATGTTGACCTCGACGACCTGGAGTCCGGTGCCCTGCTCGACGGCGCGGATGACGTTGCGACGGATCGCCTCGGCGACATCGACGATCGAGGTGCCGTACTCGACGACGATCGTCAGGTCGATTGCGGTCTGCTTCTCGCCCTTCTCGACGGAGACTCCGCCGGAGACGTTCGTCTGCGAGCCGGGGATCCGATCGGTGAGGGTGTCGAAGGCGCGGCGTGCGGCATTGCCCATGCCGAAGACGCCGGGGACCTCGCGAGCCGCGATGCCGGCAAGCTTGGCGACGACGTTCTCAGCGATCGTCGTGTTGCCCTTGTCGGTGACGAGGGGGCTGTTGATGTCCTGGCCAGCGTTCGCAGTCGACGCCGAGGTGGTGGAGGAAGTGGAGGAATCGGTGTTGGCAGGCATGATCGTTCATTCCCTTTCGTGTCGGATGTGCTGACATAGGTACAGACGGGGCTGTTCGGAGATCCTCACGCAGCTTGGTGAAATTTCTTTCGCCGGATTTCTCGGCCGCCCGGTGCGGGGTGGGTCGGAGGCGGGGTCAGCTACCGCCGGACGGCCCGGTTGGGAGGGCCGATGACCGGGCCGGAGACTGGACCTGCGGGCGCGCCCGACGCGGCCCGAAAGTCTCGATCTGATGAACTTCGCGGCAACTATCCGACAAGGAGTGTTCCCATCGGCTCCTCTCGCCTATCATCAGGAGCATGGCAAGAGGAGATGATCGATTGGACATCGTGACACTCGTCGTGCGGGCGCGTGAAGGCGATGTCGATGCCTTCGCCTCCCTCGTCGATCGGTATGAGACGAAGCTGCTGCGGTTCTGCGTGCGCACCCTCGGTGACCGGCAGGACGCCGAGGACGTCGTGCAGGACACGTTCGTCCAGGCCTGGAAGTCGCTCAACGCACTCGCCTCGCCCGAAGCCTTCGGGACCTGGCTCTACCGCATGGCCTCGAATCGGTGCACCGATGTCCTCCGCAAGCGCGTCAGCCGCCCGTCCGACCCGTTCGACCCCGAGGACTTCGGCGCGCACGCCGACGATCGCGCCTCGGTCGAGAAGCGCGTCGAGGCCCGCAGTGCGCTCGAGCGGTTCGCCCAGGTGTTCTCGACGCTGTCGTCGGAGCAACGGGTGACGTGGGTGCTCTGCCAGATGGAGGGCCTGAGCTACGCTGAGGTCGCTGACACCTTGGGCATCACGGAAGGCAGCGTGCGCGGTCGCATCCACCGCGCCCGGGCCGCCATCGTCGAAGGGATGAAGGGATGGACATGAGTGATGATCGCCGGCGCGCCGATGGTGAGCGCGCCGCACCTGACCTCGACGCGCAGCTGCGCGACGTCATCGACGATTACATGGGTCATTTCGTTCCCGACCCCGAACAGACCGCGGGCATCCGCGAGCGCATCCTCCACCTCGTCCGCAACGACCTCTACCGGGGGCCGTCGACGAAGCTGCGCACCGATGAGGGGCACGAGTACTCGATCGCGTCGACGGCTGTGCGCGCGATCGTCCGCGATGCCGTCGACACGGTCGACGGCATCCGCTCCCGCAGTGTGAGGATCGTGTCCGCCGGGGAGCCCTACGGCAGTGCCGCCGAGGTGGCGCTGACCGTGACGATGCGCGCGGACATCCATTTCGTCACGTCAGCAGACGAGATCAGGACCGCGGTCTCCGAGGCGCTCGTGCGCGAGCTCGGGGTGCCCGCTTCCCGGATCGATATCGAAGTCGAGGATGCCTATGTCGAATGAGCCCATGTCGCCCGAGAACAAGCGCGAGACCGAAGCCGAGGCCCCCACGCCGCTCGAGGTCAGCCACGAGTCGGTCCTCGAACCCGAACTCGTCCACGAGGATCAGCCCTCTGCCCCGCTGCCGGCCGCACATTCGTCTGCCGCGACAACGTCGACCGGTGCCACGGCATGGTCGACCGGTGCCGCGGCGAAGTCAGGCGCCGCGGCGAAGTCGACTGATGCCGCGGCGAAGTCAGGTGCCGCAGCCGACTCGGGGCGTGTGAAGAAGGACGCGACAACCGCGCCGACCGGCACGGGCCGCGCGGCCGGCAGCCACGGGACCACTGACGCCGACGGGGCAACTGCTCTGACCGGGGACACGGCTGTCGACAGTGCCGCGGCCGACGAATCGGTTGAGGTGGTCAGCCCGCTCACTCACACCGCGCAGGAGCTGTCACGCTCGGTCTCCCACATTCCCGGCGTCGCCTCGCTCGCTCCGGGCATGAAGGACCTCGTCGTCAGCGCGACGGCGAAGGTGCTGCGGCGTGCCGGCGGTGAGCCGACCGGCATCGACCTCACGCAGTCCGACGACGGGTACCGGGTGCGCATCGACGCCCACTTCGACGACTCGCGGTCCGTGGCCGCCGTCGTCGACGACATCTTCGCCGCCGTCGACCGTGAGGTCGGCGAACCGGTCGAGATCGACCTCCGCGTCATCAGCCGGGGCGCTGCGAGCTGAGCGGCGAGCTGAGCGGCCGCGGGGAACCGAGCCACCCCGGCGAACGTCGACCGCGGCGGGCTGAGCCACCTCGGTGAAGCCTGACCGCCGCGGAGGGTGCCACCCTGCCGCCGCCTCGGCGTGCGCACACCGCCTAGACTGAGGGCATGACCGACAGCGCTGACTCCCGCCGCCAACTCCTCGACCTCATCGACGAACTCGCCGTCGTTCGCGGTCGGGTCACCCTCTCCTCGGGCCGCGAGGCCGACTACTACCTCGATCTGCGCCGGGTCACCCTCGACCACCGCTCGGCCCCGCTCATCGGCGACGTCGTCCTCGACCTCCTCGAGGCCGAGGGCCTGCTCGACTCCATCGACGCCGTCGGCGGACTGACGATGGGCGCCGATCCCGTCGGCACCGCCGTCATGCACCGCTCGGTCGTCCGCGGCACCCCCGTCGACTCGTTCGTCGTCCGCAAGGAGGCGAAGAAGCACGGGATGTCCCGTCGCGTCGAGGGTCCCGATGTCGCCGGCAAGCGCGTCATCGCCGTCGAGGACACCTCGACGACGGGCGGTTCCGTGCTCACCGCGGTCGACGCTCTCAAGGAGGCCGGCGCCGAGGTGGTCGCCGTGGCCGTCGTCATGGACCGTGACACGGGGGCGAAGGAGAAGGTCGAAGCCACCGGGATCCCCTATCTCACGGCGCTGACGACGAAGGACCTCGGGCTCGACTGAGCTCGCGACCACCAGCTGGGACTCGACTGTCAATTCCGTTGAAATCCCGGACCTGGTTTGAATCGCCCTGCGCGATTCACCACGATAGATGAGAAACTCTCAAGGGCCGTGGCTGCAAACGGCGCCCGTTGGACAACGTAAGGATCGCGTGTGCTCACACTGAAAGGGATTTCCCTGCGCAAGGGGAAGCGGACATATCTGGATGAGGTGAGCTTCACCGCCGAGCCGGGTCGGATCACCGCCATCGTCGGAACCCGATCGGCAGGCCGCACCGAACTCGTGCGCGTCATCATGGGCCTCATCACCGCTGATGAGGGCACTGTCGAACTCGAGGGCTACGAACTCGACTTCGGCGACCGGCAGAACTTCGGCTACCTGCCCGGTGAGCGCGGCGGCTACCCGAACATGCGCGTCATCGATCAGATCGTCTACCTCGCGCGCCTCCACGGCATCACCCTCGGCGCTGCCGAGCGCAATGCCCTGACCCTGCTCGGCCGGCTCGAACTCGCCGACCGCGGCTACGCCCCGCTGAAGAACCTCAGCGGCGCCGAGATCGCCCGCGTCGACATCGCAGCGACCCTGGCCGCCGACCCCGACGTCGTCGTCATCGACGACGCGTTCAACGGCCTCGACACGAAGTCGACCGAACTCGTCATGTCCCTGCTGCGGGCCCATGCGGCCTCAGGCGTGCCCGTCATCCTCGCCACCGACGACTGGGAGGCCGCGGAGAAGTTCGCCGACGACATCGTCGTGCTCAGCCAGGGCAAGGTCACCGCTGCCGGCAGCGTCGACGACCTCCTCGGCGAGCACCGCTACGAGGTCGCCCTCGCCGACGCCGAGGCAGCCGCGACGTCCCTGCGGGGACGCGCGGGGATCACGGAGATCGAGGTCATCGACACCGTCATCCGCTTCCGCAGCGACGATCCCGGCTCCGCTGCCGCGTCGGTGGCGACGCTGCGCAAGGTGGAGCGCTTCGAGCGGGTGCGCCCGACGTTGGCCGAGCAGTTCAAGGAGACTTTGTGATGGCACGCAAGGACGATGCGCGGGACGAGCAGACGCCCGACGACGACGCGACGAAGACGACGACGTCGAAGGGCACTGCCCCGACGAGCCTCGACGACCTCGGCGGAGTGACCGGCGACGTCTCAGCGGCTGGGAAGTCGGGTGCGGGGAAGGCCAGCGCCGCGAAGGCCGGCGCCGGAAAGGCTGCCGGCGGGAAGACTGCCGCCGGGAAAGCCGGTGCCGGGAAGGCCGCTTCGGCGGACGCGGACGACCGCCTCGGCGAGGATTCCGCGGATTCGACGCTCGGTCTCGACGAGGTTCCCTACGAACTCGCCGAGGACACCCCGGACCCCGAGGATCTGCCTGAGACGGGACTCGTCTCGGAGTTCGTCGACGTCGGCAAGCGCCAGGCTTCATGGCTCGTGTCGAACCGGGAGAGTTCGACGACGATGCGCAGTCCGTTCTTCCTCGTCACCGTCGCCGTCGTCGTCCTCGGCATCGTCGCGGTGATCGTCAGCGGGATCGTCCGCGACGCACAGGCGAACTCGGGCACCCCGAGCATGGCGATGGTCGGCGTCGGCGAGCAGGCCGCGATGTACGAGCAGCAGCTCGGCGTCTCGATCACCGATGCTCCCGATGCGCAGGCGGCCGAGCAGCTCGTCCGCGACGGCACGGTGGACGCCGCGTTCATCCAGGACCCCTCGGGCCAGTCGCAGCCGACGATCATCGCCCTCGACAAGCAGCCCACGGCGCTCCTCGAGCGCCTCGCCCCGCAGACCGAGGCGACGCTGCTGCAGACCCCGGCCGTGCCCGAGGACGTGGCGGTCCCGCTGCTGTGGGGCATGGTCGTGTTCTCACTCCTCGTCATCGCCACGCTCGGCACTGCGCTCTACCAGAACCTCCGGCTCGAGAAGCGCAACCGGATCACGGAGATCATCGCCGCGACGATTCCGCCGCGCGCCGCCGCCTCGGGGCGGGTGACGGGCATGCTCACGCTCGTCGTCATCCACCTTCTCGTGGCCGCCGTCGTCCTCGAGCTCGGTCTCTCGATCTCAGGTCAGACTTCGCTCGCGTTCGCGATGCTGCCGGGGCTCGGCTGGTTCGCGCTCACCCTGTTCTTCACCGCCTGGACGATCTTCGCCCTCCTCGTGTGGGCCTCGACGATCACCGGTGACAAGGCGCGCAAGACGATGGTCGCGATCATCGGCGTGCTCACCGTCGGAGGTGCGATGGCCCCGGTCATCGTCGGCGCCTCGGGAACGGTTGGCCGGGTGCTCGGCTGGGCTCCGTTCACCTCGCCGATCGGCATCGCCGACCGCTACTTCGCCGCCCAGCCGGAATGGTGGGAAGGTCTCGTGGCCGCCGCCATCGCCGCGGTGCTCGCCTTCATCATCCACGCGCTCGCCGGTGGCGCCTACGTCCGGTCGGTGCTCGCCGGCGGCGGGCGCGGCGGCAAGACCGTGAAGATGAGCAAGCGGGCCAAGAAGGTCGCTGCGGCCAAGGACGCCGATGCGAAGGGCACGGACTCGAAGGATGCGGACGCGAAGGACTCCAACTCGAAGACGTCGGGTGCCGAGGGCTCCGATGCGAAGGACGCCGACGACAGCGACGCGGACGCGTCCGACGAGGTGACGGTCGAAGAGTCCGAGACTGTCATAACCTCGGCGAAGGGGACCGCGTCTGCGAAGTCCGCCACCGCATCGAAGGGGACCACCTCGGCGAAGGGGACCAAGGCAACCGGCGCAGGGAACCCCGCGAAGGATGCCGACAGCGACGACGCGAAGTGACCGACGGTCACGAATCACAGCAGGTGGGGGTCGGTCCGTGGACCGGCCCCTGGCCTGTCGGCGAGCACTACGATCCGGAGCTGCTCGCCGAGGGTGACCGGCGCAACGTCGTCGACAAGTACCGCTACTGGCGGCACGACGCGATCGTCGCCGACCTCGACACGGTGCGGCACGGATTCCACGTCGGCGTCGAGAACTGGCAGCACGACCTCAACATCGGGTCGGTCGTGCGCACGGCGAACGCCTTCAACGCCGCCGCCGTCCACATCGTCGGGCGACGGCGCTGGAATCGGCGCGGAGCGATGGTCACCGACAAATACCAGCACGTCATCCACCATCCGAGCGTCGACGACCTGCTCCAGTGGTGCAGCGACAACGAGGTGCCGCTCATCGGGGTCGACAATTTCCCCGACTCGGTGCCGCTGGAGACCTACGACCTCCCGGAGCGCTGCCTCCTCCTCTTCGGTCAGGAAGGGCCGGGGCTGAGCGAGGAGGCGCACCGGGCGAGCTCGGCGGTGCTCTCGATCGCGCAGTACGGCTCGACCCGGTCGATGAATGCCGCCGCAGCGGCAGCGATCACGATGCACGCGTGGGTGCGCCGCCACGTCTTCGACCAGCCCGTCGGGTAGGGGGTTGCGGGCACGCCGAGCGCCGGGCAGCCTGCCCTCCTCGCCGAAGTGCGGAAGACTGAGGGTGGCCGCCCGGATTGCGCGGAAGGTTGAGGGCGGAATCAGCGTCGAATTCGCCATAGGTGCGGCGCACACTCACCTCGGAAGCGGCGCAGAATCGTCACGGCTGGAGCGCGCGTCGCGGACATGCCTCAGCAGGCCCGTCGTGACCCTCGCGCGAACACGGCGAGGCTCCCGCTCGAACGTCAGGCCGACAACCCCGTCGCTCAGGCCCGGCCCGGTCCGGAATCTGACTCGTCGATCAGGCCCAGACAAGGCCGGCGGCCCCGTCGCTCAGTCCCAGACGGAGCTGGGACAATTGACCGCGCGCGAACACACAACGGCGCCGGGAGACTCAGTCGGTCTCCCGGCGCCGTTGTGCTGTCGAACCTCTGCGAGCCGGGCCGGACCGCCCGCCCAGCCCCGCCCCGCCCGGTCAGGACAGATCTGCGGCCCGGCCCGCCCGGTCAGGACAGGTCTGCGGCGTGAGGCTCGATGAGCCCGCCGATCTGCGCGAGCTCCGCCGTGAGCGAATCCGCGTCGTCGAACGTCCGCGAGATCACCGTGAGGCGCTTCGCGTAGTGCCCGATCGGGTACTCCATCGTCATGCCGATGCCGCCGTGCATCTGGATCGACTCCTGCGCGACGTGCCGCGAGGTCGAATCGATGACGATCTTCGCCGCGATGACGTCGCGGTGCCGATCCTTCTCCGCGCCCTCGCTCTCGGCGGTGACCGCGAGGCGGGCGAAGAGCGCCATGCTGCGGGCGTACTCGAGATCCGCGTAGAGGTCGGCGGCCCGGTGCTGGAGGGCCTGGTTCGCGCCGATCGGCGCCCCGAACTGCTCGCGCGTCTTGAGGTACTCGGCCGTCATCGTCAGCGAGGCCTCCATCGCGCCGACGGCCTCAGCCATGATCGCGGCATTGCCGAGGTCGAAGACCTCGTCGAGCACGGCACGGGCATCGGCCGCGTTGAGGCGCTGCGCCGGAGTGTCGGCGAAGCGCACGCTCGCACTGCCGAGGCCATCGGCCTGGCGGTGGGCGACGCGGGTGAGCCCCGCGGCGTCGGCGGCGACGAGGAAGAGCCCGAGCTCCCCGTTCTCGACGGCGGTGACGATGAAGTGGTCGGCGACGTCGCCGCCGAGCACACCGTTCTTCTCACCCGAGAGGGTGACGCCATCTCCGGCCGCTGTCGCCGTCGTCG
Organism: Brevibacterium sp. NPDC056726; assembly: GCF_042790515.1. Classification (NCBI taxonomy): domain Bacteria; kingdom Bacillati; phylum Actinomycetota; class Actinomycetes; order Micrococcales; family Brevibacteriaceae; genus Brevibacterium; species Brevibacterium sp. NPDC056726. The sequence goes on along the minus strand of NZ_JBHTYZ010000001.1, from coordinate 723,761 downwards.
TCGGCTGCGCCAGGGCGTAGCGCTGACCCGGTTCGAGGGCGGCGACGGCGAGGAAGGTCTCCCCTTCGGCGACGCCGGGCAGGATCGCCTGCTTCTGCTCCTCGCTGCCGGCGAGCAGCACGGCGTTCGCGCCGAGGACGGCAGTGGCGACGAAGGGCTCGAGCACGAGCGCCCGGCCGAACGCCTCGAGGACGACAGCCACCTCGGCGAAGGTCATCTCCGCTCCGCCGTAGGATTCGGGGATCGTCAGACCGGTCAGGCCCATCTCCGCGAACTGCTGCCACTTCTCACGCGAGATGCCCTCGTCGCTGGCAAGAATGGCTTCGCGGGTTGCCGTGTCGTACTCGGTGCGCAGATACTTCCCCAGCGTGCTGGCGAGTTCCTGCTGAATGTCGTTGAGTTCAAGATCCATCTGTGTTCGTACCTTTCAGTGACCGAGTCAGAGACCGAGCAGGGCCTTCGAGATGATTCCCCGCTGCACCTCGGACGAACCGCCGTAGATGGTGACCTTGCGGGTGTTGAAGTAGGCGGGCAGCGCGTCGACGGCGCCGAGCGGCAGGTCGGTCAGACCCTCGCCCTGGACGCGGTCGGTGACGAAGTCGAGTCCCTGCGGACCGAGCACGTCGACGAGGATCTCACTGATGTCCTCCTGGAGCTGCGAGCCCTTGAGCTTGAGGACCGAGGAGCGCGGGTCCGGCTTCTCGGATCCGGCGGCCTGCGTCGACAGGATGCGCAGCTGCGTCATCTCGAGGGCCGTGAGCTCGGCCTCCAGCCTCGTCAGGCGCGCCGAGAACAGGGGATCGTCGAGCAGCGTGCCGGTCGCCGTCTTCGTCACCGCGGCGTAGGCCTTCGCACGGGCGAGGTTGACCTTCGAGGCGCCGATGCGCGCGATGCCGGTGCGCTCGTTGCCGAGGAGGAACTTCGCGTACGTCCAGCCCTTGTTCTCCTCGCCGACGAGGTTCTCCACGGGCACCTCGACGTTGTCGAAGAAGACCTCGTTGACCTCGTGGCCGCCGTCGATGAGCTGGATCGGGCGCACGGTCACGCCGGGGGACTTCATATCGATGAGGAGGAACGAGATGCCCGCCTGCTTCTTGACGTCGGGGTCGGTGCGCACGAGCATGAAGATCCAGTCACCGTACTGGCCCAGGGTCGTCCATGTCTTCTGACCGTTGACGATGTACTTGTCACCCGACTTCACCGCCGAGGTGGTCAGGGAGGCGAGGTCGGACCCGGCGTTGGGCTCGGAGAAGCCCTGCGACCACCAGATGTCGAGGTTCGCCGTGGCGGGGAGGAACCGCTCCTTGAGCTCCTGCGACCCGAAGGTCGCGATGACCGGACCGACCATCGAGACGTTGAACGGCAGGGGCGCGGGCACGCTCGCCAGCTGCATCTCCTCGAGCCAGATGTGGCGCTGGACGGGGGTCCAGTCCTGGCCGCCCCACTCGACGGGCCAGTGGGGCACCGCATAGCCGTTCGCATTGAGGATGCGCTGCGAGGTGACCATGTCGTCCTTGGTCAGCTCCTGCCCGGTGGCGACCTTGAAGCGCAGCTCTTCGGGGATCTCCGTGCGGTAGAACTGACGCATCTGCTGCGCGAATTCGCGCTCTTCTGCGCTCAGAAGGGTGTCCATGAAAGCTCCTGATAGATCGTTCAGTAAGTTAGCTCCCATAGTACGGTCGCGTGAGGTCACTCACAAGTGGAGCGGCCCGCCCCGATGCCCGGGATGCGGGAAGCTCATTGCGTGCCATGGCATATGCGGTTATTGTGTCCCCACATCCCCAGCTTCGCGGTCGTCGACGGTCCACCCCACCGCAGACACCTGACCTGGAATCACGGCCACCCATGCCGCCGATGCCGAGTCGATCGCGAGGTACCCGGCCGAGAGCTGCGTCGGGCGAGCGAGAACTCGTCGGACCAGCGGATCGGTGACATCGAAAGAAGCGCGAATGTCGGTAACCGTCCCCTCACCCCAGGGCCGTGCATTCGGGTACGCCGACGAAGTCTCCGCACTTCGCCAGACCCTGGCCGATCCCGACCGCAGCGGGTGCCTCATCATCGGACCCGCCGGCAGCGGACGGACGACCGTGATGAATCGCGCTCTCGACCAGCTCGACCGGGACGCCGCGATCTTCCGCCTGCGCGGATCCGAGCTGCTGCGCGACCGCGCGCTCGGCATCCTCGAGATCCTCCTGTCGCAGGAGGGCGTCAATCGGGACATCGGACCGGGTGCCGCCCTCTCGGTCGTCGCCCGCGTCGTCGGCCGCAGCCCCGGGGTGCCGATCGTCCAGCTCGACAACGCCAACCTCGTCGACGTCGAGTCGATCTCCGTGCTCTGCCAGCTCGCCGACGCCCACCGCATCCGCCTCGTCGTCGGTGCCGAGTCGATCCGCCCGCCCGTCGATCTCATCGCGACGCTGTGGCTGGGCGGGTCGATGGTGCGCATCGACCTCGACGGCCTCGACGAGGGGGCGATCGCCGCCCTCCTCGAATCGCCCGGGGCGATCGACCGGTCGACCACCGAGGTGCTGCGGGACACCGGCGGCAATCCGCGGCTGGTCAACCAGCTCGTCTTCGGCCTCGACCAGACGCGGGCGCACGAGCGCATCCTGTGGAACATCCCGACCGAGCTGCGGCCGATCCTCGAGATCATCGCGATGGTCGACGCGGCCCCCTACGAAGCACTCGCCGAACTCTGCTCGGCCGATGAGCTCGACGACCTCGCCGACAAGGGACTCGTGACGATGGACCGCGGACGCGGATCCGGGGTGCGCCTGTCGGAGCGCGTCATCGCCGAGACGCTCAAAGCCCATGTCATGCCCGCCCACAGCCTCAGCCTCTACAAGGTCTACGAGTCCGTCGTCGACGTCGCCGCGCTGACCGGCCGCGCGCTCTTCGGCTACCTGCGCTGGGGGCTCTCCCTCGGCTTCGGCCAGGCCGAGGACACCGTCTTCACCGCGGTCGGTGCCGCGAACACGGAGGGCCGGTACTCCGACGCCGCCGAGCTCATCACCGTCTCCCGGTGGCAGACGAGCCGCATCCTCCTCGAACTCGTCCGCGCCGACAAGGAGCGCGGCAACGTCGACGAGGGGCGTCGGACCTTCGACCGCCTCGTCGCCCGGCTCGCCGACGGCAGTCCCGACGGGGCGAGCACGCGGGGGGAGGACGTCACCGGCTCCGACGCCGACGACGCGAGCTACCTGTCGCGGCTGGCCTGCATGGACATTCGGCTGACCGACCCCCGGACGCCGGAGGACCTCGTCGTGCAGTGGGCCAGGGAGAGGCTGACGAGTCCCGCCGACACCGGCCGCCTCGACGTCACCCGGGCCCGGTACGAACAGCGGGGCGGCCGCTTCGAGGAGGGGATGCGGCTCGCCGAGGCGGTCTACCGCGATCACGCGTGCCTGACCCGACACCGCCTGCGGGCCTGCGCGATCATCGGCATCGGACAGGTCACGCGGGGGCAGGTCGACCTCGGCCTGCGCTACATCGACCAGGCCGAGCTGATGTTCGGCCTTGCCGGGCTGACGAGCTACGAGGTCGAGGACGCCGCCCCGCAGATCTTCGTCGCGCGGTACCTCGCCGGGGATTGGGCCGGTGCCCGCCGCTCGGTGCGGCAGGCGCGGACCGGGGACCGGATGATCGACTTCGCCGGCGCCCTCGTCGATGCGCGCACCGGCCACCCCGCCCGCGCGCAGTCGACCCTGCACACGCTGCTCAGCCATTTCCAGGAGACCGACCTCATCGACATCACGCGGGTCGGCCACGCCGCCAAGCGCTACGTCGACGCCCAGCTCGGTCGCCTGTCGAACCCCGACGCCCTCCTCGAGTCCACCTCGGTCGAGACCCGTCCCGACCAGTACTCGTGGTGGTCGGAGTTCGAGGCGCGGCTCTTCGACCTCCAGGCCCTCGCCGTCACCCGCCCCGACCCCGCGGCGGCCCGCCTGCACGCCCTCGGAGTCGAGGCCGCGGAGATCGGGGCGACGACGATGGCCGCCGGGGCGCTCATGGAGGCCGCCCGGCTCGGCCATGAGACGGCCGCCCATGCGCTCGCCGAGGTGGCCGACCGCATCGACGGCGGCATCGGCGACCTCGCCCGGGCGACGGCCGAGGGGATCGGCGGCAGCGATCCCTCCGCCCTGCTCGACGCCGCCCGCCTCGCCCTCGAGTTCGGCGCCGTCGTCGCGTGCGCCGAACTGGCCAAGCGCGCCCAGAAGCGGGCCGTCGAGGACGGCGACCGCACGGCGGCGCGGGAGGCGCGCATCCTCATCGGCAACAGCACCCGCACCGTGCGCTTCTCCACTCCGGGCCCCAAGCTCCACGCCGTGCTCACCGAGTTCGAGCGCAAGCTCGTCGACGGCGTCATGGCCGGACGCAGCAGCCACGACCTCGGCGAGCTCCACCATCTCTCCGCCCGGACGATCGAATGGCACCTCACCCGCATCTACCGCCGACTGCAGGTGGCCAACCGCCGTGAACTGCGCGACGTCGTCGCCGCGTGGGGGGGATGATCCGTGAGCGACGTCGTCGACACTGCGATCTTCGGCCGTGATCGCGCACTCGCCGAGATCGACGCCGCCCTGCGCGGCACTGAGGTCTCCGGGGTCGTCATCGAGGGCGAGCACGGAATGGGCAAGTCCCGGATCGCGGCGCGGGTGCACGCCGACCGCGGCGGGCAGGAGACCTGGATCCGCGGTGACCGGGTGCTCGAGGCGGTACCGTTCGGGGCCTTCGGGCTCCTCGTCGACCTCGACGGCGAACCCGAGACGATCCTCGCCCGCGTCGTCGCAGCGCTGACGGAGGGTCCCGGCACTCCCGTCGTCTTCGCCGACGACGCCCACTGCCTCGACGAGAGCAGCCTCTCGGCACTGTGGCAGCTCGCCAGCGACGGGGAGATCAAGGTCGTCGCGACGATGACCCCGACCGTCGACGGCCGGACCGGGTCGTTCGGCGAACTCGTCGCCGACGGGGTCGTCCACCACATCCTCCTCGAACCGCTCACCCTCGACGATGTCTCCGCGATGCTCGAGCACCACCTCGGCGGGATCGTCTCCCACGGCGCCCTCGACGTCGCCGCCTTCCAGTCCTCGGGAGTCCCGGGCCTCATCATCGAACTGCTCCGCTACGCCCGCCGGCGCCGCCGTCTGGTCCTCCAGCGCGGTGTGTGGCTGCTCGACGGTCTTGACATCGACTACGATCAGCGGGCCCGCGACCTCGTCAGCAGCGATCTCTCCCGGTACACCGACGAGCAGCGCGAAGCGCTCGAACTCGTCGTCCTCGCCGGTGAGGTCGAGGTCGAGCTCATGCTCGCCGCGGGACTCGGGGAAGCCGCCGACTCGCTCGTCGCCGCCGGTGTCCTCGACCTCGGCGGTCGCGGCCGACCGATCTACACGTGCATCGAGAGCTACTCGACGGAGACCGTGCGGAACACGGTCCCCGTGGGACGCAGCCGGCAGATGTTCGCCCTCGTCGAATCCCACCCCGGCACCCCGTCGAAGCGGGCGCGGATGCTGCGGGCGGATTGGGCGCTCAGCTGCGGGGCGAAGGTCTCGGTCGCCGATTCCGTCGAGGCCGCCCGCGTCGCCGCCGGCATGGGGGAGTGGCAGCGGGCGCTGCGGATCCTCGCCGAGGTGCCCTCCGAGGTCATGGACGCCCCCGCGCTCTTCGACCTCGGCACCCTCTACTGCGACGTCAACCTCATCCCCGTCGGCTGCGACGTCCTCGCCCAGGCGATCCGGAAGACCGACGATCCGTTCCTCGTCGTCGAAGCCTTCGTCGTCTGGGTGCTCCGGGACGTCGAGCGCATCTCTCCGCCGCTGTCGGGGGCCGACTTCGTCGCCGCCCTCGATCGGATCCAGGCCGAGGCCGCCGCCGCGGGGCGCCTCGACGACGCCGTCGACGCCATCGACCTCGCCCGCGCGACCCTCGAGCGGGTCAGCGAGAGCTCGTGGGAGGGTCTGCCCGGCGACGACGGCTCGGTGCTCACCTGGCTCGGCGCCGAAGGCATCCCCGAGACCCTGCGGGTGGCGATCACCATGGTCGTCGCCGCCAAGGAGCTCGAACGCGGCCACGGGAACGTCGTCGGCGACCTCCTCGACCGGATCGAGGGCGTCTCGGAGAACATCGGCTCGGGCACGATCATCCTCGACCTCGCGCGCTCGTGGGCCCACCTGCAGAGCGGGGACCGGGAGGCTGCCGCCGCCGTGCTCGCCGTGCCCCGCAGCACCGACCTCGCGTATCGGGCGGCGGGCAGCGGGGCGCGCGACCTCATCGTCACCCGGCTCCACGCCGAGGCGGGACGCTGGGACCGGGCGTTCCGCCGGGCCTGCGCCGCCGCCGAGGCGATCGAGTACTGGCAGCAGTACGAGTTCGCCGCGCTCGCCCTCGCCCAGGCCCAGTACGCCGCGATGATGGTCGGCAACGCCGAGGCCGCCGATGACTTCGACGCCCGCTACCTCGACCTGCCGCCGGGTGCCGCCTACGTCGAGTCCCGTCGCGCGCAGATCCTCCGGCTCGTCGTCCGCGCCAAGCTCACCGGCCGGCAGCGGTATCGCGAGGAGCTCGATGCGGCGCTGCTCGCCGTCGAGGAGCGCGGGGCGCTCGCGGCCGCCGCCTGTGCGCGGATCGAGATCTTCGTCCACTTCGGGGACTACGACGCCGAGGCGATGTGCCGTCTGGCCGCGTCCCTCGACGGCGGTGATCGCGACGGACACCTCCTCGGCGAGCTCGGTGCCGCCCTCTGCGCCGAGGACGCCGAGGCGCTCGTCGCCTTCGCCCAGCGGCTGTCGCCGGAGCTGCCCGCGCTCGTCGACCGCTGCCTCACCCTCGCCGAGTCCTGGGCGGAGAGCCCGCCGCCCCACCGCCACCGCGTGCACGACGTCGAGCTGACGAGTCGCGAGCAGCAGATCTCCCGCCTCATCATCGCGGGCCTGACGAACGCCGAGATCGCCGACGAGCTCGGGGTCGCCGTGCGCACCGTCGAAGGTCACACCTACCGGCTGTACCGCAAGCTCGACATCACCTCCCGGTCCGAGGTCGCCGAGGCGATCACACGACTGCGCAATGACGCTCCCGCGTGAGCGGCCGCCGTCGACGAACCGCTGACCGGTGTGGTGAAATCCCAGTTCAGCGCGCATGCCGACCGACGACGAGCGAGTAGGGGAGAACGACAGGCACGTGATTCGAGTAGTCGTCGAAGGTCACGCAATCGACATCGCACGATGACCGAGTAGTGACTGCCCGTGCGCGTGCGCCCCGAGTCGAGTAATGACCGAAGAACATCCCGTAATGACCACCTAGTGACCGATCTCGCAGGTCACGAGGATGGACCTCATGCACATCCCCACAATCCCCACCCCAGATCCCGACCAACTCCAGACCCTGCTCGATCGCCATACGGCCGCGGCCGTCGTCGGTCGCGTCGGCCTCGGCAAGACCGGACTCCTCAGAGCCCTCGAAGCGCGCTGGGAGGGCCCGGTCTACCGCGTGCACTACAACCGCGCCGAGGCCGGCACCGACTACTCCGGCATCGACGTCCTGCTCGCGTCCCTCGGCGCCCCGAGCATCGAGGACGCGGCCGCCGTCCCCGAAGCGGTGCTGGGCGCGCTGCGGGCGGCCGAGCTGCCCGACGACGGCCTCATCGTCATCCTCGGCGCCGACAAGATGGACCGCCCCTCCCAGGACGTGCTCGGACAGTGGCTGCGCCGCTCGCAGTCCGGGCGGACCCGGATGGTCATCTCCGTCAACGCCCTGCCCACCGACAGTCCGCTGGCACCTCTGCCCACCGTCGAGCTGCGCGAGCTCGACCACGGCGAACTCGTCGCGCTCGCCCAGGAGGAGTGCGGCGGCGGACTCTCCGAGGCGGCGGCCCACGTCGCCGCTGCGGCGTCGTCCGGGCTGCCGCTGGCGCTGCGCCACATCCTCGACGCGATGAATCGCCGTGAGCGCCTCGGCGAACTCCCGCTGACGATCCCGCCGCGCCCGGGCACGCAGGCCGACGCGCTCGTGCGCGACATCATCGGGACCCCCGACGCTGACACGCAGAGCCTGCTCAGGCTGCTGGCACTGGCTCCGTCGACGCCCTGCGGCCCGCTCGCGGCACGGGTCGACGGCTTCTGGGAGATCGTCGACGACCTCGAGATGCGCGACCTCGTCGAGCGACGCGACGCGCACCTGCGACTGACCAACGGCCTCGTGCGGGCGTGGACCCACCAGACGATGAGCGCGACCGAGCGGATCGCCGGCCACGTCCGGCTCGCCGAGGACTGCGCGGGCGTCGATCCGCGGCTGGCCCATTGGCATGCGTCCTTCTCGCGGCCGACGGAGGACTCGGCGCCGACCCTCATCGCCGACGCGCGTCTCCTCATCCGCGAGGGGATGACCGCCGACGGCATCGAATTCGTCGAACGCGCGATCCGCGTGAGCACCGATGACGAAGCCCTCGCCGCCGACCTCCTCGCCGTCGCCCGCGATCTCTACGACCGCGGCGAGTTCGTCTTCGCCTCCCGTTTCGGGCACCTCGCGGCGCGATCCCGGCAGCCCTCGCTCGCCGTGCGGGCGCGGACCCTCGACGTCGAGATCACGTTCACCCGACGCCAGACGCTTCCGCCCCATCTCGTCAACAGCTGGTCGAAGCAGGAGCTCCTCGATGCCCCGGCCGACGTCGCCCGGCTCCAGCTCCTCCTCAGCATCGGCCGCTGCGATCGCGGCGAGTACGCCGAGGCCGAGGAGCTGCTCACCGCCGCCCGCGACGCCGGCGACCACCTCGGCGACGCCGAGTCCCAGCTGCTCGACGCCGCGACGATCAGGCTCGAGGCCGCCCGCGGTCGGGACGAGACGGCGCTGCGGTGCTTCACCGCTCTGCGGACCGGTGAGATCGAGGAGTGCGAGCCCCATTTCGTCCTCGCGGTCGCCACGGGCCTCATGCTCACCGAGCACTACGAGTCCGCGCAGGCCGCGCTCGCCCTGCTGCGCGGGGAGGTCGACGGGGCGACGATCTGGCGCACGCGGGCGCTGGGGCTGCAGGCGGAGATCGCCCTGCGCGCCGGAAGCCTGCGGGCGGCCAGCGAGCTCATCGACGACATCGGCCACGCGCCCGCCGGCGCGGGCCAGGTCAGACCCGACCGGATCCTGCAGCTGCGCTGCTGGCAGCTGCTCATGCGCGGTGAGGCCTGCGCCGCCGAACCCGTTGAGGCTGAGCTCGCGGCACTCGCGACGACGACGGACAACCGACGCCTCCTCGCCGAACTCAACGCCCTCCAGGGCAGCTGCCTGCTGCGTCTGGGCTACCCGGCCGAGGCCGTCCGCCATCTGCGGCGCTGCGACGAGCTTTCCGCCCATGAGCTCAACCCGAACGTGCGGCGCCACGAAGCCGACCTCATCGAGGCGCTCATCGAGATCGGACGGCGCGAACACGCCGGGATGCTCGTCGCGCAGCTGCGCCGCCGCGTCGACCGCTGCCCCTCACGCTGGGCCGCACACGCGCTGCGTCGCTGCGAGGCGCTGCTCGCCACCGGAGAGAAGAGCCTCGAGCTCTTCACGCTCGCCCTGGGGGCGTTCCGGTCCGAGGACTCGCTCTATGAGAAGGCGCTCACCCAGCTAGCCTTCAGCCGGCGGCTGAGCGGGATCGGCGCCCAGGCTCGCGCCCGGGAGCAGCTGAGCGTCGCCTCGGCGACCTTCCTCGAACTCGGGGCCGACGGCCTGGCCCGGCATCACACGGCACCGCCCGCCCCGGTCGAGACCGCCGCGCCCGAGCTGCCGCAGCTGCGCGAGCTCAGCGACGAGGAGCTCAAGGTCGTCGAACTCGTGCGGGCGGGGCTGAAGAACAAGGAGATCGCCCGGCGGGTCTTCGTGTCCCTGCGCACCGTCGAGCTGCGCCTCACCGCCGCGTACCGGAAGCTCGGAGTCGGGTCCCGCACCGAGCTGATCTCCCGCCTGGCCGGCAACCCGAGCCTCGCGGTCGTCTGAGTCTCGTCTGCCGGTGCGCCCGGTGTGGCGGCAGTCCGCACACTGATCGCGGATGACCGCAGATCACCGGCGCACACGGGTCTGACACCCCCGCTTCGGAAATAGCTTGGGAAGCAATCGCGAATCGCCCGGCGCTGCCGTTCCCCCTCAGCGGTCAGGTCACTGCCGTCCCCTCGGCGGCCCGGGCGTCTGCAGAACCGAGAACGGCGCTGCCGGTCTCACTGAAGCATTGGAGATCGCAATGACAGCATCGGCACAACCGGAGGCCGAACCAGGAACCGCAGGCAGCCGGTCGTCACGACTGGCGCTGGCGGTCTGGGAGCGCCGGGCGCGCCTCCAGATCGTGCTCGACGCCGCCGCGTGGGTCCTCGCCGCGGGCCTCACCTGGTTCGTCCTCGGATTCGGCTGGATCGACGGGTGGACGATCGGACTCGTGCTCGCCGTCGCCCTCGCACTCCAGCTGCTCGGGGGCCTGAGCCTCGGCCTCTACCGCAGCCGCTACCACTACGGCAGCTTCTCCGAATACGGAGGTCTCGTCCTCCTCAGCCTCGCCGTCACCGTGGTCCTGCTGCTCGTCACCGCGGGTGACTCCCCGTTCGTCCTGCTCCTCGTCTTCTCCGCCCTCATCCTCATGTCGGGCAGCCGGTACGTCATCCGCTACATCCACCAGATGACGACGCGGCCCACCCAGGGCGAGCGGGTCCTCGTCGTCGGTGCCGGAGACGCCGCCGACTCCCTCATCCGCCAGATGCTCTCGGATCCGGCGGGCGCCTACCTGCCCGTCGGACTCATCGACGACGATCCGCGCAAGCGGCACCTGAGCATCCAGGGCGTGCGCGTGCGCGGCACGAGCGAGGACATCGCCGAGGTGGTCGAAGCGCTCAACGTCGCCGGAGTCATCGTCGCGATCGCCGATTCCGATGCGCAGTTCCTGCAGGCCTGCCGCAGCAGCCTGCAGATGACCGGGCGCTGGCTGCGGACGATCCCGCCGCTGGCCGAACTCGTCGACCGCCGGGTCGAGATCGCCGACATCCGCGACCTCAGGGTCGAAGACCTCATCGGCCGCAGTCCCATCCACACCGATCTCACGGAGATCGCCGCGACCATCGCCGGCAGCCGCGTCCTCGTCACCGGGGCCGGCGGGTCGATCGGCAGCGAACTGTGCCGCCAGCTCTCAGCGCTCGGACCGGAGTCCCTCATCCTCCTCGACCGGGACGAGTCCGCCCTCCACGGCGTCGAGCTCACCCTCTTCGGCTCCGCCCTGCTGACCTCGCCGAACACGGTGCTCGCCGATATCCGCGACCCCGAAGCGCTCGAGCGGATCTTCGCGGCCACGCGACCGCAGATCGTCTTCCACGCCGCAGCGCTCAAACACCTGCCGATGCTCCAGCGGTTCCCCGAAGAGGCGTGGAAGACCAATGTCCACGGCACGCTCAACGTCCTCGAGGCCGCAGCCGCTGCCGGCGTCGACACGTTCGTCAACATCTCCACCGACAAGGCGGCGGCGCCGACGAGCGAACTGGGCCGCAGCAAGCGCATCGCCGAACAGCTCGTCAGCGGCTTCGCCTCGCGCTCGCCGGGCACCTATCTCTCGGTGAGGTTCGGCAACGTGCTCGGCTCCCGCGGTTCGGTGCTGCTGTCGTTCCAGGAGCAGATCCGGCGCGGCGGTCCGGTCACGGTCACCGATCCCGAGGTCCGGCGCTTCTTCATGACGATCCCCGAGGCCTGCCAGCTCGTGCTCGAAGCCGCGGCGATCGGGCAGGACGGCAACGTCATGGTCCTCGACATGGGAGAGCCCGTGCGCATCGACGACATCGCGCGCAGCCTCGTCGCGATGTCGGACCGGCAGATGGAGATCATCTACACGGGCCTGCGCGAGGGCGAGAAGCTCGACGAGGAGCTCTTCGGCGTCGATGAGGGCACCGTGATGCGCATCCACGAGAAGATCAGCCGGGTCGAGGCGCCGGAGCTCGATCCGCGCGTGCTGCCGAGCCGGTCGGCCTCCCGCGAGGTCATCGACCTCTTCTGCACGCAGATCTGCACCCCGGAGGCACCTGCCCGGAAGCGGGCGGTCCCGTCTCCGTCGTCCGAGGTCAGGGCCGTGACCGAGGCAGCCGCCGAGGTCGTGCGCGCCGAGGCTGCGCGACCCGACCCCGTCGACGCCGACACCACCCCCGCCGAGCCGGCGGCGGCGCGCCAGCAGCGCGTCGCCGAGGCGGCGGCCGCCTCCGGACTGACCATCGCCCGTCTGCGCAAGCATGTGAAATCAGAGGTGTCAGCATGAGTGAACAGTGGCAGGTCTGGGACGCCGAGGTGCCCGCCGACCGCGACGCGTGGATCGCCCTGTGGGCGGCGTCGGACGAACGCCAGCCCTTCGCCCACCCGGATGTGTGCTCCCTCCTGCGTCCGGCCGAGGGTCGGCTCATGGCGGTCGCCCTGTCCCACGGCGGCGGACACGTCCTCTACCCGTTCTTCCTCCGCGAGATCAGCGGCAGCGACGGCTGGCGGGACATCGTCTCCCCCTACGGCTACGGCGGACCGATGCACTGGGGGCTCACCGACGTCGAAGCGACTGCGGAGGTGTTCTGGCACCGCTTCGATGCGTGGGCGCTGGAGCACTCCGTGGTCAGCGAGTTCTCCCGCCTGTCCCTCTTCGGGGAGACGCTGCTGCCGTACCGGGGCGCGACCCGCAAGCGTCAGAACAACTACGTGCGGGACCTCAGCGTCTCCGTCGAGGAGCTCGGCTGGGAGGTCGCACCGAAGGTGCGCAGCAATGTCCGCCGCGCCCGGCGCGAGGGCGTGACCATCGTCATCGACACCGACGGGGAGTTCGTCGACGACTTCGTCCGGATCTACACCGAGACGATGCAGCGCCGCGACAGCGCGGACTGGTACCGCTTCGAACGCCCCTTCTTCGAAGGCCTCCACGCGGCGCTCGCCGGCCAGTTCGCCTATGTCTACGCCGAGCTCGACGGGCGGCTCGTCTCCGCCGACCTCCTCCTCTTCGGCACCGACACCGGCTACTACTTCCTCGGCGGCACCGAGGCGGCCGCGTTCCGCGCGCGCCCCAACGACCTCGTGAAGATGGAATCGATGACCTGGCTCAAGGCCCGGGGGTGCCGCAGCTATGTGCTCGGCGGCGGCGTCACCGCCGCACCCGATGACAGCCTCGACCGGTACAAGCGGGGGTTCGCCCCGCACGGCCGCGTCGACTACCTCACCGGGGAGCGCATCATCTCCGCCCCGGCCTACGACGCACTCCTCGCCGCGCACCGGCAGCGGCTGGCCGCGCGCGGTCTCGACTTCGACGAGAGCAGCGACTTCTTCCCGGCCTACCGCCGCGGCGCCGAACTCCTGACACCGGAGGCCGCCGAGCCCGCGCCGTCAGCCGGCGGGTCGCCGTCGACCGGCGGGTCGGCACCGGCCGCACTGTCAGAGGAGTCGACACCTGCCCGGCAGGCAGAGCCGGCGAGGTCCTGAGATGCCCTACTCCCGCATCAAACGTGCGTTCGACTGCCTCGGGGCAGGACTCGGACTGCTCGTGTGCGCTCCGCTCCTGCTGCTCACCGCCGGCCTCGTCCTCGCCTTCCACGGTGCTCCGGTGATCTTCGCGCAGGAGCGGGTGACCCAGGGCGGGCGGATCTTCCGGCTGCGGAAGTTCCGGAGCATGCGACCGCTCGACCCCGCGCGCGGCTGGACGAGCGATGCCACGCGGCTCACCGCCTTCGGCCGCCTCCTGCGGGCGACGAGCATCGACGAGCTGCCGAGCCTGTGGAACGTCCTCGTCGGCGACATGAGCCTCATCGGCCCGCGTCCCCTGACGACCGACTACCTCGCGCTCTACACCCCCGAGCAGTCCCGTCGTCACGCAGTGCGCGGCGGCCTGAGCGGACTGGCCCAGGTCAGCGGCCGCAACGCGCTGTCGTGGGACGAGCGCTTCGACCTCGACCTCGAGTACGTGAAGACCATGAGCCTGCGCACGGATCTGCGCATCCTCGCCCGGACCGTGGGCACGGTCGTCCGGCGCACCGGGGTCAGCCACCCGGGTGCGGCGACGACGTTCAGCTACGGCGGCAGTCTGCGCTCCGACCTCATCGAGTTCGAGCAGATCGCCCGCACCCGCGACCTCACGCAGTGGATGGCGAGGACCCGTGCGGGTCAGCGGGTGGGGCTGTGCGAGATGGTCAGCCTCGGCGAATCGGCCCGGCTGATCCGGTTCCTGCCGCACCCGGTCGATGCCGCCTTCGCCCCCGACGAGCACGAGGTGCTCACCCGCGAGGTCCTTCGGCTGCTGCTCAACCGGGCGCGCGGCACCGATGCGGACTTCGCCTTCTGCCCCGTCGCCACGGCCGGCGCGGCGGCGGATCTCTACCTCTCGTACGGCTTCCGCCCGGTCACCGAGGCGCCGCCGCTGACCGCCCTGCCCCAGCCGGCCGCGGTCGCCGCCGGAGGAGAGCTCCTCTGCTGCGCACTCTGGCCCGAGACCGCACCGAACCCCGACCTGAGGATGGCGTCATGACGATCTCGAACGCCCAGCCGACCACCTCGGCGACACCGACCGAGCTCGAGCCGATCCCGGTGTCGACTCCCGACGTCGGAGCGCTCGAGGAGGAGTACCTCATCCGCGCGTTCCGCTCCGGATGGATCGCCCCGACGGGCCCCGACCTCACCGCGTTCGAAGCCGAACTCGCCGCGCGGGTCGGCGTGCGGCACGCCGTCGGTCTCGCCTCGGGAACCGCCGCCCTCCACCTCGGTCTCCTCGGTCTCGGCGTCGGCGCCGGTGACACCGTGGTGACGTCGACGATGACCTTCGCGGCGACCGCGAACGCGATCATCTACTGCGGGGCCGAACCCGTCTTCGTCGACTGCACCGCTGACGGCAACATGGATCCCGGGCTCCTCCACGAGGCGCTGCGTGCGGGGGCGCGGGCCGGACGCCTGCCGGCTGCCGTCGTCCCCGTCGACCTGCTCGGGCGGCCCGCCGACTACGATCGGATCCTGCCGATCGCCGCCGAGTTCGGGGTGCCGGTGCTCGTCGACGCCGCGGAATCCCTGGGCTCGCACTGCGGCGGCCGGGCCACCGCGAGCATGGGACACGCGGCAGCGGTGTCCTTCAACGGCAACAAGATCATGACGACCTCGGGCGGCGGGGTGCTGCTCACCGACGACTCCGACCTCGCCGCCCGCGCGGCCTACCTCTCGACACAGGCCCGGCGACCGGTGGCCCACTACGAGCACACTGACATCGGCTTCAACTACCGCCTGAGCAATCTGCTCGCGGCGCTCGGCCGGGCTCAGCTTCTCCGCCTCGACTCGATGATCGCGGCCCGCCGGGCGAACCGGGCCCGCTACTGCGAGCTCTTCGGGGACTGGGCCGGTGTCGAGCTCTTCGGTCGCGAGAACCCCCACGCGGACAATGCGTGGCTGAGCGCGGTGCTCGTCGACCCCGAGACGGCGGGCTTCACCGCCGGTGAGCTTGGCGAGTGGCTGGCCGCGCACAGCATCGAGACGCGACCGCTGTGGAAGCCGATGCACCTCCAGCCCGTCCACCGCGGGCGCACGATGCACGGCGGGCGGATGTCCGAGTCGCTCTTCGCGACCGGGCTGACGCTGCCGAGCGGGTCGGCGCTGAGCAGCGCACAGCTCGACCGGGTGCTCACCGCCATCACGGCGTTCCGATGCGGAGGGCCGCACCGGTGATGCGGGCGCCCGTACCCCGGAGCACGGGGCATATCAGACCACTCAGGCACCCCCATAGCCTGGGACCAGGACGAACACCTCGTCGACGAGCGGCGGCGCCGATCGCCCGCACTCGCCCACCGGAGCGGAACGAGCCATGAAACTCAAAGAATATCTGCGCCTCATCCGGCGCAACGTCGCCCTCCTCGTCATCGCCACCGTGCTCGGCGGCGCCGCAGGATTCGGGATCTGGGCGCTGCTGCCGACGACGTACTCCTCGCGCACGGAGCTCTTCGCCTCGGTGTCGACCTCGGGCGATCCCTACCAGCTGCAGATGGCCTCGAGCTTCATGCAGGAGCGGATCCAGACCTACGTCGACATGGCGAGCAGCCGGCCCGTGCTCGAACCCGTCATCGACCGCCTCAACCTCGACGAGACGCCGGAGGAGCTGGCCGGACAGGTCAACTCGTACAGCGACCCGCGCACGGTGCTCATCACCGTCGAAGCCGCGGCGGCCACCCCCGACGAGGCCGCGCAGCTCTCCGACGCCATCGCCGGCAGCCTCGTCACGGTCATCGGCGAGATGGAGAACTCGGGCAGCGCCGACACCGGGCAGATCGAACTCAAGGTCGCCAACCCCGCCGTGCCGGCGACGGTGCCGGACGGTCTGCCGCTGTGGATGTGCATCGGCCTCGGACTGCCCGTCGGACTGGCGATCGGACTCGGAATCGCCCTGCTGCGCTCGAACCTCGACAGCCGGCTGCGGACGAAGGAGGACGTCGAGGCGATCACCTCGGCGACGGTGCTCGCCTCGATCCCCACGGACCCGAAGATCACCGACCAGCCGCTGCTCACCCAGATGGGACTCGACAACGTCCGCGGCGAGGCCTACCGCCGGCTTCGGACGAACCTCGGCTTCGCCCAGGTCGACGACACGAACTCGGCGATCCTCATCACCTCGGCGGGAGCGCAGGAGGGCAAGTCGACGACGAGCATCAATCTCGCGATCGCGCTCGCCCAGGCCGGCAGCCGGGTCGCCCTCGTCGACGTCGATCTCCGGCAGCCGACGGTCGCGGAGAAGCTCGGCCTCGAGAACTCCGTGGGACTGACGACCGCCCTCGTCGGGTCCGCCGACCTCTCCGAGCTCATGCAGCCCTGGGGGCAGGACGAGCTCTACGTCCTCACCGCCGGGATGATGCCGCCGAATCCCACCGAACTGCTCGACTCGCGAGCGATGGGAACACTCATCAAGCGCCTGACCGGGGAGTTCGACATCGTCATCCTCGACGGGCCGCCGCTGCTGCCGGTCGCCGACAGCCTCGTGCTGTCGAAGCAGGTCGGTCGGGTCCTCCTCGTCGCCAGCGTCGGGCAGGTGCGCACGAACGACCTCCAGGAGGCGGTGCGCAGCCTCGACGTCCTCGATGTTCCCGTCGACGTCGTCCTCAACCGCGTGCCGCGCACCTCGGCGGAGACCAACGGCTACTACCAGTGCTACTCGAGCCGGGCGCAGAAGCAGACCGCGGGGCCGGGTCCCGAGATCCCCTCCGACGTGCCCCCGTCCGATGTGCCGCGGACCTGGCCGGGCAGCACCGAGGACGCCTGGTCCGGTCGCGGCAGCGAACAGACCGCCGAGGCGGCGAGCCCGACCTGGACGACGAGCGACGACGCCACCGCAGGACGTCACCTGCGCCCGCGGAGGCTGGCCCGCACCGGAGCGCAGACGCGGCGGGAGAGCATGGGACGACTGCCATGAGGATCGGCCTGCTCGCCAGCGTCGGGCACATGATCGATTCGTTCTTCCCCGAGATCATCGCATCGTGGACGGCTGCGGGGCACGCGGTGTCGACCGCGGCCGGGACCCCGACCGCCGACGGTCACGGCGTCGTCATCGCCGGCCTCGGCCGACGCCCGGGGCCGGGCATGATCGCGGCCCGGGCCGGGCTGCGGTCCTGGGTCCGGGACGCCGGGATCGACGTCGTCGTCACGAACTCCGCAACGGCGTCGGGGCTCGTGCGCTCCGCCTCGCTCGACGTTCCCGTCGTCTACTTCTGCCACGGACTGCACTGGAACACCGGCGCCCGGCCGGCCGACCGGATGTGGCAGACCGTGGAGCGCTCGCTGCTGCGACGCACGAGCGGGATCATCACCATCAACTCCGACGACCATGCGTGGTTCGCGCCCCACGTGGAGGCCGACCGGCTGCTCCGTCTCGAGACCGGGGTCGGACTCGACCTCGAGCGCTACGCTGCGGCACCGGCGCTCCCGGTGGCCGGGAACCGGCTCGAGCTCGTCTGGATCGGCGAGTTCAGCCCCCGCAAACGGCCCGACCTCGCCGTCGACGTCGTCGCCGGTCTCCGGGCGGCGGGAGTCGACGTCCGCCTGCGGATGCTCGGCGACGGTCCGCTGCGAGCCCGGATCACCGACCGGGTGCGCCGCCTCGACCTCGCCGATGCCGTCACCGCCCATGGGTTCGGCACGGTCGTCGACGCCCTGAGCGGCAGTCACGGTCTCCTCCACACGGCGGCGTGGGAGGGTCTGCCGCGGGTGATGCTCGAAGCCGTCGCCGTGGGGCGGCGCTCGTACGCCTTCGACGTCAAAGGCGTGCGCGACATCCCCGAGGCCCGACTCGTGACCGATCGCGACAGTGCGGCCCTCGTCACCGCGATCGCCGAGGACTGGTCGACAGGGAGGATGACGGCACCCCTGGCCTACGACCGCTCCCGCCTCGACTCGGCGGAGACCGCGGAGTCGGTGAGGGTCTTCCTCGAGACGCTCGTCGACCGCACGTCCCGGCCTGCGTCGAGCACTGCGGTCGGTCGGGGAGAGCGATGAGCGGCACCGAGGTCCTCGTCTCCGTCATCGTCCCCGTCTGCAACGGCGAGGCGCACCTGCAGGCGACGCTCGACTCGGTGCTCGCCCAGCGCCACCGAGCCCTCGAACTCATCGTCGTCGACGACGGCTCGACCGATGCCACGCCCGCGCTCCTCGCCGACCTCGCCGCGGCGGACACCAGGGTCCGCACCCTCCGCCAGCCGAATCGCGGTGTCTCCGCCGCCCGGAACCGCGGCCTCGATGCCGCGCACGGCGAGTGGATCCTCTTCCTCGACGCCGACGACCTGCTCATCGACCCGCTGCTCCTCACGGCGCTCGTCCGGGCCGGCGGGGACGACGCGGACATCGTCGGCTTCGCCTCCACCGACGACCCGGGTGCCATCGGCAGCGTCGGAGGCGATGGCGACCGGCGGCTGCAGGCGGCGCTCGCCGAGGCGGTCGATGTCGTCCTCGACCACCGGGAGATCGCGACGATGATCGCCGCCGAGACCGCGAACGCGGTGTGGGACAAGGCCTACCGGCGCACCCTGATCGACGCGGGGGGCACCCGCTTCCTCGAGGGGATCCGGATGGGTGAGGACCTCCTCTTCAATCTCGACTGCATCTCCCGCGCTCAGGTGGTGCGGACGGTGCCGATCCGCGGTCACTTCTATCGGCGGGGCGGGACCGCCTCGGCGACCGGACGCTACCTCCCCGACAAGTTCACGGATCTCACGATCGTCGGGACGCGGCTCGCGGACTGGGCGCAGAGCACGGGATCGCCAGAACTCGCCGCGGCCGTCGACTTCATCAGGGCGAAGAACGTCTTCTCCTGCGTGCGCGACCTCCACCGCCCCGACTGCGACGTGCCCAGGGAGCAGCGGCTGGAACGGGCGAGGGAGTACCGGATCGAGGTGCCCTCGGTGCGGATGGACGGTCTCGGACCGGGGCGGCGGGTGCTCGGCTCCGCCTACAACCTCCTCGGGTACCGTTCGCTCTTCCGCCTCACCGGTCTCGTCGGAGGCCGCCGATGAACGGGGGATGGGACGTCGACCTGGGGCCCTTTGCCATCCTCGTCGTGTGCACCGGAAACGTCTGCCGGTCCCCGCTCGCCGAACGGGTGCTCCAGGACGGGCTCGATGAGCTGGCGCCCATGCAGTTCGCGGTCTCCAGTGCCGGGACGCAGGGACTCCCCGACGACACGGTGACCCCGGAGATCGCCCAGATCGCCGGACGCTACGGGCTCACCTTCGACGGATTCGCCTCGCGGCGGCTCGAACCCGGCCACATCCGCACCGCCGACCTCGTCCTCACGATGGAGCGGGCACAGCGCGCTGCCGTCGTGCAGATGCTCCCGGCGGCCCTCAAGCGCACGTTCACGCTGCGCGAGTTCGCCCGCATCCTGCCCCTCGTGCCGCCCGAGAACGGCTCGTCGCCGACGGAGCGGTGGCAGTCGCTCGCGGCGCTGGCCCAGCGGTACCGTCACGCCGCTCCCGGCGACGGCGGCAACGATGACGTCGTCGACCCGATCGGCGGCACCGACGAGGTCCACCAGACGATGCTCGATGAGATGATGCCGGCGATCCGGACGCTTCTCAAATGGGAGCAGCAGTTCGACCGAATCGAGGCGTGAGGGATGTTCCTCGTCTCGTGGTTCGTGCTCGCCACCCTGTGGATCGTCGGCTTCTGCGTCGTCGGGGAGACCTCGAAGTTCCGGCACTGGAGCAACGCGCTGTTCCCGATCCTCTCGCTCGTGACGATCACGGTGCTGGCCGCCTCGGCGGCGAACTACGACGTCGTCGACAAGAACCGCTACGCCCTCGAGTTCGAGTCGATGAGCTTCGCGTCGCCGGACGAGATCTTCGCCGACACCGTCGCCGACGGCAGGGAGCCAGCGTACCTGCTGTTCAACTGGATCGTCGGTCTCTTCACCCATGATGCCCGCGTCTACTTCGTCGTCGCGGCGGCCTTCTGCGGGATCATGCTCGCCGCGACCCTGTGGCTCGTCCTCGGCTCCGGGTGGCAGACGGCCGTCGTGCTCTACGTGACCTTCTGCTTCGGCTTCTTCATGGACTATTCGAGCTTCCTGCTCCGGCAGGGGCTGTCGATCTCGTTCCTCTTCCTCGCCCTGGCCCTCGTGCTGCGCGGCGCCAGGGTCGTGTGGATCGTCCTCCTCGTCGGGGTCGGTCTCCTCTTCCACTGGTCGGCCATTCCCGCGGCGCTCATCATCGTCCTCATCCGGCTCATCCGCATGCGCACCGACATCCTCCTCGGCGTGTGGGTGATCCTCTCCGCCGCCTACTTCACGGGCATGAACGAGCGCCTGGCCGGGCCGCTCGGCGCGAGCGTCGAGCAGGTCGACGTCTACTCCGATCCCGCACTGGCCGCGGAGTACACCGGCGGCACGAACCGTCCGAGCTTCTGGCTCTTCAGCGCGGGCCCGCTGGCCGTGTCCTATGTCGCCTTCAAGAAGCTCACGGTGCTGCCAGAGTGGTATCCGAAGCTGCTCAACGCCTTCATCCTCCTCAACGGGTACTTCCTGCTCATGGGATTCGTCTTCTTCAGCGACCGCCTCGCCGCGTACTCGTGGTCGCTCGTGCCCGCCGTCGTGTCGATCCCCTTCCTCGCCTACCGCGGGACGGCCGCCCCCGTCGTCCGACTCGGCCTGCTCGTCGCGTTCACCCTGTGGGCCGTGTACTTCGGGTCGTTCGACGTCCTCGTCGACCGGTGACCCTCAGCGGCTGCCGCCCTGGCTCGGCACCGGGTCCGCGACTGGGTCGAGGCGGCGGGCAGGGCGCGCGGGCCGCCACGCGAGGACCAGCTCACCGGCATAGCGGCCGACCGAACCGCACAGCAGCGCGAGGCACCCGGCTTCCACCGCCGGCATTCCGGCGGCTCCGGCGATCCCGCCGCTGAGCAGTGCGACGGCGACCGAGAACGCACCGACGAACGTCGTCGCCCAGTACCGGTTGAGCACGAGCAGCGTCGCCGACAGCAGGTACGTGGGCACGGTGATGACCGCGGCGAGGGCGAGCATGCCGATCGCCGGTGCTGACAGAGCGAACGCCTCACCGTAGACGGCGACGAGCAGGGGACTGCCGAGGACGAGGGCGACGATGATGAGAGGACTGAGCGCGGCCATGATGATCCCGCCCCGCACCAGGGACGTCCGCAGCAGGGGCGGTGCCGCGGGGTCCTCGTGGAGACGGCGGTAGACGGGCAGCATCACGGTCTCGACGGACGCTCCGACGAGGTTCGCGAAGACGACGAGATACGCCGCCGAGGCGTACCGTCCGACGTCGTCGGCGGCCCCGAAGAGCGCGACGACGCCGAGCGGGGCGTAGGACGTCAGCGAGTAGATCCCCTGCATGAGCGACAGCGGCAGTCCCGCGGTGAGGAGGGTGCGCACCTCGGTGCCGGTGGAAGTGGCGTCCGCCGGCGGGCCGAAGTCCGCGGCGCGTTCGGGGGCCGGGGCGCGCTGCCCGAGGACGGCGGTGACGACGGCGACGAGCAGCGCGGTTCCGGCAACACCCCACAGGGCACTGACCACGGACCCCGTGACAGCCATGACGAGTGTGACGGTGACGGCGGTGACGACGGCGCTGCCGATGAGGATGAGCCCGAAGGCCCGGAGTCGTTCGGCCCTCTGCAGGCGGGCGAAGAAGAGGTCGGCGATCGTGTCGCACAGTTTGATGACGAGCACGGCGGCCGCCATCGGCCAGGAGAGTTCGGAGACGACGAGTCCGAGCACGAGGAGGCCGATCCCGGCGGCCAGGGCGGCGCTGCAGATCCGCACACCGAGGTAGACGCCCCAGCGCACCCGTGCCTGCAGGGTGAGATAGAGGTTGCGCAGGCCCAGCTGGGAGAGGATGAACACCGGCGTGAGGGCGGCGATGAGAGTCGAATACTGGCCGACCGCGGCGGGTCCGTCCTGGCGGGCGAAGAGCCACACGAGGTACCACTGCGCGGCGGCCGTCGCGATGTTGCCGACAGTCACGAACAGCAGCGAGGCTTTCGGCATATCGGGTGTCCTGTCGGTGGAAGGCGGAGGCGGTGCATACCCCGCTTATCGGGATGCTACTGGCGATGCCCGCCTCTCGGTCTCGCTCCGGAGCGGCTTTGCGGGACTCCGCAGTGCGCGTGCGGTCGTCAGTGCGCGTGCGGTCGTCGGCCGGAGCGCCCGCAGGCGGGCGCGCAGCGGCAGCACCGTCGTGAAGGCGCGGTAGACGGCGGACCGCAGCGGCAGGTCCCATGCGCCGATGTACTCGTGGGCATCGGCGCCCATCTCCGCCTTGAAGCGGATGAGACCGGACGCGTGGTCCCCGGCGTCGAGGGTGTCCTCGACCCCGCCGAGGTCGAGAAGCTCCGCGCCGCTGGCCACGGCCCGGCGGATGATCGCCCAGTACACCGCGTTCGACCCTCGGGCCTCCGGGCGCACCGCACTCGTCGCGGCGAGGACCCCCTGCACCCGGCCGCCGATCCGCGCGGTGGCGTTCGCCGCGACCGCGTCCCCGTCGTGACGGGCGATATGGAGGGCGAACTCCCCGGGGAAGGCCTCGCCCATCGTCTCCCAGATCGCCTCGAAATACTCGCGCGGCTGCGGCTCGAAGCCGTTGCGCTCGGCCGTCTCGACGAAGAGACGATGGACCTCGCCGAGGTCCTCGCGACCTCCCGGACGGACCTCCACCTCGGCGCGCGCGGCCTTGCGGGTGTTCTTCCGCCACGTCTTCGACATCTTCTTCAGCGCCGTCTCCTCGGTGCCGTCGTCGAAGCGCAGGTGGAAGTTCAGCCGCGGCTGACTCGCCTCGGTGTCGGGGTCGCCGACGATCGGCCGCCACCCGCGCCGGGCCAGCAGCTCGGTCACCTCCACGGCCGGCGCGTCGACGGCATCGGGCGGGAGGTCGGAGAAGCGGCGGACCGCGGCATCGGCGAGGCCCGCGCGCACGGTCGCCGAATCCCACCGCCGCAGGGTGAGCGGGGGAGTGATGCGCACACCGAAGACGCGGCGGGCGCGCAGGTGGGTCGTGAGCGCGGAGAGCTGCTCGTCGACCTCCGGGGAGGCCCAGTCGATGAGCGGGCCCTGGGGGATGTAGGCGAACCGCAGGCGACTGCCGGGCATCCGCCGGTACCTGATGACCGCCGCCGCGACCGGCTCGTGGCCGCCGGCGAACCAGCCCACGGGCTCATGCTCCCAGTCGGTGCTGCGGGCGCGACTCCATTCGGGGGTCTGCTGATAGCTGGCGTCCCCCGTGCGGTCGAGGAATCTCCAGTAGTCATCTGTCGCGATCGTGCGAACCGTGTGCATGATCCTCAAGCGTAGGGAGGCCCGCTGCCCGACTCCATGGCTCCCGCGGACTCTTTCGCCGACCCGCACAACACTGACGGCTTCCCGCAGGCCGGCCGCTCGACGGCGGCCTCGGGCGGGCGCGTCCCCCAGACTGGTTCCACAGCAGCGGTTCCGCCCACGGTGGGAGCTCCCCGCTGGCGACGCAGATCGAGGAGAGGCTGCGAGATGTTCATCGATCAAATCAGCGCGGTGGTTCCCCGCCGAGGTGGAGGTCTGGAGAAGATGGTCCCCGGTACCGACCCCGCCGAGGCCGGCGGCCCGGCCGGCGGGCCCGCGCCGACGGGCCGGGCGGCCGAGATCGCCGGCTTCGCCCGCGAGCTCGGTCTCGAGTCTGACGAGTTCGCGGCCGAGCTGTTCGCCGCGAGCGCCGGGTGCCTCGCGCTCGGGCGGATCGCGGCCGCTGCCGCCGCCCGCGTCGACCACTCCGTCGATCCCACCTCCCGCAGCTTCGCCGACTACGTCGCCGCCCAGGCGCCGCCGCTCGACCTCGGCCTCTCCGCCGAGGACCTCTGGGTCGCGACGGTGCTGTCCCACCTCGGCGCGTTCACCGAACGGACAGCGCTCTTCGCGCTCGCCTCCGTGCCCCCGCCGGCCGACTTGGGGTCCGGTCCCCCTGACCCCGAGGGCGTGCTCATGCGCCTGCGCATGTCGGGTGTCGTCGCCGATGCCGGAACCGACGGCGGCCGGCGACTCCTGCGGGTGCCCGCCCTCCTCGCGGCGAGCCTGCGCCGCAGTGCGGCCGCCGCGGACAGCGGGAGCGAGACGGCCGGCCTCCTCACCCATCTCGTCCCCGCTCTCGTCGACCATCTCGAGACCGCCGAGGCGATCGATGCGCAGGTGCTCGCCGACGTCCTCGACCTCGCCCGCCGCGCCCGGCACTGGGACGTGCTCGTCCGGCTCGCCGATTCCGTCGGACTGCCGATGTTCCTACTCGCCCCGCAGGCCGCCTGCGCCGCCTACGGCGGACTCCCGCCCGAGGCGATGACGGTCGAACCCGACCTCGCCCTCATGGCCCGCATCGCCGAGGACATCATCGACCTCCTCGGCGGAGACTTCGACCAGGCGCGACTGCAGGAGGCGCTCATCGGGGAGACGCGGACCGGCCGACTCCGCGAGCTCTGCTTCCTCGCCGTCCCCGATACCGCCGCGCCGCCCCAGCCCCAGGCGATCGCCACCGAGGTGGGGCCGGGGTCCGTGCTGCGGGACATGTCGGCCCTCGTCGCCGCCGGACGCCACAGCGAGGCCGCCGACCTCGGCCTGTCGGCGCGCATCCGGCCCGGCGCGAAACGCGCCCAGCTGACCATCCGCCTCGTGGCCGCGATCTGCGCCTTCCACGACGGGGACGTCGCCCGCGCCCGGGCGATCCTCCACGACGTCGAGGTCCAGGCCGCCCCGCGCCACGTCGACGGCGACTACCTCGTGCCCGCCGCCGTCGCCTGGTCGGCGCTGGCCTCAGCGGTCGCCGGGGACCACGAGCGCACCGACGCGCTGCTGGCGCGACTGGCCCGGACGGCGCCGCGGCCGACCCTCGTCGACGACGTCGTGCGCTCGCCGTGGCGCATCGCCACGGCCCTGCGCGCCCTCGACCGCCTCGACCTCGACCTCGCCGCGGACTGCCTCGCCGACGTCGACCGGGCACCGGACGGGATGGGCCTGCGGATCTGGATCCCCGTCATCGGTCGGCGCCTGGCCGTGCTCGCCGCCCGCACCCCAGCCGACCTCATCATCGCCAACGACGACGTCGCCCACGACGACCTCGACGACCGCGCCGCCACGCTGCCCCGGCTCAGCCGCGACCTCGTGTCCGGCAGTCGCAGCGCCGTCTTCACCGCGCTCGGTCAGCTGCGGTGGGCCGAGGTCGAACTCGAGCAGATGTCGCCGGACTCCGCCGCCCGCGTCGTCGGCAGCGTGCGCGTCGAACTCGTCGCCGGGCGCAGCGAATCCGCGATCGCCCAGGTCGAGGCGTGGTTCTACCACCCGATGCTCACCCCCACCGGGCGAGCCGAGCTCGCCGCGATCCGCGCGGCGGCGCAGGCTCGGCTGGGCCGCGACGCCGAGGCGCGCGACGAGTTCCGCACGGCCCTCGGGCTCACCGCGCTCGTCAGCTCCCTGCTGCCGTTGGCCTGGCTGCCCCGGACCGACCGCGCCCGACTCCTCGACCTCAGCGCCGGCGACCCGGCGTGGGAGCCGGTGTTCCGAGCGTTCGCCGACACCGGGCGCGCCCAGCTCCTCACGCGGCTGCGCGAGGTCGGTGCCGTGTCGGTGTCCGAGGTGTCGATGCCGCAGCTGAGCAAGGCCGAAGCCCACCTGCTCGATCTCCTCGCCACCGACCGCTCGATCGCCCAGATCTCCGCGGAGCTCCACCAGGTGCCGGGGACGGTGAAGAACCGGCTCTCGGCCCTCTACCGCAAGTTCGGCGTCTCCGGCCGCGCCGAGGCGATCACCCGGGCTGGGGCGCTCGGCTTCCTCCCGCCGTGACCGCCGCGCGCGCCGCGGTCGCGCACCAAGGTCGCGCGGAGACAGCCCGCCGAGGCGGGACGTCGTCAGGCTGTGACGACGTCCCGCCTCGGCGAGGGGAATCATGCGGTGATGAGGTTGCGGCGGCGGAAGCCCAGCGCACCGATGAGGGTGAGGACGACACCTCCCGCGGTCAGCCACGCGATCGCCGCCGGTTCGAGGTCGACCGACGGGTACTGCCCGATGTGGACGAACACGGACAGGTCGAGGATCGCCTCGTCGAGCTGGAGCATCGTGCCGAAGAACGCGAGGACCGCGGAGGCGGCGAAGACGATCCACCCGATGCCCATGGCCCGCGGGACGATGCCGTAGGTCAGGAAGGCGATGCCGAGCAGCGCCCAGATCGCCGGGGTCTGCGCGAGGTGGCCGACGAAGGTGGGACCGAGCAGATCCCAGTCGCCGGTCGAGGCCGCGGCCCCGAAGCCCTCGCCGAAGCCGCCGAGCGCCATGAGCAGGAGCGCGCCGAGAAACGACACGCTCGCCCACGCGAGCATCCAGCCCGGCCGGCTGACCCCGGTGGCGAGCACGGGCTCGGTGCGGAACCCCTGCTCCTCGGCCCGCAGGCCGCCGGCGGAGATGAGCGCGAAGACGGCGACGATGATCGCGAAGTAGAGGCCCATGAACCCGAGGTAGCCGTCGACGATGCCGTCGGCTCCGCCCATGATTGCCAGGATCTCCGGCGGCATGCCGTCCGCGCCGTCGGCCATCGCCGAGGTGAACGAGCCGAAGACGACGCCCATGATGAGGACGCCGAGCGACCACCAGAGCAGGCTCGAGCGCTGGAGGCGCAGGGCGAGGGCGAACGGGGAGGACAGGGCCGCCGAGGCGGTCGGGCGACCGAGTCGATCGGGCAGGATGCCTGCGGCGAGGTCGCGCTGCGACTGGAGGACGAGGGCGACCGGGACGAGGACGAAGAGCAGGCCGACGCCGAGCAGCAGCGGCCACCAGCGGTCGAGCGTGAACGGCGCCGTCTGCTGCGCCCAGCCCAGCGGGGACAGCCACGACAGCCAGTCGAGGTCCCCGCCCTGGACGGCGGACATGTCGCCGAGCCCGCGGACGATGAAGAACACCGCGAGGATCGCCCCGGCGATGCCCGAGCAGGCGCGTGCGAACGCGGAGAGCTGCGCGGTCACCGCGGCGACCCCGGCGAACACCCAGCCGACCGCGCCGATGCTCGCCCCGAAGAGCAGGGCGGAGGAGAACGGGCGGGGTGCGGCCTCGGAGTAGAAGAATGCGAGCGTCGTGCCGAGGGCGACGAGGACGTTCATCCCCAGCGTGAGGACAAGCGCGGCGATGAGCTGCGTGTGGCGTCCGGTGACGTCGGCGCGGACGAGTTCGGCCCGGCCGGTCTGCTCCTCGCTGCGGGTGTGGCGGGAGATCGTGAGGATCGACATGAGCGCGGCCCCGAGCATGAGGAAGACGCCGTACATCCCGACGATGAAGCGGGGCACGGTGATGTCGTCGAAGCCGTAACCGGGTCCCGTGATGAGGCCCATGACGGGGTTCTTCGCGAAGACCGTCATCGCCTCGAGCGAGCTGCCGTCGAGGACGAGGGCGATCGCGTTCGAGAAGTACGCGGCCATCGCCGAGAGGCCGAGCACCCACAGCGGCAGGCGCCAGCGGTCACGGCGGAGCATGAAGCGCAACAGGGTGCCGAGCCCGGTGAGATTCGTGCCCCGCTCGGCCCGGTGGGCCGGGTGGTCCCGGTGTCCCTCTGCTGCCGCATGCCTGCCGTGGGTGCCGGGAGGCGCCGAGGTGAGCAGGCGGGTGTCGCCGTCGCGGGTCCGGGCCGTTGTCGCCGTGTGCGTGTTCATCACCGGTTCTCCGATCCGTAGTGGCGCAGCAGGAGCTGTTCGAGGGTGGGCGGCGTGGCCGTCAGCGACCGGATGTCGTGGTCGCCCAGGGCCCGCATGATCCCCGGCAGCTGCGCGGTGTCGGCGCTGAAGTGCAGCTGCGGTCCTTCGCGGACGAGGTCGTGGACCCCGGTCATCGTCGTGAGCTCGGGGATGTCCTTTTCGACCTGGACGGTCACCGTCGTCCGTGAGAGGTGGCGCAGGTCGGCGAGCGCCCCGGTCTCGACGATCCTGCCGGCGCGGATGATCGAGACCCGATCGGCGAGCGCTTCGACCTGCGCGAGGATGTGGCTCGAGAGCAGCACCGTGCGCCCCTGGTCCTTCGCCTCGCGGATGCACTCCTGGAAGACGGCTTCCATGAGCGGATCGAGCCCGGCCGTCGGCTCGTCGAGGAGGAGCAGCTCGACGTTCGAGGCGAGTGCGGAGATGAGCGCGACCTTCTGCCGGTTGCCCTTCGAGTACGTCCGTCCCTTCTTCCGCGGGTCTAGGTCGAAGCGCTCGATGAGCTCGTCGCGCTTGGCCGTGTCGACCCCGCCGCGCAGCCGGGAGAACAGGTCGATCGCCTCGCCTCCGGTCAGCCCCGGCCACAGTTCGACGTCGCCGGGAACGTAGGCGAGCCGCCGGTGCAGGGACACCGCATGCGACCACGGATTGTCGCCGAGGAGGCTGATCCGTCCCGCATCCGAGCGCAGGATCCCCAGGAGGATCCGGATCGTCGTCGACTTGCCCGCGCCGTTGGGTCCGAGGAAGCCGTGGACCTCCCCGCGGGCGACGGAGAGGGTGAGCCCGTCGAGGGCGCGGACGCGACCGTAGGTCTTGACGACGTCGGTCATCTCGATGGCCGCCGAGGCGGTCGAGGTCGTGGTCTCGTGTGCAGTGCTCGTGTCTACGGTGCTCGTGTCAGCGGTCATGATGCGTCATCTCCCTGGGTGCGTGATGAAGTGGTGCTGGTATGGGGTGGGGCCTCAGGTGGCGTGTCGTCGGTCGGTGGGGCGGTGCCGGTCGGTGGGGCGGTGCCCGGCGGGGTTTCCGGTGCCCCGTCGTGCGCCGCGTCGGTGCCTGCCTGTGCGGTGCCCGGTGGGGCGGGACTCTGCTCCGGCGCCGAGGCGAGCACCCCGTTCCAGTAGAGGTCGAGCAGGTGCGGGGCGAGCCGCGTCATCGTCGAGGCGACGTCCGCGGTGCCGAGGTTCGCCTCGAGGCGCCGGCTGAGCATCGCCGGGGCCAGAGCCATGACGGCGAGCATCGCGGCCTGCCCGCGGGTGTCCTCGCTCTGCCGGAATTCGTAGCCGGCGAAGCCCTCGACGATGTAGGACTCGACGAGGTCGACGTAGTGGTCGAAGTACCGCTGCCCGTGCTCACTCGGATCGAGCAGCGACTTGAGCAGGTAGTCGACGGCCGTCGACATCGCCGGATCGTCGAACATCATCTGCACGGCCATGACCGCGTACCCGGCGTTCTCGACCTTCTTCTCGGTGATGAGATCGAAGACGTGGTCGTCGCACGCGGTGCGCAGTCCCTCCTTCGACCCGAAATGGTGGATGACGAGGCCCGGGGAGACGCCGGCGGCGGCGGCGATGCCGCGCACGGTCGCCTTCGCGAAGCCGTGGGCGGCGAACTCGCCGACCGCGGCGTCGAGGATCCTCTCAGCCGTCTCGGGTGAGGAGTTGGGGGAGCGGGAGGGCTCGTCCCGCGGAGTGGTTGAACGCATGTTTAATATTAAACGCGTGTTCAATCGAGGCGTCAACAGGGTGACGGTGAATTTTTCTGCAGCGCGGTGAGCCCGGCGGTCGGGTCCGCCTCCGGAGAGGGGCGTCGGCGGGCCGCTGTCGACGGGCTGCGCCTGGTCGCCGGGCAGCCGCGCCGCCCTCCGCGAGGTGGATCCGGCTCGATGATTCCGCTGAAATCGAGCCGGATCCACCTCGGGGGCATCGTTTGCGGGGTGATCGAGCGATGCGGTGCGCGCACACCCCTTGACGTACAACCGTTCGGTTGTAGGATGTGAGCATGACAGCCCGACTCGACGACGATGTCGACGCGATGTTCCAGGCGTTGGCGGATCGGACGCGGCGCGACATCGTCCGCCGTGTCCTCGTCGACGGACTGTCCGTGTCCGAACTCGCCGAGGACTACGACATGAGCTTCGCCGCCGTGCAGAAGCACGTCGCCGTGCTCGAGCGGGCGGGTCTCGTGACGAAGGAGCGCAGCGGACGTCGCCAGGTCACCCGGGCCGATGTCGGCGCGATCCGCACCGTGCGCGACCTCCTCGGCGATCTCGAACTCCAATGGCGGGACCGCGTCGAGCGCATCGATGCCCTGCTCGCCGCCGACGACGCGGACACGACGCCTCTGCCCCGCCCGGGCGCGGAGGGATAAACGGATTCAATGACGAAGGAGCAGTCATGCCGGTGACGGAGACCAGCCACAACGAGGACACGAAGACCCTGACGATGGTCGCGCAGTTCGCCGCCCCGCCAGAGAGGGTCTGGGAAGTCTACGCCGATCCCCGGCAGCTCGAGAAGGTGTGGGGACCGCCGACGCATCCGGCCACCGTCGTCGACCACGACCTCGTCCCCGGCGGTCGGGTCACCTACTACATGACCGGACCCGAGGGGGAGAAGTACTACGGCCTCTGGGAGGTCACCGCCGTCGACGCGCCCGTGAGCTTCTCCTTCCGCGACTACTTCGCCGATGAGAACTTCGACATCGCGCAGTCCCTGCCCGGCAGCGCGAACACCTACACGTTCACCGCCGACGGCGACGGCACGAAGGCCGTCTACACCTCGGTCTTCGACACCGCCGAAGGCCTGAAGACGGTCCTCGAGATGGGTGTCGTCGAGGGTGCCACGGCGGCGATCGGGCAGATCGACGACCTCCTCGCCGAACGCTGACGACCTCCCGCCTCGGCGGGGACGGGTACGGAACGGGCAGCCGCCTCGGTGCGGTCGGGTGCGGAACGGGCAGCCGCCTCGGCGGGACTCACTCCTTCGCCATCGCCGCCATCGACCGCTGCGGCGCGTCCGACTTCACCGCGATGATGAGGGCGAGGCCGATGATGAGGACGATGATGATGCCGAGCGTGCCCGCACGCTGATATCCGAGCAGGGAGATGAAGAGCGCGAACATCGCCGGGCCGAGGAAGCTCACGGCCCGGCCGGTCGTCGCGTAGAGGCCGAAGTTCTCGCCGGCGCGCTCGGGCGGGGTGAGGCGGGCGAGGAACGACCGCGACGAGGCCTGGACGGGGCCGACGCAGAAGCTGAGGACGAGCGCGCACACCCAGAACACGGCCGGGTCGTCGGTGAGAAGGATCGGCACTCCGCCGGCGATGATGACGATGAGCCCGGTGATGATCACGGGTTTGGGGCCGAAGCGGTCGTCGAAGAGCCCGGCGATCATCGCTCCGGCGCCGGCCGCAATGTTCGCCGCGACGCCGAGGATGATGATCTGCGTGGCCGAGAAGCCGTAGCTGCCGGCCGCGAGCACCCCGGCGAACGCGAAGATCGCGGCGAGCCCGTCGCGGAAGATCGCCGAGGCGATGAAGAAGCGCAGCGTCTGATGCTCGTGCTTCCACATCCGCACGAGGCGGCGGACGAGGGATGCGTAGTCGGCGATGAACGCCCTGATCGGATGGCCGCCCGAGGTGCCCGTGACCTTCGCGCCCGGGGCGGTGACGAGGACCGGGATCGCGAAGACCGCGAACCACACGGCCGAGAGCACTGCGACGATGCGGAAGCGCAGGCCGTCCTCGTCGGTGGCGCCGAAGAGGCCGACCTCGGGCTGGATGACGAGGACGAGGAGGAGGACGAGGAGCACGAGCCCTCCCGCATAGCCCATGCCCCAGCCGAAGCCGGAGACCTTGCCGACGTTGTCGGGGGTCGTGATGCGGACCATGATGCCGTTGTAGGCCACCTCGGCGAATTCGAAGAAGACGCTGCCCACGGCGATGAGGAGCAGACCCAGCCACAGATAGGCGGGGGAGTCGCGGACGAAGAAGAGACCGGCCATCGTCACGATGACGATTCCCGTGTGGACGCCGAGCCAGAGCTTGTGCCGCCCGCCGGCATCGGCGCGGGTGCCGACGGCCGGGGCGACGAGGGCGATGACGAGTCCGGCGGCGGCCATCGACCAGCCGAGCGCCGCGGAGCCGGACTCCTCGCTGCTCGCCACCGCCTTCGTCAGGTACGGGGTGAAGACGAATGTGATGATGACGGCATTGAACGACGCCGAACCCCAGTCCCACAGCGCCCAGCTGAAGACGCCGATGCGCGAGCTGACAGGGGTTCGCGGAGGTGAGTGCATGACGTCACTGTACTGAATTCCCAGGTCCGAGATTGTTCATTGGGTGAGAGTTCGGTTGATGTTCCCTCAGGATTCCGGCAAGGTAGAAAGTCGGTTAAGTGCACTCGATGCGAAGGAAATCATGACTGATTCTCAAGCGGACAAAGCCACAGCGGCGGGGGATCCGCCAGGCGGAGACGGTGCCGAAACCGCCCGTCACGACGCGGAGGCGGCGCCCGGCGCGGACTCCCAGGGCACCGCGATCCCGCCCGAAGAGCAGGCTCACTACCTCTTCGGAGCCCCCGATCCGGTGCGGCTCCACCTGCCCGATCGACTCCACATCGGCGAGGACGACTCCGACGACGCGATCACGGAGAAGCTGCGCCGCCAGGGCGTGAAGATCGGCCGGGGCATGATCGCCCCGCGCGTCTTCTGGCCCGCCCTCATCGTCATCGTCGCCGTCGCCGGGCTCTCGGTGCTCTTCCCCGACAGCGCGGGGCAGGTCATCCTCGACATCCAGGCCTGGATCGTCGCCGACCTCGGCTGGTACTACATGCTCGTCGTCGGCGCCTTCGTCGCCTTCGCGATCTTCGTCGGCGTCTCGAAGTACGGCCGGATCAAGCTCGGCAAGGATGAGGACGAACCCGAATTCGGCGTCCTCTCCTGGTTCGCCATGCTCTTCGCCGCCGGCATGGGCATCGGCCTCGTCTTCTACGGTGTCGCCGAACCGCTCACCTACGCCACGACCGGACCGAAGCCCGGATGGGGCGGCAACGAGGTCGAGAACGCCCAGCTGGGCATGGCTCAGACCTTCGTCCACTGGGGTCTGCACCCGTGGGCGCTCTACGCCGTGCTCGGCATGGCGCTCGCCTACGCGATCCACCGCCGCGGTCGCCCGCTGTCGATCCGCTGGGCGCTCGAACCGCTGCTCGGCCGCTACGTCAAGGGCTGGGCCGGTGACACGATCGACGTCATCGCGATCTTCGGCACCGTCTTCGGCATCGCGACCTCGCTCGGCCTCGGCGTGCAGCAGATCTCGGCGGGACTCGCGCACATCGGCGTCGTCGGTGAGTACGACAACCTCTTCCTCATCATCCTCATCGTCATCATCACGCTGCTCGCCACCACCTCGGTGGTCTCCGGTGTGGGCGCGGGCATCAAGTGGCTGTCGAACATCAACCTGACGATGGCGGGCGTCCTGCTCGTCACCGTGCTCGTGTTCGGACCCACGCTCTTCCTCTTCCAGAACTTCGTCGAATCCCTCGGCGTCTACCTCGCCAACGTGCTCGGCATGACCTTCGACATCGGCGCCTACACCGGTGAGGAGGGTGCCGAGTGGAACGCGTCGTGGACCCTCTTCTACTGGGGCTGGTGGATCTCGTGGGCGCCGTTCGTCGGTGTCTTCATCGCCCGCATCTCGCGTGGTCGCACCGTGCGCGAGTTCATCGCCGGCGTCCTCCTCGTGCCCTCGCTCGTCGGGTTCTTCTGGTTCTCCGTCATGGGCGGCACCGGCATCTTCCGCCAGCTCTTCGGTGCCGGTGACCTCGTCGACCCGGAGGAGGGCGTTGTCGCCGAGCGTGTGCTCTTCGACGTCCTCGGCGATCTGCCGCTGGGCTCGATCCTCTCGGTCATCGCGATCATCCTCGTGGCGATCTTCTTCATCACGTCCTCGGACTCCGGTTCGCTCGTCGTCGACATGCTCGCCTCCGGCGGTCACCCGAACCCGCCGATCTGGTCGCGTGTGCTCTGGGCGCTGCTCGAGGGTGCGCTCGCGATCGCGCTGCTCACCGCCGGTGGACTCACCGCGCTGCAAGCGGGGTCGCTGATCACAGCGCTGCCGTTCAGCATCATCCTCATCCTCGTGTGCATCTCGACGCTCAAGGCGTTCGGGAAGGAAGCGAAGCGCACCGCGGCGATCGAGCGCGCGGCGGCCTACCGGGCCGTCGGCGAGCACCTCGCCGATGACTTCGACGAGTACCTCGGCGACATCGTCGATGAGCGCATCGACTACCAGATCACCCGCAGCAAGGGGCTCATCGAGCGTCAGCGCGAGAAGGTCGTGCGCAAGGACGAGAAGGTCGTCCGCAAGGACGACCCGCGCTCCGGTGGGGCGCGCTCTGGTGGGGCACGTGACGGCGGGGCACGCTCTGGTGGGGCACGTGACGGCGGGTCCGGCAAGGACACCGGGCGGAAGTTCAGCCTGCGCAAGGACAGTCCTGGTCGGGACGGCTCCGAACGCGACCAGTCCGGACGCGACGGCCTCGAGTAGAACCCGGTTTCGGGAACCGACCCCCGAGCGGCGGGGCCCGGCACTCGACTGAGTGGTCGGGGCCTGTCATCGGGTTCGGCGTCCGGTTGAGTGGCTGGGCTTCCGGCGCGAAACGGCTCGGCCCTCCACCGGACACGGTGTTCTGCCGAGATGCCTCGGCCCGGTCACCGGACCGCAGCGGCGGCCATGTGGATTCCTCACATGGCCGCCGTTCTCGTCTGCGCGAACGATCCGAAACCGGCAGGAGTCGGACGACCCGGCGACCGCCTCGGCGAGGGTCCTGGTGGGGCTCACCCTGGTTTCGGCGGCTCATGTCATGACGTGAGCCCTGGAAACCAGGGTGAGCTGCAGCGGAAGCTTCCGCGGAGACGACGGTCTGCCGACGACGGGCGCCCGACCGCCAGGAGGCGTCCCGCGTCGGCCCGCGGGCGCCGGTAACCCGCGGAGCTCGACCACGATGCCGGCCTCCACTCCGGTTTGCGCCAGTTGAGCCTGAGATGGCCAATACGGGAACTGGCCATCTCAGCTTCAACTGGCGCAAACGTGCTCGGCACACTGCGGGGGCCGGTCGCCCGGCGCGAATGCGGGGCGAGCCGCCCGGCGCCACACGGCGGCGAGCCACTCGACGCGATCGGGCGGTCGGGGGCGGGCACGACCTACGGCGAGCAGGTCGGCGGATGTGCTTCAGTCGCCTGGGGAGAACCGAGTAGGGTGGAGGCACACGACCGCCACCGGACCGACCAAGGAGCCCACATGCCCATTGCCAGCCCCGATGTGTACGCCGAGATGATCGACCGGGCGAAGGCCCAGGGATTCGCCTATCCGGCGATCAACTGCACGTCCTCGCAGACGATCAACGCGGCGATCCGCGGATTCGCCGAGGCGGGATCCGACGGCATCATCCAGCTCTCGACCGGCGGTGCGGAGTACATCTCCGGCCCGACGATCAAGGACCGCGTGCGCGGGGCGATAGCGTTCTCCGCGTTCGCCAACGAAGTCGCCAAGAGCTACGACGTCAACATCGCCCTCCACACCGACCACGCCCCCAAGGACGCCGTCGAAGCCTGGGTCAAGCCCCTCCTCGAAGCCTCGACCGAACGCGTCAAGTCGGGTGGCCAGCCCTACTTCCAGTCGCACATGTGGGACGGATCGGCCGTGCCGCTCGATGAGAACCTCACCCTCGCCGAGGAGCTGCTCGGCCTGGCGGCGGCCGCCAATGTCATCCTCGAGATCGAGGTCGGCGTCGTCGGCGGCGAAGAGGACGGCGTCGAGAACGAGATCAACGAGCAGCTCTACACCACCGTCGAGGACGGTCTGGCCACGGTGCGCGCGCTCGGCTCGGGGGAGAAGGGCCGCTACCTCACGGCGCTCACCTTCGGCAACGTCCACGGCGTCTACAAGCCCGGCAACGTCAAGCTCCGTCCCGAGCTCCTCGGCGAGATCCAGGCCGCCGTCGGCAAGGAGGTCGGCAAGGACAAGCCCTTCGACCTCGTCTTCCACGGCGGCTCGGGATCGAGTGCAGAGGAGATCGCCGAGGCGGTCCGCCACGGAGTCGTGAAGATGAACGTCGACACCGACACCCAGTACGCGTTCACCCGTCCCGTCGCCGATCACATGTTCCGCCACTACGACGGCGTGCTCAAGATCGACGGCGAGGTCGGCAACAAGAAGGAATACGATCCCCGGTCGTACGGCAAGGCCGCCGAGGCGGGCATGGCCGCGCGCGTCGTCGAAGCGTGCGAGAACCTCGGCTCGGCGGGCACGAGCGCCAAGTGATGACACCCGGCGCCGGGCCCGCGCGGCGCTGAGCGCCGGGCGCTGGAGCCGGGCAACGGCGATTCAGCGGTCGAGTGATCGCGCGAGTGACCGCCTGCTGCGCCAGCCGCGGCACACGCGCTAGCCGCAACAGACCGAAGGGCCTCGCTTCGTCATTGTGCGAAGCGGGGCCCTTCGGTGTGCTGGGGGAGCGGTGTGCTGGAGGTGGCGTGCCGGGAGCCGGCGCGCCGGGAGGCGAGCGGTGCGCGTGGCCCGGGGTGCCACCGGCCTACGGGGTCGAGAAGCCGGCATCCTTGAGCATCGCGACAGCCGTGTCCGACGTGAGGAACCTGACGAAGGCGTCGGCCTGCTCCTGGTTCTCACTCGCCTTCACCGTGGCCGCGGGGTACTGGTTGACGACCTTGTCCGCACCGTCGAGGTCGACCTGGTCGACCGAACCGTCGGAGCGGGCGACATCGGTGACGTAGACGATGCCGGCGTCGGCCTGACCCGCGCTCACCTTGCCGAGGACGTCGGTGACCGAGTTCTCCTCACTGGCGGGATCGAGCGTCACGCCGTTCTGATCCGCCCACTTCTGCGTGGCCGCACCGCAGGGGACCTGGGGTGCGCAGACGACGAGGTCGTTGCCGGCGAAGTCCTGCGAGCTCGCGATGTTCTTCGGATTGCCGGGGGCCACGGCGAGCGTGAGCGTGTTCGACGCGAAGATCTCCGGCGTCCCGGCGAGGAGCTCGGCGCTCTCGAGATCGTTCATCGTCTTCTCATCCGCGGTGGCGATGACATCGGCGGGCGCACCTTCGGTGATCTGCGAGACGAGATCGGAGGAGCCGGCGAAGGAGAACGTCACATCGACGTTGGGCTCCGCCTTCTTGTACTCGGCGGCGATCTCGTCGAAGACCTCGGTCAGCGAGGCGGCGGCGAAGACGGTGAGCGTCGTCGGCTCTGCGGAGTCGGTCTGCGAGTCGGACCCGGAGGCCCCGGTCGAGCAGGCGCTGAGGGTGAGCAGTGCGGCAGTGCACATGGCAATCAGTCTCTTCTTCATTGGGTCAATCTATCCGCACATGCGGAGAAAACACACAGACACGTCAGCATTTGAGATAGAAATGGAAAAGGTTTTCCGAAACTCCGGAACTCAGGCGGTCGGCTCGGTTCCGGCGGCGAACTCCCAGTGCTCGTCGATCGGCGGCAGCGGGCGCGGACCCCGCACCCGCTCGAAGTCCCATGCCAGGCCGAGCAGCGTCGCATCCGTGTAGGCGGCGCCGGCGAACGTGACGCCAACCGGCATCCCCGTCGACGCCATCGTTCCCATCGACGTCGTCACCGTGGGCACCCCGAGATGGCGCAGCGCGAGGTTGCCGTTCGAGTAGTGCGTTCCGTTGCGCCACGCGAGGTCAGCCGAGGCGGGATCGCGATCGGCGTCGGCACCTCCGACGTCCGCGTTCGCGGGGAAGACGACGGCGTCGAAGCCCTCATCGTCGAGCCAGTCCTCGAGCAGCCGGACGCGGAGGTCCTCGAGCTCCCCGAGCGCCTCGGCGAACCCGGGGATCGCAGTGACGTCGATGCCGGAGGGGTGGGCGCGGGCGACGGCGACGATGTCGTCGTAGCGATTGAGGTTGTCGGCGACCTCCGGATAGCGATCGGGCAGCGTACCGGCCGGCAGCGGGAAGAGCAGGGCGGGGTCGGCCTTGACGAGGCTGTCCAGTGCCGGATCCCCGTTCGCGCGGAGGAAGTCGTCCCAGCCGAAGGCGGGCAGGGTGGTGAATTCGTGCTCCATCCAGCCGCGGGGGAGGTCGGCCGCCTCGGCGAGCCTCTCATGGGTCGGACTCGTGCCCTCGTACTCGTCGATGAGTGGGAAATCGGTCTCGACGACCGTCGCCCCTGCCGCTTCGAGACGCGCCCGCGTGTCCTCCCACAGGGCGCGCACGTCGGGGTGGACCTCGATGAGGGAATCCGCGCCGAGGTAGCGGCGAGGGGCCGCGAGCCGCGCCCCGGCGAGCATGCCGGGCCGGCCGATGGCCCGGAAGTCCGCGGGGCGCCACTCGCTCGGTCGCGGCAGCGGGACGGCGGTCTGGAGTCGCCAGAAGTCCCCGCGCGTCTCGGGATCGTCGGCGACGAGGACGTTGAGCACCTCGAGGAGGTCGGTGACGGACTTCGTGTGCGGGACGACGACGTCGCGAGTGGGGAACAGCGGCCAGTTCCCGCGCAGGGAGATGAGTCCGCGCGAGGGGGTGTAGGCGACGATGCCGTTGTTCGAGGCGGGGCTGCGGCCCGACGACACGGTCTCCTCCCCGAGGCCGAACTGGCAGAGTGAGGCGGCCACGGCGACGCCCGAGCCGTTCGACGACCCTGAGGCGTAGGCGGCGGCGAGGAAGTCCCGGTTGAAGGGGCTCTCCGCACGCCCGTAGAGACCGCGCTGCATGCCCCCGTCGGCGAGCGGCGGCATCGTCGTCTTGCCGATGAGCACCGCGCCCGCCGCGCGGAGGCGCGCGACTGAGAACGCATCCCACCGGGCTTCGAGGTCGGCGAACGCCGGGGATCCTGCGGCGACCGTGAGGCCGGCGACCATGAACGAGTCCTTGACGGTGAAGGGGATTCCCTCGAGAGGGCGGGCTGTGCCGTCGGCGAGCCTGCGGTCGGACTCCGCGGCCGCGGCATGGGCCGCCGGGTTGTCGACGACGACGGCATTGAGGGCGGGATCGGCCGCGATGCGGGCGAGGTGGACATCCAGCAGCTCTGCGGCGGAGATCGCGCCCGCAGTCAGCTGTGCGCGGAGTTCGGCGATCGTGATGGTCGGCGGCACTGGGGTCATCATTGCTCCCGGTCTCAATGGCGATGTTATTCATTGACTGAAAATTCAGTCAGTATTACGATAGCCGACACGACGACGTTTCCAAAGGAGTGAGATGGCGAACTCAGCACAACGACGTGCGCAGACCCCGGGCGCAGCCCGCGACGTGGGAGGGAAGGCGGACCGGTTCGGTCGCGTCGAACGCGCAGGCGTCGACTTCGTGCCGATCGCGGCGCGCCGATCGACGCCGGGAAACCTCTTCCGCGTCTTCGTCGGCGGCAACCTCGCCCTGTCCGTGGTGATCTTCGGGTGGCTGCCGATCTCCTTCGGGCTCAGCTTCTGGCAGGCGGTCGCCTCGAGCGCCGTCGGTCTCGTCATCGGGCTCGGACTCATGGTGCCGATGACGCTGCTGGGCACCCGTACGGGCACGAACAATCCCGTCTCGAGCGGCGCCCACTTCGGGATGCGCGGGCGCCTGCTCGGGTCGACGCTGACGCTCCTCTTCGCCATCGCCTATGCGGCGATCGCCGTGTGGACCTCCGGGGAGGCGCTCGTCGCCGGAGCGCACCGCCTCTTCGGGACCGCGCAGAACGACACGGCGTTCCTCATCGGCTACGCGATCATCGCCGTCGAGGTCGTGCTCATCGCCCTCTTCGGACATGGGACGATCGTCGCCCTGCAGAAGGTCATCATCCCCGTCGCCGGGATCCTGCTCTGCCTCGGTGTCCTCGCCTACGCTCCCGGATTCGACCCCGCGGCGCCGGCCGCCGACTACCTCCTCGGCGACTTCTGGCCGACGTGGCTCTTCGCGGTGACGATCTCGATCGGCGGTCCCCTCTCCTATGCGCCGTCGGTCGGCGACTACACGCGGCGGATCTCTCCGCGGAGATTCAGCGACCGGCAGGTGGCTCTGGCCGCCTCGGCGGGGATCTTCACCGGCCTCTTCGCAACCGCGGTCTTCGGCGCGTTCACCGCCTCGACGTTCCCGGTGCTCTCGGAGTCCTATGTCGCCGATCTCGTCGCCGCGGCCCCGACCTGGTACCTCGTCCCGCTGCTCGTGCTCGCCGTCTTCGGCGGCTTCGGTCAGGGCGTCATCAACATCTACGCCAGCGGACTCGACCTCGAATCGATCATTCCCCGCCTCACGCGGACCCAGACGACGCTCATCACCTCGGGCATCGCCGTCGTCGTCATGTACCTCGGCGTCATCGCCGCCGACGCGATCTCCTCGATCACCGCGATGACCGTCGTGCTCAACGCGTTCGCCGGAACGTGGGTCGTCATCAACGGCATCGGCTTCCTCGTCGCCCGCCGGGGCCGCTACGACCCGGTCGCCCTCCAGCGGTTCGGGTTCGGGCTGAGCGGCGGACGGTACTGGTTCTCCCGCGGCTGGAACCTGCGGGCGGTCATCCCGTTCCTCGTCGGCGCGAGCGCCGGCCTCCTCACCGTGCAGAACGAGCTCTATGCGGCACCGCTGGCCGACGTCGCCGGGGGCGTGGACATCAGCCTGCCGGTCTCGATGATCGTCGGCGGGGGACTCTATTTGTGTGCGCTGCGGGTGTGGCCGGAGACTGGTGTCGACGACGACGTACCGGCGCTCGCCGAGGAGGCGCGCCGATGAGAGAGGCGGGGCCGACCATGGCGAAACCGGATGCAAGCGCGCGGATCCTCGAAGCCACCCGCGAGGAGATCGCTGAGAACGGAGTGCGCGGGCTGCGGGTGCAGAACGTCGCGAAACGGGCCGGCGTCTCCCTCGGACTCGTCTACTACCACTTCGAGGACCGCGCAGGCCTGCTCACGGCCACGATCGACTCCGTCAACCAGGCCGTCGAAGAGCGCGTGCTCCACCCGGCGACCGGTGGCGACGACGTCGACATCATCATCGACCAGCTCGTCGGCGAGGTCGGTGACGCCGCCGGCCTCCGCGGGGACTCCGTCGTCTGGAACGAGATCCGCGCGATCGCCGTCTTCGAAGCCGAACTCCGCGGCCCGCTGGCCGCGACGACGGAGGAATGGGAGAAGCGCTTCGGCCCGCTCCTGCGCTCCCTCGGCCTCACCGAGGCGGTCGTGGCCGAAACCGCGACCCTCCTCACCGTGCTCGTCGAGGGGATCTCGGGACGGTGGCTGAGCGACCAGCTCGACACCGCGGAGGCGCAGCGGCTCATCCGCCTCGGCGCCGCCTCCATCCTCGACGCGGCGACCGCACGCAAAACCACCCGCGAGACCACCCCACCGCCGACCAGCACGGCGACCCCACAGACACCCCAAGGATGACGAGATGACGAACACCGAGACCACGACAGCGACCGGAACTCCCGCGGCCGACTCGAGCCCGCGCTGGCGGATGCCGAGCGAGACCGCCCCGCACGACCGCGTCTACATGGCGTTCCCGTCCCGCGGACTGTCCTTCGGCGATGCCGAGGACGCCCGCCGGGCGTGGACGGCCGTCGCCCACGCGACCCAGGACTTCGTGCCCGTGACGATGGTCGTCGACCCTGACGACCGCGCCGCCGCCGAGGCGATGCTGACCGCGGACATCGAGCTGCTCACCGCACCGCTCGACGACGCGTGGATGCGTGACATCGGACCGACCTTCGTCATCGGCGACGGCGGCCGCCTCGGCGCGGTGGACTGGACGTTCAACGGGTGGGGTCAGCAGGAATGGGCGCGGTGGGGCAAGGACAGGGAGATCGGTCGCATCGTCGCCGCACATGCCGGCGCCGAGGTGGTCGACTCCGAGCTCGTCAACGAGGGCGGCGGGATCCACGTCGACGGAGCCGGGACCGTGCTCGTCACCGACACCGTCCAGCTCGACCGCTTCCGCAACCCGAGCTGGTCACGGGATGAGATCGAGGCGGAGCTGCGGCGCACCCTCGGCGTCGACCGCACGATCTGGTTCCCGCGCGGGCTGCACCGGGACTCCCAGCGCTTCGGCACCCGCGGTCACATCGACATCGTCGCGACCCTGCCCGACGAGCACACGGTGCTCATCCACCGGCAGCGGGACCCCCGTCACCCCGACCACCACCTCGGTCCTGTCTACGACGAGGTCCTCGCCGCCGCCTCGGCGCGTGACGGTCAGCCGTGGAGGGTGATCGAGCTCGACGCTCCCGAGCGGGTCCGCGACGAGGAGGGGTGGACCGACTACAGCTACGTCAATCACCTCGTCACCAACGGGGCGGTCATCGCGTGCACCTTCGACGACCCCAACGATGCCCTCGCGCTCGACCGGCTCGCCGAGGCGTACCCGGGGCGCGAGATCGTCGGCGTCGATGCGCGGGACATCTTCGCCTACGGCGGCGGGATCCACTGCATCACCCAGCACCTGCCCGCCGTCTGAGTCGAGACGGCACGAGGCCCGGGACGCCATTGTCCCGGGCCTCGTCGTCTCAGTGCCGCGCCTGCAACAGGTGGGCTGTCTCGCGCCGGCAGCCGGAGCGCACGGTCTCGTGCCGGCAGCCGGTGCGCACGGTTCAGGGCATTCAGCCGGTGCAGTGCCCCGAACCGCGCGGCACTCAGCCCTGCGGCACCTGCTCGCCGGCCTTCATCCGCGCCCAGCGCTCCTCCCAGAACGTCGCATTCCTGATGCCGACGGCCTGGGG
The DNA here is from genome assembly GCF_042790515.1 of Brevibacterium sp. NPDC056726. NCBI lineage: Bacteria > Bacillati > Actinomycetota > Actinomycetes > Micrococcales > Brevibacteriaceae > Brevibacterium > Brevibacterium sp. NPDC056726. The sequence goes on along the minus strand of NZ_JBHTYZ010000001.1, from coordinate 680,881 downwards.
GTCGAACTCGGGGTCGAGGCCGAGCTTCTGCTGCCGCTCGAAGTCCCGCAGCAGCTTGAAGGCCGGCTGCTGGAGGATGAGGATGCCGACGATGTTGAGCCACGCCATGGCGCCGACGCCGATGTCGCCGAGCGCCCACGCATCACCGGGGTTGTCGTTCATCACGCCGATCGCGACGGCGATGAGGATGAGCACCTGCAGGGCGCGGGTGCCGATCGTGAGGAACACGGGGTTCTTGAACTTGCCGAGCAGGTAGACGAGGTTCGTCTCCGCCATGTAGTAGTAGGCGACGATCGTGGTGAGCGCGAAGAGGAAGATCGAGATCGCGATGAAGCTCGCGCCGATGCCCGGGAAGATCGAGTCGAGACCCGACTGCGGCCAGCCCTCGCCCGGTGTCGTCTCGAGGGACTCGACGAGCTGCCCGCGACCCGAGCCGATGATCTCGCCTTCGGGGCTGAGCACGCGGTACATGCCGGTCGACAGGATCATGAAGGCCGTGGCCGAGCAGACGAAGAGGGTGTCGATGTAGACCGAACCGGCCTGGACGAGGCCCTGCTTGGTCGGGTGGGACACCTCGGCGGCGGCCGCGGCGTGGGGACCGGTGCCCTGACCGGCCTCGTTGGAGTAGATGCCGCGCTGGACACCCCACTGGACGGCGAGGCCCATGATGCCGCCGAAGGCCGCCTGCGTGCTCGTGTCGATGCCGAACGCGGACTTGAAGATCAGCTCGATGACGGGCACGATCTGGTCGGCGTTGAGGAAGGTCACCGCGATCGCGGCGAGGATGTAGATGACGGCCATGAACGGCACGGCCAGTGACGCGAAGTGCGCGATGCGCTTGACGCCGCCGATGACGATGAAGGCCATGATGACGACGAGGGCGAGCGCCGTGACCCAGGTCGGCAGGTTCCATGCGTTCGTCACCGCACCGCCGATGGCCCGCGACTGGACGCCGGGCAGGAGGAACGACATCGCGAGGACCGTGACGGCGGCGAAGACGAAGCCGTAGACCTTGAAGAACTTCCCGAAGCGCGTGTACTCGTAGGCCTTCTCGAGGTAGAAGGCCGGACCGCCGCGGTACTCGCCGGTCTTGGGGTCCTTCTCCTTGTATGTCTGACCCAGCGTCGATTCGACGTAGGAGGTCGAGGCGCCGAGGAGGGCGGAGATCCACATCCACACGACGGCACCGGGTCCGCCGAAGCCGATCGCCGTGGCGACGCCGGCGATGTTGCCGACGCCGACGCGTCCGGCCAGCGACATCGACAGCGCCTGGAACGACGAGACGCCGTCCTCGGAGCTCCTGCCCCGGAACATCTGCGTGAAGATCGACTTGATCTTGCGGATCTGGACGGCGCGGGACCGGATGGTGAAGTAGACACCGGCACCGAGGCAGAGGTACACGAGTGCGGATGACCAGATGATCCCATTGAGCCATTCGATGACTGCGGACACGTTCTTCCAATCGTTGTTTCGTCGGAGGGTGCCGGGGCGGCGGGGGCAGCAGGTGCGCCACGTCGCAAGGGACCCTACCCAAGAGAATGATGTGGCTAGGCTGTGAGCCACCTCATAAGTGAAGCCGATTGTGAGCTGGGACGCAAATTCGCCGGTGAGGCCCGTCGATCCGCGGATCGCGAGGTTGCGAAATGGTTTCGACATCAACCATTTTCTGTGGGGCAGTTCACTATTTGGGACGGTATCCGTAAGATGTGACCCGGATCTCTCCGAGCAAAGACGACACGGAGAGCACACGTGGAAGACAGGAACACAATGAATCGTCGAACTGGTGTGAAGGCCGCAGCGCTCGCTGCCGCCGGCGCCCTGCTTCTCTCGGCATGCTCGACCTCGACCACCGGCAGCGACGCCGGCGGCGACGGCAGCGCGCTGACAGTCGGCACCACTGACAAAGTGGTCGCACTCGACCCGGCCGGAGCGTACGACAACGGCTCCTCGCTCGTCGAGCAGCAGATCTATCCGTTCATCCTCGCCTACAAGCCCGGCACCGCCGAGCTCAACCCCTCGATCGCCGAATCGGCCGACTTCACCGAGCCGACGAAGTACGAGGTCAAGCTCAAGGACGGTCTCAAATACGCCAACGGCAACGACCTCACCTCCTCTGATGTGAAGTTCTCCTTCGACCGCCAGCTCAAGATCCAGGATCCCAACGGACCGTCGTCCCTCCTCGGCGGGCTCGAATCGGTGGAGACCCCCGACGACAAGACGGTCGTGTTCAACCTCAAGCGGGAGAACGACCAGACCTGGCCGGGCGTGCTCGCCTCGGCGGCGGGACCGATCGTCGACGAGGACGTCTTCTCGCCCGACGCGCTCACCCCGGACCAGGAGATCGTCGACGCCGAGGCGTTCTCGGGTCCCTACACGATCGACAGCTTCAAGTTCAACGAGCTCATCACGTACAAGGCGTACCCGGACTATCAGGGCTACGTCGAGCCGGCGAAGACCGACAGCGTGCAGATGCGGTACTACTCGGACGCGAACAACATGAAGCTCGACGTCCAGAAGGGCACGATCGACGTCGCCTGGCGCTCGCTGTCGGCGACCGACATCGAGGACCTCGGCAAGGACGAGAACCTCACCGTCCACAAGGGCCCCGGCGGCGAGATCCGCTACATCGTCTACAACATGGACACGATGCCCTTCGGTGCGAAGACCGACGACCCCGACGAGAAGAAGGCGCTGGCCGTGCGCCAGGCGATGGCCGACTCGATCGACCGCCAGGCGATCGCGAGCCAGGTCTACAAGGACACCTACACCCCGCTCTACTCCTTCGTCCCCGACGGGCTGCCGGGGGCGAACGAGGCGCTCAAGTCCGCGTACGGCGACGGCCAGGGCGGAGCGGACGTCGAGAAGGCGAAGAAGGCTCTCGAGGACGCGGGAGTGCAGACGCCCGTCGACCTCAACCTCCAGTACAACCCTGACCACTACGGTCCGTCCTCGGGCGATGAGTACGCGCTCATCAAGGATCAGCTCGACAAGACCGGGCTGTTCAACGTCAACCTCCAGTCGACGGAATGGGTCCAGTACTCCGAGGACCGCACCTCCGACGTCTACCCGATGTACCAGCTCGGGTGGTTCCCCGACTACTCGGACGCCGACAACTACCTCGTGCCGTTCTTCTACGACACGGATGAGACGCCGAGCTTCCTCGCCAACCACTTCCGTGACGACCAGATCAACAAGGAGCTCACGGATCAGGCGTCGACCGCCGACAAGGCCGAACGCGAGAAGGAGCTGGGCACGATCCAGGACCAGCTCTCCGAGCAGCTGCCGACGCTGCCGCTGCTCCAGGGCAACCAGATCGCCGTGTCTGGCAAGGACGTCAAGGGCGTCGAGGAGACCCTCGACCCCGCGTTCCAGTTCCGCTTGGCGCTGCTGAGCAAGTGAGCACCACGCGACTCGTGACCCGTCCCGGCCCGCGCCGAGGCGGCACCGAGCAGCGACGGTCACATCCCTGACCGTCGCCACCGAGGTGCAGGTGAGCCGACCGCTTGCCTGCACCTCGGTAGCGCGTGCGCCCGGCGGCGCATCCGCGACTCCGCTCGTTCACGACGGCGATCCTGTCACGACGACACATCGAAGGAACCATGTCTGCAGCCATCAGCCAACCCGAGGCGGCCGAGCCGACCGCCGCGGTCAAGAAGGCCCCGGGAAGCGGCCTGGGACGCTACGTCCTCATCCGCTTCCTCCTCATCATCCCGACCATCTTCATCCTCACCACCCTGGTGTTCTTCCTCATGCGGATCACCGGCGACCCGATCACCGCGGCACTCGGCGGGCGCCTGACCCGGGAGCAGCTGGCCGAACGCGTCGCCGCCGCCGGCTACGACCGGCCGATCCTCGTCCAGTACTTCGAGTACATGGGCAATCTGCTCCGCGGTGACTTCGGGACCACCGTCTCCGACGGCCAGCCCGTCACCGAGGTGCTCCTCACGTACGGGGCGGCGACCGTCGAACTCGTCTTCTACGCGCTCATCGTCGCGTTCATCATCGGCATCCCCTTCGGCATGATCGCCGCGTACAAGCGCGACAAGACCCCCGATGCGGTGCTGCGCATCCTCGCGATCCTCGGCTATGCGACCCCGGTGTTCTTCGCCGGCATGATCCTCAAGCTCATCTTCGGCGTCTTCTGGCCGATCCTCCCGGTGGCGGGGCGCGGCACGACGGAGACCGAATACATCATGTCCGGGGTCGTCGATCCCACCCGCTTCTACATCATCGACGCGATCCGCATCGGCAACTTCGAGGTCCTCGGCGACGTCCTCGCCCACGCGGTCCTCCCGGCCGTGGCGCTCGGCATCCTCACCGCCGGCGTCTTCCTCCGCCTCGTGCGCACGAACCTCATCGGCACGCTCGGCCAGCAGTACATCGACTCCGGCCGCTCCCGCGGGATCTCCGAGTTCCGCCTCGTCACGAAGCACGCCTACCGGCCCGCGCTGATCCCGATCATCACCGTCATGGGCATGCAGATCGCGCTCATGCTCGCCGGCGCCGTGCTCACCGAGACGACGTTCGAATGGAAGGGCCTCGGCTTCAAGCTCGCCGAGTACCTCACCGCCCGCGACTTCGTCGCCGTCCAGGGCATCGTCGTGTTCCTCGCCGTCATCGTGGCGTTCACGAACTTCCTCGTCGACGTCATCGCCGCCTTCATCGACCCCCGAGTGAGGTACTGATGTCCACATCCCACCCGGAGAAGACCGGGATCACCGAAGCGCCGGAGAGCGCCCAGGAGTCCTTCGCCGAGGCGGCCCCCGGCACCGGTGTCCCCGCCGTCGTCCTCGATGAGAAGGCGAAGAAGTCGTGGTTCAACCGGCTGCCCATCGTCTCCCATCTGCGCCAGTCCGTCGGTCTGCAGCGGGGCATGCTCGTCACGGGTCTCGTGCTCTGCGGGCTCGTCCTCATCTGCGCGGTCTTCGCGCCGCTCATCGCCCCCTACGGGTACAACCAGCTCGGCACCTCCGAGGGGAACTTCGGGGCCACGCTGCCGCCGAGCGCCGAGCACATCTGGGGCACGACCGTCGGCGGCTACGACGTGTTCTCCCGGGTCATCTGGGGAGCCCAGACCGCGGTCGCCGTCATCGTCGTCGCCGTCGTCGCCTCCCTCTTCCTCGGCGTCGCCCTCGGCCTGATCTCCGGCTACCTCGGTGGGTGGCTCGACCGGATCCTCGTCGTCATCGCCGACGCCGTCTACGCGTTCCCGACCCTGCTGCTCGCGCTCGTCATGGCGATCGCGATCTCCGGCGGGCAGTCGAGCGCGTGGGGCGGCATCGCCGCGGCGGCGCTGTCCATCACCGTCGTCTTCATCCCGCAGTACTTCCGCGTCGTCCGCGCCGAGACCCTGCGGCTCAAAGCCGAGCCCTTCGTCGAATCGGCGATCGTCCTCGGGGCGTCGAAGACGCGGATCATCGGCAAGCACATCTTCCGCAACGCGACGCGCACGCTGCCGCTGATCTTCACCCTCAACTCGTCCGAGGCGATCCTCACCCTCGCCGGACTCGGGTTCCTCGGATTCGGCATCGAACCCACCTCGGCGGCGGAATGGGGCTACGACCTCAACAAGGCGCTGCCCGACGTCACGAGCGGCGTGTGGTGGACCTCGGTCTACCCGGGTCTGGCGATCGTGCTCACGGTGCTCGGCATCACGCTCGTCGGGGAGTCGATGAACGACCTCAACGACCCGCGCCTGCGGGTGCGGCGGAAGGCGAAGACGAAGGCCGGCGCCGCCGGTGCACGCGATCGAAAGGCCGAAGCATGAGTGCGAACGACAATCCGATCCTCGACGTCGACCACCTCGACGTCACCTTCTCCACCGACGCCGGTGAGGTCCACGCGGTCAAGGACCTCTCACTCGAGGTGCGTCCCGGCGAAGTGCTCGCGATCGTCGGCGAATCCGGCTCGGGCAAGACCGTGACCGCCCGGTCGATCCTCGGACTGCTGCCGGAGACCGCGCAGCGCACGGGCGCCGTCGTGCTCTCGGGCAGCAACGTGCTCAGCGTCGCGCCCGAACAGCTGCGGCAGATGCGCGGCTCCGATGTCGCCATGGTCTTCCAGGAGCCCTCGACGGCGCTCAACCCCGTGTTCACGGTGGGCTGGCAGATCGCCGAGGGGCTGCGGGCCCACCATCGGCGGGCGAGCCGCTCCGAGCTCAGGGCCAAGGCGATCGCGGCGATGGAGCAGGTCGGGATCCCCGATGCCGCCAACCGCTTCGACTACTACCCGCACCAGTTCTCCGGCGGTCAGAAGCAGCGCATCGTCATCGCGATGGCGCTGGCGCTCGGGGCCAAGCTCATCGTCGCCGACGAGCCGACGACCGCCCTCGACGTCACGGTGCAGGCCGAGATCCTCGATCTGCTCCGCGACCTGCGGGACACCACGGGCACCGCGATCGTCCTCATCACCCACAACATGGGCGTCGTCGCCGACCTCGCCGACCGGGTGGCCGTGATGTACCGCGGCGACCTCATCGAAGTCTCCCCGGTGGGCACGCTCTTCAGCGAGCCGAAGGAGCAGTACACCCGCGACCTGCTCGCCGCCGTGCCGAAGCTCGGCTCGACCGTCGCCGGCAGTCGGAAGGCCGCCGCCGGCAGTCGGAAAGCTGCCGTCGTCGAGGAGCGGGACCCGGCGACCGCGCCCGCCGCGGGGGAGGAGCGGGACCGGGCGACCGCCTCGGCGAGGGACTCCGTCGTCGTCGCCAAGGACCTCGACATCGTCTACCCCGGCGGCATCGGGCGCCCGGACTTCCACGCCGTGAGCTCGGTGAGCTTCGACATCAGGGCGGGCGAGGTCTACGGCCTCGTCGGCGAGTCGGGGTCGGGCAAGACGACGATCGGCCGGGCGATCGCGGGTCTGACGCGGGCCAGCGGCGGGAGCCTCAGCGTCCTCGGACATGAGATGGTCGGGTTCAGAGAGGGCGGCTTCCGGCCGATCCGCAAGCGCATCGGGTTCGTCTTCCAGGACCCGGCGGCGTCGTTCAACCCGCACCTGACGATCGGGGAGTGCATCGCCGAGCCGTTCGCGATCCACCGTCGCGAGATGACCGCACGCGACCGGCAGTCCCGGGTGCTCGAGCTCCTCGACTCCGTGCAGCTGCCGGCGGAGTATGCGGGGCGCTACCCGCACGAGCTCTCCGGCGGACAGCGGCAGCGGGCGTCGCTGGCACGCGGCCTCGCCCTCGACCCCGAGCTGCTCATCGCCGACGAGCCGACCTCGGCCCTCGATGTGTCGGTGCAGGCGAAGGTGCTCGAGCTCTTCGTCGATCTGCAGAACCGGTTCGACTTCGCGGCGCTCTTCATCAGCCACGACCTCGCCGTCGTCGACATGCTCTCGGATCGCATCGGCGTGCTCTACCACGGCCGGCTGCTCGAGGAGGGCACTGGCGAGAAGGTGCTCGGGGCGCCGAGCAACGACTACACGAAGCGGCTCATCGCCTCCCTGCCGGTGCCCGACCCGGTCGAGCAGAAGGAGCGGCGCGAACTCGCGCGGCAGCTGCGGGTCGCCGCCGGGGCGTAACGCAGCAGCTGCCTTCCGGGCGCTGCGTCACCCTGCGCAGGGTGACGCAGCGCCTGGAAGGCGGCCGTGCGGACTCTCCTACTTGCCGTCGGAGATGAAGTCGAGCATGCCCGCCTCGTTGACGGGCAGCGCAAGGAGACGGTCGAGTTCGGCCTCGTCGGCGTCGATGCCGACGATGCGCAGCGCGTAGAGCGTGAACTCGCGCTCGATCTGCTCGGAGTCGAGCTCACCGCCGGGCCGGAACCAGATCGAGAGCGAATTGCAGATCGAGAGGATCGCCCGGGTCGCGAGCTGCGCGTGGCTGACCCGGAACGCACCCGAGTCGATGCCCGCTTGGATGATGTCGCCGAGGATGTCCCTCGCCTCCCGCTGCAGCGTCTTGATCCGGGCGGCGTTCTCCCCGCCCAGGCGCTCGGTGTCGCGCAGCAGCACCGTCGACACCGACACGTTCGCCATGCGGTAGCGGGAGAGGTAGCGAACGGAGACGGCGAGCTGGTCGACGGGATCGTCGTCCACCTCGGCGATGACGGCCCTGCTGTGCTCGATGTACCACGTGTACGCGGTGTGGACGAGTTCGTAGAGGGCTTCCTGCTTCGACGGGAAGTAGTAGTAGAGGGCGGAGAGGCTCAGCCCCGCCGCCTGGGCGATGTCGCGGATCGACGCACCGTCGAAGCCCTTCGTCGCGAAGGTGTCGCGGGCCGACCGGAGGATGTTGTTGCGGCCGTTCGTTGCTCTCACGTGACCACGCTCCTCGGTCATTGGGGATCGAACATTCTTTCAAGTGGGTTCACTCGCCCCTCGACAATACCGCAGAACCCCACTGTGAGGACCGTCACCCTGCAACTTCGGAATGATTAAAGTTTCAAGCATGTTGCCAGTCGTTGGAGCCGTCGTCATCTCCGGCGTCGGCCCGGTTCCGGCGGCGGACGTCGCCGGTCCACCGCTCACCATCGACAGACAGCGAAGGACATTCATGCTCAAAGTCGCGATCATTCCCGGCACCAACCGTCCCCAGGCCCTCAATCCGCAGGTCGTCGCCTGGGTCAAGGACCAGCTCGACGTCCGCGACGATGTCAGCGCCGAGGTCGTCCACTTCGCCGACTTCGACCTCCCGCTCCTCGACGAGGTCATTCCCGCAGGTGCCCAGATGTACGCGAACGCCCACACCAAGGCCTGGGCGGCGAAGCTCGACGAGTTCGACGCCTTCATCTTCGTCACGCCTGAGTACAACCACTCGATCTCCGGCTCGCTGAAGAACGCACTCGACTTCGTCGCCGCCGAGTTCAACCACAAGGTCGCCGGCATCGTCAACTACGGAGCCGACAAGGGCGTGCGCGCGGCCGAGCACCTGCGCCACATCCTCGCCAACTACAAGGTCGCCGTCGTCCGCGACCAGGCCTCCTTCAGCATCTTCACCGATGTCACCGACGGCACCTTCACCCCCACCGAGGTGTCCGCCGCACCGTTCACCTCGATGGTCGATGACCTTGTCGCCTGGGGCGGCGCGCTCAAGGGCGTCCGCGAGGACGCCGCCTCCGTCGCCGTCTGAGCGAATGACCCAGCCCGCCTGCCATGTCCGCGGCAGGCGGGCTGTGTCGTGTCCGGGCAACCTCGCCGAGGCGGTCGGACCTCGGCGCCGGGAACTCCGGTGGCCGCGGAGGCCGGGCACCGCCTCGGCGAGTGACCCCCTGTGATCTGGACGACACCGCTGGGGTAGGGTCGGATCAGTGAACGATCGCTCAGCGCCGGACCCGGCGCCGCGATCCCCGCCGTCCCCGACGCGAAGGAATCCCATGGACATCACAGACACAGTCGCCCTGGTCACCGGCGGAGCCTCGGGGCTCGGCCGCGCCACCACGGAGGCGCTGCTCGCCGGCGGGGCGCAGGTCGTCATGGTCGACCTCAACGCCGAGGTGGGGGAGCAGGTGGCCCGCGAACTCGGCGACCGCGCCCACTTCGTCGCCGCTGACGTCACCGACGAAGCTCAGGTGCAGGCGGCCGTCGACACGGCCACCGGACTCGGCTCCCTGCGCATCGTCGTCAACTGCGCGGGTGTCGCGACCCCGGGCAAGCTCGTGTCGAAGAAGGGCCCGCTGCCCCTCGACGCGTTCACCAAGGTCCTCGCCATCAACGTCGTCGGCACCGTCAACGTCTGCCGTCTCGCCGCCGCTGCGATGCAGCAGGAGGAGCCGGTCGGCGAAGAGCGCGGCGTCATCGTCAACACCGCCTCGGTCGCGGCGTTCGACGGCCAGATCGGACAGATCGCCTACTCCGCGTCGAAGGGCGCCGTGGCCGCGGTGACCCTGCCGATGGCGCGCGAACTCGCCGCCTCCCTCATCCGCGTCGTGACGATCGCCCCCGGCATCTTCGAGACCCCGATGATGGCGGGACTGCCCGCCGAGGCGCAGGAATCGCTGGGGAAGTCCGTGCCTCACCCCGCGCGGCTGGGCAAGCCCGCCGAATACGCGCAGCTCGTCGAGTCGATCGTTGCGAACCCGATGCTCAACGGAGAGACGATCCGCCTCGACGGCGCGATCCGCATGGCGCCGAAGTGATCTGAGCTCAGCGTGACTCGTTGACGAGCAGGGCGAGCTGGACGCGAGTGCTCACCTCGAGTTTGTCGAAGATCCGCGCGAGATGGGTCTTCACGGTCGCCGTCGAGACGAAGAGCGACCGCGCCACCTGCGCGTTCGTCATGCCGCTCGCGACCGCCTCGGCGATTTCGCGCTCCCTCGCGGTCAGCGTCGCGAGCGGATCGGGGCGACTCGGCTGAGCAGGACCTCGCATGCCGTCGAGCGCACCGGCGAGGAACGCATCGCCACCGCCTGCGCTCGGGAACCCGTCCTGCCGCTGCGGTGCACGGCCGTCAGCCGATCGCGCCTGATCGAGGAGGGAATCCATCACTCCTGGTGAGAGCGTGCGAGTGCCGCCGGCGGCGGCGCGCACCGCGTTGATGAGCTCATCGGGTGGGGTGTCCTTGAGGATGTAGCCGGCTGCCCCGGCGCGCAGCGCCTCGTGGACGAACTCGTCGGTGCCGAACGCGGTGAGGACGAGCACCTCGGGGCGCTCGGCCTGCGCCATGAGCGTGCGGGTCGCCGCGAGGCCGTCCATGACCGGCATCCGCAGATCCATGAGGATGAGATCGGGGGAGAGCTCACGGGAGAGGGCGACGGCCTCCTCGCCGTTGGTCGCCTCGGCGACGATCTCGATGTCCTTCGCGACGCCGAGGAGGAGCCTGAGTCCCGAGCGCATGAGCGACTCGTCGTCGGCGATGATGATCCTCAGGCTCATGCGGTCTCCTCGGTCGGCGGGGCAGAGGCGGGTCGGTCGTTGGGCAATCGGTCGGGCACCGCGCGTTCGAGACTCGACCGTCCGTGCACCTCGGTCTCCGGGCGCGCGCTGTCACTGGTCTGCCCCGCGCTGTGGTCAGCGGGTACGGAATCCGGTTCGGCACGGAGTCCGGGCGCGGGAATCCGCGCACGGAGGACGAAATCGGGTCCGGCGGTCACCGTGAGATCGCCGCCCATCGCCTCCATCCGCTCGCGCAGGCCGAGCAGCCCGAGCCCGGAGCCGGCGATCGGCGACATCTGCGGCGGCACCGCGGTGCTGCGTCCGGCACCGCTTGCGCTGGCGCGTCCCAGCGGGTTGCTCGCGGTGAGCAGCAGGGAGTGCGGGGTGTCGTCGACGGCGACTGTGATCGTCAGCCGCGCGCCGGGCGCGTGCTTGACGGCGTTCGTCATCGCCTCCTGGACGAAGCGGTAGATCGTCGTGCGCTCAAGGGCGCCTAGGCTGTGGAGCGATGCGGCGGTGAGCGGCGGTTCGTAGACGAGGTCGACGCTGTCGGCGCGGCCGCGGACGAGGGGTTCGAGGTCGGGATCGACGACGGTGCCCTGGTCGTCACCGCGCAGCATCGTCAGCACTTCGCGCAGTTCGACGCCGGAGCGGCGGGCGCTGTCGGCGATGAGGCGGGCACTCTCGCGCACCGACGCCGGGTCGAGGTCCTCGCGGACGGAGAGCGCACCGGAGTACATCGCGATGACGCTGAGGTGGTGTGACAGGGAGTCGTGCATGTCGCGGGCGATGCTCCGGCGCACCTCGGCGATCGCCCGTTCCTGCCGGGACTGCCCGCGCAGGAGGGTCTGGGCGGCGGAGTCGATGAAGCCCTGCTCACGGGCACCGCGGATGACGCCGATGACGACGATGATCGACAGGGACGAGAGATTGAAGAGGTAGACGGGCAGCTGGAAGCCGCCGAGGGCCGTGGGGGTGATGACGTAGGCGAAGGTCAGCGCGGCGATCGAGACGAGGAGCGTCGCGATGGTGAGGAGCCAGTTCCGCCGCGCGCACAGCGTGATCATCAGCAGCCCCGACGACGCGATTCCGAGGACTCCAATCGTTCCGAAGGCGACGCCGATGAGACCGAGGGTGACGGGAATCCACCCTCCGGTGTGCCGCTGCAGGGATTCGACCGATCCGTCCCGGTCGAGGAACGTCTCGCCTCCGCGGCCGCTCGTCGACAGGAATTCCCGGAGCTTCTCGGCCGCCAGGACTTTGGGCCTCAGCGTCGAGCGGGGAACGGTCCGCCCGTCGAGCCAGAGGACGATGGGCAGGCAGGCCAGGGAGATCGCCCCGAAGACGATGTGGATGGTGATCTCGGCGTTCCGGCTGAATTCGTCGACGGCGGGATCGTTCGGGTTCGACCAGTTGGCGGCAATGAGACCGGCAACGATGAGCGCGCCGATGACGAAGCTGATCGTCGTCCACAGGGCGGCGCGGAAGAAACGGTGGTGGCGGGCGCGAAAGGGCACCCTTCGACGATACCCGGGCGGTCGCCTCGGCGAGGTCAGCCGAAAGGATGAGAATGTCCATGCCCCTGGTCGATGGCGGTCGTCGACATCCGGCAGCAGGGTGGAGAGCATGACGCCCCGACTCCCCACCGCGTATCTTCGTCTGCTCCGCGACCTGCCGGGCAACCGCTGGTTCAAGCCCGCTCTCCTCGGCGGACTTGCTGCGCTCTACTACCTCGTCTTCGTCGTTGGACTCCTCGTCGTTGTCGCCGTCTGGTTGGGGCTGAGTGCCGACGATGTCGACACTGCCGTCGCTGGCATCGACGATCTGAACACGGCGACGGGTCTCCTCACGACCCTGCTGTCCGTCATCCTCATGTGGCCGGCCCTCGAACTGGCGATGCTCACCGTCTACCAGCGCTGGTTCTTCCCGCTCATCTCCGTGCGGAAGAGCGGCGCGGCAGCCGACGCAAGGGTCAACGCTGGGGCCGATGCGGCGACGGACCCGGAAGATGCGGGGGCTGGTGCGGCGGCGGACCCGGCTGGTGCAAGGGCCGACGGAGCGGCTGCCCCAAGGGCTCAGCAGGCTCCCGCCCGGCCGGCCTCGGTTCCCGGTGGAATGCGGTGGCGGCTGCTGGGGCGGTATCTTCTGCTGTCGTTGGTGGTGTGGGCGGTCGGTCTCGTCGTCCTCGGGATCATCGCGCCCGAAACGGTCGCCATCGAACACGGCGCCGCCTGGGGACACCGGCTCGCGCTGCTGCTGGTCCTCGTCCTGTTGCTCGTCCCTCTCCAGGCGATGAGCGAGGAGCTCGTGTTCCGCGGGCTTGCGATGACCGTCATCGGCAGCTGGCTGCGTCATCCGGCGTGGGCACTCCTCCTTCCCGTCCCGCTCTTCGTGGCCGGACACATCTCTGATGTGCCCGGTCTCATCAGCGTCGGGGTCTTCGCCGTCGTCATGGGGGTGATCACACTGCTGACGAACGGGCTCGAGGCGGCGATCGCCTTCCACACGGTCAACAACCTGTTCGCCTTCGGCCTCGGCATCATCACCGGCACCGATCTCAATGCGACGGACACGGCTCCGGCGGTGCTCGCGGTCGGCACCGCCGCACCGATCGTCTTCGCCCTCGTCGTCATCCTCGACGCTCGTCGTCGCGGTCCCGAACTGCGGGTGCCGCGGTCGGCGGTCACGGACGGCGCGAGCGCCGCCGGTGCGGCAGGTGCGCGGAGTCCTGCCCGCGCCCATCGCGACCTCGGCCCGGGATCCCCCTCGGGAGTGCCTGCGCCCGAGCTGCGCTCACACCGTGAAGCGCACCCCCGTGAACTCCCTCCGCCACGCGGCGACCTCGGTCGCGATGTCGTCGAGGACAGCCTCGGCGGATGGATCTGACGACGAGGCCGATCCTTCGCGCGAGACAGACACACCGGGCACTGATCCACCGGGCACCCGTGCCGTCTCGAGCGCCCGGGCGATGAGTCCGGCCAGCCGCGGCATGTCGTCGACGGTCATGCCGCGGCGCACGATCTCCGGGGTGCCGATTCGCACGCCGTTCTGGTCGCCGGGGACCTCCGCGACGGGCAGGCCGATCCCCGAGGTGAGGAACCCGGCCCGCTCGAGCACCCGGGCGGCCGCGGTGCCGCCGCCGAACGGGGCGGCGAGCAGGGCGAACTGGTGGGAGTCGGTGAACCCCTGTGCGCAGCGGAAGGGCTCGACCCCCGCCTCGGCGAGGGATTCGGCCAGGGCCGCGGCGCATGCGCGCATCTGCGCGGCGTAGTCGGCGCCGGTCTCGATCCAGTCGGCCAGGGTGACCCCGAGGGCCGCGACCGCGGCGGCGTTGAAGTTCGCCGTCATGCCGGGGAAGGCGATCGCGTCGATGCGCTCGGAGAGGTCGTCGTCGGTGCTCAGCAGCAGTCCGTGGGTCGGGCCGCCGAGGCTCTTGTACGTGCTCATCGACATGAGGTGGGCGCCCTCGTCGAGCGGGTTGGCCCACTGCCCGCCGGCGATCATCCCGCACAGGTGCGCGGCGTCGAAGAGGAGGTGGGCGCCGACCTCGTCGGCGATCTCACGGACCGCGGCGACCGGGTGCGGGAAGAGGTTGAGCGAACCGCCCATCGTGATGAGCGCGGGCCTGACCTCCCGCGCGAGCGATGCCAGGGCGTCGAGGTCGTAGGAGTACGTGGCGGCGTCGACGGGGGCGCCCACCGTGGTCAGCCCGTAGAGGCCGGCGGCACCGGCGGCGTGGTGGGTGACGTGACCGCCGATCGTCGCAGGTGAGGCGATGATCGTGTCCCCGGGAGCGCATGTGGCCATGAACGCGTAGAGGTTGGCCATCGCCCCGCTGGGCACGCGCACCTCGGCGAAGTCGGCGTGGAAGAGAGACGCGGCGAGCTCGGCGGTGATGACCTCGACCTGCTCGATGTGTTCGAGCCCCATCTCGTACTTCGCGCCTGGATACCCGAGCGAGGTCCGCGACGCCGAACCGCCCGCCAGGAGCGCCGCTGCCCGCGGGTTGAGGACGTTCGACGCGGGGTTGAGGTTGAAGGCCTCCTCGTCGTGGAGTCGGTCGGAGGCGGCCAGCAGGTCCTCGATCGTCGATGCGACGGCGGCCATGTCTCCGCCGAGGCGGTCGCTGGCGATCTCTTCGATGCGCGCTCGGCTCTCGGCGGGGATCCACGGGTGGGGTGTCTGGTGCACGGTGCGACTCCTTCGTCCTCGGCCGGGCGAGTGAGCCGCGACCGTTCGTCCTCGATCCTAGTGAGCCTCAGCCCGCAGCGGACTCCGGAATCGACAAGCATGCCGATAACGTATCTGTGCACGAAATCGAATGATCGGCGGCGGGTCCGTCGGTGCAGTCCGGCTCACGTTGTCGGCAGGACCGCGGTGATGGCGAAGCCGCCGTCCGGCGTCGGCCCCACAGTGAGAGTGCCGCCGAGTGCCTCGACCCGCTCGCGCATGCCAGTGAGACCGAAACCCGCACCGGCCATCGGCTTCGGGTCGGGTGCGGTCCCGTTCACCGCGTCGGGTGCTGTTCGGTTCCCCGCGCCCGGTGCGCCATTGAGGACGGAGACGACGATCCCGTCATCGACGGGTGCGACGTCCACCCGGATCGGCGCTCCCGAGGCATGACGGAGCGCGTTCGACAGGCCCTCCTGAACAACCCGGAAGGCGGTGAGTCCGGTTGTCGGAGCGGTTCGGGCGGAGTCGACGGCGAACTCGATGTCGACGTGCGCTCCCGAACTCCGCGTCGCCGAGACGAGACCCGGAATGTCATCGACGGTCGGCTGCGGTGCCAGGTCGGCGTCGCGTCCACCACGGAGAATCGTGAGGAGTCCGCGCATCTCGGTGAGTGCCTGTCGGGCCGCCTCGGCGATCGAGTCGAACTCCTCACGACTGCGGTCGTCGAGGTCGGGCAGCCGATACTGCGCCGTCGTCGCCTGCACACTGATGACGGACATGCTGTGTGCGACGACGTCGTGGAGCTCCTGGGCGATGCGATTGCGGTTGTCGAGCTCGGTGCGCCTGGCGGTCTCCTCGGCGCCGAGCCGACGTTCGACGGCCAACTGCCGGCGCCCCGTCAGCCACAGGCGCAGCAGGACGGCGATGCCCCCGACCCCCGCGGTGACCGCCGCGGTCGTGATCGCGTTCGCGAACGCTCCCTGGAAGTCCCCGGCGTGCGGGAGGAGCAGACTGCCCGCACCGATCGCCGCGCTCACCGCCCAGAGAGTCACGAGGTGGGGCCAGCGGTGACGGAGACCGAGGACGATGCAGGTGAGCCCGAGGGCGATCGTCGCCGTCACCGCCCACGGCCAGACGAGGCCGGAGGTGTGCGCGGTGGCGGCGATGCCGGCGGTCGAGGACACCGCGCTGACGACGACGGCGAGGGTGGGCAGGCGGATCGCGAGGACGGGGGCGATCGCCTGGCCGACGGCGATGAGCATGGCGACGACGACCCACATCCCGTACGCCGAGGCGTAGACGGGCCAGCCGACGGCCACGAGCACGACGCCGGCGAAGACCGTCGTCAGCCAGTACCAGCCGTCGGAGCCGATGAAGGCCTGCAGTTGGGTGGGCTCCTGCGTGTCAGCGGGCTGAGGCGGTGCGGCAGGCGTGTGCATGTCAGTGGTCTCCTGCGATTCGGGTGATCGCTGTGGTGTGGGGTGGTGCGGCGGTCGGACGAGCGTGGTCATCGTGACACCGCCCAGGCGGTGTCCACGACCATCGTGTCAGTGGCGTGTGACACAGTCGAGGCAGTGGGGGTCGAGCGGGCACCGCTTGATGAAGACGCAGGAGTCGATGCATCCCGTGGCGCAGTGCCGGGCGCATGCGCCGGGGTCGAGGGTGTCGCGGCCGGGTTGAGCCCGGCGGTGACGGCGGCGACCTCGAGCAGGGCCATGGCGTGGAGGACGAAGGGGAAGGTGAGGAGAAGGACGAGACCGGCGGCGAACTGGAAGGTTGCCTCGGCAGCGAAGCCGAGATCGACGACGGGCGTCTGATTCCATCCGGCGACGATGAGGTCGATGAGGCCCGACCCGTCGTCGGGGAGGAAGCGGCCCCACACCACGTAGGTGAGGCCGCCGAACGCCCCGAAGAACCAGGACACCGCGACGCTGAAGGTGACGATGCGCACGGGCAGGGCGAAGAGCGATTCGAAGAGGAGGTCGAGCCATCTCCTCCCGTCCCCGATGATGCTCAGCCACCCGGACAGTCCGCGCCCACGAAGACGGTGAGGCACTGCGGCGAGCGGGGCACCCCACCGCCTGACACGAGCGCGGGAGAGATCAGCGAAGCTCGAGGCGACGACGAGGACGACGGGAAGGAGGAGGACGCCGACCCAGATGACCGCTGTGCCGAGGGCCAGGGCGAAGAGAGGGATGAGGATGATGACGGCCGCGACCGAGACGGCCAGGCCCGGAGCGACGAGTCGCGCGTCGCCGCCGAGGGTGCGGAACAGGCGCGACCACCCTGAACCGTGGTTGCGGGGTGGCGCTGCCGGTGCGTTCGGTGGTCGGTCGGCGGATGTGGGTGCGGCATCAGTGTGCGGTGGCTGCGCGGCGAAGGTGTTCATCAGGCTGCTCCTGTGTGCTCTCGGATCGACGAGGGGCTCGCCGACGAGAGGCACTTTAGGGAGGCGGTCTGCGGTCGCACATCATACTCAGGGGTGAACCTGGCATCCGCTGAGGTGGACCTCGCGGTCGACATTGTCAGGCGATGTCCGTGTGCGTGACGTCGGATGCCTGCAGTCGGGTAGCGTGAGACCATGCCGGACTCTCAGCCCACCCCCATCCGCGTCGCGATCGTCGACGACCAGGCGATGGTCCGTCAGGGGTTCGGAGCGCTCCTCGACGCACAGCCCGATGTCAGCGTCGTCGGCAGCGCCGAGGACGGCGCGCAGGTCGTCGACCTCGTGCGGCGCACCGCTCCCGACGTCATCCTCATGGACATCCGCATGCCCCAGCTCAACGGGCTCGACGCCACCCGGGCGGTGTTCGCGATGCCCGGTGATCACCCGAAGGTCATCATGCTCACGACGTTCGACGCCGATGAGTACGTCTTCGCCGCCCTGCGCGCCGGGGCCAGCGGGTTCCTCCTCAAGGATGCGACCGCCGATGATCTCGTCGCCGCGGTCCGCGTCGTCGCGGCCGGTGAGTCGCTGCTCGCTCCGTCGGTGACGCGCCGCCTCATCGCCGAATACGTCAGCGGCCCGACGGTGGCGAAGGACACCGCGGTCCTCGGTCAGCTCACCGAACGCGAGATCGACGTCATGACCTTGGTCGCGAAGGGCAGGACGAACGCCGAGGTGGCCGCCGACCTCTTCCTCGCCGAGCAGACGGTGAAGACCCATGTGTCACGGATCCTGGCGAAACTCGGACTGCGGGACCGGACGCAGATCGTCGTCGCCGCCTATGAGTCCGGTCTCGTCGTCGCAGGAGGGTAGCGCGCCCCGGCACCCTACCGCGCGAACCGGTTGCCGAGCTCCTTGACGATCGTCTCAGCCGGCCCCGGTGCCGCCGCCCGGTAGCCGGTGCCGGCCCACAGGTGGAGATTGTCGGGGTCGCCGGCCTGCTTCGCCGCGGCGCGCAGTCCTTTCGTCAGATGGTGCAGCGCCGGATAGGCATCGAGGGCGACCGGATCGAACTCGCGGACGAAGTCGTTGACGAGGGCCCGCGCCGGTCGACCGGTGAACGCCCTTGTCAGGCGGGTCTCCGAATAGACGGCCGGATCCTGAAGGGCGGCCCGATGCGGTGCTGACGTGCCCGCTTCATCGGCGAGGAGCAGGAGCGTCCCGACGACGACCGCGCTCGCCCCGGCATCGAGGAGAGCGGCCACGGCGTCCTCACCGTCGACTCCGCCACCGGCGGCGAGGGGGAGGTCCACCTCGCCGCGAATCTCCCGGACGAGATCGACAGTGGGACGGTCCTCGATCTCACGGGTCGGATCGGCGGTGCCCGTGTGGCCGCCGGCGCTCGGTCCCTGGACGATGAGAGCGTCGACGCCGCGAGCGGCTGCCTCGCGGGCTTCGTCGACCGATGTCACCGTGGCGGCGACCTGGGTGCCGACTCCGTGGAGGCGGTCGACCACCTCGGCGGTGGGGAGGTTGAAGGTCATCGACACGAGGGGCACGGGGTGCGCGATCAGCCAGTCGATCTTCGACGGGTAGTGGTCGTCGTCGCTGACCGGGTCGCGATCGAGGTCGACTCCCAGGTCGGCGGCCCGCGGTTCGAGGGCGGTGACGAAACCGTCGAAGGATTCGCGGTCGAGCTCGACGGCATTGGGAGCGAAGAGGTTGACTCCGAACGTCTCCGTCTCCTCCCGCGCGCGCTCGACGAGCGGGGCCATCGCCTCGGCGGTGAGGTAGCCGGCGGCGACGAAGGGGAACCCGCCCGCGCGGGCGACGGCGGCGACGAGCTCTGGGGTCGTGGTCCCACCGGCCATGGGGGCGCCGATGATCGGCAGGGCGGTGGTCGCGAAGGCGATGGTCATATCCGGCACTCCTGACGTCGGGTCTGGTGCCATTCTCGCACTCGGGACCGTGGCGCGAGACGCTGTCCGTCAGCGCCGCCTCCCTCGCAGGTATGACACCGGATCGCCAGCTCGCACCTGTGAGGTGATGCGGACTCCCGGACCCGTTCCCTAACGTCGCTCCCGCCAGGCACCCGCCGCCGAAGAAGGAGTCACGATGTCCCTCAGCACAACCGCGCCCATCACAGAGGATCGACCATTCACCCGCGATCGGGTTCTCGATCTCGTGCGGCTCGGCTGCCTCATCGTCGTGGTCGTCCTCCACACGATGATGAGCGGAGTCGAGCTCGGCACCGACGGTGCGATCGTCCCGACGGTGGCGCTGTCGGGCACGACCGGGTTCGCGCTCGCCTCATGGGCGTTTCAGATCATGCCCCTCTTCTTCGTCATCGGCGGTTTCGCGGCTCTCCAGCAGTGGCGGCGCACCGCCGCGAGGGGAGGAACCTGGTCCGGTTACCTGCGGGTGCGCGTCCGCAGGCTCGTCGCCCCGGTCTTCGTGCTCGTCCTCGGTGCCGGCTCCGGGCTCGCGCTGGCCTCCGAATCCGGCGCGCCAGGCGACCTCCTCGCCGAGGCGAGCCTGCGCATCGGCCAGCCCCTGTGGTTCCTCGCCGTCTACGTGGGGCTCACCGCGCTCGTGCCGGTCATGGCGCGGTTCCATGAGCGCGCGCCGAGGCGGACCCTCGTCGGGCTCGCCGGTGCCGTCGCGATGGTCGACGTCCTCGCCGGTGTGACAGGGCTGACCGGGCTGGGATATCTCAATCTTCTCTTCGTCTGGCCGCTCATCCAGCAGTTGGGGTTCGTCTACGACGACCTGCGCCGGCGCACGGTGGCACCGACCGGGCTCGTCGCGATCGCAGCGATGGCGCTCGGCGCTCTCGTCCTGCTCGTCTCCGGCGGCGCCTACAGCCCGAACATGCTCGTCAACCTCAACCCGCCCACAGGAGCCCTCGTCCTCCTCGGCGTCGTGCAGCTGTGTCTGCTGCGGCTGGTCCACGACCGTTTCGCCGCCGCCCTCGAGCGCGTCCCGGCCTGGGATCGGGTGATCGCGTGGGGCAACGCCAACGGCATGCACGTCTACCTTTGGCACATGAGCGTCATCATCGTTCTCATCGGCCTCCTCGGTGCGGTCGCCGGAGCACTCACCGGGACAGGCACCGGCGCCGGGGCATGGATGGGCAGTGCGGTGCTGCCCGACGTCGAATCCCCGTGGTGGTGGCTGACACGGGTGCCGTGGGTGCTCATCGTCGGCGGACTGTCCGCGGGGCTCGCGGCAGGGATTGCGAAGATCTCGTTGCCCTCACCGGCACGGTTGGAACGACTCGGGCGAGGGCTCGAATCGGCCCTGGGACTGAGACTCTCCGAGCGCGTCCGGGCAATGTCCGCGATCGGGTGCGCCATTGCGGGAATCGGCATCGCCCTGCTCGTCGGACTCGCGCCGTTCGTCTGGACGCTCCTCTCGGCAGGACTGCTCTCCGCCGGGCTCGTTCTCGCGGCGGGCCTTGGCCGACCGGCCGCGGACGTCGCTCCGGACCCGGATCGCACTCCGGCCGCAGACGTCAGTCTTCGACGAGCCTCGCGAGCGCCTCGGTGACGGTGCCCCAGCCCTCGAAGAAGCCGAGCTCCTCATGGGCGGCCCGCTGCTGCGGATCGGCATGGCGGACGATCGCGCGGTAGTCGGTGCCGGCCTCCCCGTCGCCGAGGATGATCTCCGTGGTCATCGCGACGGGAGCGGGCAGCGCCGGATGCCACGTGCTGTCGACGGCATTGGTGAAGACGAGTCGGTCGTTCTCCTCGATGCGGAGGAAGACGGCGTCGACGTGCGGGACGAACGTCTGGCCGTCCTCGCTCATCCGGGTGACGAACGCGCCGCCGGGACGCAGGTCGAGGGCGTCGACGCGCAGGACGAGCGGCTTGGGGATCCACCACTGGACGAGTTGGGCGGGATTCGTCCATGCCTCCCAGATCGCCTCCCGGGGCGCGCGGATGACGCGTTCGATGAGGAGATCCCGGTCGGGATCGATGGCGCGATCGGGTTCGCGGGCGGAGTCGGAGCTGAGGGCCATGGGGTCTCCTGATGAGTGGTCGGGCGTATGCCAAACATCGCATGCCCGGCGGCGGAAGGGAAGTGCCTGGGGTGCGTCCCCGACGCCCCGGATGACGAAACATGACACCCCGTGACGGTCCGATGACGCTCGGTGACTCCACGGGACGCGCGGCTCCGTCGCAGCCGCGATCCGACCCCAGACTGGTGGGACTTCGGCATCGACGTCGAGGGTCTCATGAGAAGGAAGGAAACGCCGTGAGCGCATCAGACCGCAGCTCGACCGGCCGCAGCGGAGTCTCGACCCGCTCGGTGCACGCTGGCGCCGCCCCGGAATCGCACACCGGTTCCGTCGTCGCCCCGATCTTCCAGACCTCGACCTTCCAGATGGACGTCCCGGGTGAGACTCGGGCCGGCTTCGACTACGCCCGCACGGGCACCCCGAACCGCAGCGATCTCGAGGAGGTGCTCTGCGATCTCGAGGGCGCGTCCTATGCGGCGGCCGTCAATTCCGGCACCTCCGCCGAGGTGGCGGTGTTCTCCGCGCTGCTCGGACCCGGCGATGAGATCATCATCCCCCGCGACGTCTACGGCGGGACGTATCGTCTGCTCGTCAACGAGTACGCGCGCTGGGGTGTCGTCATCCGCACCGTCGACCTCACCGACTCGCAGGCGCTGGCGGCGGCGATCACCGACCGCACGGCGATCGTGTGGGCGGAGACCCCGAGCAACCCCGGCCTCGACGTCATCGACATCGCCGAGACCGCGCGGATCGCCCATTCCGCGAACGCGCTGCTCGCCGTCGATTCGACGTTCGCGACCCCGTACCTCCAGCGTCCGATCGAGTTCGGCGCCGACCTCGTCATCCACTCGACGACGAAATTCATCAACGGCCATTCCGATGTCATCGGCGGGGCCGTGCTCGCCGGCGATGGGCAGACCTGTCCTCGCGCCGCCGAGGTGATCGACCGTCTGACCAGTCACTTCGCGTCCGTGGGGTTGGGCATCTCCCCGTTCGACGCGTGGCTGACCAGGCGCGGCATCAAGACGCTGCCGGTGCGCATGGCCGCCCACTGCGCGAATGCGCAGGCCGTGGCCGAATGGCTCGAGGCAAGACCGGAGATCGCCGAGGTCTACTACCCGGGTCTGCCCTCACATCCCGGGCACGAGATCGCGAAGCGGCAGATGAGCGGGTTCGGGGGAGTCGTCTCGTTCTCCACCGACACCGAGGAGCGAGCGCTGGCCCTGGTGCGGAGCACGAAGCTCATCACCCTCGCGGAATCGCTCGGCGGCGTCGAATCCCTCATCGACCATCCCGCGACGATGACGCACCTCGCCGTCGCCGACTGCGAGCTGAGCATCTCCGGCCGCTTCATCCGCCTCTCCGTCGGCATCGAAGACATCGCGGACATCCTCGCCGATCTCGACGCGGCGCTCGCGGCGACGAACTCTGTGGTCGGTGCAGCCGAGACTGAGGCGGACGAGGCGGTCGACGAGACAGTCCCGGAGGCAGCGAGTGGGATCGAGTCGGCCCCCGAGTCCAAGTCGGCGCCCGACGCGCAGGCGGGAGTCGCCTCGGTGACGGTCCTCGAGAACGTCTGAGGCTCCCGGCACTCGACACGATGACCGCCAGCTGAGACAGCGAGCGACGAGATTGCGCAGTCCTCGGCAGTCCCGCCGTCCGGTGCAGCTGCGGGCGGAACCGAACACGTGCTGGACGAAACGCACCTCCTCACCAGCGCGTCCGCTGCTCGCAGTCGCAGGGCTCCGGCAGTCCGGGGCGCGCTCTCGTCGGTGCTGTGCGGTCTTCGCGGGGCGGCCCGAGGACCGACGACACCCTTGACGCTGTCGTCGCGGCCCCATTAGATTGATCCCCGGCCAAAGGTCTGAAAGTGATCCAATGAATCGATGGGGATGAACATGGGCACGACGATCAAGCACCTCGGAGTCAGAGACAGCCACCGCAGGACGGTCCGACCGAAGCGGGGTGCGGCCGCAGGCGTCCTTCTCGCTGCGCTCCTCCTCGGCGCCTCGGCATGTGCCGCCGGCGATGCAGGGAGCGCGCCGGAGGAGTCCGGCGACGGCAGCTGCGCGCAGCTGGGGGTCGCCGACGGGTGGTACGGGGACAATGCGCAGCGGCTCCAGGAGATGATCGACGCGAACGCCACGTGCGACGGAGCCACCCCGGAGGGAGGGGTGCGGCCGATGGCGGTGTTCGACTGGGACAACACCGTGGTCAAGAACGACATCGGCGATGCGACGACGTTCTGGATGCTGCGCAACAGCAAGGTGCTCCAGCCTGCGGGCCGGGACTGGGCGACGATGAGCGACTACCTCACGGACGAGGCGACAGGCAGGCTCAACGAGGTCTGCGGTGACCTCGCCGACCCGGGCGCCCCGCTGCCGACCGGCGAGAAGGCCGGCGAGGACTGCGCCGCGGAGATCCTCTCGGTGTACTCCGAGGGAGAGACGACGGACAAGGCCGCTGCCTATGAGGGGTTCGACGCCCGCCGGATCGAACCGGCCTACGCCTTCGCCGCGCAGCTGCTCGAAGGCCTGACGCCGCAGCAGGTGACCGAGTACGTCACCGCGGCGAAGAAGGAGAACCTCGATGCCGCCGAGGGCACGATGAACGAGGTCGGCGGCACCGAGGTGACCGGATGGGTGCGCATCTACCCGCAGATCAAGGACCTCATCACCACCCTGCAGGACGCCGGTTTCGACGTGCGCATCGTCTCGGCGTCATCGCAGCCGGCCGTGAGGATCTGGGCCTCCGAGGTCGGGGTCGACGCCGATCAGGTCACCGGGGTGCAGACCCTCGAGGAGGGCGGCAAGCTCACGAGCACGCTCGCCTCGTGCGGCGGTGATGCGGCCGCGATGCCCTACATCGAGGGCAAGCGCTGCTTCATCAACGAGCAGCTGTTGGGCATCCCCTCAGCCCAGGCATTCGAGCCCGCCCCCGAGGCGCAGCGTCAGGTCTTCGCCGCCGGAGACTCGGACACCGACGTCACCTTCGTCGGCGACGCCACCGGCCTGCGTCTGGCGATCAACCGCAACAAGACGGAGCTGATGTGCAACGCGTACGCCAACGTCGACGGCAAATGGATCGTCAATCCGATGTTCATCGCTCCCGAGCCGCAGCAGAAGGACGTCTACCCGTGCTCGACGTCGGGGCGCATCGAAACCGACGGCACTCAGGGCCCGCTGAAAGACGCCGACGGCAACGTCATACCGGATCAGAAGGACTCGGTGTACTGACGGCGCTCGGTCGATATCCCTGCGGTGATCCGGGCCCTGCGCAGTGTTCTCGGTGACCTCAGCACACCGCGCGCCTCGGTGACGGTCCTCGAGAACGTCTGAGTCTCCCGTCGCGCCCCGGCTGGCGAACTTCGGGTCGTTCTGGTCAGGATCACCGTGGCGGGTTGAGGTTTCCAGCGCACGATTGGATGCCTTCAGGATGCGCCCGCAAGAAACATGTCTCCCAGTGCCTCTGCCGGAGTCGCGGACGCAGAGTGTCGATTTCGGACTCGATGATCGACACTCTGCGTCCGGAGAACGGCGGCGCGGGGCACCGGAAGCGTCGGTTCGGCGCGTAGGTGTCGGTTCAGCGCGTATTTGTCGCTCCACTGCGTCAGTGCGCGGGGCGGCCGGGCGTGCTGGGCTGGCCGCGACCGAGTTCAGGTCGTTCTGGACAGATTTTCGCGCCGGGATTCTGTCCAGAACGTCCTGGGGATTCCTCTGGTGACGGGAGAATAAGAGCCGTGCGGGTCGGAGGAGATGCTCGGGTCCGCGGCCGACGGTGAGGTCGAGCCCGGGGGAAAACCCGAGGTGCGGTGGGTGGTCAACGTGCTGTTGCCCGACATCGGCGACGCGTAGCGTATTCGGTATGAGTGAGAAGACCCCCGAGCATCCGCAGGACTCGGAGCCGACCGGCCCCGACCGCGCTGAGGACCAGCGCACCCGCGGCGACGGCGCCTCGGCGCATGACGCACAGGTGCACACACCTGCCAGCGGCCCGCCGCCGGCACCGACTGCACCTCCGGCGGAGGCGCAGACCGCAGCGCCGTTGGCCACCGAGGCCGGACAGTTCCGCACCACCCCGCTCGACCTCGACGTTCCCTTCGCGGCGCCGACCGCGCAATACGGGTGGACGGACGGTCACACTCAGGAATACCCGCACACTCGTGCCTACCCGCAGGGACAGGTTCCCGGTGGCGCACCCGGACCGATTCCGGAGCCGACGGCCCAGTACCCGCAGACGCAGGCCTACGGCACTCCCGCGCAGACGTACCACGAGCCGATGGCCTCCGGGAGCCCGCTCCACGCCGTCGGCCCCCAGCCCCCGCACCATCCGCAGGGCCAAACGTCGCAGACCCCGCAGCCACAGCCGCGCGAACCCCGCCAGGCCGTGCGCTACCCGCACCATGCGCAGCCGCTGCCGGGAGGACAGCCGCCGATGCAGCCCCAGCAGCCGATGCAGCCCCAGAGGCCGCCTCGGCGGAAGCGGACCCGCACCGCGCCGCTCGAGTACGTGCCGGTCACCGGTTCGATGCCGCTGACCCGCACCGACGTCACGGAGATCCCCGCAGACGGACCCGTCGAATGGCCCAAGCGCCCCGTCGGGGTCGTCGGAGTCGCCAACGTCATCCTGTCAGCGGTCATGGCGATCATCTGGGCCTGGATCCCGCTCGGCCTCCTCTTCACCGGCATCGGCGGCATCTTCGCCCTCGGCCTCGGTGTGCTCGCCCTCGTCGTATGGGTCCTCGTCCAACAGGTCGCCAACGTCTTCGAACGCTACCGCGCCGAACTCGTCTACGGGGACCGCATCCCCGTGCCGAAGATCCCCCGCAGCGACCGCGACTCCGGGTTCACGCGCTTCCTCCACAACCGCTGGCTGCTCGTCTCCTCCGGATCCTTCTGGCGCTCGACCGCCCACCACTACGTCAAGATGCTGCTCGGACTCGTCGTCATCGGCGGCACCTTCGCCGGCATCTCCGCCTCGATCACCGCGGTCTTCGCCGCGATCAACCCCGACGGAGTCGAGACCTTCTTCCTCGGCGGTCCCACCGGCGGCCTCGGCCGCATCGGGCTGACCATCGGGGCGCTCATCGTCCTCGCCTCGTCGCTCGCGATCCTCTGGTTCACCCCGTACCTCGACCGGGCGCTCGACCGCAGCCTGCTGCCGCCGGCCCGCACCGCCGCCCTCCAGGCGGAGGTCACCGAACTCGACCGGGCGCGCATGGCCGGGATCGATGCCGCATCGGCCGAACGCCTCCGCATCGAACGCGACCTCCACGACGGCGCGCAGCCCCGCCTCGTCGCCCTGACGATGACCCTGGGCCTGGCGAAGTCGAAGATCGACTCCGACCCCGAACGCGCCAAAGAGCTCATCTCCGAAGCCCACGCCGAGGCGAAGGGCATCGTCGGCGAACTCCGCCAGCTCGCCCGCGGCATCCACCCCGCCGTGCTCACCGACCGCGGTCTCGACGCAGCCGTCTCCGCGCTCGCCGGCCGCTCGCCGATCCCCGTCGACGTCGATGTCCGGCTGGGCGGGCGCATCGAACGCGAAGCCGAGGCCGTCGCCTACTTCGTCGTCGCCGAATGCCTGACGAACATCGCCAAGCACTCGGGAGCCACCTCGGCGAAGGTCCTCATCACCCCCACTGAGGCGGGAGTCCAGATCGTCGTCACCGACAACGGTCACGGCGGGGCCCGGGTCGACCGCTCGGGTCGGCACACCGGCATCGCCGGTCTCGTCGACCGGGTCGAAGCCGCCCGTGGGACACTGAACCTGACCAGCCCCGCAGGTGGGCCGACTACCATCGTTGTGGAGGTGCCATGCGCATCGTGATCGCCGAAGACTCAGCCATCCTCAGGGCCGGACTCGAACGACTCCTCGTCGACGCCGGACACGACGTCATCGCGGCCGTCGCCGATGCCAACGAACTCCTCGCCGCCGTCAACACGACGCCTCCCGACCTCGCTGTCATCGACGTGCGCATGCCTCCGACGTTCACCGATGAGGGCATCCGCGCCGCGGTGCTCATCCGCAAGCAGAACCCCGACGTCAAGGTCCTCGTCTTCAGCCAGTACGTCGAAGAGCAGTACGCCTCCGAGCTCATC
Source organism: Brevibacterium sp. NPDC056726 (assembly GCF_042790515.1). Lineage (NCBI taxonomy): Bacteria > Bacillati > Actinomycetota > Actinomycetes > Micrococcales > Brevibacteriaceae > Brevibacterium > Brevibacterium sp. NPDC056726. The sequence goes on along the minus strand of NZ_JBHTYZ010000001.1, from coordinate 653,388 downwards.
GCCGAGAACACCGGCGGATTCGGCTACCTGCTCAAGGACCGGGTCGCCGATGTCGAGGACTTCCTCGGCGCCGTCGACGAGGTCGCCTCCGGCGGCACCGTCCTCGACCCGGAGGTCGTCTCCCAGATCCTCGTGCGCACCCGCAAGACCGACGGCCTGTCGACCCTGAGCCCCCGCGAACTCGAAGTCCTCCAGCTCATGGCCGAGGGCAAGTCGAACGCCGCGATCGCCGGCACCCTCTTCCTCAGCGCCGGCGCCGTCGAGAAGCACATCAGCTCGATCTTCACCAAGTTCGGCCTCACCGCGGACACCTCGGACAACCGTCGCGTCCTCGCCGTCCTCACATTCCTCGGAGCCTAGAATGCCAGCCACCGTCCTCGTCAGCCCTTCGGCCCGCACGGGTCTGCGCGCCGTCCTCATCATCGCGGCCGTCATCGCCCTCCTCATCCCCGTCGTCGCGAGCGTCGCGTACGGGGCATCCCGACTCAACTACACGAAGGTCGAGTCGAGCGAGGACCTGCCCGTCGGGACCACCGATGTCCGTTTCGACCTCGACACCGGGGCCGCCGTCGTCGTGCGCACCGAGGATGTCCCAGCGCCGACGGTCGCACTGACCGGCACCGGCCCACGCGACAACGTCCCGCAGCTGCAGGTCGAGGAGATCAACGGCAAGTCCGTCATCTCGATCGACGACAAGCCGACGTTCGAGAACGCCCGCCTCGTGCTCACTGTGCCGACCGCGACGTCCCCGGAGACGAACCTCGACTTCGCCGGCGGCCTCGGCACCGTCGCTGTCACCGGTGAGTTCAACGAGGTCACGGCGAACACCGACGCCGGATCGATCGAGCTCAACGGCACCTTCGACCGCGTGCAGACGTCGACGGAGTGGGGCCAGACGGAGTTCAAGGGCACGTACGGCACGATCGAGGCGAAGTCCGAGGTCGGCACCGTCGACGGCTCCGATCTGCGGGTCCGCGACCGCCTCGACGCCACGACGACGACCGGCGCGATCGACGTCGAGCTCGCCGCCGAGACGGTGCCGACCGCCGGCATCAGCCTCAATGCGGAAGAGGGCAAGATCGACCTGCAGCTGCCCCGCCTCGACCTCGTCAAGGAGAACATGACCGCCGAGGCTGCGAACGGCGGCGAGGGATCCGGCGGCGACGAGGTCAAGGACCTCTTCTACCGGATCAATGCGAAGTCGAACAACGGCAGCGTCGACATCGCGAAGGACCTCGAGAAGTACGAGGCCGCGAAGAACTCGCCGGATGCCGAGGGCAAGGCGATCATTCCGGTCACGGTGTCCGCGGACACCGGAGCGATCTCGATCGAGCAGAACTAGACAGCCGGAACCGGGCAACCGGAACTGGGCAGCCGGAACTGGGCTGAGGAAGCCCGAGGCCGGGAGCGCCTCGGGGCGGAAGGACGGGCACATGCAGGTCACGGTCTACGGAGCCACCGGCACGTTCGGGTCGCGGCTCGTCTCACGCCTGCGGGCGCAGGGGCACTCGGTGATCGCGGCCCATCGCGGGATCGGCGTCGACACGTACACCGGTGAGGGCGTCACCGAGGCGGCCGTCGGCAGCGATGTACTCGTCGATGCCGTCAATCTCATGACGAACAACCGGCACCGAGCCCTCGACTTCTTCTCCCGCAGCGCCCGCTCGATCGCGTTGGCCGCCGCCGAGAACCCCGGTGCGGCGATGGTGTGCCTGTCGATCGCGTTCCGTCCGGAGGTCGCCGAGTCGAAGCTCTTCGCCTACTACCAGGGCAAGGACCTGCAGGAACGCGTGTACCGCCGGCTCGTGCCCGCCGACCAGCTCCTCATGTTCCGCTCCGCTCAGTGGTACGAACTCGCGGAGACGACCTCAGTGAGCGTCGGTCGCGTCATCTTCACCCCGAAGATGCGGGTGCGGGCGCTGGCCGCCGACGAAGCCGCCCGGCTGATGGCCGAGGCGATCGAGGCCGGAGAGCGCGGCACAGTCGAGGTCGCCGGCCCCGAGATCAGCGATCTCGCCGCGATCGCCGCGAAGATCGCCCGCGTCGACGCCGCCGGTCGCCGCCCGCGGCGCGTCGTCCCCGTCCCCGTGCCCGGGGCGAGCTCTGGTGACGGACTCATCCCGCCCGCACCGAGGCTGTCGGCCGTGACCGTCGACGAATGGCTGGCGACGCGGTGAGGTCGTCCGGCGCGCCGAGGCGGTCCCGGGCCTGACCCGGCCCGCGCGGCGGCCGCGCCGACCGCGTGCACCGCGACGGCTGAGTCAGGGCTCGCCAGGCACCCGCTGCGCGAGCCCGAGGAGGCGCGCGCCGTTGTCCCAGAGCACCGCGCGCATCCACTCGTCGCCGAGCTCGAGCCCGGCCAGACCCGAGATCTGATCCGCGTACGGGTACGGGATGTTCGGGAAGTCCGAGCCGAGGACGACCTTGTCCTGCAGGGAGACCAGGCGCTCCCGGAAGGCGGGGGTCACCTCGGCGGGAGAGGAGAAGAACCCGGAGACGTACATCGTCGTGTCGAGGTGGACGCCGCTGTAGGCCTCGGCGAGATCTGCGAACGCCTCGTATTCGGGCATGCCCATGTGGGCGATGACGAAGTTGAGCGCGGGGAAGCGCTCGAGCACCCGCGCGATCGCCTCGGGGCCGGTGAAGGCTCCCGGCAGCGGTTCGGATCCGGCGTGGATGACGATGGGCACCTGCGCCTCGGACAGCGCCGCCCACGCGGGATCGAGGACCCGATCATCGGGGGCGAACCCGCCGACCTGGACGTGGACCTTGAACAGTCGCGCCCCGGCTGCGAGCGCGGCAGGAACGTAGTCGGCGGACTCGGGCTCGGCGAAGAGGGTCGCACAGTGGATGACGTCGCGGTGGGCGGCGGCGAAGTCGCGGTTCCAGTCGTTGAGCCAGGCGGCCATACCCGGCCGGTGCGGGTACGTGAGCGCGGGAATCGCGTGGAGGCTGAGCTCGCGGAGGATCTGCAGGCGGGTGTCCGTGTCGAAGCGGTAGTGGATCGGCCACGGCCTTCCGTAGTTCGCCTCGGCGTCGTCGAAGTACGACCACACCTTGTCGAGGACGTTCTGCGGGAGGAAGTGCACGTGGATGTCGGCGAGCCCGGGCAGCCCGAGCGCCTCGACGTAGGTCGGGATCTCCGCGTCGCTGCGGGGTGGTGCGATCATGTCCCCACCCTACTGTGCGGTACCGACGCGGCGCGGGACCGACACCGTGCGGCACTGACACGATGCGAGGACGACACCGTGCGGTACCGACACTTTGCGGTACCGACAACTATGCGGGGACGGCCGAATCCCATCCCCAGGATGCGCGCAGTGAGCGACCCTAGACTGCGGCTATGGAGTTCACCGACCCGTTCGAGATCACGGTCCCCGGCACGGCCGCGCGCCTCGGCGAACCTCCGTTCTGGACACCCGGTCAGGCTGTGACCTGGACGTACCGGCGCTTCGACTACGACCTCGACCATGTCGAGGTGCGCCGCCCGATGCGCGTCATCGACGACGGCCCGAACGGCGCGGTGCTCTGGATGCCCGGCGGCACCGAGGTCGTCGACACCGGTCTCGTCGGCTGGGAGGGCATGAGCGCCCACGACGTCCCGCTCGACGTCCGTTTCCGCCCCCGCGGACAGGCCCCCGAACGCATCATGATCCCCGCGCGCTGGCAGGGTCACGGCGTGCTCAAGCTCGCCCCGCCGAACGTTCCCTTCTCCGTGTGGGTGCTCGTCAAACCCGCCGAGGCGACCGCCGCGGTGCCATCGGCCGCGGAGACGACGGCACCTCAGCAGGGTGCCCCGAATCCGCCGCGGGTCGAGTGGTACGTCAATCTCGAGACGACTCACCGTCGCACCGCCGAGGCGGTCTTCACATGCGATCTCATCCTCGACATCACGTTCCCCGTCGCGAGCGAACCGCTCCACCTGCCCGACGGCAGCCTCAACCCGCGGGGCGCGGTGTTCAAGGACGTCCACGAGATCGCCGCGGCGGGCGCCTACGGGTACTGGCCGCCGCAGTGGTCGGACATCGTCCGGGCCAACGGCGCACTCGTCCTCGACCGCCTCGAGGAGTTCCGGTGGGCCTTCGACCCGCGGTGGGCCGATCTCGCACTCGATCTCGCCGGATTCGGACCGACCGAGCACCCGGCCACGCTCCGGCTCGGGCCGGCACCGACCACCTCGGCGGGCGGAATTTCTCCTGGTCAGCGGGAACATCAGCGGATACCGAGCGGTTGTTACAGGAGACCGGACAGCCGATGAGAGGACTGAACTGACATGGCGACGAACCACCGCATCCGCCTCAACTCGCGCCCCGTGGGCGCCCCGACCGCCGAGAACTTCCTCCACGACGAGGTGCCGGTCGAGTCCCCCGGCGAGGGCCAGGTGCTGCTGCGGACCCTCTATCTCTCGCTCGATCCGTACATGCGCGGACGGATGTCGGATGCGAAGTCGTACGCGAAGCCCGTCGAGCTCGGCGAGGTGATGGTCGGGGCGACGGTCTCCGAGGTCGTCGAGTCGCAGTCACCGGACTTCGAACCCGGTGACATCGTCCTCGGCTACGGCGGATGGCAGGAGTACTCGATCGAGCCGGCGTCGCAGCTGCGGAAGATCGATCCGGAGATCGCGCCGATCAGCACCGCCCTCGGGGTGCTCGGCATGCCCGGGTTCACCGCCTATGCCGGTCTGCTCGAGATCGGCATGCCGAAACCCGGCGAGACCGTGGCCGTGGCCGCCGCGACCGGACCCGTCGGGTCGGTCGTCGGGCAGATCGCGAAGATCGTCGGGGCCACCTCGGTGGGCATCGCCGGCGGGCCCGCGAAGGTCAACCACCTCAAGGAGCTCGGCTTCGACATCGTCCTCGACCACCGTTCCCCGAACTTCAAGGAGGAGCTCGCCGAGGCGGTGCCCCAGGGCATCGACGTCTACTTCGAGAACGTCGGCGGAAAGGTCCTCGAAGCTGTCGTGCCGCTGCTCAACCCGTTCGCGCGCGTGCCCGTGTGCGGTCTCGTTTCCTCCTACAACCTCACCGAGCTCCCGGCGGGCCCCGATCGCACGGGACTGCTCATGGGGGCGATCCTCCGGAAGTCGCTGACGTTCCGCGGGTTCATCCAGTCGGAGTTCGTCGACCGCCTCGGCGAGCAGTTCCTCCACGACATGAGCACGTGGATCCAGGAGGGCAGGATCCGCTACCGCGAGGACATCCGGTCCGGCCTCGACCGGGCACCCGAGTACTTCAACGAACTCCTCACCGGCGGCAACTTCGGCAAGATGGTCGTCGCGGTGGGGGAGCGGGAGTAAGGGCCCGGGGCCACTCCTCCTCGGCCGTCTGATGGCGGAGGCGCGAGCGGTCCCGATCGTCTGCGCGGTTCGAGCCCTGACGGACGGACGAGGCGGACGACCCCGTCGATGAGTCCGTTCGTGCCCGGTAACCTGGGTGCATGTCGACGAACGACGTGACACCCGAATCGCTTGCCCTCCGCGAGCTGATCGGCGTGAAACGCGAGGAGTTCGAGCAGCTGCTGACGAAGTACTCTGCGACGAATCCGAGGCTGTTCGGTTCAGTCGCACGGGGAACCGCCGTCGAAGGAAGCGACATCGACATTCTCGTCGATATGGACCCCGCCGACGGGAATCTGCTGATGCGCGCATCTGGGCTCATGGAGGAAACCCGCGTACTTTACGGTCGTGACGACATCGACGTCTTTCCCGTTCAGCTGCTCAGGCGCTCGGTTTCGAGAACGGCCATCGATGACGCGGTGGCGTTGTGAGCAGAAGTGCCGCTCAGCGCGTTGCCGACATCCTTGAGGGCATCGAACGCAGTCAGCGCTACCTGGAGGCGCTGACCAGTGGTGATGAGCAGCTCGCTGAAATGGCAGAGGACGCCATTGAGCGCAATCTTCAGATCATCGGGGAAGCGGCGAATCGACTTCCGCCTGAGATCGTCGACGCCCACCCGGAAGTTGCGTGGGCTCAGATCCGCGGCTTTCGGAACATCCTCGTTCACCAGTATTTCGGTATCGACCGAGACATCGTCACCGATGTGGTCACGGAATACCTGCCCTCACTTGCGACGTCTCTGCGGTCACATGTTGCCGAAGAGGGGCGTTCGTCGGACTGAACCGGCTCAAACTGGACTTGGGCAGGCGGATACGAAGACTGATGTCGCAGAGGTGGCTCGGTGTCGTCGGTCCCGCTGGATGCCGAACATCTTCGCACCTCACCGGAACTGCGCGAACACCTCGGCGGGATCGACTCCGAAGCTCAGTGCCAGGGTCAGCGCGATCCGGGCCTTCCTCGCATCGAGGACGCCCGCGGGCAGGAGACCGGCCTCGAGCAGACCGATCTCCCCGCCGACGTAGCCGTACGTGCGGGTGAGGCTCGCCCCCGCCCCCGGTCGGGAGGCGAGGACGACGGGCATCTGCGCGCTGAGGCGGGAGACCGCGGGCACGAGAAGCTCGGGCACGTGACCACCGCCGACGCCGGCGATGACCGCGCCGGCGAACCCCGCCTCGGCGAGGTGGGCGAACGTCTCCGCCGGCTCACCCATCCCCACCTCGACGAGCGCGACCGGGGCGATCGCCTCAGGGCGATCCCGCCGGGCGAACGGCGAGGTGAGCGCGGCCGGGGCATGGGGGACGCGGACGACGTCCTCGCTGATCCACCCGATCGCGCCGAGCACCGGACCGGACGAGAACGCCGCCGTCGACGACACATGCGCCTTGCGGACATGCCGGGGATCGTGGATCTCGTCGTTGAACACGAGCGTCACCGGCAGGTGCCGCGCCTGCGGGGACAGCGCCGTCAGTGCGGCGGACCGGACGTTCGCGGGACCATCGGCGCCTGGCAGGGTCGGATTGCGCATCGCCCCGGTGACGGAGATCGGCACCCCTGAGTCATTGAGCAGCGACAGCGCGAAGGCACTCTCCTCGAGGGTGTCTGTGCCCTGCGTGAGGACGATGCCGTGCGCCTCGGTCTCCCGGGCGAGCTGCGCAACGTCGAGGAGCATCTCCAGTGTGACGTTCGCACTCGACACCTGCGCGACCTGCGTGAAATCCGTGCGCAGATCCGGCCAGATCTCATCGAGACCCGCGGCCGCGGCGATCTCCGCACCGCTGAGAGCCGGGGCAACCCCGCCGCTGCCGTCAGCGGTCGAGGCGATGGTGCCGCCGAGCGCGGCGACGAGCAGATGAGGAGACTCAGGCATGCCCCCGAGTCTAACGAGGCCCGTGCCCCGATTTCCCCGCCCCGGCACCGCGCGGGACAATGGAGGCCATGTCCGCTCTGTCCTCCGCGCTCGCGTTCCGTCGCCTCATCGACGACAACGCGACCCTGCGCATGCTGCGGGCCGACAACCTCGCGATCATGGCCGCGACCCTGGGCAACCTCCTCGGCAGCCCGGGCAGCCGTCTGTCCACCGACGACGTCCACGAGGCGATCGACGCCGACCTCGAGGAGCTGCGCGACCACTTCGACCTCGGCACCCGCACGGCGAAGGCCTACTGCGACGACTGGCGCCGGGCCGACATCATCATCCGCCGCCCCGCCACCGGTGCCCGCGGCGAGACCTACGAACTCTCCGCGGCCGGGTTCGATGCGATCCGCATCCTCGAACAGCTGCGCACCCCACCCCGCACGGCCACCGAATCCCGCCTCGTCGCCCTCGCCCAGGCGGTCCGACAGCTCGCCATCGACACCGACCCCGACACCTCACGGCGCCTGCGCTCCCTCGAAGCCCAACGCGACCGCATCGACGCCGAGATCGCCCGCGTCCGCCGCGGCGACGCGATGTCGACCACGCTCGACCGCAGACGCGCAGGTGAGAGGGTCAGCGACATCCTCGGCCAGGCCCAGGGCCTGCCCGCCGACTTCGCCCGCGTCCGAGCCCGCTTCGAAGAGCTCAACCACGACCTGCGCACGAGCATCCTCAGCTCCGAGGACGCCCAGACCCACGTCCTCGACGACATCTTCCGCGGCGTCGACCTCATCGAATCCTCCGACGAGGGCCGCACCTTCACCGCGTTCTCCGGGCTCGTCCGCGACCCCGAACAGTCCTCGGCCTTCGACGACGACGTCTCGGCGATCCTCGACCGCGACTTCGCCCGCTCCCTGCCGCTGGCCACCCGACGCACCCTGCGCGGACTCATGCGCGACATGAAGGACGGCAGCCGCGAAGTCCACAGCGCGCTGTCCGACTTCGCCCGCGGCCTGCGCCGCTACGTCCACTCCCACGAGTTCCAGCGCGACCGCGTCATGCGCACCCTCCTCCAGGACGCGCTCGCCGAGGCGGTGCCCGCCGCCCAGCAGCGCAAACCCTATGCGGACTCTGGGGTCGCCCTGGACCTCTCGACCGTACCGATCGCCTCGCTCGGCGAGGTCACGCTGCACGACCCCGACGAATTCGACGCCGGCGTCGCCCTGAGCGCCGCCGGCGAATCGACCGTCGACCTCGGCGAGCTCATCCGCGTCGCCCGCGAATCCGAGATCGACTTCACCGAACTCACCGACAACGTCAACACCGCCCTGGCCGGTGCCGCCGACATCACCGTCGCCGAGGTGCTCGAACGCTTCCCGGCCAGCCAGGGCCTGGCGAGCGTCGTCGGGCTGCTCTCGCTCGCCACCACCCACGGCACCGTCGACCCCACCACCGCCGACGTGCTCACCTGGACCGGCACCGACGGTGTGCCCCGCCGCGCGGCCACCCACCGCCGCCTCTTCACGAAGGAGATCCCCGTTTGAGCCAGGACGATCTGCGTCAGGACGATCTGCCTCCTGCTGATCTCGATCCCGACGAGCAGCCGCTCGAGGACCGGCCCGCCGGGACCGGTCTGTGGTCCGGTGACACCGGTGTCCTCCACGAACGCACCCGCCGCGTCCTCCTCGAACTCCTCAAGGGCCCCTACGTCTCCGGCGCCCAGAACCCCGGCCTGTGGGCCGCCCTCATCGCCGACGAGACGAGCGTGCGCTCACGCCTCCACGAACTCTTCCTCGACCTCGTCATCGACCCCGTCGACGAATTCGCGTTCACCCGCAAGGTCGTCACCGAGGAGATCGACGTCCCCAGCGCGGTCCGCAGCGAACGGCTCACCTTCATCGACACCGCGATGCTCCTCGTCCTCCGCCAGCTCCTCCTCGCCGCCCCCGGCGAACGCCGCGTCATCGTCGGCAAGGACGAGGTCTACGACTCCCTGATGATCTACCGCACCGGCGACGAATCGACGTTTCTCCGCAACCTCAACGGCGCGTGGGCGCGGATGTCGAACCGCCTGCGCGTCCTCCACAAGGTCGGCGACGAGCGCTTCGAGATCTCCCCGATGGTCCGTTTCCTCATCGACGAGGACCGCGTCCGCGAACTCACCGCCACGTACCAGCGCATCGCCGCCGGAGAGGACGGCGACAACGCCGAGGTCGACGATCCTGCCGGTGGCATCGGAACCGGGGACAGCCTCGGCGAGGATGGGCCTGACTCCGATACCCCCGATCCGGACGCCCCTGACCCCGACAGCCCAGACCACACCACCACCGAGGAGGACGCGGAATGACCGAGACCGACCTCCTCTCGATCCTGCCCGAGGACGCCCGCGGCTCCGTCTTCGACGGCGTCCCCGAACCCGACGCCGAGGTCACCGCCGCGCTGTCGGGGCAGTGGCGGCTCAGCCGGATCCAGCTCGCGAACTGGGGCACCTTCGACGGGGAGATCCACACGATCCCCGTCTCCCGGCAGGGCCAGCTCATCACCGGACCCTCCGGTTCGGGGAAGTCGTCGCTGCTCGACGCGATCGCCTCGGTGCTCACACCCGACAAATGGCTGCGCTTCAACGTCGCCGCCCAGACCGCGGGCGCCCGGACCGAGCAGCGGAGCATCATCAGCTACGTCCGCGGGGCGTGGACGCGGATGACCGACGCCGAGGAGGACCGCGTCGTCAGCCGCTACCTGCGCCCGCACGCGACGTGGAGCGGCATCGTCCTGCGCTTCGAGAACGAGATCGACCCGCCGGTGACCCTCGCCCGCCTGTTCTTCGTCAAGGGCAGCGGGACGAAGAACTCCGACGTCTCCGACCTCTGCCTCCTCGACCGCTCCGGCATCGACCTAGCTGACCTGCAGGAATACGCGCTCGGCGGGATCCAGACCCGGGCGCTCAAGGCCGCCCACCCCGACGCCGTCATCACCTCGAACGGCGCCCACGGCCGGTTCTACGCCCGGATGCGCTCACTCTTCGACATCGAACACGAATCCGCGCTGCAACTCCTCCACAAGACGCAGTCGGCCAAGCACCTCGACAGCCTCGACCAGCTCTTCCGCGAGCACATGCTCGAACCCCCGGCGACCTTCGCCCTCGCCGACACCGCCGTCGACGAGTTCGGCGACCTCAAGGACGCCCACGAACACGTCGTCCAGCTCCGTCACCAGCGCGATCACCTCCTCGAACTGCGTGACGCGGCGACGAGGTACGACACCGCGCACGCCGCCGTCGCCGAAGTGCGCGAACTCGCCGCAAGCGTCATTCCGTTCCAGAAGCGCCGGGAGCTCGACCTCCTCGACGCCGAGCGCTCGACCCTCGACGAGCGCATCGCCACCCTCGACGCCGAAGCCGACGACGCCGACCGCACCCTGCGCGCCGCCGCCGACGACCTCAAACGGGCCGAGCGCGCCGCCCTCGAACTCGGCGGGTCGGAGACCGCGTTCCTCCACGAGAAGATCCGCGCCGGGGAGGAGACCCGCCGGACCGCGAAGAACCGCTGGGAGTCCCTGCGCACGCAGCTGAGCGAAGCGGGCATCGACGACGCCCCGACGACCGCCGCCGAGTTCGCCGAACTCCAGGCCGAGATCGCACGCATCCTCGACGGCTCAGAGTCCCCGGCGGGCCCGAGCCACGCCGACCACGACCGGTTCTCGAAGGCCCGCGCCCGCGTCGCCGCCGCCGAAGCCGCGATCACCGCCCTGCGCCGCAGCGGCACCACCGTGCCCGGGCACCTCCTCGAGGTGCGCACGATGCTCGCCGAGGCGGTCGGCCTGCCCGAATCCGCCCTGCCCTTCGGTGCCGAGCTCATCGAGGTCAAACCCGAGCACGCCGCGTGGACGGGGGCGATCGAACGCGTGCTCCGACCGTTCGCGCTCACGCTCCTCGTCCGCTCCGACCACCTCGGAACGGTCCGCTCCTGGGTCGACTCCCACCGGATCACAACCCGCCTCGTGTTCGAGGAGGTGCCCCAGACCGCTGCCTCCCCGCGCCCCGCGAAGAGCGCGATCTCCCTGGTCAACCGGGTGCGGGTGGCGGAGACCGGGGTCGGCGAGTGGGTGAGCTGGGCACTGTCGGAGCGCTACGACTACGCATGCGTCGATCACCTGTCCGAGATGGACGACCACGTCAAGGCCGTGACGATCAACGGGCAGATCAAAACCTCCCGGACCCGGTACGAGAAGGACGACCGGCGCCGCATCGACGACCGTTCGCAGTGGGTGCTCGGGGACCGGGATGCGAAGCTCGAAGCCCTCATCGACGAACTCAAGGCCGCCGAGGCGGACCTGCAGGCCGTGCGCACGATCGTCGAGACCGCCGAGGCGGACGTTGCGAAGGCGAACGAACGCCGGGGCCTCCTCGCCGGAGTCCGCCGGCAGACATGGCGCGACGTCGACGCCGACGGGGCGCAGAAGGAGATCGACACCCTCCAGGCGCGCCTCGACGAGCTCATGGCCGGCGACAGCGACCTCCAGGCCGCCAACCGCGCCCGCGACGAGGCGGAGACCGCCCTCGACGACGCGCGCACCCGCGCCGACGACGTGAGCTTCCGGCTGCGCACCGCCCGCGCCACCCGCGACGGCCTCGCCGCTGCGGCCGAGGCCCTGCGGGAGGCGATCGCCGCCGGCGAGTACCCGGAGGTGTCGGCGGCCGTGGGCACGGCACTCGACGAGCGGTTCCGGGCGGTCAGGCGCAAGATCACCCGCGACATCCTCGGCGACGTCGGACAGGCCGTCATGACCCGGCTGCAGGACGAACGGGACGCCGCCGCGGACCGTGCGACCGCAGCCGGGCAGGACGTCACCCGGCTGGCAGCGCAGTTCCAAGCGGCCTGGCCGTCCGCCTCGGCGAACCTCACCTCCGACGTCGAGGACCGGCAGGGCTTCCTCGACATGCTTGCCGAGATCCAGGCCCACGGCCTGCCCGAACACGAAGGACGGTTCCTCGACCTGCTGCGGAAGCGCTCGCGGGACCTCATCGGCGAGCTGCGCGGGGAGATCCTCGGGGCGCCGCGGGAGATCCAGGACCGCGTCGACCCGGTCAACGCCTCGCTGCAGCGGTCGGAGTTCGACACGGATCGCTTCCTCCACCTGCGCGTCAAGACCCGGCGGAGTGAGACGGTCAAGGCGTTCATGCGCGATCTCGCGACGATCTCCGAGGGCAGCTGGGGCGATGAGGACCTCGAGACGGCGGAGATGAAGTACGAGCTGCTCGCCGACATCATGCGCCGGTTCGCCTCGAGCGAGCACATCGACCGCGTGTGGCGCACCCAGTGCCTCGACACGCGTCTGCACGTGACGTTCCTCGCCGAGGAGCTCGACCGCGACGGCACTCCACAGGCGACGTACGATTCCGGGGCGGCGATGTCGGGCGGGCAGCAGCAGAAGCTCGTCGTCTTCTGCCTCGCCGCGGCCCTGCGCTACCAGCTCGCCGACCCCGACGAACCGGTCGCGAAGTACGGCACGATCATCCTCGACGAGGCCTTCGACAAGGCGGATTCGCGCTACACGCGGATGGCGCTCAACATCTTCGTCGAGTTCGGCTTCCACATGGTGCTCGCCACCCCGCAGAAGCTCCTCCAGACGATCGAGCCCTACGTCGGCGCCGCCGCCGCGATCGACAATCCCACCCGCGCGAAGTCCGTCGTCGCGAACATGGTCTGGGAGACCGACGGGGACGGGGCTGGTGACGGGGCTGCGGGGAAGGATGTTTCTGGTGGTGGTGATTCCGGCGCCGAGGCGGGGGCGGGCGACCCTGTCCTCGTCGAGTCCGGTGCGACGGTGGAACCGGGTGCGACGGTGGAACCGGTTGTGAGCCCGGAGGCCGGTGAGGCTGCGGAGACGGTCGCGGCAGCGGAATCCGTCTCGACAGCCGAGGCCATCTCGACCGGGGACGGCAGCCGATAGGGGAGAGCCGCGCGCGATGAGGTGCGGACAGCACTCGGTAGGGTGAGGCCATGATCGATGTCGCCGAGGCGCGCCGGCTCGCCGAGAAGCGCCTGCGCACCCGGATGGGCCAGTGGGCGGGGGAGCAGGCGGTCCTCGCCGAGGCCGACGGCGCCCTTGGTGTCCGCCCCGCCGAGGCGGAGGTCGGCTCACCGGCGTTCGAGCTCGGGCTCAAACCACCGACCGAGAAGGAGGTCATGGGCGACCTCGCCGGTGCCGAAGCGTGGGTGCGGTCGTGGCGGGCCGCCGCGACCGATCACTCTCTCGACCTCGACTGGCAGTCGCGCGCGTGGAAGTCCGTGGGCAGGCAGGACGTGCCGGTGCGGGCGCGGTTCCCGACGCCGGAGGATGTCGCGGTGTTCGTCGGCGGAAGTGCAGAGCGTGACTGGCGGCGGCTCTCGGCGCGAGTGCGCGAGATCCGACAGCGCTGGCCGCAGACGACCGCGCACTCCACTGGTCCGAGCGTCGACGGCGATCCTGCGACTGGGGATGCCGAGACGACGGCGGGGCAGGACCGGGTCGCGGCGGCTGGTGTGGTGGCGGACCGAGGCGCGGGGAATCCGTCTGGGTTCACGGCGTCTGCGGGGGAGTTCACGGCGGTCGTGAGATCACTGGCCAAGCGGCTCCTCGACCTCGGTGACGACGAGTTCGCCCAGGTCATCGATGTCGTCAGCTGGCTTGCGGAGAATCCGCTCGGCACGATGCGCCCCCGGCAGCTGCCGATCCGCGGCGTCGATTCGAAGTGGTTCGGTACGCACCGGGGACTCGTCCGCGCGCTGCTCTCGCTGGCTGGTGCCCCGGGCGGGCTCGACATCCTCGACGCCGAGGCGAATGTCCGCCTGCGCCTCCTCGACCCGGCGATGGCGTTCGGTCCGCTGCGCGACCTCGCCGCACCGGTCGACCAGCTGGCCCGGCTGAACCTGCAACCGCGGACCGTGCTCATCGTGGAGAACCTCGAATCGGTGCTCGCGCTGCCCGATCGCCCGGGCACCGTTGCGATCCACGGATCCGGCTACACGGTCGGGGTCGTCGCACGGTTGCGATGGGCCGCCTCGGCGAGGGTCGCCTACTGGGGCGATCTCGACTCGCACGGATTCGCAATACTCAACCGCCTGCGGGCGCATCTCCCCGCGGTGGAATCGCTGCTCATGGACGAGGACACGCTGCTGGCCCACCGCGATCTGTGGGTGCGGGAGCCGACGCCGCACCGCGGGAGCCTGCTCGGCCTCACCGGGTCGGAACAGCGGGCGCTCGACCGACTGCGCAGCGAAGGGGATGTGCGACTCGAGCAGGAGCGGATCCCCTGGGACGCAGCGCTCGCCGCCGTCGACGCAGCGCTGCGCTGATTCGGCGGTGGGGCGCTGCCGCGTAGGGCGATTCGAGGCGGCTCAGTGGCGGTGCAGCGGGAATCGGTGCTCGACCAGCCTGTCGCTGCTATACCGGATGTGGGCACCATCCGATCTGCGGTCGCCGCACCGTTGATGTCTGTGCCCTTTGCTAGCATCCACGCATGGACTCGGTGACCGTGCTTCGACTCGCCCACGACCAGGCGGTGCAGTATCCGTCCGTCGTCATCGAGCACCCCTTCGGACCCGAGTACGCGGTGTTCAAGGTCCGCGGCAGGATGTTCATGATGCAGTACGAGCTGCGCGGAGTGCCGAGCATGAACCTCAAGATCGACCCGCTCGACGGTGAGGTGCTGCGCGACGCCTACGCCGAGATCACGCCCGGTTATCACATGAACAAACGGCATTGGATCACCGTCTGCGGCGCCGACGGAATCGACGGCGCCGACGGAATCGACAGCGACGGCGGTGACAGGGGAGTCGGGACCGGCGACGGCGCCGACGGGGGAGTCGGGACCGACCCGGGGACCACCTCGGCGCGGGCCGCTCTCGATGAGGACCTCCTCCACGATCTCGTCCTCGAGTCGTACTGCCTCGTCGTCGCGAAGATGCCGCGCAGGGATCGCCCGGTCGACCCGGCGAGCTTCGGCGGCAGAGAAGCGTGAGGGAGGTGTGACGGACAGACCTCGGGGCGGCCTGGTCGGGCTCTGCATCGCCGAACTCGTCTGCTGGGGACTCCTCTACTACTCGCTGCCCGTTGCGGTCACCCCGATCGCCGCAGACACCGGGTGGAGCGAGACGACGGTGACGGGTGCGTTGACGATCGGCCTCATCGTCTCGGCGGCCGCCGGGGTGCGCGTGGGACGGCTCCTCGACGCGCACGGACCGCGGACGATCATGGCGACCGGCACGGGCATCGGCGTCGTGGCACTCCTGCTCGTCGCGGTGTCACCGAATCTGCCGGTGTTCTACCTGGCGTGGGCGCTCGCGGGCTTCGCCCAGGCGACGACGCTCTACCCGCCGGCGTTCGCGGTCGTCACCCGCTGGTACGGCGCGCAGCGCGTCAAACCGCTGACGATGCTCACGCTCGTCGGAGGTCTCGCCTCGACCGTGTTCGCGCCGATCATCGCCTGGCTCATCGGCGCCTTCGGGTGGCGGCCGACCTACGTCGTCCTCGCGGGCATCCTCGTCGTCATCGCCCTGCCCGTCCAGCTCATCTTCCTCAACGCACGGTGGACCGACGACGCGGCCGCGCGGTACCAGCGCCCCTCCCGTTCCGAGATCCGCACGGTCACCCGCAGCCCGCGCTTCATCATCCTGCAGTCAGCCGTGGCGCTGGCGACGTTCACCCTCTTCGCGGTGACGATCAACATCATTCCCGTCCTCATCGAACGCGGCGCCGCCTACGGTCTCGCGGCGATCGCGCTCGGTCTCGTCGGCTTCGGACAGGTCGCCGGCCGCTTCGGATATCCGAGCATCGAACGGCACACGAGCGCACGTTCCCGCACGGTACTCCTCTTCGCCGCCGGGGCAGTGGGCCTGTGGCTGCTCGCACTCGTGCCCGGACCGCTCTGGCTCATCATCGGCATCGCGATGATCACCGGCGGCATCCGCGGCTGCATGACGCTCTTCCAGGCGACGGCGGTCTCCGACCGGTGGGGCACGGCGAACTTCGGGGCCATCAACGGCGTCTTCGTCGCCCCGATCACCGTGGGCACGGCGCTCGCCCCCGTCGCGGGCCCGGCTCTGGCCGACCTCCTCGGCGGATATTCGATCATGGCCATCGCCATGGCGGCAGTCCTCACCGCCGCCACCGGCCTGTCGGCGCGGACGTGAGCGTGCGTCGCGGTGCCATGCCCCGAACTGTCTGACGTTCTGTTCGGGATGGGGCAGGAGCGATATGTGAGGTGCCGGACCGGCCAGCGACCGCGACCGGGTGACGTGTAGAAAAATCGCCGAAACTTTTACACGTTCCACTGACATGGAAACTCGCTTTACACATAGCCGGAGGCCCGCAGGGCGGCAGCAGCCCAGTGACTCGCTCGACGATCGCATGCGGCCGACAAGCCTCCTCACCGCATGTGACGCACAACCGATCCTGTCGCCACACTCACAGTTCCGCGGCTGCGGCCCCGGTCTAGACTGACACCAGCAGTCCACGCCTCGCACCGGGGCAGATGCCAGAGCTCCGGTGCTCGTGTTTCCACGGAAGGAGCACCATGCCCACCGTCGCCAGAAACATCGTCGACACGCTCGTCGCGAGTGGGGTCAAGCGCGTCTACGGAATCCCCGGTGACTCGCTCAACGGATTCACCGACGCTCTGCGCGTCAATCCCGAACTCGAATGGGTCCATGTCCGCCACGAGGAGGGCGCCGCGTTCGCCGCCAGCGGCGAAGCCGCCCTGACCGGAGAGCTCGCCGTCTGCGCCGGCAGCTGCGGTCCCGGCAACCTCCACCTCATCAACGGTCTCTACGACGCTCAGCGCTCCCGCGTCCCGGTCCTCGCGATCGCCGCGCACATCCCGAGCGAGGAGATCGGCTCGAACTACTTCCAGGAGACCCACCCGACGGAGATCTTCCGCGAGTGCAGCGTCTACGCCGAACACGTCGCCCACCCCTCGCAGATGCCGCGCCTGCTGCGCATCGCGATGCGAGAGGCCATCGAGAAGCGCGGCGTCGCCGTGCTCGTCATCCCCGGCGACGTCGGCCTCGCCGACATCGACGCCGCAGCCGAGGAGATCAGGTTCTTCCCCTCGCACGTCACCCCGGCCGAACCGCTCATCGAGGACGCGGCCGCCGCCCTCAACCAGAGCAAGAAGGTGGCGATCCTCGCCGGTGCCGGCACCGAGGGCGCCCACCCCGAGCTCCTCGCGATCGCCGACGCCCTCCAAGCGCCGATCGTCCACACGATGCGCGGCAAGGAGTTCGTCGAGTACGACAACCCCTACGACGTCGGCATGACCGGTCTGCTCGGCTTCTCCTCCGGCTACCATGCCCTGAAGTCGTGTGACACGCTGCTCATGCTCGGCACCGACCTGCCCTACCAGCAGTTCTACCCCGACGAGGCGACCGTCATCCAGGTCGATGTGCGCGGGTCGCAGATCGGCAAGCGGACGAAGGTCGACATCGCGCTCACGGGCACCGTCGCCGACACCGTCAATGCCCTGCTGCCGCTGATCAGGACGGGCCGCAGCAGCTCGTTCCTCAAGACGGCGACGAAGCACTACGCGAAGACCCGCAAGGACCTCGACGAACTCGCCACGCCGTCGAAGCGGACCATCCATCCGCAGTATCTGACGAAGCTCCTCGACGAGGCGGCCACCGACGACGCGGTGTTCATCCCCGACGTCGGCTCGCCCGTCGTGTGGGCGGCCCGGTATCTGACGATGAACGGCAAGCGCCGCCTCATCGGCTCCTTCAGCCACGGGTCGATGGCCAACGCCCTGTCCCAGAGCGTCGGTGCGCAGGCCGCCTACCCGGGGCGTCAGGTCATCGCGCTGGCCGGCGACGGCGGCCTGGCGATGCTGCTCGGCGAGCTCATCACGCTCACCCAGAACGACCTGCCCGTCAAGGTCGTCGTCTACAACAACTCCTCGCTCAACTTCGTCGAACTCGAGATGAAGGCGGCCGGGTTCGTCACCTTCGGCACCGACCTGGAGAACCCCAACTTCGCCACCATCGCCGAGGCGGTCGGCATCAAGGGATTCCGCGTCGAGAAGTCGAAGGACCTCCCCTCGGTCGTCACCGAGTTCCTCAACCACGACGGAGCTGCGGTCCTCGACGTCACGACCGAACGCCAGGAGCTCTCGATGCCGCCGTCGATCACCGCCGAGCAGGCGAAGGGCTTCGCACTCTACGCCATCCGCACGGTGCTCTCGGGCAAGGGCGACGAACTCATCGACCTCGCACGCACGAACGTCCGACAGCTGTTCTGACGACCGGAGGCGCCAGCGGTCGGTGAGACCGCGCGGTGCCGGCAGCAGCGGCGGCGACGGCGTTCCGGCGGCGGCGTTCTGGCGGCGGACCGGCAGAGTCGAGGACGCAGAGTGTCGATTTCCGATTCGGATTTCGACACTCTGCGTCCTCGATTTTTCGCTGGGGGTGCCTTTCGCGACCTGCGGGGGTGGTGCGCTGCTCCGAGGGTGGTGCGACAGAGGTGCGGTGTGCCGCGGGGTGCGCCGCGTCAGACTGGGAAGTCCGCCAGCGCCGAGGCGGTTGCCAGGGCCGCGGTCATCGCTTCGTGGCCTTTGTCCTCGCGAGAGCCCTCAAGGCCCGAGCGGTCCCTGGCCTGTTCGTCGTTGTCGCAGGTGAGCACCCCGAAGCCGACGGGCTTGCGGGAGTCGAGGGCGACCCGGTTCAACCCATCGGTCGCCGCCGAGCACACGTAGTCGAAGTGCGGGGTGCCGCCGCGGATGACGACGCCGAGGGCGACGACGGCATCGAAGCTCTCGATGACGCGTGCGGCGGCGACGGGCAGTTCGAAGCTGCCGGGGACGCGGATGAGCGTCGTCGTCGCGTGTGCCTCCGCGGCCGCGCGCTCGGCGCCGGCGACGAGCCCGTCCATGACCTCCGTGTGCCAGGACGCCGCGACGATCGCGACGTTGAGGCCGGTGGCGTCGAGGGTGATGTCGGGTGCTCCGTGATGTGCCATGAGTGATGCTCCTCAGTGGTGGTTCTCGATGTGGTGGGTCGAAAAGTTGTGAGTCGAAAAGTCGGGAGTCGGGCCGGTGGTGAACCGGCTGGTGGTGAGTTGGTCAATGGTGGGTCGAAATGTCGTGAGTCGGGCCGGTGATGACTCGGCTGGTCGTGAGCCGGGTCAGTGGTCGTTCGGCGGTCGGCTGCTCAGCCGACGCCGGCGCGGTGCCGGTGCGGGGGCGCTCAGCACGCGAGGTGGAGCGTGTGGTGCATGCGGGTGCGCTTCGTCTCGAGGTACTTCGAGTTCTCCGGCCGCGCCGGGATCTCGAGCGGCACGACCTCCTCGACGGTGATCCCGAGGTCGGCCAGCGCCTGCGTCTTCGCCGGATTGTTCGTCAGCAGACGGATCCGCGTCAGCCCCATCTCGGTGAGGATCGCCGCGGCCGCCCGGTAGTCGCGGGCGTCGTCGCTGAGCCCCAGTTCGAGGTTCGCATCGACGGTGTCGAGCCCCGAGTCCTGGAGGGAGTAGGCGCGGATCTTGTTGCGCAGTCCGATCCCGCGGCCCTCGTGCCCGGTGAGGTAGATGACCGCCCCGCCGTCCTCGGCGATCGTCTGCAGCGCCCGATCGAGCTGCTCGCCGCAGTCGCAGCGATGCGACCCGAAGACATCCCCGGTCAGGCACTCCGAATGGACGCGCACGAGGGGAGCGGGGCTCTCCGATGCACCTGCGGGGTCGTCGTTGTCGAGTCCGGTGTAGACGCCGAGGTGGTCGAGCCCGTCGACGGTGAACGCCCGCGCCGTGAAACGGCCGTAGCGCGTCGGCAGCGGCACCTCTTGGGAGGCCTCCGCTGTCGTTTCGGGTCCGACCGGCCCGAGGCCCGCAGTTCCGACCGCGGCCGCCGCGGCAGCAGGACCATCGGCGCCCTCACCATCCTCGTCGAGGTAGGCGATGAGCTGTTCGATCGAGACCATGACGAGGCCGTGCGCATCGGCGAACTCGCGCAGGGCGTCGAAGCGCATCATCGAGCCGTCGTCGTGGACCACCTCGGCGATCATCGACACCGGACGGGCCCCGGCGAGGCGCGCGAACTCGACGCCGGCTTCGGTGTGGCCGGGCCGCTCACGGACTCCGCCGTCCTTCGCCACGAGCGGGAAGACATGACCGGGGCGGGTGATCGCGGCCGGGTCGGGGGTCTCGGCGGCGAGCACCCGGCCGGTCAGCGCACGTTCGGCCGCGCTGATGCCCGTCGTCACTCCGACGGCGTCGCAGCTGATCGTGTACGCCGTGCCCTTGGGGTCCTCGTTCGCGGCGACCATCGGCGGCAGGTCGAGCGCGGCCGCCCGCGCGGCCGACATCGGAGCGCAGACGACGCCCGAGCTGTGCCGGACGATGAAGCCCATCGTCGCGGCGTCGGCGAACTCCGCGGCGATGATGAGGTCGCCTTCGTTCTCGCGGTCCTCGTCATCGACGACGACGATCGGGCGGCCCGCGGCGATCTCGGCGATCGCGCGGGAGATCGTGTCGAGTCCGGCGGTGGACTCGCCGAGCGGTGAAACGGTCTCAGTCATGATCGGCTCCTTGTGGTGCAGGGGTGGTGACAGGGGTGGGAATGGTCATGGACGACGCCGAGGCGGCAGGGGCGGCGAAGGCGAGGAGCCTCGCGGTGTACTTCGCGATGACGTCGACCTCGACGTTGACGGGGTCGCCGACGCGGAGGCCGCCGA
Organism: Brevibacterium sp. NPDC056726; assembly: GCF_042790515.1. Classification (NCBI taxonomy): domain Bacteria; kingdom Bacillati; phylum Actinomycetota; class Actinomycetes; order Micrococcales; family Brevibacteriaceae; genus Brevibacterium; species Brevibacterium sp. NPDC056726. The sequence goes on along the minus strand of NZ_JBHTYZ010000001.1, from coordinate 632,501 downwards.
ACGTCGTGTGCGTCAGCGTCGCCGGGATGAGACCGACCTCGACCCAGGCAAGCGCGGTGCCCTCGGCGACCGATCCCTCAGGGGCTGCGGCCGCCGACGGGACGGCCTCGGAGACCGCCGTGAGAGTGAGGGAGACGCCGTTGAGCGCGATCGAGCCCTTGACCGCCGTCAGCGGTGCGAGGTGGACGGGGATGCCGATGCGCAGGGTCGTCCACTCGGCGTGGTCGGTGCGGGCGATGACTTCGCCGAGGCCGTCGACATGGCCCTGGACGATGTGCCCGTCGAAGCGACCGGCCGCCGGGGTGCAGCGCTCCAGGTTGACCGGGTCGCCGGGAGTCAGCGACCCGAGCCCGGTCAGTCGCAGGGTCTCACCCATCACCTCGGCGACGAAAGTGCCCTGTCCTGCGGCGGCGGGCTCCCCGGGCACTACGTCGCCCCCGGCTGAGCCGACCCCGCTCTCGGTGGCCGGCTCGACGACCGAGGTCAGGCACACGCCGTTGACGGCGAGTGATCCGCCCGGCGGCAGATCGGCGACGACGTCACCGGCGGCGATGGTGAGGACGGCCGAGTCCTCGTGCGTGGTGAGGTCGACGACGGTGCCGATGCCCTCGATGATTCCGGTGAACACGGGTTCCTCCTGTGGTCGAAGCGGGTGGTGGACGACGAGCGGGGCGCTCATGGGCTGCTCGTCGTGAAGTGGAGAAGGACGTCGGGCCCGAGCACGGACACCGCCGGGACCGCGGTGTCGTCGGGGATGAGGCCGACCGCCTCGGCGAGGGTGGGGATGTCGAGACCGCGGATGCTCGGCAGGCCCTCACCGAGGATGAGCGGGGCCTGATAGCAGTACACCTCGTCGACGACGCCGGCGGAGAAGAAGGCACCGAGCACCTGCGGCCCGCCCTCGATGAGGAGGTGCCGGATCCCGCGGGCGGCGAGCTCGGCGAGCACGACGTCGACCTCGCGGGTGCGCACGTGGATGGTGGCGGGGTTGGTCGCCAGCGCTGAGTCGGGTGCGAGGTCGCGCAGGCCCATGACGACGGGGATCGGCTGCGGGTCGAGGAGCTCCCCGTCCTCGTCGCGGGCGCTCAGCCGCGGATCGTCGTCGGCCGCCGTGCCGGTGCCGACGAGGATCGCGTCGACCTCGGTGCGCAGACTGTGCGAATGGATGCGGGAGGCCGCCGAGGTGATCCACCGGCTCGTGCGATCCGCGGCGGCGGCCTTCCCGTCGAGGCTCTGGGCGAGCTTCGCCGTGACGAACGGACGCCCCTGCGCCGTCGCCGCTCGCCAGCGGGCGTTGAGGTCGGCCGATTCCTCGCTGCCGAGGCCCGAGCGGACCCTGACCCCCGCCTCGGCGAGGAGGGCCCCGCCGCCCCCGGCGGGTTCGGTCGTGTCGGGGAGGGCGAAGACGACGTCGGGGATGCCGGCGTCGAGGATCGCCTGCGTGCACGGCCCCGTCCGACCGGTGTGCGCGCACGGTTCGAGCGTGACGAACAGCGTCGAAGTGGTGAGATCGATGCCGTGACGATGGGCTGTGGTGATCGCGTCGACTTCGGCGTGCGGGGTACCGGCGCCGAGGTGGCGGCCGGTGACGATCTGCCCGTCAGCGGCGCGGATGGCGGCACCCACCAGGGGGTTCGCGCCTCGGCGACCGTCGCGGGCAGCGGTGAGTGCGGCGGACATCGCCGCGTGATCGTGGGCGGGTGCGCCCATGAGAAAACCTCCCGAGCCGATGCCGGGAGGGAGGAGCGTGCGGGTGCAGCCATCGCGGTTCGCGGGCGTCTGCCTGGTGCGCCTGCCGGCGCTGACACGACGACCGCGGCCGCCATGTTCCTCCCATCCAGACTCTTACTGTCGGTCTCGGAATCTCACCGAGTCAGCCGATCGCGTTCGACGCGTTCGGGTCGCGGACTGTCACCGCCGGCACGGAATTTCACCGTCCCCGGAACATGTTGGGATCAGGCTAGCACGCCGCCGACCGGTGGTCCTATGGCGTCCGTCACGTGGACCTGGCCAGCTGAGCGGCAACGGAATGGGTCGCAACCGTGGGACGCGTTTGCGCAGTTATATAACCCAGGTATATACATGAGTTATGGAAGATGTGGATCCGGACGAGCTCGTCAAAGGCCTCGTCGTCGTCTCCCTGCGCCTGACCAGGGCGTTCAGGAGGCTCATCGGCAATGAGAGTGAGCTCGTCACCCTGCGTGCCCTCGCCGTCGTCGAGCAGTATCAGCCGGTGCGCGTCGGTCACTTCGCGCAGGGCTACCTCAGCTCGCAGCCGGCGGCGACGAAGCTCCTCGCTCGGCTCGAGGACGACGGGCTCGTCGTCAGAGAGGCGAGTCCCACCGATCGCCGGGCGTCGCAGTTCTCGCTCACGGATGCCGGTCGGTCCCGGCTCGCGGTCAACCGCGAGATCATGATCGACCAGATGGTGCCCTACTTTCAGGCCCTCACTCCGGAGGACAGGCTCAGCGTGCACCGGGCACTCCTGCTCGTCGGCGACTACCTGCACAACGAGCACCCCGTCGACAGCGACGACGCCCCCGACGGATCCCCAGCCCCCGATACCGACAGCACCAACGGAAAGGACACACGGTCGCAGAGATGAGAGCAGCAGACGGAGACACCACACAGGACGAAGCGAAGCAGGGGTCCATCCTGCGCCAACCGAAAGCAGTATGGGCGGTGGTGTTCGCGTGCATCATCGCGTTCATGGGCATCGGCCTCGTCGACCCGATCCTTCCCGCCATCTCACGTGAACTCGACGCCAGCCCGGCGCAGTCGATGCTGCTCTTCACGAGCTACCTCTTCATCACCGGCGGCATGATGTTCTTCACGAGCTTCATCTCCTCGCGCATCGGTGCCAAGACGACTCTGCTCATCGGACTCGTCCTCATCGTCGCGTTCTCCGCGCTCGCCGGGCTCTCCGGCAGCGTCGATCAGATCATCGGCTTCCGCGCCGGATGGGGTCTGGGCAACGCGCTCTTCATCTCCACCGCCCTGGCCACCGTCGTCGGGGCCGCCGCGGGCGGTGCGGACAAGGCGATCATCCTCTACGAGGCCGCGCTCGGCGTCGGCATCGCCACCGGCCCGCTGCTCGGCGGCGTCCTCGGCGGAATCTCCTGGCGCGGACCGTTCTTCGGCACCGCAGTGCTCATGGCCATCGGCTTCATCGCCATCCTCGTTCTGCTGCCGAACTCGAAGACCGGTGGGCAGGCGCTGCGGACCTCCGCCGAACCGGTCAGCCTGAGCGCGACCTTCCGTGCGCTCGCCCACCCCGGTGTCGGCGTCGTCGCCGTCGCCGCCCTGCTCTACAACTTCGGCTTCTTCATCCTGCTCGCCTACAGCCCATTCCCGGTCGAAGCTGCCGCTGCGGCGGCCGGCATCGAGAACTTCGGGGCCATGGGCCTCGGATACGTGTTCTTCGGGTGGGGCATCTGCCTGGCGATCACCTCGGTGTTCGGCGCACCCCTGCTCACGCACCGCCTGCGGCGGCGCAAGAGCCTCATCACCGCTCTCGTCGTGCTCGCCGTCCTCCTCGTCGTCATGTCGTTCCTCGCCGAGTCGTTCATCGGGCTCATCATCTGCGTCATCGTCGCCGGGCTCATCCTCGGTGTGCTCAACACGGTGTTCACGGAATCGGCGATGGAGGTCAGCGATCTGCCGCGACCCGTCGCCTCGGGCTCGTACTCGGGTGTGCGCTTCCTCGGCGGTGCGGTCGCCCCGATCGTCGCCGGTGGGGTCTCCGAGTCGGTGGGGGCCGGCGCCCCCTACCTCTTCGGTGCTGCGGCAGTCGTGCTCTCGATCCTCGTCCTCGCCTTCGGATGGAAGGCCCTGCGCCGGATCGACGGTCACATCGACGAATCCCCAGTCGATGAGGCCTACGCCATCACCGGAGGAGACGCCTGACCCCTCGCAGTTCCCGGACGGTCCACGCCGTCGTCGCCCCTCGCCTGAGAGTCCACCGTTGCCTCTCAGGCGAGGGGCGACGACTTTCTGTGGCAGATCCGAAACACGAGTTCTCCGTCATTCATCGCAGTCGGGTGTAAGAATGGTGAGAACAAGGCGCCCGTCACCGCGGCGGCGCTTCACCCCTCGACCAGGAAGCCATCATGACTGACGACGCGAACAACGCCTACGGGTCCGGTGCGGAGAATGCTCCCGGCGCCGGATACGGACCGGGAGCTGCCTTCGGAGCCGACCTCGATGGCGCCAAGAGCCCCGACGATCTGTCCCGCCCCCTCTACGGAGCGACCTTCGGCCAGGCCGTCCGTCGCTTCTGGAAGAAGTTCTCGGTCTTCTCGGGCCGTGCCTCCCGCAGTGAGTACTGGTTCGCCTACCTGTTCCAGGTGCTCGTTCTCCTCGTGCCCTACATTCTCGTGATCGTCGGAACGGTGATGTCCACGGCGACGACCGCGAGCTCGTCGTACTCTCCGTACAGCACGCCGACCGCTGAACCTTCCGGTCCGGGTGTCGCGATCATGATCATCGGTTGGATCCTTCTGGTGATCCTCGCCCTGGCTATGGTCGTTCCCTACCTCGCGATCAGCTGGCGGCGGCTCCATGACGCCAACCTCGCCGGTCCGTTCTGGTTCCTCACGTTCATTCCCGGAGTCGGTGGACTCATCGTCCTCGTGCTGATGATCCTGCCGTCGAAGCCGGAAGGCCGACGCTTCGACACCTGAGCCGGACCCGGTTCCGCCGAGCGGCCGGTCTGCGCAGGATTCCTCCTGTGCAGACCGGCCGCTTCGCTGTGCGGGTCTCGGCCATAGTGTGTCCTTGGAGACATCTGCCCGCATGATCTGGCCGATTCCCAGTTTCGCGTCGTATAGTTACTTACTGGTAACATTCCGCGGCTGCATCCGCCGCACCATTCGCCACAGAGCCAAGGCCGCATGTTTGCCGTAGTGTGCTGACAAGCAGGCAGCGCGGTCCGCTGGCATCGGCATGATCGAACGACGCTTGCGAGACATGTGAGGGAGCAGGACAATGCAGAGCGATTCACACACGCTCGCGGCCCCGACCGAGGTCGACAGCGCGGCAGTGACCCTGCGCGACTGGGGGATGTCGGGCAAGCAGGGCCCGGTGTTCTCCGACATCGATCTCACCGTCGCCAGTGGGTCGCTGGCGATCATCCGCGGAGCGGCCGGCTCCGGCAAGACCTCGCTGCTGCTGTCGATCGCGGGACGGATGCGCGTCGACACGGGCGAGGGCCACGTCTTCGACCTCAACATCCGCAGACAGGCCCGCGCGGTCCGCGAAACCGTGTCGATCGGGCATGTCGCCGGACTGACGGACCTCGAGAACGACTTCACGGTCGCCCAGCACATCGCCGAACGCCTCATCATGCTCCAGCCCTGGTACAAGCCGTGGGTGTCGAAGAAGTCCCTGCGTGAGGTCATCGACGGCATCAAGGAGACCTTCGACTCCGCCACCGAGGTGATCGGCCGCCTCCCGAAGGACACCTTCACCTCGAGCGACGCCAAGAGCGCTGACTTCCTCGTCGACGCCGACGGCGACACCTTCGTCTCCGAACTCAGCGAGCTGCAGAAGTTCCTCCTCGAGTTCGGTCTCGCCTCCCTGGCGCAGAAGCCCGTCATCGTCATCGACAACATCGACTTCCTCCGGGAGCGCGAGGACCGCGCCCGCGCGTGGGCCGCTCTGCTCATCTACCAGGAGCTGCGTCGGGAGCGGGATCCCGAGAAGCCGCTGACGCTCATCGTCACGTGCGAGGACTCCTCGGACATCGATCTCGCCTTCGACCAGCTCTCCACCCAGGTGCATCCCGCCTCGGTGACCGAACTCAATCTGACCCCGCAATCCTCCTGACCTCAGCTCCATAGACCTGGCAGACCCCTGTCTGCGCTCGACCTTCGGCACCACAGATTCTTGTGAAGGTGATTCTTCGATGTTCTCCCTCCCCTGGCTCGAACTCACTCGGTTCAAACGACACACGATCACGCGTCTGGCGATGATCGTCGTCGCCGTCATTCCCGCGATCTACGGCGGGCTCTACCTGGCGTCGAACTGGTCGCCGACGGACAACATCGACCGACTCCAGGCCGCTGTCGTCAACGAGGACACCGGTGCGGAGAAGCCGGACTCCGACGGCGAGAGGCTCAACGCCGGCGATGAACTCGTCGACAAGATCACCCCGAAGGGCGAAGGCGGCTTCGACTGGCAGGAGACCTCGCTCCAAGAGGCCAACGAGGGCCTCGCCGACGGCACGTACTTCGCGATCCTCGAGATCCCCTCGAACTTCTCGCAGCGCCTCGTCTCCACCGGCGGTGACGACCCCGAGCAGGCAGGACTCGAGCTGCGCACCGATGATGCGCACAACTTCATCGTCGGGCAGCTCGCGGGCACGGTGCTCTCCCAGATCAAGGCGGGACTCAACGAGACGACGACGGCCGAGTACGTCTCCCAGGTCTACGTCGGCTTCAACGACATCCAGTCCTCCATGGTCAAGGCCGCCGACGGCGCCTCCGACCTCCATGACGGCGCCGTCGAACTCCATGACGGGTCGGGAAAGCTCGCGAAGGGCGCGCACGATCTCGACAAGGGAGTCGGCGATCTCCAGAAGGGGATCGGGGACCTCGACGACGGCGCGGGCAAGCTCGCGAAGGGAGCCGGGGACCTCGAGAACGGTGCCGACACTCTCGCCACGGGCACGGGAGATGCCGAGACCGGGGCGAAGAAGCTCGCCAAGGGCGCCGGACAGGTCGCCGACGGCACGAGTCAGCTGCGCGGCGTCGCCGACGATGCGACCGACAAGGCGGAGGATCTCAAGGGCAAGGCCGACGACCTCGTCGAGAGCGCTCGACCGAAGCTCGACGATGCGGAGAAGGACTTCGAAACCGCGCGAACCTCGGTCCGCGGTGACGTCGCCGATCGCATCGATCAGCTGGAGAAGGACTACCCGGACGATCCGAACGTCCAGAAGCTCGCCGAGGAGGTCGGCACCTTGGGTGACGACCTCGACTCCGCACATGAGCGGGCCACGAAGGCAGCCGACGACGCACGTGGGCTGGAGAAGCCGGTCAAGGATGCCGTCGACGGGGTGATGCAGAAGATCCGGGACGCTGACAAGAAGATCGGCGAACTCGACGACGGTGCGCAGCAGGTCTCCGACGGTGCCGACGATCTCCATTCCGGTCTCGTCAAGCTCGACAAGGGCGCCAATGACCTCGCCAAGGGCGCCGGTGACCTCCATGACGGCGCCGTCGCACTCAAGGACGGGACGGCGCAGGCGAAGGACGGCGTCGGCCAGCTCAAGGACGGGTCGTCCCAGCTCGCGCAGGGCGCGACCGATCTCGATGAGGGCGCGGGCAAGCTCGACGACGGTTCGGGTGAGCTTGCCGACCAGCTGACGAAGGGCGCCGAGCAGATCCCGACGTATGACAAGCAGGATCGCGAGAAGCGCTCCGATGTCGTCGCTGTGCCCGTCGACGCCGAGAAGGTGAAGAACAATGCCGTGGGCACGTACGGTGAGGGACTGGCCGCGTTCTTCATCTCCCTGGCCCTGTGGATCGGCGGCATGATCACCTACATGGTGCTCAACGCGATTCCGTACCGCGCGCTCGCCTCGACGGCGAAGTCGAACCGCATCGCCTGGGCCGGCTACGTCCCGGGCCTCCTCTTCGGCATCGCGCAGGTCGCGGTGCTCTACGGCGTGCTGTGGTTCGCCCTCGACTTCTCGGCCGGCGCGTGGCTGGGCACCCTGGTGTTCTCGATCCTCATCGCGGCGAGCTTCCACGCTGTCCACCAGCTCTGCGTGGCGGCGCTCGGCGGTGTCGGCAGGCTCATCGCGCTCGTCCTGCTGATGATCCAGATCGCCTCGGCGGGAGGCACCTACCCGGTGCAGACGGCGCCGGAGATCTTCCAGATCATCTCGCCGTTCCTGCCGATGACCTACGCCGTGACGGGCCTGCGCACCCTCATCGCCGGCGGAGACATGATCATCGCCGTGCAGTCAGCCGTCGTGCTCCTGCTCATGACGGGCATCTGCCTGCTCGCGACCGTGCTCGTGTGCAGTCGGAAGCGGATGGTCACCCTCACACAGCTCCACCCGAGCCTATCGCTCTGAGGCGGCAGTCCGCGGCGAGGCAGGCAACACTGTGCCGGACCGCGGTGCGCCAGACCGGGCTGCGCTAGACGGCTTTGCGCCAGGCAGCGGTGTGCCGGACTGCGGCCTACGGCGACCAGCGCGTCGAGCGGCATCCGTCAGCTCAAGCCGTGCCTGCCTCCCCGCGGGGCGTCTCACTCCTCGTCGAAGTAGCGGGTGTACCTCCGCGGGTCATCCAGGAACCGCCGCCAGTGCGCGACCATGTCGAGGTCGTCCCAGGTCGAGTCTCGTATGCCCCACTCGCCGAGTTCGACGAGCTTTGCACCCTCGGCGCTCGCGAGGATGGGGGAGTGGGTGGCCATGACCGTCTGCAGTCCGGCCCGTTCACGCTGCCGGATGAGCTGGAGCAGCGTGAGCGAGGACGTGAATGACAACGCGCTCTCGGGCTCATCGAGGATCCACAGACCGAAGTCGAGGAATGTGCCCGTCAGCGTGTCGACGAACGTCTCGCCGTGCGACCGCTGGGAGAGCTCGAAGCCGCGCAGCGCGCCGATCTCCATGAGGTGCGCCATGCTCTCGTGCATCGTCTCGGCGCGGAGGAAGAAGCCCTGCCGATTCGTCGTCGCGCCCTTGATGATCTGCAGGTGCTCCGTGAGCACAGGTGCCTCCTCGGCGTGCTCGCGCACCTCCCACGCCGAGCCGCCGCCGTGCGGGAGATCGAGCGCGGTGGCGATCGCCTCGATGATCGTCGACTTCCCCGCACCGTTCTCGCCGACGAAGATCGTCGTCGCCTCGAACTCGAACCCCGCGAGGAGATCACCGACCGCCGGGATGTCGGCCAGCCAGTCGGGCAGCTGCGGTGGGGAGTGCGCGTGCGCGGCGACAGACCGCAGCGGGAGGGTGACTCGGGGATCCATGGCACCGAGGGTAGCGCGGACATCTGACACGACCGCCTCGGCGAGGATCAGCCGAGCGCGAGCCGCACGGCGAGGATGATGAGGACGACGGCGATGATGACGTCGAGGACCTGCCACACCCGCGGGCGCGCAAGCCAGCCCGACAGCGCCCGGGCACCGAGGCCGATGCCGAGGAACCACGTGATCGACCCGACCATCGCCCCGAGCGTGAACGGCAGCACGCCGCCGGGGCCCTGCTGGTTGGCGAGGTTGCCGAGCATGACGACGGTGTCGAGGTAGACGCCGGGATTGAGGAACGTCAGGGCGAGCGTCGTCGCGATGACCCCGCGCAGGCCGCGCTGCTCGGTGTCGGCCCGCAGCCCTGTCGCCTCGCGGGCCGATCGCAGGCTCGTCCACGCGAACCACAGGAGGTAGGCCACCCCGAGCCAGCGGAGGATCTCGAGCGCCCACGGTGCCAGCAGGACGATCGCGCCGATCCCCACCGACCCCGCCCCGATGAGGAGGACGTCGGCGAGGATGCAGATCGTCAGGACGACGCCGAGATGCTCGCGGCGGATCCCCTGCCGGAGCACGAGCGCGTTCTGCGGCCCGACGGCGATGATGAGCGACCAGCCTGCGAGGAGACCGCTGAGTGCGTGAGTGACCATATCGCCAGAGTAGGACGATCGGCGAGTGAAGAAAAACAAAATAATCTACATCTGATGCAGAATAGCTTCATGAACCTCGAGCATGTCAGAGCCCTCGCCGCCGCCGTCGACGAAGGCACCGTCGAAGGCGGCGCGTATGTCCTCGGCATCACCGCCTCGGCGGCGAGTCAGCGCATCCGCGCCCTCGAATCCCGGCTCGGCCAGGTCCTCCTCCGACGGTCCAACCCCGTCACCGTCACCGAGGCGGGCGCCGCGGTCCTCCGCTATGCCCGGCAGGTCGAGCTCCTCGAATCCGAGGCGATGGACCGCCTCCACGGCATCGCCGTCGACGCTCCTGACGGCATCGGCACCGGTGAGGCCGGGGCGCGGCGGGAACCGACCGTGCTGCGCATCGGGGTCAACGCCGACTCGCTCGCCACGTGGTTCCGTCCGATCTTCGCCGAGGCGGCCACCTGGGACTATGCCGTCCTTCGACTCGTCGTCGCCGACCAGGACAAACTCCTTCCGCTGCTGACGTCGGGGGAGGTGCTCGGGACGATCACCTCGGCGGCGTCGAGTCCCTACGGCACCCGCGTCGAACGGCTCGGCAGCATGCGCTACCTCGCCGTCGCGGCGCCCGGTCTGCTCGCCCGGCACGGATGGACTCGACCTGACGGGGGTGCGGCGTCATCGTTCGCCGAAGTGGACCTCGCGACCCTGCCGATGGTCAACTTCGGCAAGGACGACGACCTTCAGCTCGACTTCCTCCGCCGGCACGGAGTGACGACGATGCCGCCGATGTCGGTGGTGCCGAGCTCGGCGGAGTTCGCCGTCGCCGTGGCCGCCGGCGTGGGCTGGGGGATGATCCCGGTCATGCAGCTGAGCGAGATCGACGCCGAACTCGTGCCGATCACTGCCGCCCCGGAGGTCGACGTTCCGCTCTACTGGCAGCACTGGAAGCTCGCGTCGGATCGGCTCTCCCGCCTCACCTCGGCGCTCACCCGCGCCGCCGAACAGATGCGCTGACGCCAGCGCCTCAGGCGAGGATCCGGTCGATGAGCCACTTGATGTTCGCGTGCATCTCGTCGACGGTCATCCGGTCCGGGGAGATGATCGAGTGGAGGCCCATGCCGTCGATCGCGGTGAAGAGGATCGTCGCAGCGCGTGCCACCTCGGCGGGATCGAGGTGTCCTTCGTCGGCGAGGACTCCGAGCCAGCGGTGGAGGCAGTCGTACGTGATCTCGTGGGCGTACTCGAGCAGCGCCTGCGAGCCTTCGCGCGGATTCGGTCCGAGTGCGTTGAAGTGCATCGCCAGCCACAGGTCGAGCTGGGCATCGCGGTGCTCGTGGGTCGTGAGGAACTGCGAGAGCACCTCATAGAGGCGCTCGCGGGGCGGGATGCTCGCGTCCTCGATCCGGAAATCGCTGATCTGCATCTGCATCGACCGGCGGGCGACTTCGAGGTAGAGATCGGCCTGGGTCGGGAAGTAGTGGCGCAGCGTCGACGCGCCGATCCCCGCCTCCTTCGCGACGGCGCGCACACTCAGTGATGTCCTGCGCTGTTCGCCGGACTCCGCGAGGCGGATCGCGGCCTCGATGATCTCATCGCGTCGGGACATCACCCCTCCTCTCTTCTCGCATCACTCTACTCAGCATGTATAGTACAGTGTACTAGTACGCTGTACTAGAAACGTTAGCAACCCTCGAGATCGGAGCACGCCATGATCGAGAACCTGCAGAACTTCGCCGATTCGTTCCCCGACTGGCTGCAATGGCTGGGGGTCATGCTCGTCTCCGCGATCCCGTTCGTCGAGTCGTACTTCGGCTCGGTCATCGGCGTCGCCATCGGACTCGGCCCGGTCGTCGCGATCCTCGTCGCCGTCATCGGCAACGTCATCTCGATGCTCGCGTTCGTCTACGGCGCGGGCGCGATCCGCGACAGGGCGACGAAGAACAGGGAGAAGGCCACCTCGCCGAGGCGGCAGCGGCTCAAGCGCATGTTCGACAAGTTCGGCGTCCCCGGCGTCTCCCTGCTCGGCCAGACCGTCCTGCCCTCGCAGATCACGTCGATGGCGATGGTGAGCTTCGGCGCCAACCGCAACGTCGTCGCGTTCTGGCAGATCATCTCGATCATCCTCTGGGGCGTCCTCTTCGGCGTGCTCGCGACCCTCGGCGTCAACGCCGCACTGCGGTGATGCCCGCCGAGGCGGACCTTCACTGAGCTTGTAGCATCGGTGCTACAATTTGCTGATGAATGCAGAGGGAGTGCAGGCTGAAAGCCTTTCGCAGCGTGAGCTGCGCAATGAGTCCGGGAGGGTCCTTCGCGCGGTCAGTGAAGGGCATTCGTTCGTGCTGACCAATCGGGGTGTGCCGGTTGGGCGCATCGTTCCGTTGGACGCTCCTGCTCCTCGGCTGACGATCGCTCGACCGGCTAAAAGAGTGGGTGGCTGGACTGCGCGTGATCGCCGGCCGTCGAGCGACAACCGCGTCATGACGGAGATCATTGACGAGCTCCGTGAGGAGCGCCTGTGAGCGACCCGTCGATCGTTTACGTTGACACCTCTGCACTCGGGGCTCTTCTTGTGGCTCAGCCGGAGTCGGACGCTCTGGTCGGCTGGCTGAATGGAACCTCAGCAGAACTCGTGTCGAGCGACCTGCTCGAAACCGAACTGCGTCGAATGGCCGTGCGAGAGGAGCGCGAGCAGGCAGAAGTCTCTGTGCTCCTCGATGGAGTCTCCATCGCCGCTCTCGATCGGGCGGTGTTTCGCTCGGCCGGACTTCTGCCCATGCCGTATCTGCGGACCCTCGATGCGCTGCACCTGGAGGCCGCGCTCCGATTGGATGTCGATGCCCTTCTGACCTATGACAAGCGCCTTGAGGAGGCGGCACGGTCGGTGGGCCTCGAGGTCATTTCGCCCCGCTGACGGGATGATTCCGCGACGCCCTCAGGTCGGCAGAACGGTCATACCCACCTGACCATTTCGCCGACCCAGTGCGGAAGGACGAGCGGTGTCTGCTGAGTTCTGGATTCCGCTCCGGGCGGGCCGTGTCAGTGCCGGCACCTAGACTGACCCCATGACGGAAACCACGCAGCTCACCGACTTCGACGCCCGCGCGCAGTCCGTCCTCGCGGAGCTGACGAACAACCCCGACGCCCAGTTCCGCGACGGTCAGCTCGAAGCGATCAGCGACCTCGTCGAGGGTCGCAAACGCGTCCTCGTCGTCCAGCGCACCGGGTGGGGCAAGTCCGCGGTCTACTTCGTCGCCACCCGGCTGCTGCGCGCCCAGGGCAATGGGCCGAGCCTCATCATCTCCCCGCTGCTCGCCCTCATGCGCGACCAGATCGCCGCGGCCGGACGAGCCGGGGTCCGGGCGGCGACCCTCAACTCCTCGAACGTCACCGAATGGGACGGCGTCCTCGCCGATCTGCGCGCCGGGAGCGTCGACGTCCTCCTCGTCTCCCCGGAGCGGCTGAACAACCCGCAGTTCCGCGACGAGGTGCTCCCTCAGCTCCTCCAGATCCTCGGGCTCATCGTCGTCGACGAGGCCCACTGCATCTCCGACTGGGGGCATGACTTCCGCCCCGACTACCGCCGGATCGGCCACATCCTCTCCGACCTCACGACCGACACCCCGGTGCTCGCGACGACGGCGACGGCGAACTCGCGCGTCGTCACCGACGTCGCCGAACAGCTCGGTGACGACACCACCGTCGTGCGCGGCGAACTCGCCCGCGATTCGCTGCGCCTCGGCGTCCAACCCGGCCTCGACCCCAGTGCGCGGATCGCGTGGCTGAGCTCCCACCTCGGCGACTTCACGCGATCGGGCATCATCTACACGCTCACGGTCAGCGCCGCCGAGGACATCACCCGTATCCTCCGCGACCAGGGGCATGAGGTGCGCGCGTACACCGGCCGCACCGACGCCGAGGAGCGCGCCGACCTCGAGCAGCAGCTCAAGGACAACAGGCTCAAGGCGCTGGTGGCGACCTCGGCGCTGGGGATGGGATTCGACAAGCCGGACCTCGGCTTCGTCGTCCACGTCGGGGCGCCGTCCTCGGCCGTCGCCTACTACCAGCAGGTCGGTCGCGCCGGTCGTGCGACGGACTCCGCCGACGTCCTCCTCCTTCCGGGGTCCGAGGACGCCGAGATCTGGGAGTACTTCGCGACCGCGTCGATGCCGAGTCACGCCGATGCCGATGCCGTCCTCACCGCGCTCGCCGAGGCGGACGGCCCCCTGTCCGTGGCCCGCTTGGAGACGCTCGTCGGGACGAAGCGCACCCGCCTGCAGCTGCTGCTCAAGACCCTCGAAGTCGAGGAGGCCGTGGAGAAGGTCCGGGGCGGGTACGTCTCGACCGGTCGCGGGTGGACGTATGACCGGGAGCGCTACGAGAAGGTCGCCGAGGTGCGCGCCGCCGAAGCCCAGGCGATGCTCGACTACGAGGCGACGGGGGAGTGCCGGATGGAATTCCTCATCCGGCAGCTCGACGATCCCGACCCGCAGCGCTGCGGACGCTGCGACAACTGCGCGGGTGTGTGGTGGTCGACGGAGATCTCCGCGGAGACGCAGCGCGAGACCGCGGGAACCCTCCACCGGATCGGCCTGCCGATCGAACCGCGCAGCACGTGGCCCTCGGGGATGGCGAACATCGGCGTCTCCCTCAAGGGCAGGATCCCCGCCGAGGAGCTCGCCGCCGAAGGACGTGTCATCGCCCGACTCTCCGACCTCGGTCAGGGGCAGGTCCTGCGGGAGTTCCTCGCCCCCGATGCGCCCGACGCCGAGGTCCCCGCGCAGATCGGCAGATGGTGCCTCGACGTGCTCGGGCAGTGGGATTGGGAGGACCGGCCCGAGGTCGTCGTGTCGCTGCCGAGCGCCCGCCGGCCCAAGACGATCCGCTCGCTTGCGGCGAACCTCGCCTCAGCAGGACGCCTCATCGACGGCGGTGAGCTGCTCCAAGTCCACGAGCACGGGACGCCCGACGTCAACAGCGCCTTCCGCGTCAAGGGCCTCCACGATGCGTTCGTCGTTCCTCCGGAGGTCGCCGAGGCGGTTGCCGGAAAGTCCGTCCTCCTCGTCGACGATGAGATCGTCTCCCGGTGGACGATGGCGATCGCCGCCCGCGCGCTGCGGCAGGCCGGAGCGACGGCGGTGCTCCCGTTCGCGCTCGCGCTGCGGGCGTGAACGGGAGCAGCCGACTCAGAGTTCCTGGTGCAGCTGGAACGTCGCTCCCTCGGGGTCGGCGACCGTGGCAACGCGGCCGAACTCCGAATCCATGGGACCGTCGAGCACGGAGCCGCCGAGTTCGACGACCTTCGCCGCGGCGGCGTCGGCATCGGCGACGTTGAAATAGGTGCGCCAGTACGAGTTCGGGGTCCACTGGCTCGCATCGCAGATGCCGGCGACCGCCGTCTCGTTGGCCCCGTAGGTCGCGTACTTGATCTCCTGGCCCTCGACCTCGACGAGTTGGAAGTCGAAGGCGTCGACGTAGAACTCGCACGCAGTGTCGTAGTTCGTCGTCATCAGCTCGAACCACACCGGAGTGCCCGGGACGAGCGGCAGCTCGAACCCGGTGAACTCGTCGGACTGCCACATGCCGATCGGGGCGCCGGTGGGATCGACGACGACGGCCATCGAGCCCAGCGGGCCGACCGCCATCGGACCGACGACGGGAGCGGCGCCGTCTTTGGTGGCTTTCGCAAACGTGCCGTCGATGTCGCTGGTGTAGAGGTACGTCGACCAGGCGGTCGGCATCGTCGGATCCGGGTTCCCGTCCATCGTCATCGCCCGCATGAACCCGCCGACGGGCGCACCGTCCTTGTACGCCTGGTGGTAGTGACCGAAATCGGGTCCCTGATCGACGATCTCCCACCCGAAGACCTCGGAGTAGAAGTTCTTCATGGCATCGAAGTCCTGGCAGACGTAGTCGATCCAAACCGGCTGTCCTTGACGGGGATTATCAGGCATGGCAACTCCTCTTCGTGATGCTTCCTGGTGGCTGTGCAGACGGGGGTCGTCTGTTGGAATGATCGTAGCTGGTGGGAGAGGTCTGCGGGCACGATCCGGCGAAGCGGTCGCGCGGCCGACAGGGTCGCGACCCGGTGTCGTCAGCGCCAGGCGCGGGTCACCTCGGCGAACTGCGGACGCAGGGTCGCCTGGAGGAGAGGACCGAAGGACACGCGCTTGACGCCGATCTCGGTGAGCTGCACGAGGCCGAGCCCATCGGGGATCGCGCCCTCGAGGGGACGCGCGGTGACGTTGAGCGGCAGCGGCACCGCGGACACGACCCGCTTGAGAGTCTCCGTGTCGGGCATGGCCACGGGGTAGACGGAGTCGGCGCCCGCCTCGGCGCAGAGATTGAGACGACGGATCACCTCGGCGGTCGGGTCGGGGAAGCCCTCGGGCGATTTGAAGACGTCGGTGCGGGCGTTGATGACGACGTGGACGCGCTGGGCGTCGGCGGCGCGGCGCAGGTCGCCGATGTACTCGGCATGCTCCTCGGCAGTGCGCAGCCGGCCGGCGCTGTGGACGGTGTCCTCGATGTTGAGGCCCACGGCACCGGCTTCGAGGAGACCGGCGATGAGGTCGGGGGCATCGGTGTCGTAGCCGGATTCGAGGTCGGCGCTGACGGGCACGTCGACCGACGAGGTGATCCGCGCGATGCCGTCGAGAGCCTCCTCGAGGGGCATGTTCTCCCCATCGGCGTAGCCGAGGGAGTCGGCGAGCGGGTGCGACCCGATCGTCAGGGCGGTGAACCCGGCCTCGACCATCGCACCCGCGGACCAGGCATCCCAGACGGTCGGCAGGACGACGGGTTTGGCCTGGTGATGGGCATCGAGGAGGGCGGAAGCGCGTTCGGCGAGCACAGTGAAGTCAGTCATGGTGCCCACTGTTCCATCACATCGGCCTGCCGCGCCAGTGTTCACCCGAAGGTCTCAGAAACCGCCGCGGCGGCGCTCCCGCGCACGAGCACGGACTCGGGCGGGCGCGGGAGAGACTGCAGCGCGCGACCTCAGAGGCGCGGGGTCCGCGGGGGTGCGTCGCGGCGGTCGCCGGTGGCCTCGAAGGCGGCGGCGAGCTCGATGAGCGCCGAGTCGTCCCAGCCGCGTCCGGCGATCGTCAGGCCCACGGGGATCCCGGTGTCGGCCATCGTGCCCATCGGCACCGTCACCGAGGGGATCCCGAGGTGGCGGGGCACGAGGTTGCCGTTGGCGACCCACGTGCCGTTGCGCCAGCCGAGATCGGCCGAGGCCTCGTTGACGTCCATGTCGGCGGGGCCGACGTCGGCCATCGCCGGGAAGATCACGGCGTCGAGGTCGTTCTCGTCCATCCACGCCTCGAGATCGATGCGGCGTGTGAGCTCGAGGCCGTGCACACCCTCTTCGAGCAGCGGGATGTCGGTCATCGCGGCATACGGGTGCGTCCGCACGTGCTCCGGGTATTCGGCGATGTCGTCGTCGAAGCCCGTGTAGCGGTCGGGCAGGGCACCGGCCGGATGCGGGAAGATGTCGGCACCGTCGACCTCGGACAGCGTGCCGAGGTGCGGATCGCCGTTGCCGCGGAGGAAGTCGTCCCACGCCCACGCGGAGAGGTCGACGATCTCCCGGTCGAGGTACTCGGGGGAGACGAAGCCGCGGGTCCGGATCGTCGGCGCACCGGGACGGTCGCCTTCGTAGTTGCTCACGACGGGGAAGTCGGTCTCGACGACCTCGGCCCCGGCGGCCTCGAGGTCGCGGCGGGCGGCCTCCCACAGGTCGATGACCGAGGCCCGGGTCTCGACGCGCTGACCGGTGGGGCCGCCGATCCCGCCGTCGGGGTTGGTGCCGGCCTCGTCATCGGCGTTGATGTACATCCGCGGCACGCCGAGGCGCTTGCCCGCGAGCACGTCCTGCGCGGCGGCGCGGTCGGCCGGCAGCAGGGCGGCGTACGAGCCGGGCCTGACCTCGGAGGCGGCGGGGATCTCGACCCACGGCTGGACGCGCCAGAAGTCGCCGCGGGTCTCGGTGTCGTCGGCGACGATGACGTCGAGGACTTCGGCGAGGTCGGCCATCGACCGGGTGTGGGGGACGACGACGTCCATCGTCGGCACGAGCGGCCAGTTCCCGCGCACGGAGATGACACCGCGCGAGGGGGTGTAGGCGATGAGCGCGTTGTGGGAGGCCGGGGCCCGGCCCGATGACCAGGTCTCCTCGCCGAGGCCGAACGCCGCGAAGCTCGCCGTCGTCGCCGTTCCCGAGCCGTTCGACGACCCCGAGGCGAACGCGCTGGTCAGCCACTCCTCGTTGTAGGGGCTCTCGGCGCGGCCGTAGAGCCCGCGCTGCATGCCGCCGTTGGCCATCGGCGGCATGTTCGTCAGGCCCAGGCAGATCGCCCCGCCCGCCCGCAGGCGCTCGATCGTGAAGGCGTCCTTCTGGGCGATGAGATCGGCGAAGGCCGGAGATCCCGAGGCGACGGTGAGCCCGGCGACCATGTAGCTGTCCTTCGCCGTGTAGGGAATCCCGTCGAGCGGACCGAGCGTCTCCCCCCGGGCGCGGCGCTCGTCGGCGGCGACCGCCTCGGCGCGGGCCTCGGGGTTGGCGACGATGACGGAGTTGAGCTTGGTCTCGGTGTCCGGTCCGTCGAACGCGGCGATGCGCTCGAGGTAGGCATCGACCAGGTCCGCCGAGGTGGTCTCCCCGGACTGGAGCGCCGCGCGCAGAGTCGCAATGGAGGCCTCGACCGCGTCGAACTTCGTCATTCTCGCTGCTCCTTCGGTGGGTCAGTGCTGGGGGTGCCCCACCAGTATCGCCCAGACGCGCCGAGGCGGGGCTTCGATTTCCGTCGGAGACGGCGCTGCAGTGACAAGATCGATTGCCGACTGACGGGGTCGCCGGGTGGTCGCGCACCGTAGGATCGGTGCATGGCAGTGAGCGCGATCATCCTCAGCGGCGGCCGGTCGAGTCGGTTCGGCGGCGTCCACAAACCGGGCGTCGACCTCGGCGGACGGACCGTGATCTCCCGCATCCTGGCAGCAGTGCGCGCGCTCGACACCGACGCCGAGGTGTGGGTGGCCGGTCCGACCGAGGGACTGAGCGACGCCGAGGCGGAGTCGGTGAACGCCGTGCGCGAGGATCCGGAATTCGCAGGACCGCTCGCCGGAATCGCCGCAGCCGCGCAGCAGATGGGTGCGAGCGAGGGCACCACCCTCATCATCGCCGGAGACATGCCGTTGGTCACGGCGGCCCACCTCGGCGAGATCGTCTCCCTCAGTGAGGCCTCGGGCGGTCCGGTGACCGGCACCGACGACCGCGGGAAGGCGCAGTTCCTCTGCGCGGCGTGGCCGCACTCCCTGCTGCGGCAGCGCCTCGCGCGGATCGGCGACCCCGAGGACAAGGCCGTCCGGCTGCTCTTCGACGACGGCGAACCGCGCGTCATCGACGTCGACCCCGAGGTCGTCGTCGACTTCGACACGGCAGACGAACTCGCTCGGATACGCAGTCAGATCGACCGCGGCTGAGTTGGGGACGGCTGAACGGCCGACGGTGCGCGTTCGGTGCAGCGGCCCGAGCGTCGCCTAGGTGTGTGCCGTCGGCCTCCCCGCGACCCGGACGCCGGCGACCGGATCCGGAGTCACGATACTTGGTCCACGTATTCGCACCCGACTTGGCTCTTATGCCGAGTCCAAGAGGCATCCACGCTGGGCATATGAGCTTGGAATTCTGGGTGACGTCAGTGATCGTCACCGCAACACCGGGAACCGGAGCCCTCTTCACCATCGCCGCAGCGCTCTCCCGTGGATCGCGCGCAGGAGTCATCGCCGCCCTCGGATGCGCGCTCGGCATCGTGCCGCACCTCGTGCTCGCGCTCACCGGTGCCGCGGCCGTGCTCGCGGCGAGCCCGGTGGCCTTTCAAGCCCTCAAATGGCTCGGCGTCGCCTACCTCGTCTACATCGCGGTGGGGATGTGGCGCGGCTCCGGGGTGCTCGCTTCTCCATCCGACAGCGACACGGCCGCACCCGGCAGCGGCGCAACCGCACTAGGCTCCGGCCCCGTGGGACCGGTCCGCGCCCCGGCCTCACCGTCGCCGGGGCGGGTGATCCGCAGCGCCATCCTCGTCAATCTTCTCAACCCGAAGCTCACGCTCTTCTTCTTCGTATTCCTGCCCATCTTCGTCGATCCCACGCCCCCTGATGCTCTGGGAGCCATGGCGGGTCTCGGGCTCATCTTCATGGCGCTGACGTTCGGGATCTTCGCCTTCTACGGCTTCGTCGCGGCATGGCTGCGTCGCTTCGTCATCGGGCGTCCCGCCGTGATGCGGGCCCTTGACGTCGGATTCGCCCTGACCTTCGTCGGGCTCGCCGTCATGCTCGCGCTCACTCAGCGATGAGACGACCCAGGGTTCTGATCGACTCGCCGAGGCGGGCAGGCGAATGCGGACCGTAGCCGATGATCAGGCCGGGCGGTCCCGCGGCGACGCGCAGGCCCGACATCGCCTGGACCGCGATCCCCTCCTGCCGAGCGTGAGCGGCCACCGCCGCATCGTCGATGCCCTCGGGCAGGGTGACGACGAGGTGCAGTCCCGCGGCGATGCCCTCGATCGGACATCCGGGCAAGTGCTCCTCGATCGCAGCGACTGCGGCGTCCCGGCGCTCCCGGTGCCGGCGGCGCAGGCTGCGGAGCTGACGCTCGAGGACACCGGAGGAGATGAGGTTGGCGAGGACGAGCTGGGGGAGCACCGGCGAGCCGAGGTCGGTCGCCCAGCGCCGGCGGACGAGGTCCTCGTGCAGGTGGGTCGGCGCGACCATCCAGCCGAGCCGGAGAGCGGGAGCGATGACCTTGGACAGACTGGAGACGTGGACGATGCGCTCGGCCGCTGCAGGGTGCAGCGCGCGCACCGGCGACCGGTCGTACCGATACTCGGAGTCGTAGTCGTCTTCGACGATCAGCCCGTCCGACTCCTCCGCCCAGGCGATGAGTTCCCGCCGCCGCCTCGGCGACAGGACGACCCCGGTGGGGAACTGGTGGGCGGGAGTGACGAGCACCGCCCGCGCACCGGACCGGGCGAGGGCGTCGACGTCGATGCCCTCGCCGTCGACGCGGATCGGGTGGAGGCGGTCGAGCCAGTAGTCGAGGATTCGGCGGTTGCCGTCGGCGCCGGGGTCCTCAAGGGCGCATTCGGTGAGCCCGCGGTCCCTGAGCACCTGGCAGAGCAAGCTGATCGCCCCGGTGACCCCGGAGGTGACGATGATGCGCTCGGCGCCCACGGTCATGCCGCGGCTGCGGGCCAGCCACGCGGCGAGTGCCTCCCGCAGGGCGGGCACGCCCTGCGGATCCGCGTAGCCGAGGTCGTCGCTCGAGGCGGTGGCGAGCACTTCGCGTTCGGCCCGCAACCACGCCGCACGCGGGAACGCGCTGAGGTCGGGTGCGCCTTTGGAGATGTCGACGACTGCGGGCCGGGTCTCGTCGACCGCACGCCTCCGGCCCCTCTCGTCGACACGGGAACTCGGGGCGGCCGGAGGCGGACCCGGCCGACTGGCGACGACGGTGCCGGCGCCGCGGTTCGTCTCGAGGAGACCCTCCTCGGTCAGCCGTCGATAGGATTCGACGACGGTTCCCCGCGAGAACCCGAGTTCGGCAGCGAGCTCACGGGTGGCCGGCAGACGGGTCCCCGGCCGCAGAGTCGCCTCGGCGATCGCCTCCCGGAGCCGGTCCGTGAGCCATCCCGTCCGCCCGCGCTCCGGCGCCGAGGTGGGATCGAGGCTGAGGAAATCCGAACCGCCCATGACCGCATCATCGCAGACAGGTCCGGTGGGCGGCGATGGGATGGGCGTTTCCGCAGGTCGAAGACGGGGGATAACACCCCTGTGGCGTGATCGGCGCGACCCTATGCTCGAATCATGAGCATCCCCCGTGAGACTGCTGAACGCTGCGTCGAATATCCCCCGATGGGTGGAGGCGATTGGCAACTTTCGGGTGACGCGCACGTCCCCTCCCGAATGAAAGACTGATTGACGGCGAGCCGGGCCACCGCCCGCCGCCGCGCACTTCCCGCCTGACGCTCGGCGCTGCCGCGCGCCCGAAAACCGTTACGACCCGGAGGAACCCGTGTCCCAGCTGACCAGGATGAGCCTGAAGAATCGCCTCATCATCGGACTGCTCACCCTCGTCATCGCCGTCTTCGGCGTCGTCGCGACGACCTCGCTCAACCAGGAGACGATGCCCTCCATCGACCTGCCCGGCACCACGGTGCAGGCCACGGTCCCCGGCGCCTCTCCCGAGGTCGTCGAAGAGACCGTGACGAAGCCGCTGGAGACGGCGCTCGACGCCGTCGGCGACCTCGACTCCGTGCAGACGACGTCGTCGTCGGGAATGATGACCGCCTCGGTGACCTGGCCCTTCGGCAAGGACTCCGAGAAGATGACGGATTCCGTCCGCTCCGCCGTCGATGCCGCGAAGTCGAACCTCCCCGACGACGCCGAGGTCGAGGTCCTGTCCCAGCAGATCGACGATTTCCCCGTCGTGATGTTCGCCGTCTCCGGCGGTGGGGACGCGCAGACCCTGGGGGATCGCCTCGAGACGGACCTCGTCCCCGAGCTGCAGGCCGTCGACGGCGTCGCGGGCGTCGAGGTCACCGGCCAGGCCGAGCAGCGGGTCGACATCACCTTCCGCCCGGACGACGTCAACGACAAGGGCGTCGTCACCGCCTCGGTGCCCGATGAGCTCACCGGCGCGAGCACCGTCGTGCCCGCCGGTCAGAGCGGGCAGGGCGACCGATCGCTCGCCGTCGAGGTCGGCACCCAGATGGACGCCGTCGACCAGATCGGCAACACCCCCATCCGCACGGCCGACGGCACAGTGCTGCTGAAGGACGTCGCCGATGTCACCCTCGACTCGGTCGAGAAGACCTCGCTCTCCCGCGCCGGCGGCAAGGATGCCGTCACCGTCGCCGTGACGAAGGGGCAGGACGACAACGTCGTCGAGGTCTCGAACCGGGTCGGCGAGGTCCTTGAGACCGTCGGGCCGAAGCTCGGCTCCGACGTCGAATTCACGACGATCTTCGACCAGGCCCCCGAGATCGAGAAGTCGATCAAGGACCTCTCCGTCGAGGGCGGCCTCGGCCTCCTCTTCGCGATCCTCGTCATCCTCGCGTTCCTCGGATCGTTCCGGTCGACGATCGTCGCCGCGATCTCCATCCCGATGTCGCTGCTCATCGCGATGATCGGGCTCATGGTCGGCGACTACACGCTCAACATCCTCACCCTCGGCGCCCTGACGATCGCCGTCGGCCGCGTCGTCGACGACTCGATCGTCGTCATCGAGAACATCCGGCGGCGCCAGGGCACGTCCGATCTGACGATCGCGGACATCGTCGCCTCCGTCAAACAGGTCGCCGGGGCCATCACCGCCTCGACCCTGACGACGGTCGCCGTGTTCCTGCCCATCGCCTTCGTCGACGGGATCGCCGGCCAGCTCTTCCGCCCGTTCTCCGTCACCGTCACCCTCGCGCTGCTCGCCTCCCTGCTCGTGGCCCTGACGATCGTGCCCGTCTTCAGCTACTGGGTGCTGCGCCGCAGCCCCAAACCGCTCTCGCCGAAGCGCCAGGCCGCCGCCGACGAGCGCTTCGAGGCGTGGGCGCAGCGCCAGGACGAGAAGTCGCTCAAGCGCGCCGAGCGCCGGCAGGCGAAGATCGACAAGCGGAACGAGAAGCGCGCCGCCAAGGGCCGGGAGCCGCTGCCGGCCGCCGCACCGGTGGCCACGGTCCGCCCCGTCCCCGGCGACGGGGAGGCCTCCGACCGGATCGACCGACTCCAGCAGCGCGGTCTGCCGGCGATCCTCGCCGCTCTCCGCCACCCGGGTCGGACGATCGCCTTCTCCGTCGTCATCTTCCTCGTCACGATGGTCCTCGCCTCCTTCCTCAAGACCGACCTGCTCGGCTCGGCCGGACAGAACTCCCTCGCCGTCACCCAGACCCTGCCCGCCGGCGCCTCCCTCGAGGCCAGCGACACCGCTGCGAAGCAGGTCGAGGACGTCCTCGCCGGAGACGGCGACGTCGAGGCGTACTCGACGACGATCAACGGGCCCGAGACCGGCGCCGAGAACACCTTCAACATCACGCTCGCCGAGGACTCCGACGCGCAGGCGGCGACCGACCGGATCCGCAGCCAGCTCGAGGGCCTCGGCGAGGACGCCGGGGACATCAACGTCCAGAGCGCCGGCGGCGGGGCGAACGAGGACGTCGAGATCAAGCTCTCCGGCTCCGACCTCGGTGCCCTCGGCGAGGCCGCGGACGCCGTGACCAAGCGGATGGCCGAGACGCCGGGTGTGTCGAACGCCCGCAACGACCTCGCCGCCGATCAGCCGATCATCTCAGTCGATGTCGACCGGGAGAAGGCGGCGGACTTCGGCTTCAGCCAGGCCGAGGTCGGGCAGGCCGTGTCCGCAGCACTCCAGGGAGCGCAGGCCGGAACGCTCACCCTCGAGGGCAAGGAGCGCGACATCGTCATCGCGCCCACGCATCCCGATGCCTCACCGGATGAGATCCGCGCCCTCGAGCTGCCCGTCACCGAGGTGCAGACGAAGAACGCCCAGGAGGATGCGACCGACCGCGTCAAGGAGGAGACCGACCGGCGGGCCGATGAGGCCCAGCGCAAGGCCGAGGACGATTCGGCCGAGCAGCTCGAGTCCGCCCGCGAAGCCCGCGACAACGCCGCCGACGCCCTCGAAGAGGCCCGGCAGGCGCTGCGCGACGTGCAGAATCCACCGCCGCCGCAGAGCCCGGACGAGATGCGCCAGGACCAGATCGACCAGGCGCAGAAGGGCGTCGATCAGGCGGAGCAGGGTCTGCGCGATGCCAACCAGGCGATCGACGACATCATCGACGGCCAGGCCGAGGCCCGCGAGTCCCAGGCCGCCGACGAGCGCCTCGCCGACGAACAGGAGGCGATCCCCGACATCAAGGGCGATCCCATCACCGTCGACGACATCGCCGAGGTGACGGAGACGACGACGCCGGCGACGATCGCCCGCGAGGACGGCGACCGCCAGGTCACGGTGTTCGCCACGCCCGCCGAAGGTCAGCTCAACGCCGTCACCGCCGCAGCCGGGCAGGTGTCGACGACGATGGACCTGCCCGCCGGAGTGAGCTTCGACGTCGGCGGTGCCAGCCAGGAGCAGGCGGAGTCGTTCAGTCAGCTCGGCTTCGCGATGCTCGTGGCGATCGCGCTCGTCTTCCTCGTCATGATCGCGACGTTCCGCAGCTTCATCCAGCCGCTCATCCTCCTCGTGTCGATCCCGTTCGCCGCGACCGGTGCCGTGCTCCTCCTGCTGCTCACGGGCACGCCGCTGGGCATCCCGTCGCTCATCGGTCTGCTCATGCTCATCGGCATCGTCGTGACCAATGCGATCGTGCTCATCGACCTCATCAACAAGCTCCGCGAGCACGGCATGGGGCTCGAGGATGCGATCGTCCACGGCACCCGTCTGCGCCTGCGCCCGATCCTCATGACGGCGGCGGCCACGGTGTTCGCGCTCGTGCCGATGTCGCTTGGGCTGACCGGCGGGGGAGTGTTCATCTCCCAGCCGCTGGCGATCGTCGTCATCGGAGGGCTGACGTCGTCGACGGTCCTCACGCTCATCCTCGTCCCCGCCCTCTATCTCCTCGTCGAGAGGCGCAAGGAGCGCCGGGCGGCGCGCAGGGCGGAGAAGGACGAGGCGAAGCGCGCTGCCGATCGGCAGAGGATCGAGGAGGAGACCGCCGAGGTGACCGGTCGTCACGCGGCCGAGTGACCTCCCGTGCGCGGCTCCGGTGCTCAGGTGCCGGAGCCGCCGCGGGGGTCAGCGAGGGCCGGCAGAGCGGCAGCCGCGGTGAGGATGTGCTCCTCGGTCAGCCGCGCCGCACGCTCGGCGTCGTGGGCGACGATCGCCGCCATGATCGCGTGGTGCTGCTCCTGGAGAGAGTCCATGAGCGCGGCCGGGTCATCGACCGCCTGGAAGGCCGCGAGGATCGGTCGCCGCAGCGAGCTGCGGATCGCTCCGGTGAGGTCGGAGAAGAGCTGATTGCCGGTGGCCTGGGCGATCGCGACGTGGAAGGCGGTGTCGGCGTCGTTGAACACCTCGAGGCTGACTCCCGGGGTGTCCATGATCGCCAGCGGTGCGTTCATCCGGGCCAGCGCATCGTCGTCGGCGGCCGCCGAGGCGAGTGCGGCGCTCGAGCGCTCGAGCTGGATCCGGGTCTCGATGACCTCGTCGACGCTGAAGTTCGTCAGCGCGACGTGGAGGCGGAGGAACCGGGTGAGAGCCTCCCTCGGCAGCGAGGCGATGAACGTGCCCGCCCCGCGCCCGGACCCTCCGCTCGAGCGCACCACCCCGAGGCTCTCGAGCACGCGCAGGGCCTCGCGGACGCTCGCCCGGCTCACCCCGAGCTGGGAGGCGAGCTCGCGTTCGGCCGGAAGCGGGTCCCCGACGGAGAGGGACCCGGCCATGATCTGCTCTTCGATCGCATCGATGACGAGCTCATGCGTGCTCGGGCGCACGACCGGCGTCCACGCCGGGGCCGGCCCCGCCGCGCTGTCCGGCGTCGGCTCGGGCGCTGGCTCAGGCGTCCGGTCGGAAGCTGGTCCGGCCGCGTGGTCGTCGGACGCACGGCGCACATCGTTCATGCTCTCGTTCGTTTCGCTCACTCCTCGTCCCTTCCCTTCATCAGCCACCACCTCGGCGCCGGGACGCTCTTGACGCGTTCCCGACCACGGTCCTATGCTCAGATTAATGGTCTGACCTCATAAATGTCATACGCATTCGACGACGCGAAGGAGCCCACCCATGAAGCGGCAGATCCCCAAGCCCGCGGAGATCTTCGAACTGATGAAGTTCAAGAAGTTCGAACTCGACGGTCGGAAGCGTCGGCTCGATGCGGCGCTGACGATCGAGGATCTGCGGAAGATCGCGAAACGGCGCACCCCTGCCGCTGCGTTCGACTACACCGACGGGGCCGCCGAGGGCGAGATCTCGATGCAGCGCTCGATGCAGGCCTTCGAGGACATCGAGTTCCATCCCGCGATCCTCAACGACGTCTCCCACGTCGACACGACGACCCAGATCCTCGGCGGCAGCTCGGCGATGCCGTTCGGGATCGCTCCCACCGGATTCACGCGGCTCATGCAGACCGAGGGGGAGATCGCGGGAGCCTCGGCCGCCGGCGCCGCGGGCATCCCGTTCACGCTCTCGACGCTCGGCACGATCTCGATCGAGAACGTCAGGGCCGCCAACCCTTACGGCCGCAACTGGTTCCAGCTCTACGTCATGCGCGAGCGCGAGATCTCCTACGGCCTCGTCGAGCGCGCCGCCGCGGCCGGATTCGACACCCTCTTCTTCACCGTCGACACCCCCGTCGGCGGCGCTCGTCTGCGCGACAGCCGCAACGGGTTCTCGATCCCGCCGCAGCTGACCCCGCAGGTGGTCCTCAACGCGATTCCCCGTCCCTGGTGGTGGTGGGACTTCCTGACGACGGAGAAGCTCGAATTCGCGTCCCTGTCGGAGACCGGGGGCACCGTCGGCGAGCTCATCAACTCCGCGATGGACCCGACGATCGACTTCGACGACCTCGCCACGATCCGTGAGATGTGGCCGGGCCGGTTCGCAGTCAAGGGCGTCCAGACGCTCGCCGATGCGAAGAAGCTCGCCGACCTCGGCGTCGACGCGATTGTCCTGTCCAACCACGGGGGGCGGCAGCTCGACCGCGCACCGGTGCCCTTCGAACTCCTCCCCGAGGTCGTGCGCGAGGTCGGCGAGGACATCGAGATCATGCTCGACACGGGCATCCGCAACGGCGCCGACATCGTCGCCTCGCTCGCCCTCGGAGCGGACTTCACGCTCATCGGCCGCGCGTACCTCTACGGGCTCATGGCCGGTGGCCGGCAGGGCGTCGACCGCACGATCGCGATCCTCCGCGAGCAGATCGAGCGGACGATGAAGCTCCTCCAGGTCTCGACGATCGCCGAGCTCGAACCGCGCCACGTCACGCAGCTCAAGCGCTTCAGCCGTGACGACCGGCATGCCATCGACGAGGTCGAGCGCTACCTCGGCTGACCGCGGGGTCGCGACCGGCCGCAGCGAGGTGGATCCAGCTCGAATTTCGCGGAATCATCGAGCTGGATCCACCGCGGGAGCGCTCAGTGTCATCCGGAACTACCGCTCTGTCGCGGCTCAGCCCGTCTGGTAGAGGTGCTCCGGTCGGCCGGTGCTGCCGTACTGCAGGGTGACGGTGACCGCCCGGGATTCGGCGAGCTTCGCGAGATGCCGCTGCGCGGTCGCGCGGGACGCGCCGACCGCCTCGGCGATCTCCATGGCCGTCATCGGCCGCTTCGTCGCCTCGAGGGCATCGAGGATCCGCCCCGTCGTCGACGACTTCGTGCCCGGTGACGACGTCGACCCCGGCGCCGAGGTGTCGTGGAGGCTGCGGAGCAGCCGGTCGAGGTCGGACTGAGCGACCTTCTCCCGCTCCCAGAACCGCTGGTAGCGGGCGTAGCGGCGGAGGAAGCCGTGGAGATGATCGGCGGCGAACGGCTTGACGATGTAGGTCAGGGCACCCGCCCGCAGGGCCGCGCGGACGATCTGCGGGTCGGCGACGGCGGAGAGCACGGCCGCGTCGACGTCGGTCTCGCGGATGAGGTCGACGCCGGTGCCCTCGGGCAGGACGTAGTCGACGAGGAGCAGGCCGACCTCCTCCTCGGCGAGGACCTTGCGGGCCGTGCGCAGATCCTGGACCGGATCGAGCGCGCGGAAGCCCGCGACGTCGTTGACGTACTGGCAGTGGATCTTCCCCACGTAGAAGTCGTCGTCGAGCACGAGAACATTGACCATCAGCTCACTCCTTGCACATCGTCTGCGTCGCCGACGAGGACGTCGGGCAGGATGACGCCGAAGCTCGCGCCGCCCATCACCGGGTCGTGGCCGTCGACGAGCCACACCCGCCCTCCATGTCGTTTCGCCACCCGGCGGCACAGCGCCAGGCCGAGGCCGTGCCCGTGCGCGGCCTCGACGCCGTCACCGCCGGCGGCCTGCTGGGATTCGCGGTCACCGCTGACGCCCTCGTCGAAGATGCGCTCGGCGTCGGCTGCGTCTATGCCGATCCCGGTGTCGGTGACGAGACCGTGCAGCTCCCCGTCGGCGCTGAGCAGCTGGACCTCGACGACCTGGTCGCCGTTGCCGGACGGCAGCTTCGCCGTCGCCGGGTCCCTGCCCTCGAAGGGTCCCCGCGCCGAGGCGGTTCCCGGCTCCGTCGTGTCGTCGGCTGGGTCGGCGGTTGGGGCGGCGGCTCCGCTGGCTGGGTCGGCGTCGGCCGCGGCGTCGCGCACCGGGTCGGCGGACCGGCTGCGCACGACCGCGCGCACCGCATTGTCGATGAGGTTGCCGAGGACGAGGGTGACGTCCTCGGGGTCGGTGACCTGCCCGACGACGAGGGAGTCAGGGGCCACGCGCACACTCACCCCCGCCTCGGCGGCGGTGGTGCCCTTCGCCTCGAGCACGGCGCGCAGGTACGGGTCGGTGATCGTCTCGATCCCCTCGACCGGGGTGGTCAGGGGGCCGGTGCCGAGGATCGACTCGAGGTAGCTGCGGGCCTCGTCGGTGGCGCCGGTGTCGACGAGGCCGAGGACGGTGTGGAGCCGGTTGGCGAACTCGTGGCGCTGGGCGCGCAGCGCCTCGGCCATCGCGGTGACCGATTCGAGCTGCCGGGCCATCGTCAGCATCGTCGTCTCATCGCGGAGGGTGACGACACCGCCGACCTCGACGCCGTCGCGGCGCACGCGCACGGCGGTGGCCAGCAGGATCTTGTCCCCGACGCTGACCCGCCGGCGCAGCGCTCCGCGTTCGGGGGCCTCGGCCATCATCGTCCGGATCGCCTGGGGGACGTCGTCGATCGTGCGGCGGCGCTCGTCGTCGATGGCGGCGTCGCCGGCGAGGAGGTCACGGGCCGCGACATTGCTCAGGGTGAGCTCATTGTCGGAGTCGAAGCCGAGCACACCGTCATCGAGGCCGCGCAGGACCGCGCCCTGGTCGCGGGCCATCTCGGCGAGCTCCTCGGGTCCGACGCCGAGGGTCTCCCGGCGCAGGCGGCGTCCGAGGGCGAAGGAGGCGAAGATGCCGATGCCCAGCGCCAGCACGGTGACCGAGCCGAGGGCGATGAACTCCCGGCGCAGGTCGGCGTTGAGGACGGAAGTGTGGATGCCCACCGACACCTCGCCGACGACGGTGCCGTCCTCGGTGCTCGAGTAGATCGGGACCTTCGCCCGCACCGTGCTGCCGAGCGTGCCCGCCTCCTGCGTGACCTCTTCGCGTCCGGCCAGCGCCTCCTTGGGCGAGGTCGAGACGCGCTGGCCGATGAGATCCTGGTTGGGGTGGGTCAGGCGCAGGCCGTGGTCGTCGGTGATGACGACGAATTCGATGCCCGACCGGGTGCGGACGTCGCGGGCGATCGCGCCGAGCGGGTCCGTGATCTCCGCCGACGCCGGTTCCTCCGTCGCCGAGGCGCGGGTCGCGCCCTCCCGGACTGCCGTCGCCGAGGCCAGCGTGCGGGCGGTGGCGAGTGCCTCGGTCTCGCTGACATCGGTCACCGCTTGGGCGGCCATCCAGGAGAACACACCGGTGACCAGCGCGAGGGTCGCGATGATGACCGCGAGCTGGCTGAGCAGGACACGGCGCGAGAAGGCTCGGGAGGAGCGTGGCACTCCTCCACAGTAGCCAGTGCTGAGCAGAATGCGCAAAAGGGACAGAACGGGCAGAACGCGATCAGTGCACTTAAACGCGCGCGGTCCGGCCGGTCGGCCCTAGCGTGTATCGCGCCTCACAAAATCCACAGGCGGTTCACAAACGTCTTCGAAGGAGAAGTCCGTGCTCGTCATCCTCGGCTTCGCCATGATCATCGTCTTCATGACGCTGATCATGACCAAACGCCTCTCGCCGATCCTGGCGCTCATCATCGTCCCGACCATCTTCGGTCTCTTCGCCGGCGCCGGTCTGGGAATCGGCGAGATGGTCATGGAAGCGATCGCATCGATGTCGTCGACGGCGGCGCTGCTGCTGTTCGCCATCATCTACTTCGGCATCATGATCGATGTCGGGCTCTTCGACAAGCTCGTCGAGTTCATCCTCAAGATCGCCGGCAATGACCCGGTCAAGGTCGTCCTCGGCACGGCGCTGCTCACCGGTGCCGTCTCCCTCGACGGTGACGGGTCGACGACGTTCATCGTCGTCACCGCCGCGATGCTGCCGATCTACCAGCGGCTCGAGATGTCGCCGGTCGTCCTCACCTGTGTGGCCGGTCTCATCAACGGCACGCTCAACATCGTGCCGTGGGGCGGACCGACGGCGCGTGCCGCCTCGGCGCTGCAGATCGACGCCAACGAGATCTTCACCCCGATGGTGCCCTCGCTCCTCGTGGGTCTTCTCGTCTGCTTCGTCTTCGCCTACTTCCTCGGACTCTCCGAGCGTCGCCGCCTCGCGAAGAACGGCGTCACCTGGGTGACCGGACTCGGCACCGGTCGTCCCGCGTCGCGGAAGTCCGAGCTCGTCGGCGCCGCGGCCCGCGCCGCCGCGGGCTCCGGTTCGGCCGGCACCGGTTCGGCCGGCACCGGCTCGGGAAGCGCCGGGACGACCGGCGCGAGCACCTCGGTCGGCGGACCCGACGACGGTGCCGATGCGACCGATGCGGCCGCCTCGGCGAAGGGGAACTCCTCCCTCGCCAACACCGCACTCGATCCCAACCGTGCGACCCTGCGCCCGCATCTCTTCTGGTTCAATCTCGCGCTCACGGTGGCCGTCATGGTCACCCTCGTCCTCGACATCCTGCCGCTGCCGTACCTGTTCATGATCGCCATGGTCATCGCGCTCATGGTCAACTTCCCGAAGATCAAGGACCAGCAGGAGGAGCTCGCCTCGCACGCCTCGGCGATCATCGCCGTCGTCGCGATGGTCATGGCCGCCGGTGTGCTCACCGGAATCATGAGCGGCACCGGCATGGTCGATGCGATGGCCGCGTGGCTCGTCGACGTCATCCCGGAGGCGATGGGACCGTACATGGCCGTCATCACCGGTCTCCTGTCGATCCCGGCGACGTTCTTCATGAGCAATGACGCGTTCTACTTCGGCATCCTGCCCGTCCTCACCGAGACCGCGGCGCACTACGGGATCTCGGCCGCGGACATGGCTCGTGCCTCGATCACCGGTCAGCCGGTGCACATGCAGTCGCCGCTCGTGCCCGCGATCCTCCTGCTCGTCTCGCTCGCCGGCGTCGACCTCGGCGACCATCATAAGAAGGTGCTGTGGAGGGCGCTCGTCGTCTCGCTCGTCATGCTCGCCGTCGGCGTGCTCATCGGCGTCATCGCGATCGGATAGGGGACCGCTGCTCATGACCGACTTCTACTCGACTCCGACCGGGCACCGGCCCGTGCCGTCGCTGCGCATCGCCGGCTCGGCAGACATCGACGACATCGCCAGGACCGTCGTCGTCGCCTACCGCAACGATGCCCCCGCGGCCGTGCTCACGCAGGCGATCGCCGCGGCGCGACGGGAGGAGGCGGCCCTGCGGATCGTCGTCTTCTCCACCGACAGTCCCGCCGGTCCGATGGACAACGATCCCGCGGAGACGGAGGAGCTGGCCGGGATCCTCGCCGAGGCGGCCGTGCCCTTCGAGATCCAGCGCGCGGACTCCGACGTCGCCTCCCAGATCCTCGACCTCGCCGAGGAGTGGGCGGCCGAGCTCATCGTCCTCTCCACCCGGCGGCGGTCGACGATGATGAAGCTGCTGCTCGGGTCGAGCATCCAGCGCGTCATCCTCGAGGCCGACTGCCCGGTGCTCGTCGTCAAGTAGGGATGTCGCTGGCCGGTGGGCTGAGGACGGGTCGGTCGGGTCGGTCGGGACGGCCGGTTTGGCTGCGCGGGGTCAGAACTCTCTGGCCGGCTGTCGGACCCGGTTCACTGACCCGTCTCGGTTCTCTGTCCCGCTCCACTCCATCGCGCTCGTCAGCGAGAGGCCGCTCGGCCCACGCGGGCGGGCGCGATGTGCTTCTGCGCCACATCCGAGGTGATTCTGCGCCACCTCGATGGCGATTTCGGAGCCGATTTCGCCATGGACCTTCCGCAGATCACGCCCCCCGGCCCAGTGCTGGCGGGCCCGAATGCGCCGCAGCCGCCTCAGGCGTATAGGCGAGGTTCGGATCATGGAAGATTCCCGCCACGATGCCCGGCAGTCCTTGCCAGCGCCGCAGGGCCCTGACACACATCGAATCGAACTGATCGGGTCCGGTGATCTGGGACCTGCCGACTCGGTCGATGGCATAGGTTGCAGAGGCCACTGGCTTTCTCGGTGCCTTGGCCGTAACCAGTACAGAGTCGCGGTTTTCTTCATTTGGAATATTGAAAACCATGACGTCGCGGCAGAGCCAAGTCATGGCGTCACCGATTCCACCGGCGCCCGATGAGGTTATGCTCCGGCCTGGCGAACACGGCAAATACCCAACAGGACCATGCCTCTTCTTATGGCCGGGAGCACATCTTGGCAAGGGCCATCAACCTGTCAAGCCCCGGGTTTCGTAGAGGCTCTTTTTCTTGGTTTCCTAAGCAGCCACGGGTTCTGCCGCGGACTGGTTGACCCATTCAGAATGGACCTCGATCGGCGGACGGTACCCGACCGCTGAATGCAACCGCTCCTGGTTGTACCAGGCCACCCACGCAGACGTCTCCGCGAGCACCTCGATCAATCCTGACCACACCCGTCTGTCGATCAGCTCAGCCTTGTACACCGAGTTCAGAGCCTCAGCCATCGCATTGTCATACGAATCTCCGCGCGATCCCACCGACGCGACAAGCTCGGATTCCGCGAGAGCCTCGCCATAGCGAATCGACCGAAATTGAACCCCACGGTCGCTGTGGTGGACCAGCCCCGACACATCTTCACCAGCCCGGAATTTCGCCGCTAGCGCCATCGTCAAAGCGTCCCTGGCCAGCGACTCCCGCAGATGGTTCGTCACCTGCCAGCCCACGATCTCCCTGGTGAACACATCAAGGATGAACATCGCGTACACCCACCCAGCCTGCGTCGGCACGTACGTGATATCGGCGACCCACAGACAGTTCGGACCAGCAGCCGTGAACTCACGGTCGACGAGATCGTCCGGGCAGTCCTCAGCCCTGGCTGAAGCCGTTTTCGGACGCTTCCGTCTCCGCCGGATCCCGTCGATGCCCAACTGGGCCATCAACCGCTCCACCGTGCACCGGGCCACCGGCCCGAACTGGTCGGCGTAGCCGCGGTTGATCGCCTTCCACATCTTCCGTACTCCGTAGCAGGAATAGTTCGCCTCATAGACATCCTGGATCACCACCATCAGAGCCTGGTCCCGTCGGGCCCTGGCTGATGGTTGACGTTTCTTGTACGCGTAATACGAGCTCACAGCAATCCGTGCAGCAGTCCCGGACAAGGCGCGCACGATTGGCTCGACTCCGAACTCGTGTTTGTTCTCGTCGATAAAACCGACGACTACTTCGATGGGCGGTCGAGCTCCGCCGCGAAGAAAGCCGACGCCCTCTTCAGGATCTCGTTGGCTCGTTTCGCCTCAGCCAGCTCTGCCCGTAGCCGGCGGTTCTCCGCTTCCAGGTCGACTGACTCAGTCGGTGTGGCTTTACCGGAGTCCTTGTGCTTGCGTACCCAAACTCGCAGGGTCTCTTTGCTCAGGCCGAGTTCCTTCGCGACGCGGGTGATGGCTCCGTTCGCAGTGTCCGGATCGGCTTGGGCATGGATGACGAGCTCGACAGCACGAGCCTTGAGTTCGTCGGTGTATTTCACTGGCAAGAGAGAATCTCCTTCTTCCAATCTCCCTGCCTCTATTATCCCCGGGGCATGACATCCCACCACAACGGGTGCCTCCGGTCGAAAGCACGCACCCAACGCAATAATCCGTTCACGTTACCCCACCACCCGGGACGATCACACGTCCCGCCGCTTCAACAACAACCAGGCCGCCCCGCCGAGCACAACCAACCAACCGAGCAGGACAATGGCTGCCGTCCCGCTGCCATACGGATCGGCAATCAAGCCACCGGAGCGGATCACATTGATCGCGGTCAGGGGCATGAAGTCAGCGAGGCCAGCGACATTGTCGGGCACGAGAGAGGGTAAGAGCTGCGGTCCAAGCTGGAAGACGCCGAAGTACAGGCAGATGGCCGCGGCGGCATTGCGCGTCAGACCTCCCAGCACCAGGCCGAACACGGCCCCGAACGGCATGGTAGCTGTAGCTCCGAGAACGCCCCAGAACATACGAGGATCAAACAATGACATCCCATCGGCCGAGGGAACAGTGCCTGTGATCTGCAAGATGACATATAGCAGCAACGACATCACCATCGCCAAAACCGCAGTCACAGCCGCGAGAACAGCCGCCTTCGCCATGAACATTCCGGTGCGGCGAGGGACAGCAACCAGACTCATTCCTATGGAGCCACTGCTGTACTCGCTGGTTATCGCGAGAACGCCCGCGATAATCAGCACGATCATCCCGAGAGGGTAGACTGACGTGAAGGCAAAGGGGATATCCCCGGCCTGCCCGCTGGAGAACTTCGTCCCATCGATGATGAGGCAAACTGTCACGGCAGTGGTCGCCGCAAACGCCGTCAGCACGGTGTAAACGAGCGAACGCACCGACCGCAGCTTCGTCCATTCGGAGAGCAACAGCCCGAGCGTAGTGACCCGGGCGGCTCCCAGGTCGTCCTGATGTGGCCTCGAGAGAGTCGTGGCCAGGGAATTCTGTGCCGCGCCGTTCATTCCGCAGCCTCCTGAAGGTGCGCGCCGTGCACAGGGGCGCCTTGCGTGATCTGCATGAAGGCTTCCTCCAACGAAGCCCGATGTGTCTCGAGCCCGTACAAAACTATACGTGCCCCCGCGGCGATGCTGCCGATCTCGCGCGCAGCGAGACCTCGCACATCGAGAGATTCGGAATCGGTCGATGACACACTCACGCCCGGCCCCTGCAGAGCTCTGGCCAACGCCCCGGCTTCGGGCGTGATCACGCGGACAGTCTCCGGCGAAACCGAAGAAACGACCGCTTCAACCGATCCGACGGCCAGCAACTCTCCACCGCCGATGACTACGAGGTCTTCGGCGATCAGGGCGAGTTCGCTCATGAGATGCGAGGACAAGAACACCGTCCGCCCCTCCGTCGCTATCCGGCTGAGCAGCGTGCGCAACCACAAGATGCCGTCCGGATCGAGACCATTCGTCGGCTCGTCGAGCACCAGAATCTCCGGGTCTCCGAGCAGCGCAGTCGCGATCCCGAGACGCTGCCCCATCCCTAAGGAAAAACCACCAGCTCGCCGGAAGACAACCGACCGGAGACCGACCATTTCCACGACATGCTCGACGCGCCGCCTCGGTATCCCGTTGGAATACGCCACGGCCAACAAGTGGTCGTAACCGCTGCGGCCCGGGTGCACACCCCGAGCATCGAGCATCGCACCCAAGTGCCGAAGCGGATCGTTGAACTCACGGTAGTCCTTCCCATCGATGCTGATTCGTCCCGCCGTCGGCCGATCAAGCCCAACAAGCATCCTCATCGTCGTAGATTTCCCGGCACCGTTCCTCCCAAGGAACCCAGTGACAGCCCCAGGACGAACAGTGAAAGAGAGATCATTGACGGCTGTCGTCGCGCCATATCTCTTGGTCAAGTTCTCAGCTGTAATCATGACTTCCACGATATGAACACCAGAACGCAACGAAATCCGCCCGAGGTACACACTTCAGCGCTCCCGGCAGTACCGCAGGCCTGCGCCCAGCGTACTACTCGAACAAACCAGACCCTTGCCGGCGACCCTGACCCATTCAGCTCTTGCCGGTTAGAGCCCTAACCGACTTTCATGCGGTACGTGGCCGCCCGTGGTCGCAGACCAGACCTGGGTAATGACGCTGACGTGCACAGGATCTGGGTGATCGGTCTGGTAGACCCTTCGAGGGTCGGGGCTTGCCCGCAACCCTCCGCGGACCCAGCCGCCTGCCCAGTGCTGGCGCGCCCGAATGCGCCTCAGCCACCTCGGCGAAGAAATTCTGCGAAAAATTCTCCACATGTGGAATAACTCGGCGCTCCACAAAGTTGAGTCTAGTGTACGCAACTTTGATGAGGCGGGGATTGACGATCTCAGCCGGGAAGAGAATACTTGAGTCCATCAGACTCAATGTGCGCGATCGGGCCCTCCGGTTCGGCCGCTCGCATTCAGCCCGAGACGACTCTGAGAGTTAAGGAGAAACGATATGGCACGTGCAGTTGGAATCGACCTCGGAACCACGAACTCCGTCGTCGCTGTCCTCGAGGGCGGCGACCCCAAGGTCATCGCGAACATGGAAGGCGGTCGCACGACCCCGTCCGTCGTCGCAGTCAACAAGAACGGAGACTCCCTGGTCGGCGAGATCGCCAAGCGCCAGGCTGTCACCAACGTGAAGAACACCGTGGCGTCCGTCAAGCGCCACATGGGCACCGACTGGAACACCGAGATCGGCGGCAAGACGCTGACCGCTCCCGAGGTCTCCGCCCGCATCCTCCAGAAGCTCAAGCACGACGCTGAGGAGTACCTGCAGGAGAAGGTTACCGACGCGGTCATCACCGTGCCGGCCTACTTCAACGACGCAGAGCGCCAGGCCACGAAGGACGCCGGTGAGATCGCCGGCCTCAACGTCCTGCGCATCATCAACGAGCCCACCGCTGCTGCTCTGGCCTACGGCCTCGAGCGCGGCAAGGAAGACGAGCTCATCCTCGTCTTCGACCTCGGTGGCGGTACGTTCGACGTCTCGCTGCTCGAAGTCGGCAAGGACGATGACGGCTTCTCGACCATTCAGGTCCGTGCGACCTCCGGTGACAACCGCCTCGGCGGTGACGACTGGGATCAGCGGATCGTCGATTGGCTGGTCGAGCAGGTCAAGAACAACTACGGCGTCGACCTGACGAAGGACTCGACGGCGATGCAGCGCCTCAAGGAGGCCGCTGAGCAGGCGAAGAAGGAGCTCTCGTCCGCGACGAGCACCAACATCTCCCTGCAGTACCTCTCGATGAGCGAGAACGGTCCGATCCACCTCGACGAAACCCTCACCCGGGCGAAGTTCGAGGATCTGACCAAGGACCTCCTCGAGCGCACGAAGGCCCCGTTCCACGCGGTGATGAAGGATGCCGGCGTGTCCGTCAAGGACATCGACCACGTCGTCCTCGTCGGCGGTTCGACCCGCATGCCCGGCGTCACCCAGGTCGTCACCGAGCTCACCGGAGGCAAGGAGCCCAACAAGGGCGTCAACCCCGATGAGGTCGTCGCGATCGGCGCTGCCGTCCAGGCCGGTGTGCTCATGGGCGAACGCAAGGACGTCCTGCTCATCGACGTCACCCCGCTCTCGCTCGGACTCGAGACCAAGGGCGGCGTGATGACGAAGCTCATCGAGCGCAACACCCCGATCCCGACGAAGCGCTCGGAGACGTTCACCACGGCTGAGGACAACCAGCCGTCGGTGTCGATCCAGGTCTTCCAGGGTGAGCGCGAGTTCACGCGCGACAACAAGAACCTCGGCACCTTCGAGCTGACCGGCATCGCGCCGGCTCCGCGCGGCGTGCCGCAGATCGAGGTCGCGTTCGACATCGACGCCAACGGCATCGTCCATGTCTCGGCCACCGACAAGGGAACCGGCAAGGAGCAGTCGATGACGATCACCGGCGGCTCGGCCCTCCCCAAGGAGGACATCGAGCGCATGGTGCGTGAGGCCGAGGAGCACGCGGAAGAGGACAAGAAGCGCCGTGAGGCCGCTGACGTCCGCAACAACGCGGAGAACCTCGCCTACCAGACGCAGAAGCTGCTCGACGACAACGCCGACAAGCTGCCCGAGGACATCAAGACCGAGCTCCAGGGCGACGTCGATGCTGTCAAGGAAGCTCTCAACGGCGAAGACGACGACGCCGTGAAGAAGGCGTTCGACACGCTCACCGAGAAGCAGCAGAAGATCGGTGAGGCCATCTACCAGCAGCAGGAGTCCGGCGCGGCCGGTGGCGCTGCCGGTGGTGCCGACCAGGGCAGCAGCGACGCAGGCACCGGTGCCGACGACGATGTCGTCGACGCCGAGGTCGTGGATGATGATGAGGACGAGGGGAAGAAGTAATGACGACCGAGGGCAACGATCCGTCGTCCGAGGAGCCAGGCTTCACCTTCCATGACAAGCGTCGGGTCGATCCCGAGACCGG
Organism: Brevibacterium sp. NPDC056726; assembly: GCF_042790515.1. Classification (NCBI taxonomy): domain Bacteria; kingdom Bacillati; phylum Actinomycetota; class Actinomycetes; order Micrococcales; family Brevibacteriaceae; genus Brevibacterium; species Brevibacterium sp. NPDC056726. Next base: position 593,670 of record NZ_JBHTYZ010000001.1, on the reverse strand, counting down.
TGAGCTCCGTCCCGAAGCCGACCCGCAGTCGGCTTCGGGGGAGTCCGGTGAGGGAGCCGACACCGAGGAGGTGCTGGCCGACGCCAGCGACCTCGGTGTCGAGATCCCGGCCGACGCCTCATCGCTCAACGACACCGAGGCGGCCGGCAGCGAACCCGCTCCCGGCTCCGAGGCCGCGGCCCACCTCGCCGACCTCAAGCGCATCAACGCCGAGTACGCGGCCTACCGGATGCGCGCCGATCGCGAACGCGAGCGGGCGTCCGTGGGCGGAACCGTCAAGGTCGTCGAGGCCTTGGTTCCCGTCCTCGACGAGGTGCGTCTGGCGCAGGAGAACGGCGACGTCTCCGGGCCCTTCGAGGCCCACGTGAACAAGCTCATCGACGCGCTGGCCAAGGTCGGCGTCGAGCAGTACGGCGCAGTCGGCGACGAGTTCGATCCGCACCTGCATGAGGCTCTCATGCAGCAGCCGTCGGACGAAGTCGAGGTGCCGACGGTGTTCATGGTCATGCAGCCGGGCTACCGCATGGGTGATCGCATCATCCGCGCGGCCCGCGTCGGCGTGCAGCAGCCAGAGGACTGACCGTTCCACCTTCGCCGAGGTGACCCGCCACCCCAGCGTCCGGCCACGGACGCTGGGAGCGGGGACCGCCTCGGCGACGGTCCGGAATCACCGGGAGGGAAGCCTTCGCGGGGATTGCGGATTGTGAGCAGACAGATGAACGGACGAATGACAGAGCCGGGGCGGACACGCACCGGCAGGCACAACAGGACTGAGAAGAAGGGAGGTGCCAGATGAGTACCGGACCGCAGAACGACTGGTTCGAGAAGGACTTCTACAAGACCCTCGGCGTCTCCAAGGACGCGTCGGACTCCGAGATCAAGAAGGCCTACCGCAAGCTCGCGCGGAAGTACCATCCGGACGCGAATCCGGGGGACGCCGAGGCGGAGGCCAAGTTCAAGGAGATCGGACAGGCCCACCAGGTGCTGTCGAACAAGGAATCGCGCGAACAGTACGACCAGGTCCGCGCCATGGGCAGCGGTGCCAGGTTCAGCGCCGGCGCCGGTGGTGCCGGGGGAGCCGGCGGCGGCTTCGACGACGTGTTCTCCGACCTCTTCGGAGGCGGCGGGCGCACCCGGACCCGGACGACCTACAGCGGCGGCGGGTTCGGCGGCGGCAGCGGCTACGGCGACGTGCCCCCGGATCTCGCCGATCTCCTCAACGGGTTCGGCGGCGGGTCGTACGGCGGCTACGGCGGCGGTTACGACACGGGCTTCGGCGGCGGATATTCGCCACCGGTCAAGGGCGGGGACATCAAGTCCTCGACGAACCTCAGCTTCACCGAGGCGGCCAACGGCGCATCCGTGAAGCTGCAGATGCCCGGCGGCAAGCCGCTGACCGTGCGCACCCCGATCGGCGTCAAGGACGGACAGAAGATCCGACTGGCCGGCAAGGGCAAGCAGAGCCCGAACGGCGGCGATCCCGGTGACGTCATCCTCACCGTCCACGTCAAGCCCCACCCGGTGTTCACCCGCGACGGGGACAACCTGCGGATGGACCTGCCGGTGAGCTTCGACGAGGCGGCGCTCGGCGCCGAGGTCAAGGTGCCCACGCTCGGCGGTCAGCCGGTGAAGGTGAAGATCCCCGCGGGCACGCCCTCGGGTCGGACCCTGCGGGTGCGCGGCAAGGGCGTGAAGACGAAGAAGGGCACGGGCGATCTGCTCGTCACCGTCGAGATCGTCGCGCCGAAGAACCTCTCGAAGGAAGCGAAGGAAGCCGTCGAAGCCTACAAGGCGGCGACGGAATCCGACGACCCGCGTGCCGGCCTGCTCGATCGGGCCAAGGCAAGCTGAGGCAGTGAGGCAGGATGCAGTTCTCTCAGAGCGCAGCGCTCTACGTCATCTCGGTGGCGGCGGAATTGGCGGGGATGCACCCGCAGACCCTGCGGCAGTATGACCGGATGGGTCTCGTCACCCCGCAGCGCACGGCCGGCAAGGGCCGACGCTACTCGGGGCGGGACATCGCCAAGCTGCGCCTGATCCAGCATCTCTCGAAGGACGAGGGGGTCAACCTCGTCGGGATCAAGAAGATCATGGAGATGCAGAACCAGATCGACGCCCTGCGCAGCCGGAACCGGGAACTCGAGGAGGAGGTCCTCGCCGAGGCGGCGGCACGCGAACGCGATTCGCGTGTCTTCGCTGCCGGTTCCGGCGGCGATGTCGTCTCGATCGCGCGCGGCCGGCGACCCAAGGTCACCGCCGAATCCGAGGCCGGTGCCGTCGTGCTCTACGACGATTTCACCACCCGAAGGGTCCGCGGTCCGGCGAAGGCGTGAGGGCGATCCGAGCGGTACCGAGCGGCTGTGACGGCAACCTGAGCGGCCCAGCGCGGGAGTGACCAGGGGCGGAGCACCATTTCCAGGGGCGGAGCGATCCGCCCCTTTCTCATGCCCGGATCGGGTTGTGGCCAGTTCGCTCTGAGATGGCCAAGGCAACCTTGGCCATCTCAGAGCGAACTGGCGCAAACCGGGTCGCGACCCGGACTCCACGGGCGCCGCTACTGGGGAGAGCGCTGGTCTCGGCGCGATCGTCGTCGATTGCGGGTCGCACGTCCGCGACAGGCAACCGACTGCGCGGCATGTCCGGCACACGCCCGTTTCGCCGACATCGCTCGATCTGTGCAACCCCGCCGAACCACCCGAACGGCGCTTCGGCTCACCCTGTTTCGGGCGGCTCACGTTTTGAACAGAGCCGCTCGAACCAGGATGAGCCGCAGCGTGAGGCTGCGAGGGTGGGAGCCTCAGAGGGCGCGAGTCATGGGGTGCGAGAACTCACGACGGGCAACCCTCCGGCGGCCAGGTTCGTGTGAGCGCACTGCGCCTACCAGGGCACCTTGTGCGCGGCGTTGCCCGCTGTCGAAACACGGGCGAAACGTTGCCCGCCACGGGACGAAACAATCGACTGTCAGGATGGGCGCTGTTGAGATCGACGAGCGACCGAGGAGACCACCATGACGATGTCTGCAGACAAGTCGACGGCGCCACCGGGGACGAGCAGCGAGGCGAAGGCCGCAGCGCGCGAGAGTCTCGAGGACTACACTCTGAGATTCGCGCCGCGCTCCTACCGCACGTGGGCACCGGCCGTGGTGGCGACGAGTGCACTGGGCGGCATCGCGTATCTCGCTGACTTCTCGATCGGCGCGAGCATCGGCCTGGCGCACGGCACAGCCAACGGCATCCTCGGCATCCTCACGGCGGCCATCATCATCTTCCTCACCGGCTGGCCCCTGGCCTTCTACGCCGCACGCTACAACCTCGACCTCGATCTCATCACCCGCGGCGCAGGGTTCGGGTACTACGGCTCGGTGATCACGAACATCATCTTCGCCACCTTCACGTTCATCTTCTTCGCGCTCGAGGGCTCGATCATGGCCCAGGGGCTCTACCTGGGACTCGGCATCCCGCGTCCGCTCGGCTACCTCCTCTCCACCGTCATCATCTTCCCGCTCGTCATCTTCGGCATGAAGGCGCTGGCCCGACTGCAGGTCTCGACGACACCGCTCTGGCTCGTCCTCATGGTCGTCCCCGTCGGCTACCTCATCGCCTTCCAACCGGAAACCGTGAGCACCTTCTTCGCGTACCAGGGCGAGAGCGGCGAGAGCGCGAACTTCGCCTCGGCCATGCTCGCCGCCGGAGTCTGCCTCTCGCTCATCGCCCAGATCGCCGAGCAGATCGACTACCTGCGATTCATGCCCCCGCGCACTCCGGGCAACCGTCGCAGCTGGTGGACGGCGGTGATCCTCGCCGGTCCGGGCTGGGTGATCTTCGGGGCGATCAAGCAGATCATCGGCATGTTCCTCGCCGTCTACCTCATCGCCAACGTGCCCGGGGCCACCGGATTCGCGACCGAGCCGGTCCAGCAGCTGCTCGCCACCTACGAGCAGATGATGCCGCAATGGCTCGCCCTGCTGCTCGCCGTCGTCCTCGTCGTCATCTCCCAGGTGAAGATCAACGTGACGAACGCCTACTCCGGGTCACTGGCGTGGACGAACGCCTACACCCGGATCACCAAGCACTACCCCGGGCGGATCACCTTCCTCGTCGTCAACCTGCTCTTCGCTCTGACGCTCATGGAACTCAACATGTTCGACTTCCTCAACGCGATCCTCAGCTTCTACGCCAACCTCGCGATGTCGTGGATCTGCGTCGTCGCCGCGGACATCGCCATCAACAAGTACGTGCTGGGACTCTCGCCGAAGACTCCGGAGTTCCGCCGCGGCATGCTCTACGACTGGAACCCGGTCGGCGTCGTCTCCCTCGTGCTCTCCGGTGGGGTGTCGATCGCCATCTACTTCGGTGCCTTCGGGGCCGCAGTCCAGCCGTTCTCCCCGCTCTTCGCCGTCGGCATCGCGATCGTCGCCACACCGCTCATGGCGATCATCACCCGGGGGCGCTTCTACCTGCGTCGACAGGACGACGGCATCGACGTGCCGATGTATGACGACCACGGCAACCCCACGGATGCGACCCTGTGGTGCCACGTCACGGAGATGGAGTTCGAGCGTCCCGACATGATCGCCTCGGCGAAGACCGGACCGAACGGGGAGACCCTCTATCTCAGCTCTCTGGCACTGTCGACCGACCGCCTCGGCGAACATGTCCTGCCGGCCGACCCCGTCCGGGAGCGCTGATGCACTTCACACCGGGGGACACGGAGAAGCTGCTGCTCTCCGTCGCCGGCATGGTCGCCCGCGATCGTCTGGAGCGGGGAGTGCCGCTCAACTATCCCGAATCCGTCGCGCTGCTGAGCACGTGGGTGATCGAGCGGGCGCGTGAGGGGGCCGCGGTCGAGGAGCTCATGGTCACCGGACGGGAGGTCCTCAGCCGCGACGACGTCATGGACGATGTGGTGCCGATGCTCCACGACGTCCAGGTCGAGGCCACGTTCCCCGACGGGCGCAAGCTCGTCACCATCCACAACCCCATCGACTGACAGGACCGCGTCATGGCAGGCACGAGAGACCACGGGCCGGGAGCCGTGCGGGTGCGCGAGGGCACCCGCCTCCTCAACGCACGCGCCGCCGAGGCAGACACCGGCAGCATCACCATCGAGAACACGGGAGATCGTCCGGTGCAGATCGGATCGCACTTCCACCTGCCCGACGTCAACGCCGCATTGGCGTTCGACCGGGCACGAGCCGAGGGCTGCCGGCTCGACATTCCGGCAGGGACCTCGATCCGGTTCGAACCGGGGGCGTCGCGGACCGTGCCGATCGTCCGCCTCGGCGGGCGTGCCCGGGTACCCGGACTGCAGATTCGCACGGGCGGCACTGATGGCTGAGATCTCCGCTCAGCGCTACGCCTCCCTCTACGGACCGACGACCGGGGACCAGGTCCGCCTCGGCGACACCGACCTGTGGATCGAGATCGAGGACGATCGGACATTCGGCGGTGACGAAGCGGTATTCGGCGGGGGCAAGTCGATTCGCGAATCGATGCTCCAGGGCACGACGACGCGCGTCGACGGTGCACCGGACACCGTGATCACGAATGTCATCGTCCTCGACTGGTGGGGGATAATCCGCACCGACATCGGCATCCGCGACGGCGTGATCACGGCTCTGGGCCGGGCGGGCAACTCCGACATCGCCGACGGGGTCGATCCGGGTCTGCAGATCGGCCCGTCGACCGACGTCATCTCCGGCGAGGGCCGGATCCTCACCGCCGGTGGGATCGACTCGCACGTCCACCTGCTGTCGCCATCGCAGATCCATGAGGCGCTCGCCACCGGAATCACCACCGTGGTCGGCGGCGGAACGGGCCCGTCGGAGGGGAGCAAGGCGACGACGGTCACGCCCGGGGCGTGGCATCTGGGGATGATGCTGCGCGCACTCGACGCACTGCCGGTCAACGTCCTGCTCCTCGGCAAGGGCAACACCGTCTCCGCCGCGGGGCTGGCCGAACAGGCCCTCGGCGGGGCGGCAGGGTACAAGATCCACGAGGACTGGGGCGCGACACCGGCCGCGATCGACGCCGCGCTGCGGGCCGCCGACGATCACGGCCTGCAGGTCGCACTCCACTCGGACTCGCTCAACGAGTCGGGCTTCGTCGAGTCGACGATCGCCGCGATCGCCGGGCGCAGCATCCACGCCTTCCACGTCGAAGGTGCCGGCGGCGGCCATGCCCCCGACATCCTCTCGATCGCCGCGCTGGAGAACATCATCCCCGGTTCGACCAATCCGACTCTTCCCCACACCGTCAACACCGTCGCCGAGCACCTCGACATGCTCATGGTCTGCCACCACCTCAACCCCAGCGTGCCCGAGGACCTCGCCTTCGCCGAATCGCGCATCCGGGCGACGACGATCGCCGCCGAGGACATCCTCCACGACCTCGGCGCACTGTCGATCACCTCCTCGGACGCTCAGGCGATGGGCCGCATCGGCGAGGTCATCACCCGGACCTGGCAGGTCGCCCACGCGATGAAGCTACGGCGGGGGCGCCTCGGCGAGACGATGCCGGCAGACAATGAGCGGGCACGCCGGTACGTGGCGAAGTACACGATCAATCCGGCGATCGCGCATGGGGTCGATGCGCACCTCGGTTCCGTCGAAGTCGGGAAGATGGCCGATCTCGTGCTGTGGGATCCGCGCTTCTTCGGCGTCCGCCCCGACCTCGTCATCAAGGGCGGGACGATCGCCTGGGCCGGCCTCGGCGATCCGAACGCGTCGATCCCTACGCCGCAGCCGGTGCTCATGCGGCCGGCGTTCGGGGATGCCCTCGGGGCGACGACCTCGGTGTCGTTCGTCGCTCCGGCCGCCGTCGACAGCGGGCTGCGGGAGAGCTTGGGTCTGCGTAGGCAACTGCGTGCCGTCGCGCCGACGCGGGGGATCGGGAAGGCGGACATGCGCAACAACGACGTCCGTCCCACCATCGACATCGACCCGGACACGTTCCAGATCGCCATCGACGGCGACCTCGTCACTGCGGCACCCGCACACGCGCTGCCGCTCGCCCAGCTCTACCAGATGTTCTGATGGACACGGTGACGCTCGGCGCGCTGGGGCCCGGGGCCGCCTCGGCGATCATCATGCTCCTCGCCGACGCCCGCCTGCCCGCGGGGGCGCACGTGACCTCGAACGGCGTCGAAGCCGGACTGCGCCATGGGCTCGCGCCGAGGGAGGTCGCAGCCTACATGCGCGCGCGGATGCGCACCGTCGTCCGCGTGGAGGCCGGCACCGCCGTCGTCACCCGCCATGCCCTGATCGGCACTCGCGTCGCCGGAGCTGAGATCGACCGCGGCGGCGGGCGCGACCGGGAGTCCGGTGCGGTCCTCGCCGACATCAGCGACGAATGGGCGGCCCGCACTCCCAGCCCGGCACTGCGGGAGATCGCCGAGGTGCTCGGTGCGGGACTGCGTCGCGTGGCGGTCACGCTGTGGCCCGAGTTGGACCCGGTGCTGCCGCGACGCGGACTTCCGCGCCCTGTGGTGCTCGGCGCCATCGCCGCTGCCGCCGGGATTCCGGCGACCGACCTCGTGCGCCTCGTCGCCTACGACGATGCGCAGACGGTCGCCGCGGCGATGCTCAAACTCGAACCGATGGACCCGCTTGCGGCCACCGGTTGGGTGCTCGAGGCGTGCACCGCCTTCGAGCCCAGTGTCGCCGATCTGGCGACGCTCACCGACCCCGCAGCGATTCCCGCTGCCGGGGCACCGCTCATCGAGGACTGGGCAGAGGCCCAGTCCGCACTGCCGAGGAGGCTGTTCCGTGCCTGAGTTCCCCACCCCGCATCGTTCCCTGCGACTCGGAGTCGCCGGCCCCGTGGGCACCGGCAAGAGTTCGCTCATCGCGATGATCTGCCGCACCCTGGCGAACGAGATCCGCATCGGGGTGATCACCAACGACATCTACACCGACGAGGATGCCCGGCTGCTCAGGGCCGCCGGGGTCCTCGACCCCGACCGGATCCGCGCCATCGAAACCGGGGCCTGCCCTCACACGGCGATCCGCGACGACGTCACGGCCAATCTCGCGGGAGTCGAGGAGCTCGAAGCCGACTTCGATCCGCTCGACCTCGTGCTCGTCGAATCCGGCGGGGACAACCTCACTGCGACGTTCTCGCCGGCTCTCATCGACGCCCAGATCTTCGTCCTCGACGTCGCCGGCGGTGGCGATGTGGCGCGCAAGGGCGGGCCCGGCATCGGGCGCGCGGATCTCCTCGTCGTCAACAAGACCGATCTCGCGCCGTACGTGGGCGTCGACGTCGAGCAGATGATCTCCGACGCCGAGGCGGCACGTGAGCAGGGCCCGGTGCTCGGGCTCTCCCGCACCGACGAGGAGTCCGTCGCGCGCCTGCGGTCATGGCTGCTCGCCCTGCTCGAAACGCATCGGTCCGGGGCGCACGAACCGCAGGATCCGGGTCCGATGGCACCGCATTTTCATGCCGATGAGGACGGGGGATACATGCACTCGCACGCCCACGGCGAGGGTCACGGGCACGCTGACGGCGAGGGCCACGGGCACGCTGACGGCGAGGGCCACGGGCACGCTGACGGTGCCGGCCACGGGCACGCTGACGGTGCCGGCCACGACGGTGCCGGCGGCCCCGACCCTCTGGAGCACGCAGACGGCGGCGTTCGGATCCCAGCGGATCGGGTGCCTGCAGATGGCCGGGGATGACGCACATCGCCGTCGACCTGGTCGCCGGGCGCGAGCTTCCGCAGGTGCGTCTGGCTCCCGGTCTCATGCAGCCGCGGCTGATCTCCCGCGCGGCCGGAGGGCGCGCGCATGTGGCGATCGTCGCCGGAGGCGCGGCGCTCCTCGGCGGGGATGCGGTGACGATCGGCATCCGGGTCGGGCAGGGATGCCGGCTCGTCATCGAAGACGTCGGGGGCACGGTCGCCTACCCGGCCGATGGCGCGGAGTCACGGTGGGACGTCGACATCGAGGTGGGCGCGGCCGGCGGTCTCATCTGGGAGACGTTCCCGTTCGTCGTCGCGTCGGGGGCGCGGGTGCGCCGGTCGACGCGGGTGCGCATCGGTGCCGAGGCGACGGTGTATCTGCGGGAGACGATCGTGCTCGGGCGCTCGGGCGAGGTCGGCGGGGCTCTGCGGAGCAGCACGGATGTGCGCGACTGCGCGGGGAGGCCGTATTTCGTCGAGGACCTCGATGTCGACGGGACCGATCCGCTGCCGGGCGTCCTCGGGTCCGCCTCGGTGCTCGATACGGCGATGCTCTTCGGCAGGAGAGACGACGCCGCCGGTCCGACGGCGGGTGACGACATGGGCGACTCCACGAGAGTGCGAATGCTCGAGCTCTCACGGCCCGGGACGATCGCGAGAGCGATCGGTGCCGCTGCTCACGAATCACATGTCGACTCCGTGTGGCAGCGGTGGACCCGACCGGCCGAGTGAGCATGCGGCAGCTGCTCACGGTGAGCTGCCGGGGCGTGGAATACGATCCCCGGACCCCGGGGTGTCACACCTGACCGGGAAGGTGAACAAGTGAGGGACGCAATGGATACAGGCACACCGAAGATGGAGACGAGGAGACCGACAATGGATACCACTACAGCGGGACGGCCGGGAACGGGGCAGGTGGACGGCACCCGATTCGATGCGGACTGGTGGCGGATGCGGACGCCGCTGATCGTCATCGCGGGGCTCGCGATCGCAGGGTTCAGCCTGGTCCTCGCCTCGACGAACGAGATCGGCCACGCCGCGGCCTGGGGTCTGGCGGCAACAGCTGTGCTCCTCGGCGCTCGCCATGCCTTCGACGCCGACCACGTCGCCGTCATCGACAACGTCACCCGGCGACTCGCGACCGCTGACCAGTCCCGGCTTCGCGGCGGTGCCGTCGGATTCTGGTTCGCGCTCGGGCACTCGAGCGTCGTCATCATCACCGCCGCCCTCGTCACCACCGGTGCCGCCGCGGCTCGCAGCCTCGTCGTGAGTGAGGATTCCGATCTGCGTGCCGGTCTCGGGATGTGGGGACTGCTGTTCGCGACCTGCGTCGTGGGGGTCTTCGGGATCGTCAACCTCGTCGCGTTCATCCGCCTTCTGCGCGATCGTCGCACCGAGGGTGCACCCGCGGCAGATCCGAACGGTGACAGCGGAGCCGGTGCCGCACCTCGAGGACCTCTCACGACAGTCTTCTCCCGGCTCATCGGCACCGTCGATCGACCGGCGCGGATGTATCCCATCGGGCTCCTCTTCGGGCTCGGGTTTGACACCGCGGCGACGATCGGACTGATGATCGCGGCCGGTGCGACGGCCGCGAGCACGTCGCCGCTGCTCGCGCTCTCGCTTCCGCTGCTCTTCGCCGCAGGTATGGCGGCGTGCGACACCGGGGACAGCGTGATGATGGCGAGGCTCTATCGCTGGGCCGCTGGTGACGGCGGGCGATTCCGCCGCTACAACCTCATCGTCACCGGGCTCTCAGTGCTCATCGCGGCCATCGTCGTCATCGCCGGAGTCGCCGAGGCGGGGGCGGAGACCGCGACGTTCACCCTTCCCGCCCCAGATACGGAGTACGCCGGGTTCGTCGCCACCGGCTTGTTCGTGGTCATCGCTGTCGCGGCTCTTCTCACAGCGCGACGCCGGGCGGCAACCGCTGAACGCAGGGACGAGGCGCAAGATCTGGGCGCCGAGGTGGCTGAGGAGTCCCGCGACGAGTGACGGGCGCCGCGCGGCGGCGGTGGTCGCCTCAATGTTCTGGTCGGCCTCGCCTTCGGGTCATGGGAGCACGCCGTCGCGGCCGGACCGGGTTGTGGCCAGTTCAGGTTTGGGCCAGTTTGCTCTGAGATGGCCAAGGCTGCCTTGGCCATCTCAGTCTCAACTGGCGCAAACCGGGGCCCGACTCGGATTCCACGGGCAAACAGGCGCGGGGAGGTCGATTGTCCGGCACGCGCCGCCGGCCCGCTCGTCCTGGGTAACCCCGACCAACCGCCCGAATGTCGCTGCGGCTCAGGCTGGTTCGGGCGGCTCATATTTCGAACAGAGCCGCTCAAAATAACCTGAGCCGCAACGGCGATCGGACCTCTGCTCGCCGCGGGCAGCAGGACCCGATTCTCTGAGAAAGAGAGCCTGGGCCCGGAGTACAGTGTCACGACCAGGGTCGATCGACAGAGGTGGGCGCTGCCTCGCGGCTACACCGAACAATGCCCCGCCATCACAGCCAATGGGCGGCGAAGCCGTGAGCACCGGGCGCGACATCACTGCGGAGAACCCAGTCGTCGGTGTAGTCGCCGGTGAACTGCGGTCGGGCTCTCAGTGGTTCGTCAGTGAACAGCCGGGACAGCCGATCGCCCAGTTGCGCCTTGATGCCCGCGGAATCAGCTCCGGCGAGGAAGTCCGCCGAGGGCACGACGAAAGGCGCAAGCGGATCGAAGCCGGTGTAGGCCAGAGTCCCGTGGAGAAGCCCGAACATGAGGTCGACCGGATCGCCGCTGATGCCGCGCGGCCCGAGAGCTCCAGGGCGATCCCCGGCGGTGACGATGACAAGCGCGCGGCGGCCGCGGAACGGTCCGTTCTCGAACCGGAGCCTCCTCCCGGTCTCGGGCTCCTTGCCGAACGCGAAACCGCTCGTGAACACCCGATCGAACCATCCCTTGAGCATCGCCGGCATGCCGTACCACCACAGCGGAAACTGAACGATGAGCGCATCCGCGCGCTGAAGTCGGTCCTGCTCCTGGGCGACGTCTGCAGGCAATCGGCCTGAGATGAACGCGTGGCGAACATCGCCGGTGGCATCGAATCGCGAGCCGCAGGCACCGTCCCGACCGGAGTGGTTCTCGCAGGCGCGCAGTTCCGACCCGAGGAACTGCTCACGCCGGAGTACGGGGTCCCAATCCATGGCATAGAGGTCGGACAGCTCGACGGGGTGGCCTCGTTGTTCGAGGGCGTCGATGCCGAACCGGCGAAGAGAACCATTGAGAGACAGCGGTTCCGGGTGGGCGCTCACCCACAGGACCGACGCGGAATCATCCATGCCTCTATCGTGGAGGCAGATGACGGCTCGCAACAGTACGGACATTCGTGTCCCTGGCCGGCCGCGGCGATGTCGAGGGCGCAGCCGATATCGAGGCTGGGGACGCGTCGTGGTCCTCAGCGCAACAAGAGAGATGAGTGGTGGCGATGCGTGAGAAAGTGGCGGTGGCGCTTCAGACCTGCCCCGCCGAGGTTGTCGTGGCAGTCCTCGGCGGCACGTGGAAGATCACTGTGGTCAAGGCGATGTTCGACGGTCCGATCCGCTTCGGCAACCTGCAGCGGCAGGTGCCGGAGGTCAATCGGAAGACCTTGACGAGGCAGCTCACGGAGCTGGAAGCCGACGGCATCGTCATCCGCACCGATCACGGTGAGCTGCCGCTTCGAGTCGATTATCGGTTGACCGAATTGGGCGCGGCCCTTCACCCCGTCATCGTCGCGATGGAGGGCTGGGGAAGTGACTACGCCGCCGAAATCACTGTGGGTTCAGGCTGAACGCTCGACCTCAGCCGCAGGAACCCGGTTGCGGCTCAGCCTGTTATGGGCAGCTCACCTTTCGAACAGAGCCGCTCAAAATAACCTGATCCGCAGCGGGTTCCGACCGTCGTCTCTTCGCTCATGCCCAGTCGCACGCGTTCTGGAACTGACTGAGGCGCCTGGTCCGACAGTGTCGAACCAGGCGCCTCAGGGTTGCCGGGGACTCCGCTCAGCGAGGTGAGCCGGCCGGCCGGATCAGATGTCCGAGGGCGAGGGGACACCCTTCTTGCGGCGCTTCGTCAGGAAGATCGCCGTGCCGCCGACGAGGAGGAGGCCGGCACCGGCTGCGAGGCCGGTGAGCTCCATACCGGTACGGGGCAGGTCGCCTCCACCGTTTCCGCCGCCGTTGCCGCCATCGGAGCCACCGTCGTCATTGCCGTCGCTGCCGCCGGCGTTCGGGTCCTCTTCCACCGAGAACTTGCCGGTGAGCTCGTCGTCACCGCAGGTCACGGTCACGTCGTAGTCGCCGATGTACGCGCTCGGGTTCGACGCCGAGGTGCCGTAGACCGTGACGGAGGCGTTGCCCTCATCGTCGGCCTTCTCAGTTTCATCGAACGCCGTCACCGAGGAGTTGCCCTTCGGATTGACCACGAAGCGCACGTCTTCGCCGGGCTCGCAGTTCTCGACGACGAGCTTGACGCCCTTGTCCTTCTGGACGAAGTCCTTCGGGGTGACGGACTCGGGAGAGACGGTCAGCTTCGCCTCGGCGGCGGGAGTCGTCGGCGTCTCGGTGGCATCCTCGACGACGGTGAACTCCTGCGGCTCGGTCTTCTCGCCCGACTCGTCGTCGATGAACGTGACCGTGTACTTGCCGGGCTTGACGCTGTCCTTCGGAGCCACGACCGTGCCGGTGACCTTGCCGTTCTCGTCCGCCTTGAGCTGCTCTTCAGCCTGCTTGGCGACCTGTGCCGGGAGTGCCTGGCCCTCGACGCTCACGGTGCCGTTGGGGGTGAAGCCTTCGCCCGAGAACTTCAGGCCTTCGCCTTCGAACTCTGAGACGGTGATCTCGTCAGCGACGAGGCTCGCCTTCGGGTCGACGGCCGGAGCAGTGGGCTCTTCGGTCTCGTCTGCGGTGACGGTGAACTTCTCGTCGAAAGTCTGAGACTGTTCGCCACGTTTCACAGTGACGGTGAACTCGATCGGGCCCTCAGGAATGGCCTTCGGGTCGCCGGTGATGTTGTAGATCTCGTATGAGACCGTGTCGCCTTCGGCAGTGACTGTCTCGCCGGTGGCGTCGTCGGTGACGGTGTCCCCGGCTTCGAGGTTCGTCACGGTGAGGGTGACGCCCTTCTCGACGAGATCCGTCTGCGAGATCGTCTCGGGCGAAACCGACACCGAAGCGTCGAGCTTAGCGGGCGCGGTCGGAGCGTCGGTCGCGTCGGGCTGGCCGGCGCTCTTCGGGGCCTGGACGTTCGTCTGGCCGAAGGCGTCGGTGCTCGGGGCGGCGATGACCGGGGATGCTGCCAGGCCGGTGATGGCGAGGGCCACCACGGGGGCGAGGGCGAGTTTCTTCATATCTGTCCTTCGAAAGGCTGAGGGAGGAGAGCTTCCGAAAGTAACAGTAATGACACATTCACGACGCACATAGTTTAGAACGTTTTGGTCACGTGAATTCTTCAGAACAGCACTGGGGAGAGCAGTGCTGGGGCGCTCGCGCGAGCATGCGATGCCGCCATGGAAACAACGCAGAGACCCTCACCGTCGCCTGGTCGTTGCGAAACCTTGGCCGTCCCGTGATCTCCGTTCCGGCAGCATCTCGGCCGCTCCGGCCGCCACCTCTCGCACCGCTCGCTTCTCCACGCCACTAACGACGCCACCCACCAGCTGAGCCGCCGCTCCGCCCACCCCCCCCACCCCCGCTCACACCGGCTCTGAAAAGTGCCTTTGGAGCCAATGACACTTGGGCGAAACAGTGCCACAATATGTCCTGTGACTGGAGACTCAACGATGAAGAAGGCGGCCAGCAAGGCCGACGATGCGGCAGTCAACGCCGCTGACAGCAAGTGGTTCGAACGGGTCGCCCGAGTCGGCTTCGTGGCCAACGGACTCGTCCACATCATCCTCGGCGCCACCGCCGCCGGCCTCGCGCTCGGCAAGAGCGGCGAAGCCGAACAGTCCGGCGCGATGCAGCAGATGGCCTCCCAGCCCTTCGGCATGGTGCTGCTGTGGCTGTGCATGCTCGGCTGTGCACTGCTCGCGCTGTGGAACCTCGCCAACGCGTTCTTCGGCACGGCCACCCTGCGCGGACACGGCTCGAACGATCCGCGCGACGAGCACGGTCGCGACCGCTGGAAGGACTTCATCCTCGCCATCGCGCAGGGCATCACCTACGCGGCAGTGGCTGTGCTCTTCGGCAAGTTCGTCTTCGGCCAGGGCTCGGACTCCGGTCAGTCGTCGCAGCAGGCCTCGTCGACCCTCGCGCAGGCCCCCGGCGGAATCCTTCTCCTCGTCGTCATCGGCGGGGTCGTGACGATCATCGGCATCGTGTTCTGCGTCAACGGCATCCGGCGCAACTGGAAGGACGATGTGCGCACCCCGCGCTCGAGCGCTGTGGCGAAGCTGATGACGATCACCGGCGTCCTCGGCTACCTCGGCAAGGGCGCCACGCTCATCGCCGTCGGCATCCTCGTCATAGTCTCCGGCGTCACCGGCGACCCGGAGAAGTCGACCGGCGTCGACGGCGCTCTCAAGGCCATGCGCGAACAGCCCTTCGGCACCTACCTCCTCCTCGGCGTCGGGGTCGGACTCGTCCTCTACGGCGTGTTCCTCTTCCTCCGCGCCCGATACGACAAGATGGATTGATCCCGTCGTCTCGCAGGCGCCCGACAAGCGCGCTTCACGAAGGCGCCCAGAGGACTGCGTTAGTGTGAGGTCTGGGGTCGCCCGCTGCGGCCGATGAACGAGCAGCACCACCAAGCAGTACCGTCTGCGAAAGGACCTGAAATGAGAGCCAATCACGTCGGCATCGTGTGGAATCCGTCGAAGACCGAGAAGGAGGACCTCGAGGCCGCCCTCCCGGAGAACCCTGACTTCACCATCACCTGGCATGAGACCGAGGAGGACGATCCCGGCAAGTCCGCGACCCAGGCCGCTCTCGATGCCGGCGCCGAGGTGGTCATCGCCGCAGGCGGGGACGGCACGGTCCGTGCTGTCGCCGGTCACCTTGCGGAGATCGACTCCGAGGCCGAGCTCGGCATCGTGCCGCTGGGCACGGGCAATCTCCTGGCCCGCAATCTCGATGTTCCGCTCAACAACCTCGGCGAGGCGATGGATCGCGCACTCAACGGCACGGCCCGCGACATCGACATGGGCTGGGTCGAGGTCACCCTTGAGCAGGGCACGAACCGTGAGCCCTTCGTCGTCATGGCCGGGTTCGGGATCGATGCGCACATGATCACCGAGACCAATGACGACCTCAAGGACAAGGCGGGATGGCTGGCCTACGTCGAATCGCTCGGTCGCGCGGTCTCGGCCAGCGATGTCATGGAGATCAACCTGTCGCGCGAGGGCGAGCGGATCGGCCACGAGGCGGCGCACACTCTCATCGTCGGCAACTGCGGCACCCTGCAGGGCGGGATCACCCTGCTTCCCGACGCCGATCCCTCGGACGGTGAGCTCGACGTCCTCATCCTCAAGGCCGAGGGCGTCACCGGCTGGCTCGACACGATGAAGAACATGGTGTGGGACAACGGTCTGCGCCGGATGATGTCGAAGGACGACTCGGCGCAGAGCAGCGAGAGCGCGATCCATCAGCGGGTCTCGTCGCTGACGATCGAACTCGAGCAGCCGCGCGTCGTCGAGGTCGACGGCGACGAGGTCGGCGAGACCGAGAAGATCGACGTGACGATCGAACCCGCGGCGCTGCGCGTGCGGTGACCTCGCCGAGGCGGTGGCGCGCGTGCGTCGACCTCGCCGAATCAGCGCCTCCCGTGCAATGACCCCGCCGAGGCGGTCGTTCCCATTGCGATGACCGAGAACGCCTGTGGCCCCGACCGAAGTCGGGGCCACAGGCGTTCTCGCGTTCAGCGTCGCATCAGAGCGAGTCGGCTGACTTCCGGCGACGCACCGTCAGGGCGACGACGGCGCCGCCGACGAGGAGCAGCGCGGCTCCGCCGGCCAGGGCGCTGAGCTCGGCGCCGGTGCGCGGCAGCTGGCCGCCCTTGCTGCCGGATCCGCTGTCGCTGCCGCCCGAGCCGCCGGCCGCGGCACCCGAGGTGACCTCGAACGATCCCTTGAGGACGTCATCGTCGCAGGTCGCCGACACCGAGTAGTCGCCGACGTAGGCAGACGCGTTCGACGACGTGCCGTACACGTTCACCGAGGCGGTGCCGGTCTCATCCACGGTCACCGTGCTGTCGAAGGCGGTGACGTTCGAGTTCCCCTTGGGGTTGACGACGAAGCGGACGTCGCTGCCGGGGGTGCAGTCGGTGACCGTGAGCACCACTCCCTTGTCCTTCTTCACGAAGTCAGCGGCTTCGATCGACTTCGGGGAGACTGTCAGCGAGGCGGCCTGTGCGGCGTCGACGGTCAGGGTGAACTCGGCGGTGGCACCGAATTCCTCCCCGCCGGCGTAGACGATGTAGTCACCGGGCTTGACGTCGTCGGTCTCCGTCGGGCGGATGACCCCGGAGGCCACGCCCTCATCGGAGACCTCCACGTTCTCGTCGAGGTAGATGATCTCGTCGGTCTCGAACTTCGCGGCCACGGCGAACGCCTGCTCACCGGGGAGGAAGCCCTCACCGGTGAAGGGGATGCCCTTCTTCATGAACTCGGAGACGCTCATCGAGTCGGTGCCGAGAGTGAGGGAGCCTTCCTCGATCTCCTCATCCTCGGTGATCTCGAAGCTCCCTGGGAACTCTTCGGGGTCCTGATCCTTGCGCTCGACGGTGACCGTGAAATCGACGGTCTGCGGGCCCTCGATCGTGCCCTCCTCGTCGTAGTACTCGAACTCGACCGAGCTGCCCTTGGCCTTCTTCACGTCATCGGTGAGCGAGTTCGTCACGATGTCGCCCGGCTCGAGGCCGGAGACCGTGATGATGACACCGTCGAAGTAGAACTCCGATTCCGTCATCGTCCCCGGTTCGACGTCGACCTTGGCGGCAATCGGCGCCGAGGCGGCTTCAGTCGGTTCCTCATCCTCGGTGACCTCGTCGTCAGGTTCGTCCGATCCCGTCGCAGACTCGTCCGGAGCCGGGGTGTCGGGGGTTTCCGGTGCCGGGGTGTCGGTGTCGTCCGCGCCGTCGGTCTCGGGAACCTCGGGTGCCGGAGCGGCCGGGGTCGTGTCCGCGGACGAGGGGGTCTCGTCGGCTGCGGTGTCGGGGGTCGTCGCCGCAGCAGGGACGGAGAGCGAGGTGTCGGCGTCGGCGGGTGCCGCGACTGCCGGGGCCGCGCCGAGGCCGGCGATGGCCAGAGCAAGCGCGGGAATGAGCGCAAGTTTCTTGGGCATGGGGCTATGAGGTCCTCTCGGGGGGATGGATGCCGGAATTCGGCAACTACAGAAGTTTATAGTCGCGGCCGGCCGGTTTTGATCACGGCCCGATCACAGTTTCTGCGCACGCGTGGTCGTCCGGTTCTGCGCACGCGTGGACGTCCGGGCACGCGAAATGGGCCGGGAGAGATTCCCGACCCATTTCACTCAGCTCAGGCTGGCTGGCCTGTCCCGCCTCGGCGAGGCAGGGAGCGACTCAGCGCAGTCGTGTCAGACGTACGACGGTGAGAAGTCGCCCTTGCGGCGGCGCATCGTGATCGTCACTGCGGCTCCACCGACGAGCAGGAGCAGGGCGCCTGCGGCGAGGCCGTCGAGTTCGGCACCGGTGCGGGGCAGTTCGCTGCCGCTGCCGCCGCCGGCGTTGTCACCGCCGCCGTTGCCGTGGTCACCGCCACCGCCGGCGTTCGCTCCGGCGGTGACCTTGAAGGAGTCCTTCATCGTGTCGTCGCCGCAGGTCGCGGTCACGGAGTATCCGCCGACGTACGCCGAGGCGTCCGACGAGGTGCCGAAGACGCTCACCGAGGCCTTGCCGTCCTTGTCCGCCTGGACGGTGCGATCGTAGGCGGTGATGCGCGAGTTGCCGTCCGCCATGACCATGAAGCGCACGTCCGAACCGGGCTTGCAGTCCTTGACGGAGAGCGTCACACCCTTCTTCTCGTTGATGAAGTCGTCGGCTTCGATCGACTTCGGTGAGACGGTGAGCGAGGCCTCGGCCGGGGCCTCGGGCTTCTCGTCGATGACGGTGATGTCGCCCTTGAGCGTGACCGACTCGGTGCCTTCGCGGTCGATGGTCACCGTGAACGGAACCTTGCCGGGCTCGAGGTTGTCCGGGTTGCCGTCGTACCACAGGTGGAGGACGTAGTCGCCGTCCTTCTCCGCAGTCTCGGTCTCACCGGTGAGGGAGTCGGTGATCTTGTCGCCGGCCTTGACACCGGAGACCGTGACGGAGACGCCCTTCTCCTTGGTCGCGAGGTCCTTCGCAGTGATCTCCTTGGGATCGACCTTGAGCGAGGCCTCGATCGGATCGACAGCGTCATCATCGACGACGGTGAATTCGCCGTTGAGCGTGACCGACTTCGTGCCCTCGCGGTCAATGGTCACCGTGAAGGGAACCTTGCCGGGTTCGACGTCGTCCGCGCTGCCTTCCCGATACACCCTGAACGAGAAGTCCCCGTCCGCGTCGACCTCCCTCTTCTCGCCCGTGAGGGAGTCGGTCACAATGTCGCCTGCCTGCACGCCGGAGACCGTCACCTCAATGCCCTTGGTGTTGTCGACGAGATCGTCAGGGGTGATCTCCGTCGGATCGACCTTGAGCGTGGCCTCGATCGGGTCAACCTCGTCGTCGTCGACAATGGTCACATTGCCTTCGACGGTCACAGGCTCGGCATCTCCGCGGGTCACGTAGGCGTAGACCGGAACCTCGTCGCCTGGCTTGAAGTCGTTCGGATCGCCGGAGAAGTAGGCGGTGTAAGTGTAGTCTCCGTCGGCGGAGACCACTTTGTCGCCCTTGAGGAACGAACCGGAGACGACGTCATCCTTCTTGAGATTCGTCAGCGTGATTGTCAGACCCTTGGACTCGTCCGTGAGATCCTCAGCCGTGATCTGCTTCGGTTCGATCGTCATTGTGGACTGAACCGGGTCAGCCTGATCGGTCGCCTGCACCGTGACCGACTCCTGGAGCGTGGCGCTCGAGACGCCGGCGCGCTGCACCTTGACGGAGAACGACTTCGCACCGGACTTGAGGTCCTCGGCATCGCCGGCGTAGTAGACGCGGAGCGACTTCGAGCTGCCCGTTGCGGTCGCCGCCTGAGCCGTGAGGCCGGAGACGCTGAGCTTGTCGCCCTTCTCCAGGCCGGTGACGGTGACCGTCACGCCCTTCGAGGAATTCGCGAGGTCCTCGGCCGACACCTCGCCGGCGGAGACGCTGAGATCGGCGTTGATCTCCTCGGGCTTCTCCTCATCCTTCGGCTGCTCAGCGCCCTTGTCGCTGGGGGAAGGGCTGGGTGTCGACTTCGCGTCCTTGGCCGCTTCGTCCTTCGCAGCCTTGTCTTCAGCCGCCTTCTTGTCGGCGGCTTTCTTCTCAGCAGCCTTCTTATCGGCCGCCTCCTTCTCAGCCGCCTTCTTGTCCGCAGCTTTCTTCTCAGCCGCCTTCTTCTCCGCGGCTTTCTTTTCCGCGGCTTTCTTCTCTGCCGCTTTCTTCTCGGCGGCCTTCTTCTCAGCAGCCTTCTTCTCAGCCGCTTCCTTTTCGGCCTTCTCCTTCTCCGCCTGCTCCTTCTCGGCCTTCGTCGGAGCCGACTGGGTGGAGGGGGTTTCGGCCGCGGCGACAGGGGCGGCGACGAGTCCGGTGAACGCGAGGGCCACAGCCGGCGCGAGGATGAGCTTCTTCATTGGAGTGCCTTCTATCTGTGTGAGGGGGTGCACATCTGGAAGTCATCCTAGGTACAGGCAATTCTCAGAACTATTTTTGTACGTTTTGGTCGAGCGGAATTACGGTAACGCTTTGGTGAACACAAGGGTGCTTTCGCGACCTGTTCGTGACCTTGCCCCACCGGAGCGACGTTGTTCCTGGTCATAGGCCCCACCTCGGCGCCGGAATCCGGCCGTGCTCAGCGTCCCGGCCTCACACGGGCCACGCCTCGGCGCGGATCTCCCGGCGCTGCTCGGTCGTCGGCACGCGCACGGTGATAGCACCGGGGTCCACCGCCATCGCGAGATACCCGGTTGTGCCGAGGGGATCGCCGTCGAGCTGGACCTCGAGCGGATCCTTGGACTCGATGACGACGTTGTGGCACTTGCGGATGTCGGTGTGCAGGCCCTTCGTCGTCCGGCGTCCGATGATCGAGGCGACGACACCGACCCACTGGCCGAGGTTCTTCGGGCTGACGACGAGGACGTCGAGGAGCCCGTCGTCGATGATCGCCTCGGGCAGCAGCTGGATCCCGCCCTGGAGCTTGCCGCAGTTGCCGCCGATGACCGAGCGCACGCGCGCCGTCACCCGGTAGTCGTCGTCGTACGTGATCTTCACGTGGCTGGGGCGGCCGACGAGCGTGCGGGACCCGGCCTCGAGGTACGCCAGCCAGCCGAGTCGGCTCTTCGCGTTCGCCGTCGTCTTCGCCATCACCTCGGCGTCGAAGCCGAGCCCGGTCATCACCATGAAGACGAGCGTCGGCCCGCCCGGGCTGATCTGCGCGGTGCCGACGTCGACGGCGCGGTTGCGCCCCCACAGGGCGATCCGCAGCGCCCATTCGGGCTTGTCGAGGACGAGGTCGAGGTTGCGGGCGAGCAGGTTGCCCGTGCCCAGCGGGACGATCCCCATCGGCGTCGACGTGCCGGCCAGCGCCGAGGCGACCGCGCGGATGGTGCCGTCCCCACCGGCGGCGATGACGACGTCGACCCCTTCCTCGAGGGCGAGTCGCGCCAGTCCCTCCCCGGCGTCCTCGGGAGTGGTCTCGAGGATGAGCGGAGGGTTCCAGCCCTCGAAACGGCAGATCGCCTCGGCGGTCGACGCGATCCGCCCGGCGCTCGCCTTCGTCGGATTGACGATGAGGGCGGCGCGGTAGCGGTTGGGGGCGTACTCCTCGACTCCGTCGTCGTCGAGTTCGGGGCGCCGGGAGTAGCGGCGCAGCCGTTTGAGGATGCGGCGCGAGCCGATGCGATTGCCGAGGAGGAACGCACCGCAGACGATGACGACGAGACCGACGATGACGAGCCACATCATGGCGGGATCGAGGTCGAAGGTCATGGCACAAATCTACTCCGGGCCACCTGAGCGCGTGCCCAGTGGTCGAATATCGCAAACCCAGGTCGCCCCGTTAAGCTGAGGAGGTGATCGATCTAGCGCAGTTGAGAGACAACCCGGACCTGTTCAGAGCATCGCAGCGGGCTCGCGGAGCCTCCGTCGAACTCGTCGACGAGGTGCTCGCAGCCGACACCGCGCGGCGGGCGGCCATCACCGCGTTCGAAGACGCCCGCGCCGACCAGAAGTCCTTCTCCTCCCAGATCGCCAAGGCTCCCAAGGACGAGAAGCCCGCCCTCATCGCCGAGGGCAAGGAGAAGTCCGCCAAGGTCAAAGCCCTGCAGGCGGAGTCCGACGAGGCCGCATTCGCGTTCGACAGCCTCGCCTCGAAGCTGCCCAACCTCATCATCGACGGCATCCCCGCCGGTGGCGAGGAGAACTTCGTGACGCTCAAGACCGTCGGCCAGCCCCGTGACTTCGCCGCCGAGGGCTTCACCCCGCGCGACCACCTCGAGATCGGCGAGACGCTGGGCGCCATCGACACGACGCGCGGCACGAAGGTCTCGGGAGCGCGCTTCCACTACCTCACCGGGTTCGGCGCGAAGCTCGAGATGGCGCTGCTCAACCTCGCCCGCGACGTCGCCGAGGAGGCCGGGTTCAGTCCGACGATCACCCCGACCCTCGTCAAGCCCGAGGTGATGCGGGGCACGGGTTTCCTCGGCGAGCACGCCGACGAGGTCTACCGCCTCGAAGCCGACGACCTCTTCCTCGTCGGCACCTCCGAGGTGCCGCTGGCCGGCTACCACATGGACGAGATCATCGACCTCAGCGACGGACCGCTGCGGTACGCGGGCATCTCCTCGTGCTACCGCCGCGAGGCCGGGTCGTACGGCAAGGACACCCGCGGCATCATCCGCGTCCACCAGTTCCAGAAGGTCGAGATGTTCTCCTACGTCGCGATCGAGGACGCCGAGGCCGAGCACGCCCGCATGCTCGAACTCCAGGAGAAGATGCTCCAGCTGTGCGAGCTGCCCTACCGGGTCATCGACGTCGCCGCCGGCGACCTCGGGGACTCCGCGGCGCGGAAGTTCGACAACGAGGCCTGGGTCCCCACGCAGGAGACGTACCGCGAGCTGACCTCGACCTCGAACTGCACGACGTTCCAGGCCAGGCGCCTGCAGATCCGCGAACGCCATGACGGCGCGACCCGTCCGGTGGCGACGCTCAACGGCACGATGGCGAACACGCGCTGGCTCGTCGCCATCCTCGAGAACCATCAGCAGGCCGACGGCTCCGTCACGGTGCCCGTCGCCCTGCGCCCCTACCTCGGCGGCATGGTGGCCCAGGGACCGGAGGGTCCGCGATTCTGAGCAGCCCCACCGCCGGCCAAGGAGAAGCAGTGCCCGCACACCTCATCGCCCTCGACATCGACGGCACGATCATCGACTATGACGGGACGCTGTCGGAGGCGGTGAGGCAGGTTCTCATCGACCTCGCCGAGGCGGGGCACCACATCGTCATCTCGACCGGCCGTGCGTTGCCGGGAGCCCTCGAGATCGTCCGGGCGCTCGGACTCACCGAGGGCTTCGTCGTGTGCTCGAACGGCTCCGTCGTCGTCAAGCTCGACCCCGCGCTGCCGCGGGGCTGGGAGATGCACCACGTCGTCTCCTTCGACCCGCGGCCCGCGCTCGAGCGCATGCGCGCTGTGCTGCCGACGGCCCTCTTCCTCGTCGAGGACCCCGACCTGCACCGGTGGGCGTCCGGGGCGTTCCCGCCCGGGGAGCTCTCCGAATCCGACACCCTCGACATCGTCGGCTTCGACGAGCTGCTGACGAAGCAGGCCACCCGCATCGTCATGCGCGACGTCAACGGCACGGCGGAGGAGTTCGCCGAGGCGGTCGACCGGCTCGGGCTCCACGAAGTCAGCTATTCCGTGGGGTGGAGCAACTGGCTCGACATCGCCCCCGACGGGGTGTCGAAGGCCAGCGGGCTCGCGCTCGTCGAGTCGGAGCTCGGCATCGACCACGGTCTGACCGTCGCCGCCGGTGACGGCCTCAACGACCTCGAGATGATCGAATGGGCCGACCACTCGATCGTCATGGGCCAGGCGAAGGACGAGCTCAAGGTCCTCGGCAGCGTCGTCACCGACCCGGTCGAGGACGATGGGCTCGCCGTCGCCCTCGTCGATCACTTCGACCTCGACCCCGCGGTGCTCGACGTCGAAGGGTCCCGGTCCACCGGCCCGTAGCGCTCAGCACTCAGTCCTCAGTGCTCTTCGGGTCGCGGACACGGCGGACACGGAGGACACCGGGAGTGCTGAGCGTGATCGCCCTCAGCGGGAGGGGACGGCGTCGAGGGCCGCATTGAGGAAGTGCGCCACCCCGTCGTCATCGACCGGGTCCGTGACGGCGTCGGCGGTGTCCTTGACGACATCGAGCGCATTGCCCATCGCGACCCCCAGCCCCGCCCACGTGAGCATCTCGAGATCATTGGGCATGTCGCCGAACGCCATCACCCGGTCCCGACCGACGCCGAGGTGGTCGCACACCGATTCGAGCGTCTTCGCCTTCGTGATCCCGGCGGGGGCGAGTTCGACGAGGCCGTTGTCCGGGTCGGAGAACGAGGCGTGGCACGAGCGGGTGACGATCGGTCCGAGCAGGTCGTGGAGGGCCTCCGAGTCGGTCGTGCCGAGGCTGACGAGGATCTTCACGACGTCGGTGTCGGCGAGCTCCCCGAGGTCGCCGATGACGGTGGCCTCGTGCGGAGAGCGTGAGGCGAAGCCGTCCTGGACGTAGAGCCCGGTGAGCGTTTCGAACGCGAAGCGCGCCTCGGGGTGGGCGGCGCCGATGGCCGCGACGATCTCCTCGACCCCGGCCTGCTCGAGCGGGTGCGCATCGACGACGGTGTCCGTGGCGATGTCGTAGACGACGGCGCCGTTGAGGCAGACGACGCGACCGAGGTCGGGGATCTGCTCGGCGATCGCGGCCAGCCAGCGGATCGGGCGCCCGGTGACGAGGACGAACGGGATCCCCATCCGCTGGCAGCGGTGGATCGCATCGATCGTCACCTGGGAGATCGGCTGCCAGTCGAGGAGCAGGGTGCCGTCGATGTCGCTGGCGACGAGCCCGAGGTCGAAGTCCGGCGGCGGTGAGGTGAGCGCGCTCATCGGGCGTCCGCCTCGGCGAGGATGCGCCTGACCTGAGCGAGCAGCTCGGCGGCATCGGTGATGTAGCGGTCGGCGGCGGTCGCCGTCGAGGTCAGCGTCGCGGTTCCCGCGCGCGCCATCGAGGCCGCGAGGACCGCCTCGGCGACCTTCGACGATGCCCGCGTGAGCAGTTCGGGGGTGTCCCCGACGACCCGGCGCACGGGGCCGGGGACGACCTGGCCGTCGACGGGGCAGTGCGTGTGCAGCCACGCGGTGATCTCGTCGATCTGCGTCGCCAGGTCGTTGAGGCGGTGGGTGCCGGCCATGATCGCATCCCGCGCCGAGGCGGCTGCCGGCTCGGGTGCTGTCGCGCCGGGCTCGTGCGTGGGCTGGCTGGCGGCTGCCGGCTCGGTCGGGGCCGAGCCCTCACCTGCGGCGTCAGTCGGGGCGGCGGTGTGGATCGCGAGGGCCGTCGTGTAGTAGCGGTCGACGGCGCGGAGGAACCGGTCGTGGTTGTGGCGCCACAGTCCCGTGCCGAACTGTTCGTCGGGGCCGTCAGCGCGCCGCCTGCGGAACGAGAAGAGCTTCTTCACAGATAGTTGCCGGTCCTGCGTTTGTCATCGGTGCCCTCGGCCGCGGACCCAGCCTGCGCGCCCGGGGGCACGAGCCCGCCGGGTGGGGGAGTCTCCTGCTTCGCCATCGCCTGCTGGGCCATGATCGCCGTCTGGATGCCGTGGAAGAGGCCTTCGAGCCAGCCGACGAGCTGCGATTGGGCGATGCGCAGCTCGGAGGTCGACGGGGGTTCGTCGGTGGAGTCGAACGGGAGGTCGAGGCGGCCGAGCTCGGCGACGAGTTCGGCGGAGAGGCCGTCCTCGAGTTCGGCGATCGCCCGACGGTGGATCTCTGCGAGCCGCTGTCGACCCTTCTCGTCGAGGTCGGCGCTGCGGACCTCCTCGAGCAGCTGCTTGACCATCGTGCCGATGCGCATCACCTTGCCCGGGGAGGCGATGTCGCCTTCCTCGGCGGCCTCGGCCTCGGAGTCGGCCTCGGTCTCGGGGTCGGCATCGGGCTCAGACCCGGTCGCGGATGCGGGTGCCGGTTCGGCCGTGCGCGTGTCACCGGTGCGCGCCGCGGTCGCGGGGTCCGGATGCGAGGCGGCATCGGTGAGCGTCTCGCCGCGGGCGAGACCGGCCTGGTCCGCTTCGGAGTCGGCCGTCACCGGCACCCCGGCGCGGTCTGCGGAACTGCCGGTCGCCTCGGTGCCGGTGTTCTGCTGGGCTCCCTGCTGGGCCTGTGCGCCCTGCTCATCGGACTGGACATTCTGCGGGCCGTCCTGGGCTCTCTGCGGATCAGCGGCACCGGGCGCGGTGGGCGTGGCGTCTGCGGTCATGAGCGCGCTCCTTCGTCCTGGGCTGAGTCATCGTGTGCTGAGTCATCGTCGTCGACGCGGAGGAGCACCTTGCCGATGGTCTTTCCGTCCTCGAGGATGCGGTGCGCCTTCGCGGCGTCCGCGAGCGGCACCGTCGTGTCGATGATCGGGCGGATGTCGCCGGAGATCACCGCCGGCCACAGCTGTTCGCCGACGTCGGAGATGATCTCCGCCTTCTGCGCCGGCGGGCGGGCGCGCAGGGTCGTCGCGGTGATCGTCTTGCGTCCCTGCATGAGCGTGCTGAGGTCGAGTTCGGCGGTCGTGCCGCCCTGCATGCCGATGACGACGAGGCGGCCGTCGGTGGCGAGTGCGGCGATATTGCGCTCGAGGTATTTGGCTCCGATGATGTCGAGGATGACATCGGCGCCGGTCGCCCCGTCCGGGTGGGTGCAGATCTCGTGGACGCGGGCGACGAAGTCCTCTTCGCGGTAGTTGATGACGGCGTCGGCGCCGAGTTCGCGGCAGAACTCCGCCTTCTCCGCGGAGCCGACGGTGACGACGATCTTCACCCCGAGGAGGTTCGCGACCTGGATCGCGGCGGTGCCGATTCCCGATCCGCCGCCGTGGACGAGCAGCCATTCGCCGATGCGGACGCGACCGCGGCCGACGACGTTCGAGTAGACGGTCGCGAGCACCTCGGGCAGGGCAGCGGCAGCGGTGAGGTCGAAGGTGTCGGGCACTGCGAGGAGCTGACCGGCGGGCACGGCGACCTCCTCGGCGTAGCCGCCGCCGGAGAGCAGAGCGGCGACGCGATCGCCGACGCTCCAGTTCTTCACATCGGCGCCGAGCCCCACGATCGTGCCCGAGACCTCGAGGCCGGGGATCTCCGTGGCACCCGGCGGCGGGTTGTAGAAGCCCTGCCGCTGCAGGAGGTCGGCGCGATTCACTCCGGCGGCGTGGACTCTGACGAGGACCTCGTCCGGCCCGATCTCAGGGGTGGGGACGTCGGTGAGCTGCAGTGCCTCGGGATCTCCGGGGGTGGGAATCGTGATAGCGCGCATGTGACCACTGTAGACCGTGGGGCAGTGGCCGGCAGGAGTGCTCGGCGGTGAATCCGATCCGAAACCGGTGAGCGGTCACGACCGATGCTTCGCGTTGAACCGGGCCTTCTTCTCCCGGTTGCCGCACGTGTTCATGTCGCACCAGCGCCGGGAGCGGCTGCGGCTGGTGTCGAAGAACGCCGCGCGGCACGTCGGTGAGGCGCACAGGGCGAGGCGTCCGTCGCGCGTGCCGGCGATGATGTCGATCGCGTCGGCGGCGATGACGCTGAGCGCATCGGCGACAGCGGCGGGGCTGCTCAGCTGCCACCGGCGCTCGCCGTCGCCGGTGAGCACGGGTGCCGCCCACCCCTGCCGGCTGGCCTCGTTGATGATGTCGAGCGCCGAGGCGGGCAGCGGCTCACCGAGTGCTGCTGCGGTGGCCGCGTGGTGGATGGCCTCACGCAGCTGCTGGGCGAGGGCGAGTTCGCTCTCCGTGCACCCGGCGACGTCGAGGCCGACGACCGCCAGCCAGTCGACGAGTCGTGCCGGAGTGGGGATCCGCTCACGGCGTTCGCCCTGCCGTTCGGTGAGCGTCCCCGTGAAACTCGTCGCGAGCACCGTGCCGAACCGGAACTCCGGAAATGCATCACCCATGGACTCACCTTAAACGCCGTCGACCCGTACGCGGGACCCTTGTGCGGGGCCGGTGTCCGATGGTAGAACCGTCATAGCTGGTTCATCAACTGTCGTCGCCGTCCCCTGCCGGCGCGGTCGACGTCCGGTGACAGAGAGTTCGACGTCTCGGAGCACGAGGCGAGCATCCGGTCGAGGAGGACCCATGCCACTGCACGACAGCGCCATCCGCCCGTTCCACAGCTCCGTGCCGGAGGCGGAGCTGCGTGACCTCAGTACCCGGCTGGCCGCGACCCGGTGGCCCGAACCCGAGCCTCTGCCGCCGACCGCGGTCGGAGCCGAGCGTTGGCGGCAGGGGGTTCCGCTCGCCGACCTCGTCGCGCTCGCCGAGGTCTGGGCCGCCGACTACGACTGGCGGGCGTTCGAGACCCGCCTGGACGCGATCGGGCAGTTCCGCACGACGATCGACGGCCTCGGCATCCACTTCCTTCACCGCCGGTCCTCCCGGCCGGATGCCGTGCCGCTCATCATGACCCACGGATGGCCCGGCAGCATCGCCGAGTTCATCGACGTCGTCGATGAGATCGCCGACCCGGCGGATCCCGAGGCTCCCGTATTCCATGTCGTCATCCCCTCCCTGCCCGGCTTCGGCTTCAGCGACCGGCCGGCGGAGACGGGCTGGGGCACGGAGAGGACCGCGGCGGCGTGGGTCGAGCTCATGTCCCGGCTCGGCTACGACCGCTTCCTCGCCCACGGCGGCGACTGGGGCGGTGTGATCACGACGATCCTCGGCGGCCGGTTCCCGGACCATGTCCTCGGCATCCATTCGACGTTCGCCGAGGCGCCTCCCGGGTTGGATCCGGACTCCCTCACCGCCGCAGAGCGGGCATGGGTCGATGACCACCGCGACTTCTGGCAGAACCGCGCCGGGTATGCGAAAGCGCAGGCATGGAGTCCGCAGACGGTCGGGTACGCCCTCGTCGACTCCCCGGTCGGGCAGATGGCGTGGATCCTCGACAAGTTCGCCGAATGGTCGGACACCGACAACGGTCCGTTCGAGACGATGTCGCGGGACCGTGTGCTCGACAACATCACCCTCTACTGGCTGACGGGCACCGGCGCCTCAGCGGCCCGCATCTACGCCGAGAGCCACAACTCCCTCGATCCGGCTCTGCGGATCGACGTGCCGGCGGCGATCACGATGTACCCGGCCGACGTCTCGTCGAAGTGTCCCAGGCCTTGGGCCGAGCAGCGCTACCGGCGGATCGTGCGCTGGCGCGAACCCGTGCGCGGAGGGCACTTCCCGTCGCTCGAGATGCCCGAGCACTTCGTCGACGACCTGCGGGCGGGGCTCGCCGCGGTGCTCGCCGCCAACCGGTGAACGGCTGGCCGCGCGCGCTCGCAGCGCGCACGGCCACGGACGACCACCTCGGCGAGGGGAAGGCCGATGACCTACGCGAAGAGCCGGAACATCGGGGAGTTCTGGTGCACGCGTTCGATCTCGATCTGGGAGGACTCCATGCGCTCGAGGAGGTTGGGCAGGTCCTCCGCGGCGCCGAGCTGGATGCCGACGAACGCCGGCCCGGTCTCGCGGTCGGAGCGCTTGACGTACTCGAACATCGCGATGTCGTCGTCGGGGCCGAGGATCTCGTTGAGGAAGCGGCGCAGGGCGCCGGGCTCCTGCGGGAAGTCGACGATGAAGTAGTGCTTGAGGCCCTCGTGGACGAGGGAGCGCTCGAGGATCTCCGGGTAGCGGGAGATGTCGTTGTTGCCGCCGGAGACGAGGCAGACGACACTCGACCCGGGTTCGACGATGACGGGTTTGCCGCTGCCGGCCGTCCCGATCGCCGCCGAGGCCAGCGCCCCGGAGGGTTCGGCGATGATGCCGTCGACCTGGTACATCGCGAGCATCTCCGTGGCCACCGCCCCCTCGTGGACGGGGCGGACATCGACGCCGAGGTCGGAGATGATCTCGTAGGTGATGTTGCCGGCGCGCTTGACCGCGGTGCCGTCGGCGAACCGGTCGATGTTCTCCAGCGTCACCGGGTGGCCGGCCTTGAGCGCGGCGATCATCGAGGCGGCGCCTGACGGCTCGGCGCCGATGACCCTGGTGTTCGGCATGTGCTCGGCCGCGTAGGCGGCGATGCCGGCGAGGACCCCGCCGCCGCCGACGGGCACGATGATGTAATCGGGGTGCGGGTCGAGCTGCTCGGCGATCTCGACGGCGACGGTGCCCTGCCCGGCGATCGTGCGCGGGTCGTCGAACGCGGAGACGAGGAGGGCCGCGTTCCGGTCGGCGAAGCGGTGCGCGAGCGCCGAGGCGTCGTCGTACGTCGACCCGGAGATCTCGATCGTCACCCGGTCACCGCCGAAGTGGCGGATGCGGTCGACCTTCTGCCGCGGCGTCGTCTTCGGGACGAAGATCGTGCCCTGGATGCCCAGCTGCCGGCACGCGAGTGCGAAGCCCTGCGCATGATTGCCCGCCGAGGCGCAGACGACGCCGCGGGCGCGCTCCTCGTCGTCGAGCTGGAGCATGAAGTTGAAGGCGCCGCGGATCTTGTACGAGCGCACCGGCTGGAGGTCTTCGCGCTTGAGGTAGACGGTGGCACCGGTCGCGGCGGACAGCCGCTCCGAAATCTGGAGCGGTGACGTGATCACGGAGTCGGCAATTCGCGCAGCGGCCGCATCGACCTCGTGCGCGAGTGATTGCTTCTGGGGTGATTCGTCTTGTTTCAACACTCCTCCATTGTGCGCCCTGTGTCTTGCTATTCGGCAAACCGTCCCGCATCGCAAACGCGCTGTCCGCCTGTCGCGCCTCTCTTCGGGGCCCTGGGACCCCGCTGACTTCAGGGTTTTCGGGTGCGCCCTCGGTCGCAGGAGGCCGATATCGTGGTTGGATGGTAGATGCCCGTAATCCCTTCAAGGAGGCGACATGGCCATCAGCAGTGAGCTGGAACAACTGTTAGCCAGCTGGATTCCCCGGCAGTCGTGGTTCCCGAAGCTCGCCGCTGACTTCGGCACCGACCCCGACATCACGCCGATGTCGGTCGCTCGCGCCTTCACCTTCACCGCCGAGGAGCTCGGCGGATTCTCCGGCCTCGTCACCGTGATCTCCGTCGGCGACGGCCCCACCCTGCGCCGCCTCAACATCCCCCTCTCCCTGCGCGGGGCCGAGGACATCCACCTCCGCCACGCCCTCATCGGCACCGTCGACGACCTCGCCCTCGGCCGCGTCTTCGTCTACGACGGCGCCGCCGACCCCGTGTTCGTCAATCTCCTCGCCGACGCGATCACCAAGCGCAAGGTCTTCGACGGCGGCCAGCTGAGCACCGAATCCCTCCGGCACAGCCGTGAGCGGGGGAGCCTGCCGACCGCGGGACGGACCGGGTCGACGTCGGGGTCGGCCACCTCGGCGAATGCAGGAGCATCGACGGCCGATTCCGGCGCCGAGGCGGTCCCCCCGAAGCCGGAAACGGCACCCCCGCTCACCGAGGTCAAGGACGAGATCGACGTCGAGATCCGCCCGATCGAGGTCGCCGACTCGGGGGCGAACAAGTCGACCGTCGTCATCCACGACGCCTACGAGCCGATCGAGCTGAGCTTCTTCCGCGTGCTCGAGAACGGGATGCCGTCATCGCTGACGATCCCCGTGCTGCTGACGGAAGCGGGATCGCGCAGCGTGCCGGAGGTCATCGGCTGGAGTTCGGGTCGCTGGTACGACATGTTCGAGGTCACGGAGATGGAGGCGCCGATGGCGCTGCTCTCCCGCGCCGACGTCGAGGCCGAGCCCGCGTGGCGCGAAGCCGTCGACATCGTGTGCGCCGTCGATTCGGGATCGATCGGCGGGTACAACGCGCAGGCCGCGGAGATGGGCCGGCGGATCGGCGAACTCCATGCCGACATGGCCGCCGAGTTCGGCATCGTCGAGGGCCGGGGTGCGCCGACGAAGGAGTTCGTCGACAAGTGGGTCGAGCGCATCGACTGGGCACTCGGCCGGGCACCGCTGGCGCTCGATGCGCTCGTGCCCGAGCTCAAGCAGCACAAGGCCAAGTTGCGCTCGCTCGACACGATCGGGCAGCTGCAGAAGATCCACGGTGAGCTCACGCTCGACCATGTCGTCAGCTCGCCGAGCGATGGCTACGCGGTCGTCAAGTTCAGCGATGCGTCGAACTCGGAGCCCAGGCCGGTCGCCCTCGACCTCGTCGCCCTGCTTCGCAGCGTCGACTACGCCGCCGGGTTCGCGCGGCTCCAGCGCACGGATGCGCTGAACGCCGAGGACGGCAGCCTCGTCGTCAACGGCTTCGGCGACAAGCCCGCAGCGCTGCGGGCGATCTACGATTCGCCGGAGTACCTGTGGGCCTCGCAGGTGCAGAACTCGCTGCTCAGCGGGTACTCGCGGGCGCGCGGTGAGAGCATCGGCCTCAGCGATCCGGTGCTGCGCGCGGCCCTCATCGACAGGCTCCTCGTCGAGACCGTCACCGAACTGCGCAACCGCCCGAACTGGCTGTCGGTGCCGTTGGCGACCCTCACGCTCATCCTCAAGGGCAAGCCCGCCCGCGGTGCCGGCGACCCCACCGAGGCGGAGCTCAGTGTGCCCGCGAGCGGCGCGAGTGCCGGTGATGGTGGCGCGGGTGGTGCCGCGAGCGAGAGCGGCGATGGCGGTGCAGGCGCTGTAGGTGCAGACACAGCGACGTCTGCTGGCTCGGCTGATGTTGCTGACGCAGTCGGTGACACCGAGACCGACGCCGATGAACGATCGGCCTCGCCCGAATCGGCTGCCGATCGGTCCGAGACGACGGATGACACGGAGGCCGACGACGCTGAGCTGCGTGATGACGTTGCACAGGGTGACAACGCTGCACCGCGTGACGACGCCGAGGTGCGTGATGGTGCAGCCCGCGATGACGAACGCTCCTCGGGATCCGGTGCGGCCTTCGTCGCCGGTGCCGCAGGAGTCGTCGGGGCGGCCGGCATCGCCGGCGCAACGGCAGCCTCCTCGGAGGAATCCGCTGCTGAGCGCTCCGGCTCTGACGGGCCCGACACCGAGCGCACGGATGAGGCTGCGACCGCCTCGGCGAGCTCCGAGTCCGCGACCACGACCTCACGAGATGTCGGGCTTCATGACACCCCGGTCGACGCCGTGTCGGCGGAGGCAGTGTCGACCACAGACGAATCGATCGCCGATATGGTCGCCGACGGCGGAGGCTTCACCGAGCCGAGCGTCGAGGCACCCACCGACGCCCAGGCCGGCGGCGAGCGCTCCGGCGGCCGCACCTCCGACCCTGACCCCGCGGATGATGCGTCTGCAGACGAGGCGGTGACCACCTCGGTGCGCGGAACCACGGTGACGCGGACGCTCTTCATCCAGCACGAGTCGACCAAGGGCGGACCCGCCGGACCGGATCTGACCACCGAGGGCTCGTACGTCGACGGAGTGACCACCGAGGCGGTCGAACCGGTCGACGAACGCGTGCCCGAGGTCGACCCCATCGTCAGCGAAATGGCGTCCGGGGACTCGAGCGTCAATGGTCTCGTCGAGGCCGACGTCGAAGCGATCGACGAGCCGGCAGATTCGGACGAAACGCGGCCTGTCGCTGAGTCCGAAACGACGACCGACACCGAGTCCGACACCGAGTTCGAATCGCGGCCTGCCTCTGAGTCCGAATCGAGCGTCGACGCCGATGCCCCGCCGCTGGCCGAAGAGCCGCCGGTCGAGCGGACCGCGCCGATGCCGGACGCGCCGCCGCTGCCGCCCGAACCGCCGGAGTACGCCCCGGACATGCTGCCCGACGCACCACGCGTGGCCGAAGACGAGACTGCGTCAGCGGTGCCTGCCGCCGACGAGCCGGTCGCCGGCAGCGCAGACTCTGCCGACCGTATCGACGGTGCTGACAGCGTGGACAGCGCCGACAGTGTTCCGGCTCCGGCCCGTGACACCGACACCGCTGACGGGGTCGCCGACTCCGCTGACGCGGGTGCCGCGTCGGAGGACTCCGGTGTCGCCGAAGCCCCGATTCGGCCCGCGCAGCGCCTTGGCCGTCCGGCGCCCGGCGGTGTGACCACCGACGAGGACGAGTTCGACGAAGAGGAAGAGTCCGAGTTCGTCGTCTCCCGTGTTCCGGCGACGTTCGCTGCCCGCGGTGCCACCTCGGCGGATGCGGATTCGACCGGCCGCGCCCCGGCCGAGCGGCACAAGCACGATGGGGGACCGGCACGTGAGGTGCCCGGGGAGAAGAAGCCGAAGAACGGCAAGAACAAGCACTGATCGGCTTCGATCGCAGGACCCTACCGATCACGGTGCGGTGCCGACCGCCTGCGAGCTTCGGCGATTGGCAGTTGTTCGCGCGACTGTGAGAAACTGTTCTGGCTCAGCTCCGCGCTGAGCAGGCCGGGTTGACCACTGGAAGCGTGTCCGAGCGGCCGAAGGAGACGGTCTTGAAAACCGTTGTGCGGCAACCCCGTACCGTGGGTTCGAATCCCACCGCTTCCGCTGATGTGATGTCTCAGTACATCGGAAACACCCCGAACCCACGGTTCGGGGTGTTTTTCATTGCCTCTGGTACCGGCGTGTGGGGTCCAAGGTGAAGTCCTTGAGGATCTCCCCGGTGCGTTGGTCCACGACAATGATGTGTCGGTCTTTGACGATGAGGACCACGCGGGTTCGGGCGTGGGTTCGTCCCACGCCGATTGAGTACATTCTCGAGTCATAGCGCAACGAGACCTTGCCCTGCCGATCGATCCTGTCGACACGGAAGCGAGGCGTGTCCTCGGGCAGTGGGGACGGGGAGTCCTTGGGCGCGCTGATGTAGGCGGCCCAGGGGGTGGTCTTCTTCGCTGAGTGGATCCGTTGGGTGTTGTACACCGTCTGGAAGTCCGTGAGGGCCGTGTTGAGTTCGGACAGGGACTGTGGTGCGGGTCGGGCGTCGAGCCATTTCTTCATCGTCTGCTGGAAGCGTTCGACTTTGCCCTGGGTTTGCGGGTGGTCGCCGCGTCCGTTGCGTTGGGCGATGTCGTGGGTGCGCAGCAGTTTCTCGAACCGGTTGACCCCGCCGCGGAACCTGGCCGTGTAGATCAGGCCGTTATCGGTCAGGGTCGCGGCCGGCCAGCCGTGCTGTTTGGCGGTGGCGGTGAAGGTCGACACGACGGTGTTGACGGTCGTGGTTGCGTGGGCGCTGATGTGCAGTGCGGTGCGGGAGTGATCGTCGAGCCAGGTGATGATGTCGACACTGTCGCCGTTGAGCAGGCGGTAGTGGGTGACGTCGGATTGCCAGCAACCGTTGGGCAGGTCCGCTTCGAAGCAGGTGAGAGCGGTTTTGGGTTTCTTCTTCGGTTGTGCGGTGACGAGTCCTTCGCGGGTGAGGATGCGGGCGATCGTGGCCCGTGAGGGGATGGTGTCGACGGTGGGGGTGGCCATGAGGTGGGCGTGGATGGTGGCGGGTCCGGCGTCGAGGCCTGCTTCGGTGAGTTCGGTGCGGATTCGTCTGATCTCGGCGATGGTCGGCGGGGGTGTGGCTGCGGGGTGGGTGCGGGGTCTGCGGGATTTGGGGTAGAACGCGGCGTCGCCTTCTCGTCTCCACTGTCTCAGGAGTTTGGAAACACTCGATGGGGAGACGTTGTAGGCGCGTGCGGCTTGGGCTTGGGTCATGGTTCCCGTGGTCACCGCGCGGATGATCTGTGCTCGGGTGCTCATTCCCCATCATGGGCTGCTGGGGTGTTGACGATGTATTGAGACATGTGTTGACGATGTCGTGAGACTCAACACCACCGCTTCCGCTGACGAAATGCGCTGCGACATCGACGGATGTCGCAGCGCATTTCTGCGTTCCGGACCGATTCGGAAGGATGCCGGACGGTGCCCTGTCACGGCCGGCCGCCTCGGCGACATAATGTGACGCGAAACCGGACCGAATTCATACTTTTGTGTGAGGCGGCCGGTCGAGAACGTTGGTACCTTACGAAGGTCTGGTCGCTGCGCCCCCGCGCAGCGGCTGTGCAGCACCCCCGCGTCGACCCGGCGCAATCCCCACCGCGAGGCGGCGCAACGACGCTCCGAGCCTGCGCGATCGCCCCAGCGGATGCCCCAGTGTCCGCGGTTCGGCCCTCAGCATCCGTGGGCCGACGCAACTCAGCGTCCGCGGACTGATGGACCAGAACCCACTGCCCGGCCCGCCCCGGTCAGTCGGCCGTCTTCCCGGGCTGAGCAGACCCCGCACCAGGCCCCGAGCCGGTTCCCGCGTCCGCTGCCGCACCGTCCTCCGGAACCTCGGGCTCCGACATGTCGGCGTCGGCCTCGGGATCGTCGAAGCTGCGGACCGTGCGCTTGAAGCCGCGCGTGAGGACCGCGAGGTAGACGACGCCGACGGCCAACCACACGAGCCCGCCGATGAGCGCCGTCTCATGCAGGCTCACCCAGAGCACTCCCGTGAGGATCGCCCCGATGGCGGGCATGACGACGTAGCTGAACGCCGACTTGGCGTCGACGACCTGACGGGTGCGGAACGCGTAGTGGGCGATGACCGTGAGGTTGACGAAGGTGAACGCGATGAGCGCCCCGAAGTTGATGAGCGCGGAGATGAACTCGAGGCTGAATGACATCGCGAAGAGGCACACGAGGCCGACGAGGACGATGTTGAACACCGGCGTGTGCGTCTTCGGGTTGATGTAGCCGAACGCCTTGCGCGGCAGCACCCCGTTGCGTCCCATGACGAGCAGCATGCGCGACACCGAGGCGTGCGAGGCGAGCCCCGAGGCCACGGTCGCCGCGAACGCGGCGGCGACGAAGAAGAGCTGGAACAGCGGCCCGCCGGTGAGCAGCCCGATCTCCGGCAGCGGATCGTCGACGATCGTGAACTGCGAGTTGTCCGGGTAGAGCAGCTGCGTGATGTAGCTCGCGATGAGGAAGATGCCGCCGCCGGCGAGCACGGTGATGAGGATCGCCTTGGGCATGAGATTGACGTGCTTGGCCTCGTTCGTATACATCGTCACCGCATCGAAGCCGATGAAGGAGAAGCACACGACCGTCGCCCCGGTGAGCACCGCGGTGAACTCGACCCCGTCGTGGATGAACGGCTCGGGGCTGAAGACCGTGCCCGCGCCCTCACCGGCATTGAGCTGGGCGATCGCGAGCGCACAGTAGGTGACCATGAGGACGAGGGAGAAGATGAGGAGGATCGCGTTGATGTTCGCCGTGCCCCGCATCGACGACAGGACGATGCCGGTCATGATGACCGTGTAGGCGACGACCCAGATCCACGGCGGTGCGTCGGGCACCATCGATTCCATGTAGAGGCGGATGATGAGGCAGTTGACCATCGGCAGCAGGAGGTAGTCCATGAGCGAGGTCCACCCGACGAGGAACCCGAGCCCCGGTGTCATGGTCTCGCGCGTGTACGTGTACGCCGAGCCCGCCGTGGGGAAGACCCGGACCATCTTCCCGTAGCTGAACGCCGTGAACACCATGACGACGAGCGCGGTGAGATAGGCCGCCGGCACCGCCCCGTTCGTCTCGTCCGAGACGATCCCGAACGTGTCGAAGACGACCGTCGGCGTCATGTACCCGAGCCCGAGCCCGACGATGGACCACAGTCCCAGGTTCCGTTTGAGCGATCCTGATGCCGCCATATCAATCCTCCCCGATGAGTCTTGCCGTGAGCGGCGCTGAGCAGCGTCCCCACGCGGGCGCAGATGTGACCTGCGCCATGCCGATGGTAATGCACTTCAACGAAAAGCGAAATCGTGACCACGGATAGAGAAGACCACCTCGCCGAGGCGGCGCTTGAGGTGTGCGAAATCCGTTGCGTCTGATGCGGCTTGAGTGATCACAAGGTCAGTGGTGCAATCAATTGTCGAACGATCTTTCAGTTTTCCGGGTTTGGGAGTAGGTTGGGCGGAGGAACTCACCGCCATCACCGTTGCTCGACGAGGAGAGACCCGCACCGATGCCGATCGAAACGCTCAGCCCCCAACAGTCCCGCGCGTGGCAGGACAGGGTCCTCCCACCGGTCGAGCAGACCGCCGACGGAGTGTGGGCGATCCCGGTGCCGATTCCGAACAACCCGCTCGTCTACACGTTCTGCTACGCGCTCGCCGACGGCGACGGCGTCGTCCTCATCGACCCGGGCTGGGACGGGTGGGACCAGTACCTCGCGCTCACCTCGGCGCTGGCCGACCTCGGCTTCGCCGTGCGCGACATCCACGGCGTCGCGATCACCCACTACCACCGCGACCACATCGGACTCGTCCCCGCGCTCATCAAGGAGAACCCGGCGATGTGGGTGGCACTCCACGGCGAGGACCTGCGCGCGGTCAAGCGCTTCGCCTCACGGGCCGTCGACCTCGGCACGGGCACCGATCCGAACCTCAACATCGCCCGCGCCTACGGGGTGCCCGAGGAGCGCTGGCACGAGGTCGAATCCCTCCAGGTCAGCAGGCCGGCGAAGCGCGAGGACGGACCCGGACGCGAGCGCGATCCCTTCGCCCTCCAACTCGCGCAGCTGCCGGACACGCTGCGCATCCTCGAGGACGGAGCGACCCTGCCGCTCGAGACCGGACGCCTCGACGCCCTGTGGACCCCCGGCCACACCTACGGGCACACGGCCTTCGTCCGCGAAGGCGAACTCCTCTTCTCCGGCGACCACGTCCTGCCGACGATCACGCCGAACATCGGCCTCGACAGCGGCTCGATCACGCACAGCCTCGGCGACTATCTCGGATCGCTCGAGAAGATGGGCACGCTCGCTGCCGACATCGCCGTCCTGCCCGCGCACGGCTTCCGGTTCCGCGGCCTCCACGAGCGCCAGCGGGAGCTCGTCGAGCACCACCGCGAGCGCCTCGCCGAGATCGACGCACGGATGAGCGAGACCGACGACCATTCCGTCTACTCGATCGCCCAGGGCCTGCACTGGGCCCGCGGATTCGACCAGCTCCACCACTTCAACCTCTTCGCCGCGCTCGCCGAGACCGCCGCGCACATGCACTACCTCGACCTCGACGTCGGCACGGGCTCCCTCGTCGGGAATCGGTGAGGAAGGACCCGCCGGCACCGTTTTCCCGGTGACCGTGCGGACCGGCACCGCAGCGCCTCACTGCCCACCGCCTCGGCGTGAGCGCGAACAGACCGCGATGTGGGCACGTGGGTCACCTGCTCCCGCGATGCGCGAAGATGACCGGCAACCCGAACGGAGGAGCCTCCCGTGACGACACAGCGACCCGCCGATGCCGCGCAGTCGGCGACCGAGTCCCACGATGCCCCGGGGCATGCAGTCGAGCCCGATGCGCGGATGACGGCGGACTTCGTGCCCGCCGCCGCGGTGCGTCCGGAGGTCTTCGTCTCCCGCGCCGGAGACCACATCCAGCGCGGGCTGCAGCGCGGCCGCGAACTGCGCACCGGGATCGGCGCGGCGATCGCCGGCTACCAGCGGTACTTCGCCCACCTCGGCATCACCGAGGTCGACGCCCGCCATGCCGCCGACGACAGCTATGCGCGCCTGCAGGCGTGGGCACCGGAGGCCGCCGCTGAGATCTCCGCGGTCGCCGAGGGCTCCGGGCGCACCGTCACCGAGATCATGGAGGTCATCGCCCGCACGGAGATCATGACGCTCGCCAAGGCGGCCCCCACCGAGTGCTCGACGGTGACCCGGGTCGTGCCGGGGGCGACGGTCTCGGCGCAGACCTGGGACTGGCTCGCCGACTTCTCGACGCTGTGGCACATCGGCGACGTCGGGGCCGTGCCCGGCCAGCTGCGCCACGTCGGCATCGCCGAGTACGGGATGCTCGGCAAGATCGGCCTCAATGAAGCCGGCGTCGGCGTCCACCTCAACATCCTCAAGCACGCGGACGACCGGGCCGGGGGAGTGCCCGTCCACGCCGTCCTCGACCGGGTGCTCTCGACCGCGCACACCCTCACCGAGGCGGTGGAGATCATCCGCTCCGCCCCGACCTCATCGTCGTCGGTCATCACCGTCGTCACCGCCGAGGCGGCCGTCCAGGTCGAGATCGCCGGGGAGGCCAAGCGCGAACTCCGCCCCGGGGACCCCGCGGGGACCGGCGACGCGAGGCCTGCCGACACCGAGGCGGCGCTCGCCGAGGCCGACGTCCTCCTCCACACGAACCACTTCCTCCACCCCGACCTGCAGACCGGAGCGATGGAGCTGCGCGCGGACTCGAGCTCACGGCCGCGCTACGACTTCCTCGCCGCCCGCACCGCTGCCGCAATCGCCGCGGGGAACCCGCCGGAGACGACGGCCGACCTCGTCGCCCTCCTCACCTCGGGGCCGGGGGATCCGCCGGTGAGCTGCACACCGGAGCCCGGGGCCGCCTACGGGGATCGGCCGGCGACCCTCGTCACGGTGCAGATCGACCCGGGTGCGAAGACGATCGAGCTCGCACCCGGGTCACCGGCCGACGGCCTCCACGGCAACCGCCGCTTCCAGCTCTGACCCGGCGCCGGCCGCTCCGGGGCCTGACGAGTTTGCGCCAGCTGAATCTGAGATGGCCAGTACCGGTCGTGGCCATCTCAGGTTCAACTGGCGCAAATCCGCGTTCAACACGCGCAAACCCGCCCCGGGGCCTGACGAGCGCGGGCCGTCACCTCATTCGGCGGACTTCTCCGCCTCCTCGGTGCGCATCTCGATGATCGTGTCGAGGCCCTTCGCGATCGCCTCGGGGTCGTCCAGGGCGGCCTGGGCGAGCTTCCACGGGACGATGTCGAGGTTCTGGTCGCCGATGACGAAGCGGATGAACGGCTGCTGGCTGCGGGGGTCGTCGGCTTCGAGCTCGGCCCCGTAGCGCCACTGCCCGAGCCCGATGCGCCGGATCGTCTCGCCGATGAAGCGCATCGCCCCGCCGACGAAGGCGATCTCGTCGTCGGCCATCATCTCGTCGCGGGAGTCGTATCGGACGTTCAGCTGCTTGCCGAGCCGGATGAGACTGTCGCGGTCGAGGGCCCACGACTGCGGGTCGGCCTGTTCCTTCGTCCACGAGGCGATGCCCGGCTCGACGGTGCCGAGGAAGCGGGAGAGGAACTCGACCTCCTCCTCGGAGGAGTTCTCGGACGTGAGCATCCCGATCGACAGACCCGTCGAGGTCCGCCGCGGGCTGCCGTCGCCGCCGAGCTCCTGGCGGGCACGGTCGAGCACGGCAGTGAAGATCCCGCCGGTGCGCTGGTCGACGGCGGTGAGGACGACGGCGACGAGGGGGATCGGCTCGCCCTTGGTCGGCCCGTCGGCATTGTCGGGGCGGATGAACGGCATCCCGTTGCCCGTCGTCTCATCGTGGTCCCACGCCCCGCCGATGGCGCGCAGATACGTCTCGCCGAGGTAGCGGATGAGCCCTTCGACGAAGCGGTGGTTGTCGGGGGAGACGACCTCGTCGGGGTTCGCGAACCGGGAGAGCACGAAGTGCTCGATGAGAGGCAGGGACTCCGGGCTCATGTCCTTGCGGAAGGGCGCCTGGGTGCCGTCCTCCTGTTCGACGGACTGAGGGAGGTCCGCGAGCACGAACGCGCCGAGGCGGACGTCCATGTTGTTGATGAAGGCCGTGTATTCACGCTGAAGTTCAGTCACGCCCTCCACCTTAGCCGCTGGAGCTCAGGCCTCAGGGGTCGCGCAGTCGGTGAAATCGAGGAACCGGAGGAGAACCTCGACGATGAGGCCCGGGTCGATGTCGACGGGGTCGCGCAGTTCGCGTCCGGCGGCGGACTGCAGCGAGAGGTGGGTGAAGAGGGAGATGAGGATCGTCAGCAGGCTGTCGAGCGGGATCGTCGGCACCGCGCCGACGTTCTCGATCGCCGTGCGCACGAGCCGGGCGAGCCTCTCCCGGCGACCGGCGTCGATCTCCTGATAGCGCGCGTAGAGCTCCGGGACCCGCAGGCAGTAGAGCTCGACCTCCTGTTCGGCGATCGCATCGGCGACGGTGTGGAGCTTCTCGGTGAAGATCTCCTCGACGAACTGCGTGAGCAGCGGCCTGATCTCCGCGGCGTCGGTGTCGTCGAGCTGCTCCTTCCACCGCTGGATCGTCGCATCGAGGCGGTCGAGGGTCTCGGCGGCACGGATCTCGAGGGTCGCGAGGACGAGGTCGTCGCGGCTGGAGAAGTTCGAGTAGAACGCGCCGCGGGTCAGGCCGCCGGCTTCGCAGATCTCCTCGATCGACGCTCCTTCGATGCCCTTGACCGCGAACACGGAGACGCCGGCCTCGACGAGGGTGGACCGGGTCCGTCGCCTGCGGTCGCTGAGGTTCTCGGTGTTCATCGCGTGTCAGTCTCGCCC
This sequence comes from Brevibacterium sp. NPDC056726, assembly GCF_042790515.1. Classification (NCBI taxonomy): domain Bacteria; kingdom Bacillati; phylum Actinomycetota; class Actinomycetes; order Micrococcales; family Brevibacteriaceae; genus Brevibacterium; species Brevibacterium sp. NPDC056726. The sequence continues at coordinate 551,476 of NZ_JBHTYZ010000001.1, read as the reverse complement.
GTCTCTCGTCACCCGGCTGGTCCGCCTCCCGGCCGGGACGGCCCGGCCGAAACTGGGCATCCCATGGGAAATCACACGATTCTCTCATACTGATTTGCGCTCGAGAGGCGTTGTCCACAAGAATACATGACTGTATCCAATACACTTTTGTATCGAGGTCTTCGTGTCGACATTTCTCTACGCCCTCGGGCGCCGGGCCTTCCGCCAGCCGGTGCGCTTCATCGCTCTCTGGCTGGTCATCCTCGGCCTCGTCGCCGCCGGCGTCGCCGCCTTCGCCGAGGACTTCGATGACGACTTCACGCTCCCGGGCTCGGAGGCGCAGGTCGCCCTCGACGCGATGAAGGCGACCTTCCCCGAGGCGGCCGGCACCTCGGCGTCGGTCATCGTCGTCGCCCCCGACGGACAGTCCGTCACCGACCCCGACTACCGGGACGGGATCGAGCAGGCCGTCGACGACCTCGGCGAGCTGCCCAACGTCGACGCCGTGACCTCACCGTTCGACGATATGGTCGAGGGCGCGATCAGCGACGACGCGCAGGCGGCGATGATCTCCGTCCAATACGACGGCAGCCTCCAGGAGGTCGGAGGACCCGCGGCCGCCGATGAACTCGTCGCCGCGCTCGATGGAATCCGCGCGGACTTGCCCGACGCCGAGGTCGACGCAGGCGGTGAGCTCTTCCAGATCACCGGCGTCCACGTCTCCTGGGTCGAGGGGATCGGCGTCATCATCGCCTTCGTCGTCCTCCTCCTCACCCTCGGATCGTTCCGCGCCGCCGGCATGCCGCTCATCACGGCGCTCATCGGCGTGGCGATCTCCGTCCTCCTCGTCGTCGGGGCGACGGCGTTCGGGGCGATCAACTCCTCATCGATCATGCTCGCCCTCATGCTCGGCCTCGCCGTCGGCATCGACTACGCGCTCTTCATCGTCTCCCGCGCCAGAGCGCTGCTGGCCGAGGGCCACGAACCCATCGAAGCCGCCGGGCGGGCAGTGGCGACGGCGGGATCGGCCGTCGTCTTCGCCGGCATCACCGTGATGATCGCCCTGCTCGGCCTCTCGCTGGCGGGCATCCCGTTCCTCACCGTCATGGGCATCGGCGCCTCGGGGTCCGTCGCGGTCGCCGTGATGATCTCCCTGACGATGGTGCCCGCCCTGCTCGGGTTCGCGAAGGCGAAGATCACCCCGAAGCCCTCCCGCCGCTACCGTCGGGCCATGGCCCGGGCGGAGGCCGAGGGGCGCGATGCGTCCACGGACAAGACCGTCCTCGCCGAGGCGGGCGAACCCTATCCGCAGACGTTCATGGACCGCTTCTACTCCGGCTGGCTGACCGCGGTGACGAAGCTCCCGATCCTCACGATCGTCGTCATCGTCGGCGGTCTGAGCCTCTTCGCGATCCCCGCCACCCAGCTGCAGCTGTCCCTGCCCACGGCCGGTCAGCAGGAGGAGGGGACACCGGCCCGGACGACGTACGACCTCATCGACGAGCACTTCGGTCCCGGGTACAACGGTCCGCTCGTCATGACGAGCGAGATCGTCACCTCCGATGATCCGCTCGGCGACGTCGACGACATCGAGGCCCGCATCGCCGACGTCCCCGGCGTCGAACAGGTCGTGCTCGCGACCCCGAACCGGGACGCGACGACCGCGCTCTTCCAGATCATCCCGACGACGAGCTCGGATGACCCCGCCACCCTCGACACCGTCAACCGGCTGCGCGAGCTGAGCACGCAGATCGAGGACGACTACGGCTTCGACACCGCCGTCACCGGTGCCACGGCCATCCAGATCGACGTCTCCGATCAGCTCGGCAAGGCGCTCGTGCCCTTCGGGATCTTCGTCGTCGGCCTCTCGATCATCCTCCTCACGATCGTCTTCCGCTCGATCGCCGTGCCGCTCAAGGCCACCGGCGGCTTCCTCCTGTCCGTCTTCGCGTCGTTCGGCTCCGTCGTCCTCGTCTTCCACGACGGACTCTTCGCCCAACCCCTCGGCATCGACCAGACCGGACCGGTCATCAGCTTCCTCCCGATCATCCTCATGGGCATCCTCTTCGGGCTCGCGATGGACTACGAGGTCTTCCTCGTCTCCGGGATGCGGGAGGCCTACGTCCACGGGGCAAGCGCCCGGCAGGCGATCCGCTCCGGGTTCCTCTCCTCCGCCCGCGTCGTCTCCGCGGCCGCGGTCATCATGTTCTCCGTGTTCGCGGCGTTCGTGCCCGCCGGGGAGCCGATCATCAAATCGATCGCGCTGGCGCTGGCCGCCGGCATCTTCGTCGACGCGTTCCTCGTCCGGATGTCGCTCGTGCCGGCGATCATGCAGCTCCTCGGCGACAAGGCGTGGTGGCTGCCGAAATGGCTCGATGCGATCCTGCCCCGCCTCGACGTCGAAGGGGAGGGACTAGCCCACGAGGTGGCCCTGCGCGACTGGCCCGAACCGAACTCGCCCTACCGCGTCTTCGGCCGCGGCGTCGGAGTGAGCGCCCACGGGCGCGGCTTCTCCCACGTCGACGTCTCCCTTCTGCCGGGCCAGACGCTCGTCGTCAGCGGCACCGACCGCACCGCGCTCCTGCTCGCGATGACCGGTCGCGTCCCGCTCACGGCCGGGGAGATGAAGATCGGCGCAATGGTCCTGCCCGAGCACGCGGGCAAGGTCAGGCGCACGGTCCCGTTCTACGACCTCGGCGAGGGAGGGACCCCGCCCCCGGGAGTGCCGGAGATCGCCCGCCTCCGCCGGGATGCCCCCGCCCTGCTAGTCATCGACGGCGCCGAGGCGCTGACCCGCAGCGAGGGCCGGTACCTCGCCGATGCGCTGCCCGAGCTCACCGCCGAGGGCACGGCCGTCGTCCTCGCCCTGCCGAGCGGGGATGTGCGCGGGATCCTCCCGCCCCACGCCGACTACCTCCACCTCGACCTCGACCAGGCGACGATCGACCCCGCCGCGGGAAGTCCCGCCGCGGGAGAACCCGAGGGCACCGACAGCATCGGCGCGCGCACCGGCGCCGCCGCGACGAACCACACGGAAGGCGTACAGTCGTGAGACTCGAGCGAGCGAACTCCAAGAAGCCCGTGACCTGGGTGTCCTTCGCAGGTCTCGTCCTCATCCCCATCATCGTGGCCGCCGGCTTCATCCTCGCCACCTGGAAGAGCGGGGACCGGCTCGACACGATCGAGGCCGCCATCGTCAACAACGATGAGGGCGCCGAGGTGGACGGTCAGACCGTGCCCATCGGACGGGAGCTCACCAGTGGGCTCGTCGGGGAGAAGGACAACAACGTCGACTGGGTCATCACCGACGAGGAGGACGCGGAGAAGGGGCTGGCCGACGGGACGTACGCGGCGCGGCTGACGATCCCCGCCGGCTTCTCGCGGGCGGTCACCTCGGTCTCCGACGCCGACACCGCGACGCAGACGCAGCTCGACATCGACGTCTCCGGCGTCGCACCGGCCTCGGACCAGCTCCTCTCCCGCTCCGTCGCCGAGGTGGCGCGCACGACGTTCAACACGGAGATGACGGAGACCTACCTCGACAACATCTACGTCGGGTTCAACGACATGGGCACGCAGATGCGCAAGCTCGGCGACGCCGCCGGCGAACTCGACGACGGCGCCCAGCAGCTCTCCGAGGGCACCCGGCAGTCCGCCGACGGTGCCGGTGAGCTCGCCGGCGGCATGCAAGAGCTCGACAGCGCCGGCGGGGAGCTGAGCACGGGAGCCGGCGACCTCGCCTCGGGCGCGGGTGAGCTCGCCACCGGGGCCGGGGAGCTCTCGACCGGGCTCGGCACGATGCGCGACGAGACGGCGAGCCTGCCCGATGACACGCAGCAGCTCGCCGACGGCGCGGGCGACCTCTCCACCGGGGCGAGCGACCTCTCCGACGGTGCCGGCCAGCTGTCCGGGGGCGTCGACGAGTACACGACGTCGATCGACGAGATCATCCGGGGCCTGTCAGGGGACTCGGGCAGCGGTTCCGGTCAGGGCGGACTCGACGACCTCATCTCCGGTGGGCAGGAGCTCGACAAGGGAGCGCAGGGCGTCGCCGAAGGGGCCAACGGTCTGTCCGACGGCCTCGGCGAGTATCGGGACGGCCTGCAGTCCGGCGCCGACGACGCGGACCAACTCGCCCAGAGCGGCACGGTCACCGGTCTCGACTCGCTGGTCAGCGCCGGTCTGCTCACGAGCGGTCAGGCCGACCAGATCCGGGCCCAGCTCTGCCCTGCCGGCACCCCGGAGCCTGCGTGCCAGGGCGCGGAGCAGGCGTATGCCCAGGGTCTGCTCGCCGGCACCTCGGGTGGGCTGAACTCGGCCGTCGAGGGACTCGGCTCGACCGATGATGAGCAGTCCCTCCTCGGCGGGGCAGCGACGCTGGCGACGGGAGCTGATGATCTCAGTTCCGGGATGAGCGAGTTCGTCAAGGGACTCGAAGACGGTCTCGGTGACCTCGCCGACGGCATGCAGGACATCGCCGACAACGCCCCGCAGCTGCTCGAAGCCTCGCAGGGTCTGCGCGACGGCGCCTCGGAACTCGCCGATGGCAGCTCACAGCTGTCCGACGGCGCCTCCCAGGTCGCTGACGGCAGCCAGCAGCTCGCCGATGGCATGCCGGCGCTCACCGACGGCATCGCGCAGTCCGCCGACGGCGCCAGCCAGCTCTCCGACGGCGCGAGTCAGCTCTCCGACGGCGCAGGCCAGCTGTCGACCGGCCTCGACCAGTACACGACGGGGGTCTCACAGGCGGCGACGGGCTCGACCGACCTCGCCGACGGGCTCGGCCAGCTCGCCGACGGCTCCGAGGAGTACACCGACGGCGTCGGACAGTTCGCCGACGGCGTGCAGGACGGCGCGGACGAGGTGCCGTCGTACTCGGCACCGGACCGGGACAAGCTCTCCCGGGTCGCCTCGGCGAACATCGAGGCCCCGAACACGGATTCGGTCGCGAACCTCCTCACCGGATCGACGATCGCCCTGCTCATCATGCTCGCGCTCTGGGTCGGGGGACTCGTCACGTACACGGTGCTCAAGCCGATCCCCTCCTCGACCCTGCTCTCGACCCGGTCGTCGGTGTCGGTGTGGCTGCGCGGTCTCGTCCCGGGGCTCGCCGTCGGACTCGTCCAGGCGCTCGTCCTCGCGATCCTCGCCGTCACCGTCATGGACATCGACGCGATCCAGGGCTTCGACATCGCCGTGCTCACGTTCGTCTCCGCGCTCGTGTTCATGGTGCTCAACTTCGCGCTCGTGGCGTGGTTCGGCGGGGTCGGCCGATTCCTCTCGGTCATCGCCGTCGTCCTCGCCGTCGCCGGGCGCACGATCGGGGCTGTGCCCGAGTTCTTCCAGTTCGTCGCCCCGCTGCTGCCGCTGACCCCGGCGATGAACGGGTTCTCAGCCATCGCGGCGGGCACGAGCGGCCTCGGCGCCGCCTACGGCGGACTGCTCGCGTGGGCGGTCATCGGACTCGTCATGTCGCTGCTCGCGATCGTCCGGGCCCGGACGACGAAGCCGGAGGAAGCCCTGGCGATGGCGTAGCGCGGCGTCGGTCGCTGGTCGCCTCGATCAAGTCGGTCCTCGATCAAGGGGTAGCCCGGATAGCGGGGACGCGAGAGTCGCGCCAGGCCTCGATCAAGGGGCAGCACGGATAGCGGGGCGTGCACGCGACCGCATCCGCACTGCCGCTTGATCGAGAGCGGACCGGGCGCGCGGCAACGGGCGCACAAGCCCAGCGCAGCTCTGCCGGCGGCGTGTGCCTGCCGTGCGCGCGGCCCAGTCTCAGATGAGGTCGAGGATCGCCTCGGCGGCGGCGTGCGAGTCGCACAGGGTCGCGGCGTCCGTGTCCGGGTTCGCGGCGATCGCCAGCCCCCACTGCACCGCGGAGAGCTGGATCGACAGGGCGAAGCGGCGCGGATGGACCGTGCCGAACGCGTCGATCGTGCGGTAGGGGCGCGGCGTCACCGCGAGCCCGCTCAACCGCTTCTCACGACCGTCGTCCAAGGTCAGACGCGCCGAGGTGAGCTGACCTCGGTCGACCATGCCGTGGATGAGGACGTCGGAGGCCAGGGCCACGGAGTTCGTCGGTGAGGCCGCATCGATGACGACGCTGCCGGTGAGAGCGCCCGTCACCCGCGCCGAGGTGACGGTGAAGATCTGCGGCAGCGGATCGGTGACCGCGGGGTCCGGTCCGGCCGGGGCCCCGGCGTCGGCAGCCTCGGCGGTCGGATCGTTCTCCGCGATGTGCATGTCGGGGCCGATGAAGCGGACGATGCCGGCATCGGCGAGCGCGATGAGTTCGGCGATCCGCCTCGGCGGGGGACCGTCGCAGATCCCGGACACGAAGTTCTCGAACCAGCCGCGGATCTCCATGTCCGTGCTCACCGGGTCGATGTGGCCCTCGGCGATGAGCTCCTTGAGGAGGAGCCGCGCCTGCCAGAGCACCATGAAGAGCGACTTGACGGGGCTGCCGTGGGGACCGGCGAGGGAATCCCGGAGGTCGGTGCGGAGGAAGTCGAGCATCCAGTCGTGGAGCGAGGATTCGGTGCCCGGTTCGCGGCCGGCGAACTCCTTGTCCTCGAGGGGGTCGAGGAGGTCGTGGAGGGAGAGCCGGTGCGCCGGGTCGGGGACGAGCTCCTCTTCGATCTCGGCCCACGCGAAGGCCTCGCGGGTGACGCGTCCGGAGCGGGAGGACTCGGCGGAGTCATCGGCATCGGGGTGGGTCTCCTGCCAGGTGCGGCGCGTGAGGTGGCGGGAGACCGCCTCGGCGATCGCTTCGCGCAGACGCCCGGGGTCGTCGGCGAAGGCGTCGGGAGCGGTGCGCGCCAGCGTCCGGTAGTACGCGAAGCGGAGGTCGGCGAGGATGAGCGGCCACAGCTGATCGTTGAAGCGCGCGGCGGCCCTGGCCTCGCCCCCGAGGTCGTCGAGGCCGGCGAGCTGGGCGACGTTGTCCCGTGTGAAGTAGCGCAGCGGCCACGTGGTGCGCGGATGGTCGGGGCTGATCGGCTTGCTGCGGTAGGGGATGCCGCGGCGGGAGCCGAGGAAGAGCAGGGGTTCCTCCCCGCTCGGGGTGTAGCTGAGCGCGCCGGCACCGTCCTCGTCGGCGGTGAACCGTCCGCCCCGCTCGATCGTCAGCAGGGTCTGGACGTCGAAGTAGTTGAGTCCCATGCCGCGGACGATGACGCGGGCGCCGGCGGGCACCTCGGTCAGCGGCGCCTCGGCAGGCAGGCTCTGGGGGATGTAGAGTCCCCCGTTGCGCTGGGCGAAGGCGGCGAGGCGGGCGCGTTCGTCGGCTTGGGCGCTCGGGATGTGGCCGACGGCGAGGACGACCGCCGAGGCGATGATCGTCGTCCCGTCCTCGCAGCGCACGAGCTGCGGGGGAGCGGCCGCCGCCGAGTCGTCGCCGGGGAGGTCGACCGCGGGCAGGTCGATGACGGACTCGACCGTGGTGCGGTGCTCGATGATCTCGATGAAATCGGGGGCAGCGGCGCGGATCCGCTCGTAGGCGTCGCGCAGGTACTCGCCGTAGAGGGTGCGGCTCGGGAAGGTCGAGTCGACGGGCTCGGTGCCCCCGCGGGCCCGGTACCACTGCGCCATCGTCGGGCCGATGGGGAAGGATTCGGCAGCGTCGCCCGTCGCGGACGAGGCCCCCACCTCGGCGGGATCGGGGGCGCTGGCAGCGGACGTGGCCCCCACCTCGGCGAGATCGGGGACGTCGTCAGCGGACCCGGCCGCTGCCTCGGCGAGGAAGGAGCAGCTGGCATCGGGGAAGATCGTCTGCTCACCGATCGTCGTGTTCATCAGCAGACTCGTCGGCTGGTCGGTGCGCCACACGATGCCCGCGCCGGGCGGGTACGGGTCGATGAGGTGGACGGCGATGGGGTCGCGGGAGTCGGGCCAGCGGGCTGCGGCGAGGGCGACGATCCGCTCGAGGACGCTCAGCCCGCGGGGGCCGACTCCGATGATCGCGACCGTGCTGTCGGCGGTCACTCCTGCGTGCCGGCGCCGGGGCCGGGGTAGCCGGGCCACGGGTCGCCCGGCTGGTAGTCCTGCGGGTAGCACATGCCGGCCGCGTTCGGTTCGCCCGGCACGGTCTCCGGGGTGGGCTCGGCGGTCGCGCCGTCGCCGGCGGGCGCCTCGGTGCCGGCCTCCGTGTCCTGGGAGTCGTCGGTGGTCCCGGAATCGGTGGTGTCCTCGCCGGCGTCGGAGCCGTTGTTCTGCGAGGGATCGTTCGTCGGCTGCGGGGTCTCGGTGCCGTCGGAGGCACCCTGGATCTCGCCCTGGATCCACTGGTGGAGGACGTCGAAGTCCGGGTCGTAGGTGGGGGTGACGTCGTTGTTGATCTGGACGGTGGTGACGTCGCCCTTCTGCATCGCGACGGCGAGTTCGATGAACGCGGGGATCTCGTTCTGCGGGATCGACGTCGCGATGCTCTTCGTCGCCGACCCGGCGAGCTTCGGGTAGGCCGCGGCGAGTTCCTGCGGGTCGATCTGCTCGAGGGTCGTCTTGAGCATCCGCTGCTGACGGCACATGCGGTCGTAGTTGTCGCTGCCTTCGCGGGAGCGGACGTACCAGAGGGCCTTCTTGCCCTTGAGGTTCTGCGGGCCCGGATCGATCCAGCCGAAGACCTTGTTCGGCACGCCCGACATCGATTTGCCGCCGCCCATCGGGATGGGGCGTTCGACGTCGATGTTGACTCCGCCGATCGCGTCGACGACGTCTTCGAAGCCGGCCATGTCGACCGAGGCCCAGTAGTCGAGGTTGAGGCCCAGCGAGCCTTCGACGGCGGCCATCGTCGCCGTCATGCCGGGTTCGAGGCCGTTCGTCTCGCCGACAGCGTCGGGGTTCTCCTCGCCCCACTGCCAGACGGCGTTGATGAGGTCGACGGAGGAGTCGCCGGTGGGGCGGAACCCGTCGGGCCAGGCCTGGGCTTCGGGGCTGTCCGCGGGGAAGATCGGGAACGCGAGGTTGCGGGGCACGGAGATGAGCGCGGCGTTGCCGGTCTTCGTGTCGATCGAGGCGACGAGCATCGTGTCCGGGCGGGTGCCGGTGCGGTCGTCGCCGTTGTCGCGGCCGATGAGGAAGACGTTGATGAACGGCTTGTCCTTCCACAGCTCCTGCGCGTCGAGGGTCCTGCCGGTGCTCGCGCCGAAGAGGCTGGCGATCGTGTCGGCCTGGACGCGGGCGTAGACGGAGCCGATGCCGAAGGGAATGCCGATGATGAGGACGAGGGAGACGACGAGGAGGCCGGACATCCGGTTCTGCCACGGCGCATACCGGTGGCCCTTGCGCAGGCCGAGGTGGGAGATGACGATGACGACGATCCAGATGAGACCGACGAGGACCGCGCCGATCGCGAGGACGTTGAGCAGCGTCGGGGTGGCGATGATCGTGGCGACCGCGTGGACGGGTCCCTTGATGAGGAGGTAGCCGATCGCGACGAGGATCGTGAGGACGAAACCGCCGAAGACGATGAGGCCGAGCGGCCGGAACTTCGTCCGCAGCAGGCCGACACCGGGCAGGAGCGTGCTCAGCGAGGTCCATCCGACGAGTGAGGGGAATCCCTCGCCGAGGCGGGAGGAATGACGGCGGGCCCGTGCCGGTCCGCGGGTGGCCGGGGACGCGTCCCCTGACTGGGCGTCGTCGGCCGCGGCGTTCGCGTTCGGTGCCGACGCCGAGGCGGTGGCGGCGTGTGATCGAGGACTGCCGACTGATCCGGCTGCTGCGGCTGCGGCAGCGCCAGCGCCGGTGCGGCGGCGGTCGCTGTCCGTGCGGCGACGGTCATCGTCGCCGGCGGCGCGGTGCGCCTGATCTTGCGCGGAAGAGTGCTCCTGACCGGCAGGCGGCTGGTGTGCTGCGGGGGACTGCTGGTCGGTGGGAGTCTGCTGGGCGGCTGCGGCGACACCGGCGGCGCTGGCGCCGCTTGCCGCGGCGGCGCGCAGCATCCGTGCTTCACGCCGTGTGCGAGGGGCGACGGGGCGCGGGGTCGGCGCCTTCGAGTCGCCGCGATGGTCGGAGTTCCGCGGGGATTCTGAGCTGTGGCGGTCGGTCCCGCGATTGTTGCCGCGTGTCTCGGAGCTGCGGCCGCGGGAGTCGTCGGCGCGGCCGGAGGAGGGGACATCTGCGGGGGAGTTGCTGCGTCGCGACTGATTGAGCGAGAGGTTCGGAGCGTCCTTGTGCGCAGCGGACGGAGGCTGTGGGGGAGAGGCTGGGGTGTTCGGCGACGGAGCGGAACCGGAATTCTCGGTCGAGCTGGCGGCGGCTTCACCGCGGAAACGGGGACGGGACGAGGCACGGAGACGGCGACCGGCGGAGGAGGAATCAGGGTCGCTCCCCTGAGGTCCTCTCTTGTCAGGGGGAAACTCTGGCAAGTTCTCTACTCCTTGTTGCTCTTCTCGTACGTCGCATCTCGGGCCCTTGACGCCTGGTCAGCGGCGCAGACGTACCCAGCGATGTGCGAACGAATGGGGCGTGTCGAAGCGCAGATCACGGGTCACATCACTATGATTTTACGCCGGTACATTGATGAATGCTGGTATTCGGATCAGCGATGACCTGGGAAACTGCCTCAACGTGCGGCATCTCGGGCGATCTGAGGTCAGCTCGTATGATCAAGGCCACTCCGTGCGCGCGAACTTTGCTCTCGGAGCTTCCTTTCGCATAGGCTGGTGCTCGCAGTCTGAACTGTGGTGCCGAGGTTCGCGGAATGCGCGAGATCTCGGGCCGAAATCTGGAGTCGTGGCTGAGCGGCCGAAAGCGTCACCCTGCTAAGGTGAAGTCCCTTGAACTGGGGACCGTGGGTTCAAATCCCACCGGCTCCGCGCTGTGATGTGTCGCGACATCGTTCACTCGATGTCGCGGCACATTTCTCTTTTCTGACCCGGGTATGTCTCACGACATCGTTCCGGTTCTTCACCTGATGTCTCACGTCATCGTTCAGTCGATGTCTCACGTCATCGTTCCGCTGGCTCCTCAGGCTGCGAACCCGCACGGGCCCTGTCGGTCTCCTGCTCAGGGGTATCGTGCTCGGGGGTGCTCGTCTGCGCTGTTCGCGCGACACGGAGATTCGCACAAACGATGAGGGCGGCTGCGCCGACTGCGAGCGCAAAAGTGCCGATCGTCACTGCGCCCTCGAAAGCGCTCGCCTGAGACGCGGTCCACCGTGAAGCGGTGAGCGATCCGGCGACGGCAGCGGCGATGACCGTGCCGGTCACGGCGATGCCGATGCCCGAGGCGATCTCCTGCGCAGTGTCGTTGAGCGCGGCACCGATCGACGTCCTGTCCTTCGGCAGACCCCGCATGACGCTGATCGTCGCGGCGATCATCACCACCCGCATGCCGGCGGCGACGAGGACGAGGGATACGGCGATCCACACGTAGTGGACGTGCCCGACGGCCGCGTAGAGAACAAGGCCCATGACGACAGCACCGGCGCCGAGGTGCCCGGCCCGTTCCATGCCCACGCGGCGGATGACCTTGTCGACGAACGGGCCGATGAGGATCATCGTGAGCACCTGGGGGAGTGAGCCGAGCGCGGCCAGGGCCGGCGGCCATCCCCACGCGAGCTGCAGCTGCAGGGTCACGGTGTAGCCGAGTCCTGCCGTGGCCAGCCCGAGTGCTGCCTGATAGGTCAGGCCCAGCGAGACCGCGGGTCGGCGGATGAGCGCTGGATCGACGAGTGGGTGGCTGGTGTGTCGTTCGCGGACGATGAACGCGCCGATCCCGAGCAGTGCTGCGATCGCGATGATCCACGGCCGCGGATCCTGCGCCCCGAGGTCGACGAACAGGGTGGGCGAGAGCAGGGTCGCAATGACGGCGACAGTGCCAAGAAGCGCGCCGAGGATGTCGATGGGGACGCGATGGAGTTCGGTGGGATCGTCGGCGGCGATGCCGAAGCGGACCCCGACGAGCGCGAGCACGGCGATCGGCACATTGATGAGCAGCAGGGCCGGCCACGGTGCGACTGCCAGGAGAAGGCCGCCCAGCGTCGGGCCGATGGCGAGTCCGACGAGGCCGACCGTGGAGATCAGTGCGGTGGCGCGCACACGCAAGGCATCCTCGTCGAAGAGCCGGAACGACAGTGCCATCGCGCCGGGGGCCGTCATTGCGGCGGCGACTCCGATGAGCACGCGCACGACGATGAGCCCGATCGGGGTGGTGACGAGGACGACCGCTGCGCTCGCGAGCCCGAAGAGGCTCAGACCGATGAGCATGACGCGGCGGCGACCGAACCGGTCGGCGATGGCCCCGAAGGCGAGCATGAGTCCGCCGAAGACGAGCGCATAGGCCCCCGACGCCCACTGCAGCTGCGAGGCGTTCGCGGAGAGGTCGGTCGCGATCGTCGGCAGGGCAACATTGAGTACCGAGGTGTCGAGCATTTCGATGAGGAAGACGGCAGAGAGCCCGAGGAGGGCGAGCCAAGCGCCGCGCAGGGAGTGCGGGCGTGGATGTGCAGTCGTATCGGGATCTGCGGTCTGGTTGGGAGCTGAGGTCGGTGAGGTCGGCGGCGGGGTGAGTGGACGCTGCTTATTGGATCGTTGTTCCATTCTCTAACAGTGGAACGGTGATCCATTTGTGTCAAGATGGTGAGTATGAATTCCTCTCGACCGTCCGGACGTCGTCCGAAGAGCGATTCGCTGACCCGCTCGGCGATCGTCGCCGCCGCCATCGACCTGCTCGATGAAGCGGGGGAGCCCGGATTGACCGTGCGGGCGCTCGCGGCGCGCCTGCACACGGGACCCGGATCCATCTACTGGCACGTCGGGGATCGCAGCGGTCTGCTCGCGCTCGCGTGCGATGCCGTGCTCGCCGCCGCCGCGGAGGAGGCCGGTTCGGCAGGCGAGTCCGGAGTGGCAGGCGAGGGCGGCTCGGCACCGACCCCGGAGCCTATCGCCGCCGTTCGAGGGATCGCGGTGAGCCTCTTCGACGCGCTCGACGCGCATCCGTGGGCCGGGGTGATCCTGGCCGGAGCCGCCTCGGCGCCGAGTCTGCTCACGGCCCTCGATCGCATCGGCACCCTCCTCGACGAGGCGGGGGTGGCCCGAGACGCGCAGTTCTACCAGGCGACGGCGATCCTCAACTACGTCCTCGGGGTCGCTGCCCAGATGGCACGCAACGCACGGTCCGCGGCCGGAGGGAAGTCGCAGGCCGAATGGCTGGAGAAGCGCGCCGCGGAATGGGAGCAGATGGATGACCGGACGCATCCCTTCCTCCACCGCGTGTCCGCAGACTTTCGCGACCACGATGATCGTGAGCAGTTCATCGCCGGCCTCGACCTGCTGCTTGCCGGGATCGTCGCGTCAGTGCCGGGGTCTAGTCTGGAGCGATCAGCCAACGGGAGTCGGCCGGCGCCCCAGTGAGGCGACGGTCCCGGCGACCGAGGGACACGCACGTGAACTGAGAGAGAGTCAATCGTGAAGATCATCGTCATCGGAGCCGGAGGTCACGTCGGCGGGGTCGCCGCGGCCGGACTCGCGGCCCGTGGGCATGAGGTCATTGCCGCGTCCCGCTCCACTGACCCCGGAGTCGATACAGCCGATCCGGAATCGATCCGTTCGTTCCTCGCCGAGGTGGGACCGGTCGACGCCATCGTCGTGGCAGCCGGATCCGTGCCCTTCAAGCCGGTCACCGAACTCACGCGAGACGACTACGCCAGTGCCTTCACCTCGAAGGTCCTCGGGCAGCTAGAATTCGTCACCCAAGGCGTCGACACGGTGCGCGACGGGGGATCGATCACCCTGACGACCGGAGTCCTGTCCCGCGAGTCCGTCCCGACGGCCGCTGCGGCGGCGATGGCCAACGGGGCAATCGAGTCCTTCGTCATGGCAGCAGCCCCCGAGCTGCCGCGCGGCATCCGGATCAACGCTGTGAGCCCCAACGTCCTGGCCAACTCTCCGCACTTCCACGATGCGTTCGCCGGGATGACGCCGGTGTCCGACGAAGAGGTCGCTACCGCGTTCGTGAGGTCCGTCGAAGGCAACATCACCGGACGCGTCCTCACGGTCTGAGCTTCGCTGAGATGAGTCGTCAACGAGCGTCCGCGCTTCACCGTGCGTGCATCCGCCACCACAGCAGGGCGACGTGGAGCGCGGTCCGTGACTCGGCATCGTCGAGGGAGACGCCGAGGCGCTCCTCGAGTTTCGCCAACCGCGCGTAGAGGGCGGGGCGGGAGAGGAACCCTGCCCGCGCGAGCGCCGACTTGTTCCCTCCGTGGGTGAGGACGAGGTCGAGGAAATCGAGCATCTCGTCATCCCCGTCGAGCAGCGGCCCGAGCTCGCCCTCGGCGAAGGCCCGCAGGCGCGAGTCCTCACCGAGCACGGCGAGCAGACCGCGCAGCCGCACATCGGCAGAACGGTAGAAGAGCTGCTCGCGGACCTCGAGCGTCGAGGCCACCTCGGCGACCTGCGCGGCGGTGGGCAGCCTGCCGATGGCCGCGATGAGCGACACGTCGCTGCGTCCGACGCCCACGGTCCACATGACATCGAGGTCGGGCATCGCGGAGAACACGCGGTCGAGGACCTTCGTCTCGTCACGACGGCCGGGCAGCGCGAGGATGAGGCCGAACGAACCGGACTGCAGCTGGGCGGAGACGGCGGCAATGTCGGCCTGAGCGGTCGCCTCAGTGACCTCCGCGATGACAGCGCGCTCCCACAGCTGAATCCGCGTCGGATCGGCCGCCGGGTCATGGTCGATGCGCACGACGACCGGAACGAGACGGGCTCTCGCGGGCGGATCGAAGCCGAGCGACCGCGCGCGGACCCGCACCTCGTCCTCGTCGACGTGGCGCGCATCGAGGATCTCCCGGACGAAACCGCTCTGCGCCTGCAGCACGAGGTCACGCTCATCGCGTTCGGCCATCCTGGTGAGCGTGAGCGCCTGCGCCGCGCGCTCGACGATCTGTTCGACATCCGGCACAGCGGCGTGCGTGATTCCCGGCACGACGAGGCGGCCCCAACGGCGGGCGCGCAGGCCCACGGGCACCGAATGCCATCGCCTGTCGACACCGAGGTGACCAGCGAGCGCCGACGAGCTCGCACCGAGGCGGTCACCGGACTCCGCGCGGTCACCGGTCTCCGCGCGTCCGGCGCCCGTCTCGACGACGAGATCCCTCCACTGGGCGGCGAGGGCCTCCGACCCGTCCCCGGCATGCGCGAGCACCCGGTGGCCGACGTCCTCAAGGATGACGGGAGCGCCGAGGAGGGCGGCCGTGCGCGCGACGATGACCCCGACCTCTGCCCGCTCGAGACTGAGCTGGGTGTACGTCTCGTGGATCTCCCGGGCGCGTTCGAGACGACCGAGCTGCTGGCCGAGCAGCGCCCGATGCGCGAGCTCGGTGATGCGGACGAACTTGATCCGACGCCGCAGGCAGATGACGGGCAGGCTCCGGTCCGCAGCGGCGGCGCGGAGCACCGTGGCGGCGGCATCATCGGGCGTCGAGTCGTCGTTGACGAGCTCGACGACGACCCCGGCGGCGCCGGCGTGCTCGAGCTGATCGAGGAACTGCGCCATCGCCGGTGCCGACTGACGGAACGTCTGCGCCGTGGTGAGCACGAGCTCTCCGCCTTCGAGGAACTGTTCGACCTCGGGCGCATCGGCGATGTGGATCCACCGGACCGGGCGGTCGAGACGCTCGCCGCCGGACAGGATCTCGGGGCTGCCGGAACGGATCTCCCCGAAGCCGAGCACATCGGCGACGACGAGGCCACCGCCTTGGTCGGGCTCAGCCGTCACCGCGGTGTGCCCCGCGCTCAGTTCGTCATCGATCGTCATTGACACAGTGTAAATCTAAGCACACTGAAGCTGACACTCTGACACTGACGTCGCACCGCCTCGGCGACGATGATGAGAGGACGCACCTCTGCCGTCGACGTCGAAGGAACCCCCTCATGCCCGCCATCGCCCATTGGATCAACGGCCGCCCCGAGACCCTCGGGGCGGACACCCGCCTCGGCGAGGTGACGAACCCGGCCACCGGACAGGTCACCGGTGAGGTCGCACTCGCCGACAAGGCCACCGCGGACGCCGCGATCGCTGCAGCCGCGGCCGCCTTCCCCGGCTGGCGCGACACCTCGCTGGCCAAGCGCACCGCGATCCTCTTCGCCTTCCGGGAGCTGCTCAACTCCCGCAAGGCCGAACTCGCCGAGATCATCACCGCCGAACACGGGAAGGTGCTCTCCGATGCCATGGGCGAGATCGCCCGCGGCCAGGAGGTCGTCGAATTCGCGTGCGGCATCGCAGGCCTCCTCAAGGGCGGCTTCTCGGAGAACGTCTCCTCGACCGTCGACGTCCACTCGCTGCGTCAGCCGCTCGGCGTCGCCGCGATCATCTCGCCGTTCAACTTCCCGGCGATGGTGCCGATGTGGTTCTTCCCCATCGCCATCGCCGCCGGCAACACCGTCGTCCTCAAGCCCAGCGAGAAGGACCCGAGTGCGGCGAACTGGCTCGCCGAACTCTGGCAGGAAGCCGGCCTCCCCGACGGTGTGTTCAACGTCCTCCACGGCGACAAGGAAGCCGTGGACACGCTCCTGACCAGCCCGGACGTCGCCTCGGTGTCCTTCGTCGGGTCGACCCCGATCGCGCGCTACGTCTACGAGACGGGCACCGCGTCCGGCAAGCGGGTGCAGGCGCTCGGCGGTGCAAAGAACCACATGCTCGTCCTCCCCGACGCCGACCTCGACCTCGCCGCCGACGCCGCCGTCAACGCCGGGTACGGCGCTGCCGGGGAGCGGTGCATGGCGATCTCCGTCGTCGTCGCCGTCGACTCGATCGCCGATGAGCTCGTGGCGAAGATCGCCGAACGCACCCGCACCCTGCGCGTCGGCGACGGTCGGGACGAGCCGGACATGGGCCCGCTCATCACCGCCGCCCACCGCGACAAGGTGTCCGGGTACATCGATGCCGGCGCCGAGGCGGGAGCCACCGTCGTCCTCGACGGGCGTGATGACGTGCCCGCGGACGGGTTCTTCCTCAATCCGACTCTCTTCGACAATGTCACCCCTGACATGTCGATCTACACCGACGAGATCTTCGGGCCGGTGCTCTCCGTCGTCCGGGTCCCCGGCTATGACGAGGGCCTCGACCTCATCAACGCCAACCCCTACGGCAACGGCACCGCGATCTTCACGAACGACGGCGGCGCCGCCCGCCGCTATGAACGGGAGGTCGAGGTCGGGATGGTCGGCGTCAACGTTCCGATCCCCGTCCCCGTCGGCTACTACTCGTTCGGCGGTTGGAAGAACTCCCTCTTCGGCGACACCCACGCCTACGGCGACGAGGGCGTCCACTTCTTCACCCGCGGCAAGGTCGTCACCTCCCGCTGGCTCGATCCCAGCCACGGCGGACTCAACCTCGGCTTCCCGACCCACGACTGACAAGGACACGACGATGACGACGACCATCGACAGTGCAGACACCCCGACCACCCCCGCCGAGGCGGCCCCCACCTCAGCGGTCACCGCCGATCAGCTCGCCGCCGGACGTCGCGCGTACGACCTCGATCGCCGGCACGTCTTCCACTCGTGGCAGGCGCAGGGCGCCTTCGACCCGATGACCGTCGTTGCGGCGGAGGGCTCGCACGTCTGGGACGGGGAGGGGCGGAAGCTCCTCGACTTCTCCTCGCAGCTGGTCAACACGAACATCGGACATCAGCATCCGAAGGTCGTCGCCGCCGTCCAGGAGCAGGCGGCGCGGCTGTGCACGATCGCCCCGCAGCACGTCAATGACGCCCGCTCCGAGGCGGCGCGACTCATCGCCGAGCTCACCCCCGGCGACCTCGACCACGTGTTCTTCACCAACGGCGGGGCCGACGCGAACGAGCATGCGATCCGCATGGCCCGCCTGCACACCGGTCGGACGAAGGTGCTCTCGGCCTATCGCAGCTACCACGGCGGCACGCAGCTCGCCGTCAACGTCACCGGCGACCCGCGGAGGTTCCCCAACGACTACTCGGCCGAGGGCGTGGTCCACTTCATGCCCGCCTACCAGTACCGTTCGTACTTCGGGGCGACCACCGAGGCGGAGGAGACGGAGCGGGCCCTGCGCCATCTCGAGGACCTCATCGTCCTCGAGGGACCGGCGAACATCGCTGCTCTCGTCCTCGAGACCGTGCCCGGCACCGCCGGCATCTACGGACCGCCCGCCGGGTACCTCGAGGGAGTCCGCGAGCTCACCGCGAAGCACGGCATCGTCTACATCGCCGACGAGGTGATGGCCGGATTCGGCCGCACGGGCCGCTGGTTCGCCGTCGACCGCTGGGGTGTCACCCCTGACCTCATCACCTTCGCGAAGGGGGTCAACTCCGGGTATGTGCCGCTCGGCGGGGTCGCGATCTCCGCGGCGATCGCCGAGACCTTCCGCGACCGCGCCTACCCCGGCGGGCTGACGTACTCGGGGCATCCGCTCGCGTGCGCGGCGGCCGTCGCGACGATCGGAGCGATGCGGGAGGAGGGGATGGTCGAGAATGCCGACCGCCTCGGCGCCGAGGTGATCGGACCGACCCTGCAGGAACTCGCGTCCCGGCATCCCTCGGTCGGCGATGTCCGCGGCATGGGCTGCTTCTGGGCGGTCGAACTCGTCCGCAACCGGGAGACGAAGGAGCCGCTGGCCGCGTACGGCGGCAGCTCGCCGGAGATGAACGAGGTCATCGCCGCGCTCAAGGCCGGCGGGGTACTCCCGTTCGCGAACTTCAACCGCATCCACATCGTCCCGCCGCTCAACACCCCGGACGCCGAGGTGCGCGCGGGCCTCGCGGTGCTCGATGAGGCGCTCAGCATCGCCGACCGCTACGTCGACTGAGCCGCCGCTGGAAGGCGGCCGGCCGGATCACCGGTCGGCCGCCTCGGCGAGGTCCGGGCGACCGCCTCGGTGAGGTCGGGGCGACAACCTCCCTGGATGTGAAAGCTGATACAGTCGGACCGTTTGCTCCGCTGTTTGTCCAGTTGGGAGATGAACGCAGGATGAACTGGGTTGCCGGACACTGAAAAGTGGGTGAAGTTCAGACTTCGGACGCTGTAGACTCGCACCTGGTTGAGGTCGCAGTCTGTCGGCCCGGCCGTCTCCCGTCCTCATAGTGTCTACATCCAAGGTCGCTGAGTGGAAATCTTCTTCGTTGTCGTGCTCGTCGTGGCACTGGCGCTGTTCTTCGACTTCACCAATGGCTTCCACGACACGGCCAATGCGATGGCGACGCCCATCGCCACCGGTGCGATCAAGCCGAAGGCCGCCGTCACCCTCGCCGCGATCCTCAACCTCATCGGGGCCTTCCTCTCCACCGAGGTGGCGAAGACGATCTCCGGCGGGATCATCAAAGAGGGCGATGGGGGAGTCCAGATCACTCCCGAGTTCATCCTCGCCGGCCTCATCGGCGCGATCATCTGGAACATGGCGACCTGGCGCTTCGGTCTGCCGTCCTCGTCGTCGCATGCGCTCTTCGGAGGTCTCATCGGTGCGGCCATCGTCGGCGCGGGCGTGAACTCCGTCGACTTCGGCGTCTTCCTCTCCAAGGTCGTCATCCCCGCGATCGCCGCCCCGCTCATCGCCGGCGTCAGCGCCTACATGTGCACGCGCCTGGCCTACTACATCACGCGGCGCAACGGTGACGGTCAGACCGCGCACCGGGCGCCGTTCAAGTACGGGCAGATCTTCAGCTCCTCGCTCGTCGCGCTCGCCCACGGCACGAACGACGCGCAGAAGACGATGGGCGTCATCACCCTCGTCCTCATCTCCGCGAACCTGCAGGAGGGCGGCACCGGCCCGCAGTTCTGGGTCATCGTCACGTGTGCGTTCGCGATCGCCTTCGGCACGTACGTCGGCGGGTGGCGCATCATCGACACGCTCGGCACGAAGCTCACCACCGTCAAGCCCGCGCAGGGTCTGTCCGCCGAGACCTCGACGGCCGCGGCGATCCTCGCCTCCTCGCACCTCGGCTTCGCCCTGTCGACGACCCAGGTCGCCTCCGGGTCGGTGCTCGGGTCCGGTCTCGGCCGCAAGGGCGCCGACGTCCGCTGGTCGACGGCCGGGCGGATCGCCTCGGGCTGGCTGCTGACGATCCCGGCCGCCGGCATCGTCGGTGCCGCGGCTGCCGGCGTCGCGTACTTCGGCCTCTTCGGCGTCCTCGTCGACACGGCCGTCGCCGTCGCCGTCGTGCTGTGGATCTACCTCAGCTCGCGGCGGGCGAAGGAGACCGAGATCTCGAACTTCGACACCGTCGGCGAGGCGGTCAACGTCCGCGGTCGCAAGCGCAAGCTCCGCCAGGACCGCAACCGCAAGCGCGCCGCGGCCAAGCGTGAGGCCCGCACCGAGGCGATGGAGCAGAAGGCCGCCGCGAAGCAGGCGCGCAAGGCGCAGGCACGCCGCGGGGTCGCGGGGAACGGTGGCGGTGCCGGATCTGGTGCTGGTGTCGGTCCGGGTGTCGGTGCGGACGGTGCCGCTGCTGACGGTGCCGTTGCTGACCGGGCCGGTGTCGGCGTGGCTGATGCCGGTGCGCGCGGCTCAGATCGAACCGACGGCACTGACGCCGCCGATCTGACCGGGGCTGATGCAGTCGGCCCGGACGCTTCGAAGGACAAGGGAGACGCGAAATGATCGAATGGAGCTCCTTCGCCGTTGTCGCCATTGCGACGTGGGTGTCCTCGCTCGTCGTCATCGGGCTGTTCTCGACTGCCGTGCGCATGCGCGCCGTGCACATCGACCAGATCGCGGAGGGGCATCCCAATCCGCTGCTCAAGCTCGGCTACTGGGCGGTCTTCGGGGTCTGCGGCCTCCTCGTCCTCTACGGCGTCTACCTCATCGTCCCGGCACTCAACGGAGGCTGAGCGCACCGCCGCCGGGGCCACACCGCCGGTTCGCCGGCGCCAGCGCCGGACAGTAGGCGGGCAGCGGGACCCCGGACGCCAGCCGCGCCGGAGCGCAGGTGCGCTCGGCCGACTTTCGCACTCCTCGCAGCCCCGCGCGTCCCTGGCCCGTCCTGCGCAGCCTCTTGCACCACCCGCAGCCGCACGCACAACCCACAGCGGCATACATAACCCGCCGCGGCACGCACTACCCGAGGCTCGCTACGTCATCGGTGGAGCGCGGAATCCTCCCCGTGCAGGCGGTGTCTATCGAGCTCCGGGTACGGGGTAGCTTCGGGGCGGAAGCATCCCGTTCCCTGAGCGTCGCGCGCAACTCGCAGCCCCTCGCACAACCCGCAGCTGCACGCACTACCCGTGGCTCGCTGCGTCATCGGTGGAGCGTAAAATCCTCCCCGTGCAGGCGGTGTTTGTCGGGCTCCGGGTGCGGGATAGCTTCGGGCCGCAGACGCCCCGCCCGAACCGCTCTGAACTGCACTACTCTGATCCGCACTGCACTGTGCCACTCTGCGCGCCCGCTCCGGTCGCCGCCCCAGCCCTTCGCCGCCGTAGCGAACCCCCGGGTGAATGCGACGATCCCCCGACCACCTCGGCGGTGATCGGGGGATCGGTCGTCTCAGACGACGAGCTCGAAGCCCTCAGCCGACGGCGAGGGCGAAGCTTTCAGCCGACGTCGTCAGGAGCTCAGCCTCAGGCGAGGTTCAGGTGCTCGCGGAGCTTGTCGACCTCGGCGCGGAGTTCGGTGGGCACCGAATCGCCGAGTTCGGCGTACCATTCCTCGATCGAGGCGAGCTCGGTCTCCCACTCCTCGGGCTTGATCGCGAGCGCCTTGCGCAGCTGCTCCTCGGTGAAGTCGAGGCCCTCGGTGTCGAGGCCGTCTTCGGTCGGGGTGAAGCCGAGCGGGGACTCAGCGGCGTCGACGGTGCCGTTGACGCGTTCGAAGACCCACTTGAGCACGCGCGAGTTCTCCGAGAATCCGGGCCACAGGAACGAGTTGTCGTCGTCGCGACGGAACCAGTTGACGTAGAAGATCTTCGGCAGCTTCGCACCGTCGGTCTGGCCGATGTTGAGCCAGTGCTGGAGGTAGTCGCCGACGTTGTAGCCGATGAACGGCCGCATCGCCATGGGATCGCGGCGGACGACGCCGACAGCGCCGGTGGCGGCGGCGGTGGTCTCCGAGGAGAGCACCGAGCCCATGAACACACCGTGGTTCCAGTCGCGCGTCTCGGTGACGAGCGGCATCGTCGTCTTGCGGCGTCCGCCGAAGAGGATCGCCGAGATCGGCACTCCGTTGGGGTTCTGCCACTCGGGAGCGAGCGTGGGCACATTCGAGATCGGGGTGCAGAAGCGCGAGTTCGGGTGGGCGGCCGGGGTCTCCGAGTCCGGAGTCCAGTCGTTGCCGCGCCAGTCGGTGAGGTGCGCGGGCTTCTCGTCGGTCTTGCCCTCCCACCACACGTCGCCGTCATCGGTGAGCGCCACGTTCGTGAAGATGTTGCCACCGGCCTC
The DNA here is from genome assembly GCF_042790515.1 of Brevibacterium sp. NPDC056726. NCBI lineage: Bacteria > Bacillati > Actinomycetota > Actinomycetes > Micrococcales > Brevibacteriaceae > Brevibacterium > Brevibacterium sp. NPDC056726. Next base: position 529,151 of record NZ_JBHTYZ010000001.1, on the reverse strand, counting down.
GATCGCGTGCATCGCGGTCGGGTTCGTCGAGTAGCCGGTGCCCGGCGCCACGCCGAAGAGGCCGAACTCGGGGTTGACGGCGTAGAGCTGGCCGTCGTCGCCGAAGCGCATCCAGGCGATGTCGTCGCCGAGGGTCTCGGCCTTCCAGCCGGGAATCGTCGGCTCGATCATCGCGAGGTTCGTCTTGCCGCAGGCCGACGGGAACGCCGCGGCGATGTACTTGACCTGCCCTTGCGGGTTCGTCAGCTTGAGGATGAGCATGTGCTCGGCCAGCCAGCCCTCGTCATGGGCGATCGCCGAGGCGATGCGCAGCGCGTAGCACTTCTTGCCGAGCAGCGCGTTGCCGCCGTAGCCGGAGCCGAACGACCAGATCGAGCGCTCCTCCGGGAAGTGGGTGATGTACTTCGTCGAGTTGTTCGGCCAGGCGACGTCCTCTTCGCCTTCGGCGAGCGGGGCGCCGACGGAGTGGACGCACTCGACGAAGTCCGCGTTCTGCGCGTCGATCGCATCGAGGGCGTACTTGCCCGAGCGAGCCATGATGAGCATGGAGAGCACGACGTAGGGCGAGTCGGTGACCTCGATGCCGAACATCGGCTGGTCCGCCTCGGCGAGGCCCATGACGAACGGGATGACGTACATCGTGCGTCCGCGCATCGAGCCCTCGAAGAGACCGTTGAGGGTCTGCTTCATCTCAGCGGGGGCGACCCAGTTGTTGAGTGCGCCGGCATCCTTCTCATCGACCGAGCAGATGTAGGTGCGGTCCTCGACGCGGGCGACGTCCTCGGGGTCCGACGCTGCGTAGTAGGAGTCCTTCGTGCCGGTGAGGGCCACGAGCGTCCCGGCGTCGACGAGCTGCTGCGTGATGAGGGCCTTCTGGCCTTCGGAGCCGTCGATCCAGACGATGTCGTCGGGGGTCGTGAGGTGGGCGATCCGGCTGACGAACGAGAGCACCTTCTCGTTCTTCGTCGGTGCGTTCTTCAGCTGGTCAGCGACGACGTCATGGTCGAGGACTGTCATGAGTGGTCTCCTGGTCGATCGGGGTTTGACGACATTGGGGAGGATGTCGAGCGGTGGTTACACAACCACGGTAGGGTGGCGGCAGAGGCGGAGTTCACCGGTTTTCGGCAACCGAAGATGTGCATTGGGCCACAAAGACGAGGTCGCTGACGCAAATGCGTCATTTGAGTGACGTATTTTTTCACAGCAATGACGGATAGTTGCAGATCCTGACTTTCGTTGAAAATTGCATCACCGTTCACCTCGCCGAGGTTGTTCGCCCACCCGTTTGTCCGGCGTTTCCCGCCGGCCGGGTCACCCGAGGGTCACGATTGTCCGCAGGGGTGGTTCGCGGAGAACGACTGATGATCACGGGGCGTTCGACGCAGGCGTCGCGGATTGAGGGTTGCCGCGGCTGCGCATCCCGAGCCTCGCGAAAACTGTGGCGAAGGGCACTGCCGGGGATTTGAGGTCGGGTGAACATCCTGTGTATAGTTGTTCGAGTTGCAGGGCGGACGCCCGGTCGACATGCGCCATTAGCTCAACGGATAGAGCATCTGACTACGGATCAGAAGGTTGGGGGTTCGAATCCCTCATGGCGCACCACAGAAGGCCTCTCACCAGGTGAAACATCCGGTGAGGGGCCTTCGTCGATTGCATCGGCCGAAGCCCGATCAGTGGTGGTTCCGAGTCCCGATCGGCGGAAGCGCCGAAGCCCGCTCGGCGGTCATGGCGAGTCCTGAGAGGCGAAGATGGGACCTGACAGGCACGGGTCGGGAGGCACGTTTGATGTGTTCACGGGAGCCGCATGGATGACGCCGACAACCGCGAACCCATGCGGGACGTGCCGGTGACGCTTGCCTCGACGGTCCCCGCCGACTTCGCGCTGCCGACCGATATCCTCGAGTTCACCGGCCCGGACCCCGAACCGATCTGGCTCAATGAGGCCGGAGGAGTGACGGTGCGCTTCGACGGTGACGCGGCGGGAGACGGCACCCGTCTCCGGTACCTCAAGCGCAACCCGCTGCCGAGCAGTGAGGATCTCGCACTCGAAAAGGAGAAGCTCGAGTGGCTGACCCTCCGGCATCCCGTCCCGCGCGTCATCGACTATGTCCGCCGAGGCGACGCCGAATTCCTCATCACCGAAGCGATCCCCGGCGCCAACGCGGTCGCCGCCGAGAACAAAGAGCGAGCGAACACCGCCATCGCCGCCATCGGCGAAGGGCTGCGCCGCCTTCACGATCTGCCCGTCGACGACTGCCCGTGGACGTGGTCCGTCGCGGACCGACTGCGCGCCGCGACGACCGAACGGGCGAGCACTCTCAGCCCGACTCCGGAGATCGACCGCCTCGTCGTCTGCCACGGCGACCCGTGTGCCCCGAACACCCTGCTCGATGCGGCCGGCCGCTTCGTCGGGCACGTCGACATGCAGCGCCTCGGTGTCGCCGACCGCTGGGCCGACCTCGCGGTGGCGACGATGTCGTTCGGCTGGAACTACGACTCCTTCGACGAGGCGGTCTTCTGGGACGCCTACGGCATCGCCCCCGACGAGAAGAGGATCCGGTACTACCGCGAGCTGTGGGACGCGGAGTAGGGGTGTCGTATCCCCGTCAGTTCTCCTCCCCGATCTTCACGGCGAGCACGGGCACCGGGGAGTCGAGCAGGAGGCGCTGACTCACCGACCCCATGAGCGCCTTGCCGACGCGGGACCGGCGCTTCATGCCGATGACGAGGCGCGAGACATCGGATCGGGCATCGAGTTCGTCGAGGACTGCATCGGCGGGATCACGGTCACCGCGCCCGCGCCGGTCGACGAGTTCGTAAGGCACCTCCGAGGCGTCGAGCGTCGTCGTGTCGAACGTCGACTGGATGCCGAGCGGAATGACGATGAGGCCGGTGTCGAAATGCCGGGCTTCGCTGATCGCTGCCGTCAGCGCCGCCTCGGCGGTCTGGTTGTCCGGAACTGCCACCATGATGGCCATGGCTTCTCCTTCTGGTCGGGGTGGGTCTGATCGGGGTGGGTGCGCCGGGCGGGTAGTGCCGGCAGAGGTAGTCACCGTTCATTCTCGCTGATGGGGTGTGGAACAGCACCTGGTCAACCGCCCGCGCGGAGGATGCGAATACCTCTGTGGGCTTCGGCGGTCCGCACGGCTCACTGCCCGTACTTCGTGCGAAACTCCTCCTCGAGATCCTCGAGTGTCTTGTCTCGGGTCTCCGGCAGCATCGCAATGAGGAAGATGAGCGCGAGCACGCCGCAGCCGGCCAGCAGGAAGAACGTCGCAGAGATGCCCAGCGATGCGACGACCGGTGGGAAGAACTGTGCGACGGCCGCGTTGGCCATCCACAGTGCGAAGACGCAGATGCCCATCGCGAACGACCGGATCTTCAGCGGGAAGATCTCCGAGAGCATGAGCCAGGTCAGCGGCCCGATCGTGCCCTGCATCGAGAAGACGAAGAGAATGACGAAGACGAGAATCGCGTAGGCCTTGAACTGGCCTTCCGGGAGGAAAGCGGCGGAGAGACCGATGAGGATGTGGAAGAACGTGGTGAGCATGAATCCGCCGATGAGCATTCTCCGTCGCGGCAGCCGGTTGATGAGCATGATGCCCACGGTGATGCCGAGGACCGATGCAAGTCCGTTGAGCGTGTTCGCCACGATCGCCGCGTCGGCGGAGAAGCCGGCATCGGTGAGCAGCTGGGTGCCGTAGTACATGACAGCGTTGATGCCGGAGAGCTGTGAGGCGACGCCGATGCCGATGCCGATGACGACGAGTCGCAGCACCCACTTCGAGGCGAGATCGGAGAGGCCACCGGTCTTCGACTTCTCCTCCTGTTCGGCGAGGAGTTCGACCTCCTTCATCTCCGCCTCGGCGCGTTCGGTCGACCGCACCTGCTTGAGGACGTCGAAGGCCTGATCGTCGCGGTGCTTCGAGATGAGCCAGCGAGGACTCTCGGGAAGGAAGAGGATGCCGATGAGCAGGGCGATCGCTGGCAGCACGGCGACAGCGAGCATGTAGCGCCAGACTCCGTCGTGCTCACCCCAGATGTTGAAGATGATCGCGTTGATGACGAAGGCCGCGAACTGACCCGACACGATCATCACCTCATTGCGGGTGACGAGCGAACCGCGCTTCTCGAACGGCGAGAGCTCGGCGAGGTAGACGGGCACTGTCGTCGAGGCCGCGCCGACCGCGAGACCGAGGACGAAGCGGGCACCGGCGAGGAACTGCCAGTTCGGTGCGAGCGCGCACGCCAGCGTCCCGACGATGAAGAACAGCGAGAGTCCGAGGATGTTCGAGCGCCGTCCGTAGGCGTCGGAGAGCCTGCCGCCGATGACCGCGCCGAAGGCCGCGCCGATCGTGAGGAAGCTGACGACGAGTCCCTCGGTGCGCGGGGTCAGTCCGAAGTCCTGGGTGAGCGGCTCGAGGGCGCCGTTGACGACGCCCGTGTCGTAGCCGAAGAGCAGGCCGCCGAACGTCGCGACGACGGCGATGATGCCCAGTCGCGAGGTGTGCGGCCCCTTCGTGTCCGGGGGCAGGTCCACCAGGGATTTCTGTTGTCCGCTCATGGCGTTCACTCTCCTTCGAATGACGTGCGTCCGGGCGCCTGTGCGGCGCCGCTTCTGGTTTCGAGCAATGGTTGGGGACGGAACCGCGGATGCGGTCCCGCAGGGAACAGGGCTGATGGGGTCAGGTAGTGCGTGGTCGAATGGTCAGCGCCGAGGCTGCAGCGAGCGGCCCGAGGCGATCAGATCGAGCGTGCGGTCGTCAATCGGCATCGCCTCCGTACCGGGCGACGAGGTCGTCGATCGTCGTCTTCTGGAACCGGCTGACCGCGTCGTTGTTCTCGTTCTCCCCGAAGACGTTGGAGACGATGAGCGCATCGGGCCGGTCGAGGAACCCCGCCTCGCCGAGGCGGCCGAAGAGGGCATCGAAATCGACGTCCCCGTCACCGACCTTGAGGTGCTGGTGCACCCGCGCCGAGGTGGTCGGCGGGTTCGCGATGTACCGCAGCCCATGCGAGGCCCGGTGGTCGAAGGCGTCGGAGATGTAGACGGCCCGCAGGCGATCGCCGAGTTCGGGCACGAGGGTGTCGAGGCAGTCGCCGTAGTGGAAGGTGTGCGGGGCGACGTAGACGAAGCCGATCGCCTCCGAGTCGAGGCCGCGCAGCACCCGCCACGCCTCATGCCCGTCCTCGACGAAGTCGTCGGGATGCGGGTCGAAGTTGAGCCTGAGCCCCTCCCGCTCGATGACGGGCAGGATCTCATCCATCGACCGGTAGAACGACTCCTCGGACTCCTCGAAGGACTCGGGGCGGCCGCTGAACTCGGTGTTGATCGTCTCCACTCCGAGGTCAACGGCGATCTCGATGACCCGGAGGAAGTTCCTCACCGCCGCTTCCCTCTTCGCCTCATCCGGCCAGGCGATCCGTTGCACAGGCAGCAGGGCGGGCACGGTGATGCCAGCGGCGTCGACGCTGCGAGCGAACCGGGCGATGAGTTCCCTGTCCATCTTCGGGTAGCGGAAGTGCGTCGCGAAGTCCGGATGCGGAGTCAGCTGCATGTGCTCGAACCCCAGGTCGGCGGTCGCGGCCGCGAAGTCGAGCAGCCGGTGCGTGTGGTGCAGCGGGGTAGGGTCGTAGGCGAGCTTCATGATCGGCTCCTCACGCGTAGAACGCTGGCGTTTCCGGGACGTCGACGGTGTGGAGCTGTCCGTCGCGCATTGCGGCGACTCCCGCGCCGCATGCCACGGCGACACGGTAGCCGTCCCAGGCGGAAGGCCCGGCGATCTCCCCGCGGCGGGCCGCGTCGACCCAGGCTTGAACCTGGGCGGCGTAGGCGGTCGCGAAGCGAGTGGTGAAGTCAGCGTGCTCGGTGATCGACGACCGGCCTCTGTGCCAGTTCTGCAGACCCGTGGGATCACCGATGCGCGCGATGCCTTCGGAGAAGACGGCTTCTGTCGTCACCTGGTAGCCGAACTGGATGCTCACGTTGATCTCGACATCGACGAGGACACCGTTCTCGAGTCCGATGAGCACAAGCAGCGGTTCGCTCAGCCGATCGGGGGTGAGCGGATTCCGCCTGGTCTCCTTGACTTCGATCGACGTGATCGGTGAGCCCGCAAGCCACGGCACGATGTCGAACTCGTGGACCACGGACCCGTCGATGAGCGTGTTCTGATCGTAGTCGTCGGGCACGCTCGCATTCCGGTGTGCGCAGTGGAGCATGAGCAACTCTCCGTCGTCACCGGACTCGATGAGTTCGCGCAGCTGCCGGTACTCGGGGTCGAAACGGCGCATGAAGCCGACCTGGATGAGCTTCCTCCCGCCCGCCTGCTCGGCTTCGAGGACGCGCCACGAGGATTCCGGGTCCGGCGTCAGCGGCTTCTCGCACAGGGTGGGCAGCCCCGCCTCGATGGCGGGCAGGAGGACGGCCTCGTGGAGGAATCCCGGGGTGGCGACGAGGAGTCCGTCGACGGCACCGGCGGCGATCGCATCCTCGACGCGGGCGAAGGCCTGCGCCCCGGGGGCGTTGGCGAGAGCGGCCTGCGCTCGCCCCTCATCGGGTTCGATGACGGCCGAGACCGTCGCCCCGCTGATCGACGAGGCGATGCGCTTGATGTGGTCGGCGCCCATCATTCCGGCGCCGACGACTCCGACGCGGAAGTCGGCAGTGGGGTTCAGCTGTGCCATGGTGGGGTTCTCCTTGAGTTCGGTCGGGTCGTCTGCTGCAGTGCAGAGTCGTGGGTCGGCTCAGCGGTCGGTGACCGCGGCCGGGGTGGAGGTGAGGATCGTCGAGAGCGTGCGCTCGGCGATCGGGAAGGGCGCGTCGACGCTGCAGCCGAACATGTCCTGTTCGACGATCGCGAAGGTGTCCGGGGCCAGCCCGGCGATCGCTTCGATGATCGGATCGAGCGGAGGGATGCCCTGGTTCGGTTCGACCATGATCCCGTCGGCGACCGCCTCGGCGAACGGGGTGTCGGACTTGAGGACATCGAAGATCTTCACCGGGTCGACCTGTTTGAGGTGGAGGTAGCCGATCCGTGAGGGATGGTCGGCGATGAGCTTGAGGTTGTCCCCGCCGTAGTAGGAGAAGTGGCCGGTGTCGAGACAGAGGTTCGTGTACGCCTCATCGGTGAGCTCGAGGAACCGCTCGACCTCCGAATGGGTGCCGACGTGGGAGTCCGCGTGGGAGTGGAACTGCTGGTGGAGGCCGAACTCCTCCTCGAGCGCCCGACCGAGACGGTCGTGGCCGGCCGCCAGACGCATCCAGCCCTCGGCGTCGAGGGTGCGCGGCTCGAGGACCTCGCTCGTGGCGTCGGAGCGCCACAGGTCGGGGATGACGACGATGTGCTCGCCGCCGAGCTCCTGCGTCAGCGCCGCGATCTTCTCGACCTGCGCCCACGCACGACCCCACTGGTCGTCGGTCTTGTGGAAGCCGGTGAAGACGGTGCCGCCGGAGAGCTTGAGGCCGCGGGATTCGAGTTCCTCGCGCAGCTGGGCGGGGTCGGTGGGCAGGTAGCCGTAGGGTCCGAGCTCGATCCACGTGTAGCCGGCAGCGGCGACCTCGTCGAGGAAGCGCTGCCACGGCACCTGTCCGGGATGGTCGGGGAACCACACGCCCCACGAGTCCGGGGCCGTGCCGATGCGCAGAGTCTGGGGGCGAGGCGCGGAGTCGGTCGGTGTCGTCGTGGTCATGTCGGTGGTCCTTCGGGTGCGGTTCGGGTCAGTGGTCGGCGTGCTCATCGCCGCAGCAGCGGTGGACGCGGAAGCAGCAGCGGTCACAGCAGCGGCCTCTGCTTCTTCACGGCGATCTCGTACTCCTCGCGGGCGGCCTGCGTGTCCGACATCGTCGAGGTCTCGGCGACGGGGACGTCCCACCAGCCCTCGCCGTCGGGGGCGTAGACGAGCGGGTCGGAGTCGATGTGGATGAGCGTCGAGGTCGGTGCCTCACGGGCGGCGGCGACCGCCTCGGCGAGTCGGGTGCTCGCGTCCGGGCCCGGCGCGATCTCGACGACGTCGATCCCGTAGGACCGGGCGTTGGCGGCGAGATCGACGGGGAGGACCTCGTCGGTGCGGAAGTCGGTCGCCTCGGCGTCGTACTTCCGGTACCACGTCCCGAACCGGGGCGCGCCCACGGTCTCGGAGAGGTGCCCGATCGACGCGTACCCGTGGTTCTGGACGAGGACGACGATGAGCTTGAGGCCCTCGGCGACGGCGGTGACGAGCTCGGTGTGGAGCATGAGGTAGGAGCCGTCGCCGACCATGACGATCGCGTTCCGGTCCGCGGCCTCGACGGCGCTGCCGTCGGATGGGGCCGGCGAACCGTCGTCACCGGCTGCGGCGACGAGCGCATCGGCGGCGTCGATGGCGCGCCGCACCCCGAGCCCGCCGGCGATCTCGTAGCCCATGCACGAGAACGCGTACTCGACGTGGTAGCCGAGGGGATTGCGGGTGCGCCAGAGTTTCTGCAGGTCACCGGGCAGGGAACCGGCGGCCTGGATGACGACGTCGCGGGGGCCGGCGGCGCGATTCACCGCGCCGATGATCTCCGCCTGACCCGGCAGTGCGGCCGGCGTCGGCGCCACCGCGGCATCGACCGTCGCCGTCCACGCATCGCGTTGGGTCTCGACCCGACGCCGCAGCTCCGTGCTCACCCGATGATCGCCGAGGTGCTCGCGGAGACCGCGGATGCCCTCCCTGGCATCGGCGACGATGGGGAAGCGGCTGCCGTGCTTGAACGCGTCGAAGCCGGCGACGTTGAGATTGACGAAGCGGACGTCCGGGTGGCCGAACACCGTGCGGCTGGCCGTCGTGAAGTCGCTGTAGCGGGTGCCGATGCCGATGACGACATCGGCTTCGGCGGCGATCCGATTGGCGGCCGTCGACCCCGTCGCCCCGATCCCGCCGAGGTTGAGCGGATGATTCCAGTCGAGCACCCCGCCGCCGGCCTGGGTGGTGGCGACAGGGATGCCCGTCGCCTCGGCGAAGGTGCGCAGCTCGTCCTCGGCACCGGAGTAGAGGACGCCGCCGCCGGCGATGATGAGCGGGGTCTGCGCCTCCTCGATCGCCGCGACCGCGCGGGTGAGCGGCCCCCACTCCGGCAGCGGCCGGCGCAGATGCCAGTCGCGTTCGGCGAGGAACTCCTCGGGGACCTCGAGGGTCTCGGCCTGGACGTCCTCGGGCAGGGCGATCGTCACCGCACCGGTCTCCGCCGGGTCGGTGAGCACGCGCATCGCGGCCAGGGCGATCGAGAAGAGCTGCTCGGGCCGGTCGACGCGGTCGAAGAACCGCGACAGCGGCCGGAACGCGTCGGTGACCTGCAGTGATGTGTCGTGGGGGTGTTCGAGCTGCTGGAGAACGGGATCGGCCACCCGCGTGGCGAACGTGTCGGAGGGCAGGAGGAGGGCGGGCATCCGGTTCGCGGTGGCCAGGGCCGCGCCCGTGAGCATGTTCGCCGCCCCCGGTCCGACCGAGGCCGCCGAGGCGAACGTCGACCGGCGCCGATTCATCCGCGCGAAGCCGACGGACTCGTGGACCATCGCCTGTTCGTTGCGGGCCTGGTGGTAGGGCATCGCCCCCGGGTCGTCGTGGGCGAGCTGGCGCAGCGCCTGCCCGATGCCGGCGACATTGCCGTGGCCGAAGATCCCGAAGGTGCCCGCGATCGTCCGCTGCCGGATGTCCCCGTCGACGGTGTACTGGCGGGAGAGGAAGGTCATCAGCGCTTGGGCGACCGTCATCGTCGTGGTCATCTCAGTTCTCCTCCGTCGCATCTGCAGTCTCACGCCCATAGGGCAGCCGGTCGTCGAACTCCTGGCCCTCCCACTGCTCCCGCACCCAGCCGTGCGCCGGATCATCGCTGATGAGCCACACGCGCTCGGGGTCGGGGCCGGCCATGACGTTGAGGTAGTAGTTGTCATAGCCGGGGGCGGCCGCGAGCGGCCCGTGATAGCCGAAGGGGACGAGGGCGACGTCGCCGGTGCGCACGATCGCAGAGGTCTCGATCTCCCCGGCCGGGGACGAATAGGTCGTGAAGAGGGCGAACGGGTCGGCGGACGTGGGGGCGTCGACACCGCGGGAGACGGCCGTCTCGAAGTAGTAGATCTCCTCGAGGCGGGACTCCTCCCCGGTGATCGCCTCGTCGTGCTTGTGGGGCGGGAAGGACGACCAGTTCTCCGCCGGCGTGATGACCTCGCACGCGATGATCTTCACGCAGTCGAGCCCCGCGGGGGTCGCGAAGTTGTGGACCTGGCGGCTCGAGCGGCCCGCACCGCGGAGTTCGACGGGGACCTCGGCGGCGGTGAGGAACTGGACCGGGCGGGTCTCCGTCGTCGGGGCCTCGCAGACCGCGAGGCGACCGACCCCGTGCAGGCTCGCCGAGGTGCCCGTGGGCAGATAGAGGCAGTCCGCGGGACCGTGGAAGACCGAGGGCCGGCCGGTCAGCGCCTGCGTTCCGGTCGTGCCGTCGGCCAGGGCGTAGTCGACGGTGAACGCCTCCCCGCTCAGCGGAACGATGACCCGCTCGACCGCCTCGGCGGGCAGATCGATGCTGCCGTCGCGGTCCCCGCTGCCATCAGTCTCCGTGGGGACCGGACCGCCGAGGTCGGCGATCTTCAGTCCCGTGTGCGCCCAGCCCTCGAGCGTCGCGTCGACGTTCGATTCGAAGCCGTCACGGGCGAGCGTTCCGCGGGGGTGGAACCATTCGTTGGTCATGCTGTGGCCCTCTCGGATCCGTGGACGAGCGCGGCGGCGCGGTCGACGGCCCCGGCGACGTCGCCGTCGGCAGGGTAGACGATCGAGCGGCCGATGACGAGGCCGCGCACTCCCGGCAGTGCCAGCGCTGCCTCCCAGCTGCGGAACGTCGCCTCCGGGTCGTTCGAGCGCTCGCCGCCGAGGAGGAGGGTCGGCAGGGTCGTCGCGGCGAGGACGCGCTCCATGTCGTCGACGACGGGGATCTTCAGCCACGTGTGCGCCGAGGTGGTGCCGAGTCCCTGGGCGATGCCGATCGAGGTGATGACGGCCTCGGGGGTGAGGAGGTTGCGGACCTTCCCGTCGACCCATTCGCTGAGGAAGGGCTCGAGCATGACGGGGATGTCGTGCTCGGCACATGCGTTGATGGCGTGGGCGTTGGCTTCGAGCGCCGAGGCGGTCGCCGGGTCGCCGAGGCTGATGCGCAGGAGCGTCTTCGCGAGGTCGATGCCGTCGCGGGCCATGCCGGCGGCGGTGTGGCCGGTGAAGCGGTCGTCGATCTCGAAACCGGAGCCGGCGAGCCCGCCGCGGTTCATCGAGCCGACGGCGAGCCGGTTCTCGAGGCAGCCGAGGAACGCGAGATCGTCGAGGATGTCGGGGGTCGCGAGGACTCCGTCGACGCCGGGGCGGGCCAGTGCGGTCGCGAGCCGCTCGAGGAGGTCTGCGCGGTCGGCCATCGCGAGCGGCTCGTCGCCGACCTTGTTCGCGCCGCGGGCGGGATGGTCGGCGGCGACGATGAAGAGGCGGGAGTCGCTGCCGCCGATCGGACGTCGCGTCCGGGCCGACCAGGCGGCGGAGATCGCGCCCGGGTCGTCGAAGCGGGCATCGCGGAGGCGGGCGAGCGCGGCGGGGGAGAGGGTGGAGGTCGGCATCAGCGGTCCTTCGATGTCGCGGCGGCGGGGGTCGTGGTGTCATTCGCCGAGGCGGTCGGGGAGGTTCCGACGACGTCGGTGACCTCGGCGGTCGTGGGCATGGCGGTCGAGCATTCGCGGCGGGTCGCGACGATGGCGCCGGCGACGTTGGCGAAGCGCAGGAGATAGTCGAGGTCCCAGCCGGCGAGCAGCCCGAAGCAGAGCGCACCGCCGAAGCCGTCCCCGGCGCCGAGGCCGTTGACGACGTCGACGGGGTAGGGCGGGACTTCGACGCGCTCGCTCGCGGTCTTCGCGAGCACCCCCTTGGGGCCCTGCTTGACGATCGCGAGTTCGATGCCGCGTTCCAGCAGGGCGTCGGCGGCACGGTCGGGATCGGTCTCGCCGACGGCGATCTCGCACTCCTCGCGGTTGCCCACGGCCACGGTGACATGTTCGAGGGCACGGCCCACCTCGGCGGTGGCGGTGGCCGGATCGGACCAGAACATCGGGCGGTAGTCGAGGTCGAGGATCGTGTGCTCGGCACGGCCCCGCGCCTGCCAGGCGGCGTGGTGGGCCGTCCGGCTCGGTTCGCGGCTCAGCCCGGTGACGGTGGCCCAGAAGATCCGTGCCTGCGCGATCGCCGCGAGGTCGAGGTCGGCCTCGGTGATCGTGAGGTCGGGGGCGATCGGGTCGCGGTAGAAGTAGAGCGGGAAGTCATCGGGCGGGAAGATTTCGCAGAACGTCACCGGAGTGTTGTGCTCGGGATCGGTGCCGACGAAGCGGTTGTCGACGCCGAGGCGGGTGAGCTCTGCCTTGAGGTAGCGGCCGAAGGGATCGTCGCCGGTCGCGGTGATGACGGCCGAGTCGAGCCCGTACCGGGCCGCGGCGACGGCGACGTTCGAGGCCGAACCGCCGAGGTATTTGCCGAAGGTCGCAACCTCGGCGAGGCCGACACCGTCCTGGAGGGGGTAGATGTCGACGCCGATCCGACCCATGCTGACGAGGTCGAAGGGCGCAGTCGAGCCGGTGGTGGTCTGCGGCTCCGAGGAGGGTGCCTGGGGCATGGGCGTTTCCGTTCCTTCCGTGCGGCGGCGTTGCCGTGAGTCCGTGGTCTGACGCAGTCCGAGCGGGTGCTCAATCTTTGTCAGGACAAACTATTTGTCATGACAATATCACTCTTGGAGGTCTGCGTCACCCCCTTTTTTCGTCTCGGGGATCGTCTCGGTGATGCTGAGGGGGAGGGGGCGCGTATCCGGTCGGCGCACCGAGGGCCCGGCGGGGCAACTCGCTGCGTGGCAGAACCCTGCGTGGCAGATCGCTGAGGCGCAGAAGAGTCGGCGATCCGGCGCAGCTGCCCGCGGGGTCACCCCGCCGATCGCTGCGCCCGCCCGTCACCGGGCGACGAGGGTCGTCTCGAATGAGTAGAGATCGGGCCGGTAGCAGTGGTCTCCCCATTCGACGATCGCCCCGGAGTTGTCGAGCGCGGTCCGCTGCATCGTCAGCAGCGGTGCCTCGGCGGGGGTGTCGAGGAGATCGGCTTCGTCGGAGGCGGCGGCGCGTGCGCCGATGCGCTGGTGGGCGACGGAGAAGACGACCCCGCGCGCCCGCAGCGTCTCATAGAGCCCGGTGGTGACGAGTTCGCCCGCCGTGATGTCGGTGAACGGCTCCGGCAGGATGTTGTGGAGAAGGGCGAGCGGAGTCGCCCCGATGAGCCGCAGCCGGCGCAGATGCAGCGTCGGTGCTCCCTCGGCGACGCCGAGGTGGTCGGCGGTGTCGCGGTCAGCGGCCATGACCTGGTGGGAGAGCACCGTCGTCGCCGGCTTGTTGCCCGACTTCTCGAGGTCCTCGTTGAGGCTCGTGAGATCGACGGCGCGGGCGACGGGCCGCTGGAGCACCTGCGTGCCGACGCCGCGGCGGCGCACGAGCATCCCCTTGTCGACGAGGTCCTGGATCGCCTGGCGGATCGTCGGTCGGGACAGGCCGAGGCGCTTGGCCATCGACACCTCGTTCTCGAGCCTCGTGCCGGCGGCGAGATCACCGGCGGCGATCGCGGCTTCGAGCCGACGGGCGATCTGGACGTAGAGAGGCGTCGCACCGCTCGCACGGTCGAGGGGACCGAAGAACTCCTCGGTGAGCTCGATCTCGGGTGCACGCGCCATGTTCTCTCCTTGCTCTCTCCCCGAGCTTACCGGGCGGGGACGCCCGCCCGGCCGCCTCGGCGCACCGGGCCCTCCGACGTTCTCACGCCACGCGATCGCGGGCGGTCAGGAGCACCTCGGCGGCGGTTTCGAGTCCTTCGATCCGGCCGAGATCCTCGTCCTCGTGTTCGATGTGCACAGCCATGTCCGGGTCGACGGCGTGGAGGGCCGCGACGAACCGGTCCCAGAACGCCTGGTCGTGGCCGCGGCCGAGGGCGACGAAATCCCACGCGGACTCCGCGGGCCATCGGCTGATCGCCGCATCGCCGCGGATCCGCGTGATCCGGTCGCCGGTGAAGCGGGTGTGGCGGTCATCGAGGACGCCGTGGATCGCGGCGGCCGGATTGATCCGCACGTCCTTGGCGGCGGCATGGACGACTCGCTCGCCGAGGTGGTCGATCGCGGCGATCGGGTCGATCCCCTGCCAGAAGAGGTGGGAGGGGTCCATCTCCGCGCCGATGCTCTCCGCGTCCGCGGCATCGATGAGGCGTTCGAGGGTCGCGGGATTGAAGACGAGGTTGTGCGGGTGCATCTCGATGGCGATCCTCACCCCGTGGTCGGCGGCGAGTCGGTCGAGGTCGCGCCACACGGGGACCGCGCGGGCCCACTGGTCGTCGAGGATGTCGAGGAGGGAGGACTCCCAGGGATTGACGATCCAGGTGGGAACGGCCGCCTCGGCGCCGGCCCCGGGAAGACCGGACATCGTCACGACCCGGGTCTGGCCGAGTCGGTGCGCGACGCGGATCGCGCGGTCGATGTCGGCGAGAGTGGGCGGGCCGATGCGCGGATCCGGGTGGAGGGGATTGCCGTTGGCGTTGAGGCCCGCGAGTTCGACGCCCGCCTCGGCGAAGAGGCCGAGGTAGTCGTCGCGGGCGGTGTCGGAGGTCAGGATCTCATCGATCGTCGGCATGTGGACGGGTGGGAGGAAGCCGCCGACGTTGATCTCCGCCGCGTCGAGGCCGAGGTCGCGGATCACGGCGAGCGCCTCGGGCAGCGGGCGATCGTGGAGGATCGCCGTGTAGACGCCGAACTTCACGCCGTCACCTCCTCGCGGGCACCGGCGTGTGCCGCCGAGGCGATGACGGCGTCGCGCACCGCCAGGGCGTGAAGGCCCTCGCCGAAGGACGCGCAGCGGGGGAGGGAGTCGGCGGCGGGGCGACCGCCGACCTCCTGGAGGAAGGAGCGGGCCTGGAAGACGAAGCCGTCGTTCTGGCCGATGCCGATGCCGGGGGCCGCCATCGGCAGGCCATCGGCGATGTAGGGGTGGGCGGGGCCGAGCTGGACCGTCGTCAGCCCGTCGCGCAGCGGGTCGCCGCTCGTCGTGCCGAGGTCGATCGAGCCGGGCGAGCGCATGTCGAAGCGGGCCGAGCCGTTCTCGCAGAAGACCTCGACGGCCAGCGTGTTCGGGTGGCCGGCCGAGATGCGCGAGACCTGGATCGTGCCCGATCCGGTGGGGAATTCGACGCCGAAGCCGGCGTAGTCGTCGTTGGTCACCGGCTCGTACTCATCGCTGACCTCGACGTGGTCGTGGCCGATGACGTGACCGAGCGGCAGCGGGCGTTCGGTGATCGCGGTGTGGAACCGGCCGCCGGAGACCGCGAGGATCGGGCCGGCGATGAATTCGACGGTGTCGGTGAGGTGGCTGCCGAGGTCGGCAAGGGCCCCGGTGCCCATGTCGCCGGTGTAGCGCCAGCTCATCGGGGCCAGCGGTGAGCACGCGTAGTCGGTCCAATAGTGGGCGTCGATGTGGTGGACGGGGCCCAGGGTGCCGTCGGCGACGAGTTCGGCGATCGCGGCGATCCCGGGTGCGCGGCGGAAGGTGAAGCCGAGTCGCGCAATCGTCGGTGCGGCCTCGGCCGCGGCGACCATCGCCTCGGCGTCGGGGATGGTGTCGGTCAGCGGCTTCTCGCACAGGACGTTCTTGCCGGCGGCGAGCAGGGCCTCGACGAGCTCGCGGTGGAGGGAGTTCGCGACGACGACGCTGACGATGTCGATGTCCTCGGCGTCGACGATGGTGCGCCAATCGGTGTCGTAGCGCTCGTAGCCGAAGTGGGCGGCGGCCGCCTCGGCGACCTCGGGGACCATGTCGCACACGGAGACGAGCCGGACCGGGGGAGTGGATTCGCTGGGGGCTGCGCGCCAGGCGGCGGCGTGTGCGCGACCGGCCATGCCTGCGCCGATGACGGCGACGCCGAGAGTGTTGACCATGACTTCTCCTTCGAAGATCGAGGTGGGCACCTCCACCATAGCGAGATATTTGTCCGGTCAAAAGAGTTTCGGACGGTTAATTTGTCCAGACATTTAATCGAGGGTCGATTGAGACGCGATCGGGCCTCGGGTTCCCAGGAGACTCCCCGGTAACAGCATCAAGTCCCGTTGTATTCTCACAGTGGGCCGTCGGCCCGGCACGTCCCGTCAATGGTGGGAAGACGCTGATCAGCAGCGCCTATCCCGAACCGAGGAGTACACATGTCAGAGAAGCCTGCTGTCGTCCTGGTCCACGGATTCTGGGGAGGTGCCGCCCACTGGGCCGATGTCATCGTCGAGCTGAGCAAGATGGGCTACACCGACCTCCACGCGGTCGAGAACCCCCTCACCTCGCTCGGCGACGATGCCGAGCGCACGCGCAAGATGGTCGCCCAGATCGACGGCCCGGTCATCCTCGTCGGCCACTCCTACGGCGGTGCCGTCATCACCGAGATGGGCGACCAGCCGAACGTCCTCGGCCTCGTCTACATCGCGGCGTTCGCCCCCGACGCCGGGGAGAGCCCCGGCGGGATCACCCAGGAGATGCCGCCCGAGGGTGCCGCGAGCATCGCGCCTGATTCCGACGGCTACCTCTGGATCGCCCAGGACAAGTACCACGAGAACTTCTGCCAGGACCTCGGCGACGAGCAGGCCCTCGTCATGGCGGTGACGCAGAAGGCGCCGCTGGGCTCGACGTTCGAGGACATGATCACGGCTCCGGCGTGGAAGGCGAAGCCGACGTGGTACCAGGTCTCGACGCAGGACCGGATGATCGCCCCGGACAACGAGCGCCGGATGGCCGAGCGGATGCAGCCGCAGAAGACGATCGACCTCGACGCCAGTCACGCCTCGCTCGCCTCGCAGCCGAAGGCCGTCGCCGACCTCATCGACGAGGCCGCGACGACGATGATGGCGTGAGGCCGCTCCAGACACCGCTGGCGCCGGGTGATCGGCTGAGGTCGGCGGCCTGCATGCGGGGATCTGCCGCCTGACACGACGCCCCCGAGGGGAATCGAGCTCGAGAATCGTCATGATGTCGAGTCGGATCCGACTCGGGGGCGTCGCTGTGTCAGTGTGGGCGCCCTCGCCCGGTGACCTCAGTCCGTGGTGACCTCAGTCCGTGCCGGCGTCGAACGCGGCGGAGAGACCTGAACGGTCGGTCGCGGCATCGACGTCGACCGGGGAGCTTGCGATCTCCTCGGCGCCTCCGGCTTCGAGCGAGCCGACGAGCTCCGAGGTCGGGCCGGAGACGATGCCCATCGCCGCGTACTGCTCGAGGCGGGCACGGGAGTCGGCGATGTCGAGGTTGCGCATCGTCATCTGCCCGATCCGGTCCTCGGGGCCGAACGCGGCGTCGCCGACGCGCTCCATCGACAGCTTCTCCGGGTGGTAGGACAGGTTGGGGCCCTCGGTGTTGACGATCGTGTAGTCGTCACCGCGGCGCAGGCGCAGGGTGACCTCACCGGTGATCGCCGAGGCGACCCACCGCTGCATGGACTCGCGGAGCATGAGCGACTGCGGGTCGAGCCACCGGCCCTCGTACATCCGGCGGCCGAGACGGCGTCCCTCTTCGTGGTAGAGGGCGATGGTGTCCTCGTTGTGGATCGCGTTGAGCAGGCGCTCGTACGTGATGTGGAGCAGCGCCATGCCCGGGGCTTCGTAGATGCCGCGTGACTTCGCCTCGATGATCCGGTTCTCGATCTGATCGGAGACGCCGAGGCCGTGCCGGCCGCCGATCTCGTTGGCCTTGTAGACCAGGGCGACCGGGTCGTCGAAGACTTCGCCGTTGATCGCCACGGGCCGTCCGGCTTCGAAGCGGACGGAGACCTCTTCGGTCTCGACCTCGACGTCGTCGCGCCAGGCGGCGACGCCCATGATCGGTTCGACGATGTCGAGTCCGTTGTCGAGGAACTCGAGGCTCTTCGCCTCATGCGTCGCGCCCCAGATGTTCGCGTCCGTCGAATATGCCTTCTCCGCGGAGTCGCGGTACGGGTAGCCGTGGGCGACGAGCCATTCGCTCATCTCCTGCCGCCCGCCGAGCTCCTCGACGAACGTCGAGTCGAGCCACGGCTTGTAGATGCGCAGCTTCGGGTTGGCCATGAGGCCGTAGCGGTAGAACCGCTCGATGTCGTTGCCCTTGTAGGTCGAGCCGTCGCCCCAGATGTCGACACCGTCCTCCTTCATGGCGCGCACGAGCATCGTGCCGGTCACGGCCCGCCCCAGCGGCGTCGTGTTGAAGTAGGTCTTCCCGCCCGAGCGGACGTTGAACGCACCGCACTGGAGGGCGACGAAGCCCTCTTCGACGAGGAGGCGCTTGGCGTCGACGAAGCGTGCGATCTCCGCCCCGTACTCCTTCGCCCGCGCGGTCACGCCGTCGAGGTCGGGCTCGTCGTACTGGCCGATGTCCGCGGTGTACGTGCACGGGATCGCGCCCTTGTCGCGCATCCAGGCGACCGCGCACGAGGTGTCCAGGCCACCGGAGAAGGCGATGCCGACGTATTCGCCGACGGGCAGAGTTGAGAGAACTTTCGACATGGTCATCACTGTATCTCTCCGACGCCGTCCGTGTCGAATTGTTATGCAGAGCTATGTATTTTTATGTGCCAGCGCCGAGGCGGCCCGCCGTTCCGCTGCCCGTGGCCTGCCGTTTCGCCCCACAGGGCGGTCGGGGCGGGGCGCCGTGCAACCCGACGCCGTGCCGTGCGACACCCGTCCGATCGGTGCTGGTGGGCGCGACACACCCCTCGTGTCGGCCAAAAGTACTCTCGCCGGCGTCTAGTTGTGGGGCAATTTCACTTTTGGCCCGCGATGTCGCTGGTTGTTCGTCTTCTTGCCCGCGGAAGTACGTTTCGCACACACCCGTACTTTTCGCCGCCGCGACGGCTTGCGATGCCCCTCCGACTGGTGCACCGCGGGGCGACACGCCCTACGTGTCGGCGAAAAGTAGTTTCGCCGGCGACTAGTTGTGGGGCAATTCGACTTTTGGCCCGCACTGTCGCTGGCGGCTCAACTTCTTGCCCGCGGAAGTTCGTGTCGCCGGCCGTTTGACTTCTTGCCCGCAGGAGTGCGTTTCGCACACACCCGCACTTTTCGCCGCCGAGGTTCCGCGCGGCGCCCTTCCGGCCGGTGCAGCGCGGGCGACACACTCCTCGTGTCGGCGAAAAGTAGTTTCGCCGGCGCCTAGTTGTGGGGCAATTCGACTTTTGGCCCGCATTGACGCTGGCAGCTCGACTTCTCGCCCACGGAAGTGCGTTTCGCACACACCCGTACTTTTCGCCCGCAGAAGTGCGATTCCCACGCACCCGTACTTTTCGCCGCCAAGGCTCGGCGCGGCCGGGTCAGGGGCGCTGGTGGGATCGGATCGCCTCGGCGACGGCGATGGCATCGTCCTGCGGCGCATCGGACTTCCGATCCGGTCGCGCGATGAACAGGTAGAGGAACCCGGCGGCGAGGACGACGACGAGCCCGATGAGGACGATGTAGTCGGAGAAGAACGCGCCCGTATCGCCGGGCATCGCGAGGAGGATCATCGCGAAGACGCCGTACGCGAGGGCGGCGACGTTGACGACGGCGCCCCACGCCCCCAGCGACCACGGCCCGGCCGGCTTCCACCCCTTGGCCCGCTGCCGCAGGGAGGCGAGGACGACCATCTGGAACGCGAGGTAGATGCCGAGGATCGCGAACGAGGTGACGGCGACGAGGATGCCGTCGTTGAACCAGATGAGCACGCAGATCAGCGCCGGCGCGGTGCACGCGACGATCAGGGCGTTGCGGGGGACCTTCGTGCCCTCGGTGACCTTCGAGAGCCACCGGTGGCCGGGCATCATCCCGTCGCGGGCGAAGCTGAAGATGAGGCGCGAGGCGGCGGCCTGGAGGCTGAGCACGCAGGAGATGAACGCGAGGATCGCGATGAGGAGGAAGAGCTTCGCGCCGACCGGTCCGAGGCTGCCCTCGAGGATCGAGGGGATCGGGTCGGCGACCTCGCCGGCGACGATCGCGTCGAGGTTCGGGGCGGCGAGGACATAGCCGCCGAAGGAGAAGAGCGCGGAGACCGCCCCGACGATGATCGTCATGATCATCGCCTTGGGGATGCGGCGGGCGGGGTCCGAGACCTCCTCGGCGACGTCGGCGCACGCCTCGAAGCCGTAGAAGAGGAAGAGACCGGCGACGGCAGCACCCATGAAGGCGGCGAGGTAGCTGCCCTCACCGGCGACTCCCATTGCGTCGAAGAACACGGAGAACGGGTGCTTGCGCTCGAAGATGAGGAGGAAGAGGCCGAGCCCGATGACGCCGATGAGCTCGGCGAAGAGGCCGATGCGGGCGATCCGGGCGAGCCATTTCGTGCCGCTGAAGTTGATCGCCAGCGCCAGCACGAGAAGGACGAGAGCGAGGATGAGGGTGACGTTGCGGGTGAGTTCGAGTCCGAAGAGGCTCGCGACGAAGCCCGCCCCGAACTCCGCCACCGAGGTGATCGTCACGATCATCGCGCAGATGTAGACCCATGCGGCCATCCACGCGTACCGCTTGCCCCAGAGCCGACGGGTCCACGGGTAAATGCCGCCGGCGATGGGGAACTGGGAGACGACCTCGCCGAAGACGAGGGCGACGAGGAGCTGACCGGCGGCGACGATGACGATCCACCAGATCGAGGGCGGACCGCCGGCGGCCAGGGCGACGGCGAGCAGCGAGTAGACGCCGACGAGCGGGGAGAGGTACGTGAATCCGAGGGCGAAGTTCGCCCACAGGCTCATCGACCGGTCGAAGGAGTCGCTGTAGCCGAGGACGGAGAGATGGTCGCCATCGGAGAGGTGTCGGCCGGGGCTCGCCGAGGCGGGGGTGCCGGGGCCGTCGGCAGGGCCGGGTTGGGCGGATTGCTGGGGACTATCGGACATGGGGTGCACCTTTGCACGAATCGACGGTGATTCAACCAGCTCATCGTAGCTGACCAGGGACGAAGCCGAACCGGTAGGGCTGACGTGTCGGCCGTGGATTCGAGAGGCGGCTCGGCCGCGGGACGGAGGGGGAGATCATCCGCGCGCGGGAGGCCCGGCGGTCCGGGCGGTCGTACATTGGGGGGACGAGCACGCAGAGTGCCGGAGCGGTGAGCGCCGGCGAGAGTTACACGGCACCGAGAGTGCTGGAGAGAACCGGAGCGGTGAGAACCGGCACCGAGAGCACCGGAGCGGAGGAGATCATGGGTCGAGCGATCGAGCATCACGAGTCATCGACATCCGAGGCCACGACCCCGGGCGAGAACGGGCCCGCGCACGACGACGGACACCCGCACGACCACACCCACCCGCACGACCATGCACACCCGCATGACGACGGGCGCCGGCTCGATGACCGGGGGCGACCGCTCGACGTCGTGCCGCAACGCGTCCCGTGGCCGGCCGTCGGAGTCTTCGTTTTCGTCGCCGGGGTCCTGGCATGGATCGTCTGCCTGCCGCTGTGGGTCTCCGGCAAAGGGCTGAGCGATCCCGTCCTTGTGCAGCTGTGTGCGATGGCGATGATGTTCACGCCGCTCCTCGCCACCATCGCCGCGCTGATCGTCCAACGCCGGCGTCACCCCAAGACCCTGGTTCGCCCGAGCGCCGAACTCAATCCCAACGCCGAACGCCATCCCGCACCCGGCGCACACCCCGAGGCGCCCGCTGGCATGGACCCCGAAGCCACGGACCCCGCCGAAACGGACCCCGAAGCCGCGGACCCCGACACCCTCGCAGCCGGAGTCGGTCGCCTCGCGAGCATCCCGCGCTACCTTGGTCTCTGGCCGCTCTACCCGGTCGGTCGGGTGCTCGGCATGAGCGGTCTCGCCGTGCTCGGCATCTACGCGATCGTCATGGCCGGCTACCTCGTCTCCGCGGCATTCGGCTGGATGGACATCGACCTGCTCGGGCTCTCGGGCTACCGGCTGGCGCAGCAGGCGATCCCGGGGATCAGCACGCTGCCGATCGCCGTGTCCGTGGCCGTCTACCTCCTCATCATCGTCGTCAACACCGGCGCGACCGCACTCTTCGCCTTCGGGGAGGAGGTCGGCTGGCGCGGCTGGCTCATCACGAGTCTCCGCCCGCTCGGCACGTGGCCGGCGCTCGTCATCATCGGCGTCGTGTGGGGGCTGTGGCACGCCCCGCTCATCCTGCTCGGCTACAACTTCGCCCGCCCCGACCTCCTCGGCCTCGGACTCATGGTCGTCGGGTGCGTCATGGTCGGCATCCTGCTCGGCTGGCTGCGGCTGCGCACCGGATCGGTCTGGCCCGCGGTCACCGCCCACGCCGCCCTCAACGCCTCGGCGGGCATGCTCCTCGGTCTCGTCATCGACGCGAACTCACCGACTCCCGACCCGGCGCTCGTCACGACCCTCGGGGTCGCCGGGTGGATCGGCATCGCCGTCATCATCATCGTCCTCCTCGCCACCGGGCAGTTCCGTGAGTCGCGGTTCCCCGGCATCAAGCCGCCTCGCCGGAATGATCCCGTGAAGTCCCAGGTCGCCGAGGTGGTCGACCCCTGACGCTCCCGGGTGCGGTCAGCGTTGAGCGGGGGCCGGGGTTCCTATAGGCTCGGAATCCGATCACCGCTGACGAGAGGGAGAAGCCCATGGCACTTGGATCATCGCTGCTGCGCACCGTGGGACGCATGGCGACCGCACCGATCTTCATCATCGGCGGTTACTCCGCGCTGACGAA
Source organism: Brevibacterium sp. NPDC056726 (assembly GCF_042790515.1). NCBI lineage: Bacteria > Bacillati > Actinomycetota > Actinomycetes > Micrococcales > Brevibacteriaceae > Brevibacterium > Brevibacterium sp. NPDC056726. Next base: position 506,426 of record NZ_JBHTYZ010000001.1, on the reverse strand, counting down.
CCCGGGAGGTCGGGTCGAGATGGCGGCGCCGACGCTCGATAAGATCCGCGAGTACGTCCCCGCCCTGCCCGATGACAACGAACTCCTCGTGCGCATCAACGGCGGCATCCAGCTCGCCGCCGGCACGACGCTGCTGCTCGGCATCAAGCCGCGCCTGTCCGCGCTCGCCCTCGCCGGCTCCCTCATCCCGACGACGATCGCCGGGCACGCCTTCTGGGAGGACGAGGAGCCGCAGGCGACCGCCCAGAAGATGCAGTTCGCGAAGAACCTCGCTGCCCTCGGAGGGCTCCTGCTCATCGCCGGCACCGACGATCCGCACAAGGCGATCGAGAAGGCCGCCGACAAAGCCGGTCGCAAGGGCGAGAAGCGCGGATATCGCGAGGCCAAAGAGGCGCTGAAGCAGAAGTGACCTCAGAGCCGACCAGCTCTGATCCCGCCTTCGTCCCACCCGCTGCGGTCGTCACCTTCAACGACATCGACGACCCGCAGCTGTGGATGAAGCCGAGTCTGCGGACCGACATCGCCGTCGTCGACCACGACGAGGCCTGGGCGGACGACTTCGAGCGTCTGGCGGCGATGATCCGGGAGGCCCTCGGGGAACGGGTGCTCGCGCTTCAGCATGTCGGGTCGACCTCGGTGCCGGGACTCGCCGCCAAACCGGTCATCGACATCGACATCCTCGTCGCCGACCCGAGCGACGAGGACTCCTACCGCCCGGCGCTCACCGCCGTCGGCTACGACCTCGCCGTCCGCGAGCCTGGCTGGTACGAGCACCGGGCCTTCCGCCACGAGGACGCCGACGGCACACCGCGTCTGCCGCACTCGAACCTCCACGTCTTCGGGCCGCACTGCCCGGAGTTCGCCCGGCACCGGATCTTCCGCGACCACCTCACCCGCGATGCCGCCGACCGGCAGCTCTATGCCGAGGCCAAACGCGGTGCCGCCGCCGAGGCGAACGCGGCAGGGGAGACGATGATGGACTACAACGCCCGCAAACAGGCGGTCATCCGCGACATCTACGCCCGAGCGTTCGCCGCCGCCGGCCTCACCTGAGGCTCTCACCCGCGGTCGGCCTCGACTCGAGTCTGCCGGCTCGCACGCCAGACCGTCGAATCGCGTGCGAGCCGACCCCTGGCATTCTCACGCAGAGCGCCTATGCTCGAAGCATGGCGAAGGCACTTCTCATCGTCGACGTGCAGAACGACTTCACCGAGGGCGGAGCGCTCGCCGTGACCGGCGGGGATGCCGTCGCGTCCGGAATCTCCGACTACCTCGGCGAGCATGCCGGCGACTACGACGCCGTCGTCGCCTCCCGGGACTGGCATGACGGCGACGGCGACAACGGCGGCCACTTCGCCTCAACCCCCGACTTCGTCGACTCGTGGCCCGTCCACTGCGTAGCCGGCACCGCGGGTGCCGAGTTCGATCCCCTCCTCGACACGAGCGCGGTCACCCACTCCGTTCGCAAGGGCCAGGGTGTGCCCGCCTATTCCGCCTTCGAGGGGACGACGGAGACCGGGGACAGCCTCGGCGAGCTTCTCACCCGCCTCGCTGTCGCCGAGGTCGACGTCGTCGGCATCGCCACCGATCACTGCGTGCGCGCCACCGTCCTCGACGGTCTCGCCGCGGGACTGCGCGTCCGCGTGCTCGACGATCTCATCGCCGGCGTCGGCGCCGAGTCGAGTGCGGCGGCACTCGCGGAGATGAGGGCCGCCGGGGCGACCATCGACTGAACCGCCGCTCCTCGCTCCCCTCCCCATCGAAAGTTGCAGACGAAGTCTCAACTCTCTTCCGATGTGCCCTGACGGGGAAATTGATGTGCTGAATGCATGAAGAATTCCCTTGCGAACATCGGCACGGCCCTCGTGTCGAAACGCGGCGCGTGGATCGTCCTCGGCGCCGTCCTCGTCCTCGTCACCCTCCTCTTCGGGCTCCTCTCCGGGGCCGGGGAGGACCGCCCCATGGAGTCGGCCCCGCCGGATTCGGAGGCGAGTCAGGTCGCCGACACCCTCGCGAAGTTCCCCGAGGCCGATGAGCAGACCGTCATGGTCGTCGCCTCCCGCACCGACGGGCAGGCCCTGAGCCCAGCCGACGAGTCGGGCCTGACGAACCTGGGCGGCAGCCTCAGCCAGCCGGATGCCGAGGTCAGCGGTCCGGTGACGAGCGACGACGGGGAGGCGGCACTGCTCATGGTGCCGATCACCGTGGGGCTGACGAACTCGGAGACCGCCGACACCGTCGACGCGCTGCGGGAGACGATCGCCGGCGACTCCGGGGCCCAACAGCTCGAGGATGCCGGTGTCTCCCTCCTCGTCACCGGCGGCCCGGCGATCGGGGCGGACATCGCCTCGGCGTTCAACGGGGCCGACTTCACCCTGCTCATCGTCACGGTCGTCATCGTCGCCCTCCTCCTCATCATCACCTACCGCTCACCGATCCTCTGGCTGCTTCCGCTCGTCGTCATCGGCACCGCCGACGGGCTCGCCTCGACGGTGACCGCAGCACTCGGCGATGCCTTCGACCTCCAGTTCGATGCCGGCATCATCAGCGTCCTCGTCTTCGGGGCCGGCGCCAACTACGCCCTCCTCCTCATCTCCCGGTACCGCGAGGAGCTCGCCCTCGTCGCCGACCACCGGGTCGCGCTCGCCGCGGCCTGGCGGCACACCGTCGGCACGATCCTCGCCTCGAACCTCACCGTCGTCCTCTCCCTGGCAAGCCTCGTCGTCGCCGTCATCCCCGGCACCCGCGGGCTCGGCATCACCGCAGCCGCCGGCCTCCTCATCGCCGCTGCCGCCGTGCTCATCGCCCTGCCCCCGGTGCTCGCGATCTGCGGCACACGCGTGTTCTGGCCGTTCGTGCCCACGGTCGACGGCAGTGTCGTCGAGGGGAGCCCCACCTCCACCCCCACCGAGGCGACCGCCACCACCGTGACCACCCCCACCGAGGCGACCGCTGCGGATTCCGCACCCGCCACGGCCCGGTCGACCGCCTCGGCGCGCCCGTCGCTCTGGCGCCGCATCGCCACGTGGGTCGTGCGCCGGCCAGGCCTCCACCTCGGCGTCGGCATCGCGGTGCTCGCGATCATGGCGACCGGACTGCTCGGCACAACAGTGGGTCTCGACCAGGAGGAGAAGTTCCGGGTCCAGTCGGAGTCGGCGCAGGGCCTCACGGTGCTGGGGGAGCACTTCCCGCCCGGGGAGTCCCAGCCGATCTGGGTCGTCGCCGACGCCGACCGCGCCGCCGACGTCGTCGACTCCGTCAGCGCGATCGACGGAGTCGTGCGCGCCGTGCCCGTCGCGGAGACGACGATCGACGGTGAGCCGACGGCGAAGATCATGGTCACCGGCGAATACGCCCCCGACAGCACCGACGGGCTCGACCTCGTCGAGACGATCCGCACCGACGTCCACGCGATCGCCGGAGCCGACGCCGAGGTGGGCGGTGCCGCGGCCATGGAAATCGACGCCCGCGCCGGCAACGCCGAGGACTTCCGCACGATCGTCCCGCTCATCCTTCTCATCAGCGCCGTCATCCTCCTCGGGGTGCTCCGGGCACCGCTCGTCGCCCTCACCCTGCTGGTCGTCAACATCGCCTCGGCCGCCGCGGCGATCGGTCTCGGCGCGGCCTTGAGCCGGGTGATCTTCGGGCAGGCGGCGGTCGACGCACAGGTGCCGATCCTCGCGTTCCTCTTCCTCGTCGCACTCGGGATCGACTACTCGATCTTCCTCTCCCACCGGGCGAAGAAGGAATCCGAGGTCCACGGTGCGCGCCGGGGCATCATCGAGGCCGTCGCCCACACCGGCGGGGTCATCACGAGTGCGGGCATCGTCCTGGCCGGGGTCTTCGCGGCCCTCGGCATGCTGCCGCTCATGGTGCTCGGGCAGCTCGGGCTCATCGTCGGCGTCGGGGTCCTCGTCGACACCGTGCTCGTGCGCACGATCATCGTGCCCGCGATCCTCGGGCTGGCCGGCAGCCGGATCTGGTGGCCGAATCGGAAGATCGCCCGCGCCGAGGCGGTCGCGGACTCCGCGGCCCCCGCGCGGTCAGGCGCGGGCTCGGTCGCGGTCGAGGAGCCGCGGGTCGAGGTCGCCCATGGCCGGTGACGGCTATCCTGACGGGGAGAGGGAAGGGGGCGGTGTGAGCTCACACGGATGGACCGTGCGGACGATGGAGATCGGTCAGCACGCGATCGCCCTCGTCCTCACCGTGATCTCGGCCGTCCGCGCGGCCGTCGTCGGCGCTCCGGTGGCCGCGGTCATCGCCGTCAGCCTCGTCTTCCTCGCGTGGTACGTCCTCGGGGCGGTCCGGGCGGCGCGGGCCGAGACGGTCGTGCTCGCGCGCTGGTGGCTGCTCGTCCTCGCCGCGATCTGGCTCGTCGCGCTCATCGTCTCCGCCGAGTTCATCTGGGTCGCCTTCCTCCTCTGGCTGCTCGCCGGGCACCTCCTCTCGCTGCGCCTCGCGGTGGTCTTCACCGCACTGACCTACCTCGCGACGATCGCCGCGCCACTGCTCCACCACGGCACGGTGGGCACCGCGAGCGTCATCGGCTCCCTCATCGGCGCCGTGTTCGCCCTCGGCCTGTCCCGCGGGTACATCGAGCTGCTGCGGGAGGGGCGGCGCCGGGAGGAGCTCATCCGCTCACTCGAGGCCGCCCACCGCAGCCTCGTCGACCTCCAGGACGAGCTTGCCCTCACCCAGCGTCACGCCGGTGAGCTGCGGGAGCGCACCCGGATCTCGCGCGACGTCCACGACACCGTGGCGCAGGAGATCTCCTCGATCCGGCTCATCGCCCACGCCGAGGCGGAGCGGACGACCGACCCGCACGCGCAGCAGGTGCTGCGGCAGGTCGAGGATCTTGCGGCGGAGGGATCGCGGGACATCCGGCGGATCATCGCCGAGCTCACACCGGCCGAACTCGAGGACGGCGCCCTGCCGGCGGCGCTGCGTCGCCTGCTCACCCGGCTCGAGGAGGAGACCGAGATGACCACCGGACTCGACGTCGACGAGACGATCACCGCGCTGCCCGCCGAGGTGGAGGTGGCGCTGCTGCGCACCGCCCAGTCTGCTCTCGCCAACGTCCGCCAGCACGCGCAGGCGTCGCGGGTCAATGTCAGCCTCGCCGACTCCGAGGGCACGATCCGCATGGACATCGTCGACGACGGGGTCGGGGTCGACGCCGGTGATTCGCGCACCCGAGGCTCGGAGTCGGGGTTCGGGCTCGACTTCATCGCCGCGCGGATGCGCGAACTCGGCGGGGACCTCGTCATCGAGACGAGTCCCGGTGCCGGATTCGCGATCTCGGCGACCGTGCCGCTTAGAGGGGTGGGCCGATGACGATCCGCGTGATCCTCGTCGACGACCATCCGGTCGTGCGCGCCGGCCTGCGCGCGGTCATCGACGCACCCGAGCACATCGAGGTCGTCGGGGAGGCCGGTGACGGCGCCGAGGCGCTCGCCCTCGCCGCGAGCACCGCCCCGGACGTCGTCGTCTGCGACCTGCGGTTGGGAGACGGCATGGACGGGATCGCCGTGACGACGCAGCTGCGGGCCCTGCCGCACCCGCCGGCCGTGCTCATCCTCACGACGTTCGACCATGACGCGGAGATCGTCGCTGCGCTGAGCGCCGGTGCCGCCGGGTACCTCCTCAAGGACATCGAACCGGCGCAGATCACCGTCGCGATCGAGCAGGCGGCCCGAGGGCAGACGTACCTGCCGCCGGAGATCAGTGCGAAGGCGATCGCACAGATGCGCAATCCCGGACCGCAGCTGACCCGGCGCGAACGCGAGGTCGTCAAGCTCCTCGCGACGGGGGCGTCGAACGCGCAGATCGCGCAGGAGCTCTTCGTCACCGAGGCGACCGTGAAGAGCCACCTCGTCAACGTCTTCGCGAAGCTGGGCGTCGACTCGCGGGCGCGGGCGATCCGCGTCGCCGAGGACACGGGGCTCGTCTAGCGCCCTGCGCTGCCGATCCAGCGCCCTCCGCTGCCGTGAGCCAGCGCCCTGTCCTGCCGTGAGCTACTTCCCGAGACCGTAGTGCTCGGCGAAGGGATCCCAGTCCGGGTCGGAATGGACCTCGAGCTCGACGTACCGGGCGGCATCGGCCGCCGCCTCGGCGCCGGAGAGCTGCGCGATGAGGGCGGCGGTCATGTCCATCCCCGCCGCCACTCCCGACGACGTCCAGCGGTCACGGTCCTCGACCCAGCGGGCGTGCGGCACCCAGGTGACGTCGTCGCCCTGCGATGACGCCCACGCGAAGGCCAGCTTGTTCGACGTGGCGCGATACCCGTCGAGGAGACCGGAGGCGGCGAGCACGGCGGACCCGGTGCACACCGAGGTGACCAGCGGTGAGGCGCGAGCCCACGTGGACAGGCGGGCGAGGAACTCGGGGTCGGTGACGAGCCGCCGGGTGCCGTTCCCGCCGGGGACGAGGACGATGTCGGGTGAGGGGGCCGCGGACAGCGACTGAGTGGCGACCACCTCGGCGCCCTGACTGCTGCGGATCGGTCCGACCTCGGGGGCGATGTACGTGATCCGGTACTCCTTGGGCAGCACGCTGAGCAGTTCGACGGGACCGAAGACGTCGAGGAGTTCGAAGCCGTCGAAGAGGAGGATGCCCACGCTGCGCGATGTCGGTGCCTCGGTGCTCATGGGCCCATCGTAGCGGCGAGGGGTGACACGAACGACGAGACTACAGGTGACCTATGATCTGTCCATGACCTCACCGATGCGCCGCCCTGTCCTCGCCCTCGCCGCCGCGGCGCTGCTGCTCGCCGGCTGCACTCCGGGTCAGCCGAGCGCCGATCCCTCGCCGACGCCGACGACCACCCCCGAACTCGCCGAGCCGATCGTGCTCGACTACCCGGCCGCGCTCGTCGTCGATGACGGAGTCGGTCGGGCACTCGTCACCGACTGGAGCGCGCAGAAGCTGCGGGCCATCGATGCGCAGGGCACCGAGCTGTGGAGCATGGACGCGGTCATCGACGACGAACGCGGCGGCGCCGAAGCGTACTCGGCCGGTGACTCCGTCATCGTCCACGACTACACGGGGACGACGGCCTACGCGTGGGCCGACGGCAGCGAGCAGTGGTCGTATGCGATCCCCGGGGACGCCCGGTCCTGCCACCGGCCGGAGTCGTTCGGCTCCCAGACCACGGGAGTCAGCTCCCAACTCGGCGAGGGTGATCTCCTGCTCCTCACCTACCTCGGCGTCGCTGACGAACCCGGGTGCACACCGACGAGCGAGGACGGCAGCGTCGCGGTCATCGCACTCGACCCGGCCACGGGAAAGGAGGCGTGGCCGGCGCTGTCGACGGGACCGCAGGCCAGGATGTTCGGCGGCACCGAGGTCAACATCTCACCCGATCGCTCCGTCGGGTACCTCTCGTTCGCCGACGGGCGGGCATCGGCCAGCGCCGACGGGGAGGACTCGGTGCTCTCACGGATCGACCTGAGCACCGGAGCCAATGCCACGGTGTCCCTGACCGAGGTGCGGAAAGCCGACGACTCCGGCGCGGACCACTACGACGTCTATCCGACGGCCGACCCGGAGGCGCTCATCTACGTCTACGGCGCCGAGGACCCCGACGATCCCTTCAGCTCCATGATCACGCGCGCCGCCGATCTCACGGTATCCACGGGGCTCGAGCCCACCGACGGCACCGTGCTGCAGGTCGGCGACGGTGTCGCTGAGGCGGCGATGGCCGACACGGTCGATCCCGTCTGCGCGGCCGACGTGAAGTTCACCGCCGTTGGTCAGCCGACGTGCGTGGAGACCGAGCTCTTCGCCTCGGCGATCAAGTACCAGGGTTCGGATGGGGGACCGCAGGGGTGGTTCGCCGATGCGCCGGAGACCGCACTCGACGTCATCGGACTGCCCGGCGCACCGCAGTCGGTGCCCGTCGACGCCGGTGAGCGGGCGCTCGTCGTCGTGCCGGGACTCGATACGAGCGTCATGGCCCTCGACGCGGCGACCGGAGAGACTGCGTGGACAGCGGGTGCCCCGGTGACCCGTTCCCCCGCGTCCTCGGCTGCGGAGACCGACGACTCCGGCCCCACGTGGGGCGGTCAGGGCGTGCTTCCCGAGCTCGGTCTCGCCGTCGTCACGGATGCGCAGACGACGAGCTTCTACGATGCGGCGACGGGCACGACGGTGTCCGAGCATCCGGCACCCGAATTCGCGACCCTGACATCCGGTTCGCGATTCGCCCTGGTCAGCGGTGAGCGGTCGACGACGATGTGGGCCGTCGTCGACAGGTAGGAATGCCGCCGAGGTGGTTGAACCGTCGGCGCTCAGCCGTCCCCGCGTTCGAGGAGGCGATCGACGGTCGAGCACAGCGGCCAGAACTGCGACGACGGCAGGGGAGTGCCGGCCAGGGACGCCTCGAAGAAGGAAAGGTGCGCGATCCACCCGGTACGGTAGGAGTCGATGAGATCCCCGAGTCCGGCATGGCGCAGCACGAGCACCGACGGTGCGTCCGCGGCGGGAGGAGCGTCTGTCCGGGGCTCGGCAGCGCGGGCCTCGGCAGCCTGCGGAGCGGGGCCGCGGTCGGTCGGCGGCGCTGCGGCCGTCACGGTGACCGCGACGCGGCTCGTCGGTTCGTCGGGAAACGACCACGTCAGCTCGGCGCTGTGACCGTCGACGGTGAGGACCTCGGAGCGGCAGAGGTAGCTGTCGTCGTGGTCGATGATGATCTCACCGCCGACGCGGCTGTCGAAGGTCAGGGGACGGCCGAGCCATTCGCTCAACGTCTCGACGTTCTGCAGGTGCGCCCACACCGTCTCCGGTGACGCGGGCAGCTCCCAGGCGATGGTGAGGGTGTCGGCTGAGCTGTCGGCGCTGAGTTCTCTGAGAGGCATGTGCGGTGAGCTCCTCACATCGTCGTCGACTTCCTTCTGCCCATGAGACTAGCCGATGCGTGCGCCCGGTGCGGAGCCTCAGCGCCCGCGCTCCCGCTGCGGTTCCATTCGCCGACTGCGCTCCCGCTGCGGTTCGACTCGCCGGTGTGATCGGCCCAGCCGGTCGGGACGTGAATGCGGACGACCGTGACCTGAACGACCATGACTTGAACACCGGATGGCCGATGGTTGTAAGTTGAATAACTGCAGAGTAACCACAGGCTGAGTCCCGCCTGGTGACAGGGGTGCCGGGGCTGAGGCGGGGTGCGGATGAGCGCGTCTGGACACCGGAAAGACTGTTGTCGTCCATGTGCGACAGGTAGGCTCAACCGTGCACAAGACGACTGACGGAGGCAGAGATGGCGGATATGAAGAAGGTGCTCCACAGCCTGACTCATAATCCCGCAACCCGACGCATCGGGGCTCTGTCCGGCAACACCAAGGGGATCGACACGGACAGGGACAGCGCTGCCGAGCGCGCCGACGGAACCGACTCCCCGACAGACTCGCAGCGGTCCCCGCGCACGGGCGACGACCGCCTCGGCGAGGGTCCGGCGGCACCAGGCGAGGGTCCGGCGGCACCCAGCGACGGCACCGGTACCGCATCTTCGGGTCACGGCACCGGCAGCTCCGGGGAAGACCGCGCACCGGACGACACCGGGGATGGCAGCTCCGGGGACGGCCGCACACCGGACGACTCCGGCGCGGACCACGGGGATGCGGGCCCGAATCGGCCGGCGCTGCCGCACGTCGGGGAGCTCACCTCGGCGAGCGAGGACGCGATCGTCGACCCCTCCGAGGCGATCCTCGAGAGCATCGACCTCGACTCCTGGAAGTGGCCGGAGTACTTTGCGTTCGCGCTCACCCGGATGGAGGAGATCTTCCCCAGCGCAGGGATCCCCCGCGGCATCGGACCGGTGCGCGAATACGTCACCCAGGAGCACGACTTCCGGTCGCTGGGCATCGACGCGAAGAAGTGGACGGCGGCCGACGACGAGGGCTGGTCGACCGTCGGCGACGTCCTCGAGGGCACGTACACGGACGCCTGGCTCGTCACCCGCGGCGGTGTCGCCATCGCCGAGGAGTACGCGTGGCCGATGAAGCCGGCCCGCCGCCACATGCTCTTCTCCGTCTCCAAGTCGATCGTCTCGATCGTCGTCGGCGCGCTCGCCGACGCGGGCCTGCTCAGCGTCGACGACCTCGTCACCACCCACATCCCCGCCCTGTCCGAGAGCGGCTACGCCGGTGCCACGGTCCGCGATCTCCTCGACATGCGCTCGGGCGTGAAGTTCTCCGAGGAGTACCTGACGAAGGGCTCGGAGATCCGTGCGCTGTTCGAGGCCGTCGATTTCGCGCCGCGGACGCCCTCCTCGGCGAACGGCATCAAGGCCTTCCTCACCGGACTGACGAAGGAGCGCGAACACGGCTCGTCCTTCGTCTACCGCAGCTGTGAGACCGACGTGCTCGCCTGGGTCTGCGAGAACGTCGTCGGCCGCCCCTTCGCCGTCGTGGCCAGCGAATTCGTATGGTCCCGGGTCGGTGCGGCCCACGCCGCCCAGGTCTGCCAGGACCGCTGGGGCGGGTCGATCGCCGACGGCGCGATCAGCACGACCCTGCGCGACCTCGCACGCTTCGGCGAGATGATCGCCCGCGGCGGGGTCACCGTCGACGGCACGCGCGTGGTCTCGCAGGCCTGGATCGACGACATCTTCTCAGGCGGCCCTGACTCGACTCAGGTCTTCGCGGACTCCGCCTCCGCCCAGTCCTACCCCGGCGGGATGTATCGCAGCCAGTTCTGGGTGCCCTCGGCCAGCCGCGACGTCGTCATCGGCATCGGCATCCACGGCCAGATGCTCTATATTGACCGGGCCACGCAGACCGTGGGCGTCAAGCTCGCCCATGACCCCGAACCGGTCAGCCTCGCCGCCCAGCACGGGACCTTGGCGATGTTCGAGGCGATCACCGAGGCGGTGCCCCTCGACGTCGTCCCGCCGACGCCGACCACGGTGACCGGCCAACCCGTCCACACCCGACCGCTGACCGATGGATTCGGTGCGGCGGTCGGTGGGGCCGCGGTCGGCGCACCGGCCGCGGAGGCGGTTCCCGCAACGACTCCGGCTGGTCCCGCCGGTGCGCCGGGCAGCGCGCCGACCGGCACACCGGCGACCTCGGTTCCGGGTGCCGATCCCGATGCGCCGGGTGGTGGGGCGGCACCGGCCGCCGAGGTCCACGCCGCCGAGGTTCCGCGCCCGGCTGTGCCCGGGACTGCTGAGCAGACTCCGAATCCCGGAACCAGCGGGCCGGCAGGTCCGGCGGCCTCGGGTGCGGGATCGCCTGCCGGCAACGGCGCCGCGGGAACGGCTGCGGGACTGCTCGTCGGCAACGGCAATGCCGTCGGCGGAGGCGTCGGCGTCGCCGCCGTGCCGGGCATCATTCCCGGCGGGTACGCATACTGACAGCCCTCACGGCACAGCGCCGTCCGGTCCCGAGCGAGACCGAACGAAGCCTCCTGCGTGCCTAGACTGGGTGACACGATGACTGCCGACGCCCTCTCTTCTCCTCAGCGCCGCCCCAGTGCGGCCGCGCCTCACCGGATCGCGATCCTCGCCCTCGACGGGGTCTCCGCGATGGACCTCGGCGTGCCCGTGCAGGTCTTCGGCGCCGAGTCGAATACCCCGTCCACGGCGACCGGATCGGCGTCGACGACGACAGGGGAGTGGCCGTACTCGGTGACCGTGTGCGGTGTCGACGACGGCACGGTCACCGGCGCCGATGGGCTGGCCTACGCGATCGATCGGGGACTCGACGCACTCACCGAGGCGGACACGATCCTCATCCCGGGCGCCGCCTCGGTGGTCGACGGGGAACCGTCCGCAGCCGTCGTCGGTGCACTCCTGTCGGCATTCGAACGCGGGGCACGCATCGCGGCGCTCTCGACGGGCACCTTCGTCCTCGCCCGCACCGGACTGCTCTCCGGACGGCGCGCGACGACGCACTGGTCGACGGCGCTGGCGCTCGCCCGCCGGTACCCGACGATCGACGTCGACGAGAACGTCCTCTTCATCGACGAAGGGCAGCTGCTCACCTCGGCGGGGGCCGCCTCGGCGATCGACCTCTGCCTCCACCTCATCCGCCGCGATCACGGAGTCGGGCTGTCCAACCAGGTGGCGAGGCGGCTCGTCGCGGCCGCGTATCGGAGCGCCGGCCAGGCGCAGTACGTGCCGCGCAGCGTTCCGGAACCGCTCGGCGACGTCTTCGCCGACACCCGGCAGTGGGCGCTCCAGCACATCGGAGAGGAGCTCACGCTCGCCCAGCTCGCGGCGAACGCCGGAGTGTCGGTGCGCACGTTCTCCAGGCGGTTCGTCGAGGACACCGGGTACACGCCGATGCAGTGGGTGCTCCGAGCCCGGGTCGACCTCGCCCGCGAGCTGCTGGAGAACAGCGACCTCGGCATCGAGCAGATCGCCGACCAGGTGGGGCTGGGCACCGGGGCGAACCTCCGGATGCACTTCCAGCGGATCCTCTCGATCTCCCCGAACGAATACCGGCACACCTTCTCCGGGTGAGGCGCCGGGTGAGGTGAGTGCCCCCGCGCCGACCGCGCCCGTGCATCGCCCCACGCCGCCTCCCGCGCCCCCGACTTCAGGACGATCTGGACAGAGAATCGGCAGAAAAATCTGTCCATTTCGTCCTGGAGTCGCTCGCGCCGACAGTCGAGCAGCTCCCGCCGTCCGTCGCGCCGGGACAGTTGGCCGTCGCGCCGCGACCACTGGCTGGATTCTTTCAGTATCTGGCAATAAGTCTGGCAAGAACCTTTCGCAGACTGTCGCTCTGGCCACTGTTGGCGCGCGCGAGAAGTCGCCATCATGGTGATGTAACGGTTATCAGACCCTCCCAAGGAGTGACATTGACTCGCATCGCCATCAACGGATTCGGTCGCATCGGTCGCGCCACGCTGCGCGCCCTCAGCGAGCGCAACAGCGAGATCGACGTCGTCGCGATCAACGATCTCGGTGACCTCGAAGAGCTGGCTCGCCTGCTCAAGTTCGACACGACGCTCGGCCGCTTCCCCGGCACCGTCGAGGTCTCCGGCGACAGCATCGTCGTCAACGGGCATTCGATCCGCGTCTTCGCGGAGAAGGATCCGGCCAAGCTGCCGTGGGGCGACCTCGACATCGACATCGTCCTCGAAGCCACCGGCCGGTTCACGAAGGCGGACAAGGCCCGTGCGCACCTCGATGCCGGAGCGAAGAAGGTCCTCGTCAGCGCCCCGTCGAAGGGTGCCGATGTGACGCTGGCCTACGGTGTGAACTCGGAGGCCTACTCGCCCGAGCACACGATCATCTCGAACGCCTCGTGCACGACGAACGCCCTGGCGCCGCTCGCGAAGGTCCTCGACGACCTCGCCGGCATCGAGCACGGCTTCATGACGACGGTCCACGCCTACACCGGTGATCAGGTGCTCCAGGACGGCCCGCACAAGGATCCGCGCCGGGCGCGGGCAGCTGCGGCGAACATCATCCCGACCTCGACGGGTGCGGCGAAGGCGATCGGCCTCGTCCTCCCGCAGCTCGACGGCAAGCTCAGCGGTGACGCGATGCGCGTGCCGGTGCCCGTCGGCTCGATCGTCGAGCTCAACGCCACGGTCTCGAAGGACGTCACGCGCGACGAGGTGCTCGCCGCCTACCGTGCCGCCGCCGACGGTCCGCTCAACGGCATCCTCGACTACGAAGAGGAGCCCGTCGTCTCGAGCGACATCGTCGGTCAGCCGGCGTCGTCGATCTTCGACGCCGAGCTCACCCGCGTCGACAACGGCCGCCACGTCAAGGTCGTCGCGTGGTACGACAACGAGTGGGGCTTCTCCAACCGCGTCGTCGACAACCTCGAGTTCATCGGCCGCAGCTGACTGAGGTCACCAGAGCAGAGTGGGGCGCTCCTCGGAATCGAGGAGCGCCCCACTCTGTCTGTCACTGCCGGTCTTTGCCTGCGAGCCAGCGGCGACCGGACTCGTCTCCGGGCTCAGACGTCGTCGGCGCCCGGAGTTCCGCCTTCGTTCTCCCAGCGTTCGACGGCGCGGACCTTGAGGCGGTTGAACTTCAGGCGCACACCGTAGCCGCCGTCGCTGTCATCGGGGATGAAGCGCGCACCGTAGTGCTCGAGGGCGAGGATGAGTCGCCGCTCCTGTTCCGCGGTGAGATCGTCGCGGCACTTCTCGTAGTCCTTGAGGTCGGCCTTCTCGATCTCGGCCTGATCGGCCACATCCTTCGCCGAGACCTGGCACAGGATGCGGGCGGCTCGGGCGAGGGGGCCGTCGATGATGATCTCTTCGCTGCTCATGCCCTAACCCTGCCAGACGGACGAGGAGACTGCCAAGGCGGCTGTCACCCCTGGTGAGACCGTCCGCGAGGCCGCGAAGCCGCAGAATATTCATGTGTCAGTGAATCCGTCATTCATTGACGTTCGAATCACGCTGGATCATGTCGTGTCAGTGCCGTCGCTTACCGTCGACGTCACCTTCCTGGCCGCAGGGGTCAGGACCGACGCACCGCACCCGCGGTGCCTGACGGAAGGTCAGACCAATGGAGATCACGACAGACAGCGTCCGCCGACTGGTCGAGCACTGCCGGGGGCTGCTCGATGGCGTGCCGGGGGAGAGGCCGCCGATCGGCTATCCCGCCAGCCTCGCACTCTGCCTCATCGACGCGATCTATGCGACCGGGTCCCATCCCACGGCGGTCGCGCACATCATCGCCCGGTACGTCGCCCGGCACGGGTTCGTCGACGGCGCGAAGTCCCTGCGCTACTCGATCGCTGCCGCAGGCGGATCGCGAGCATGGGCGGAGACCGTTGCCCACAACCTCAAACCCGCGAACACGCACCCCGGGGCACCGCTCAAGGCGGAGGTCGTCAACCAGGCGACCCGGCTCATGGCCGACCACGACATCGAGACGGTCCCCGATCTGCTCTCCGCGGTCGCTGCGGATCCGGCCGACAACGCCGTCATCAGCGCGTGGCGGACCCTGCCGAGCCAGAGCTCGGCCGTGACGTACTTCCATCTGCTCGCCCTGGCCGGATCCGATCATCTCCAATCGGATCGTGCCGTCCTCCGGCATCTCACCGAGGTTGTCGCCGACGGTGCTGAACGCGATGCCGGCAATGCGGAGTCCTCCGGTGCTGAGAGTGGTGCTGCCCCCGACATCGGCGTTCCGGTGGCACCCGATGGCGGCGCTTCCGCGATGGAGATGGAATCTCCGAACCGCGAGACCTTGCAGCCCGATGAGGCGCGAGAGCTCATCGCCGAGGCGGCCGGGCTCCTCGGACTCGGCACCGGCGAAGTCGGACGGCTCGTCTGGCAGGCGGCGCATCGGAGGATCCTGGCGGTGACTGAGCCGCACGCGGTGCTCGCCGAGGCGAAGGTGTGAGGGTCAGAGGGGAGAGCTGAGGCGATGCTGGGCCGCCAGGCGCACCGGCGCGTTCGGAGCTCCGAACCCTGAGTACGCGCCCGTTCGCTGCACCATCTCGAAGAAGACGGCACCGGTCGTCGACGTGTAGAAGTGGAGAAATTCACCGTGCGCGTCTTGATCGTAGAGGACGTGATGGTCGCGCAGGCGCGCGAGCAGGTCCGCGGGCAGAGCGAATCGTGCGTCCAGGTCGTCGTAGTAGTTGTCGGGGATGACCAGGAAGTCCAGGCCGCGTGCTCTCGCGGTCGAGGCGGCGTCGAAGATGTCGTCGCAGGAGATCGCGATGTGTTCGGGGTGTTGGGCGGCCACGGTCGGCGAGAGACCGCCGAGCTTCGATCCGGTGGCTGCCTGGGGTGCCACGTTGAGCGGCATGCGCACGGAGTCGTCCGCGTTCGACATCACCTGGGAGCGAACCAGGCCGGTGGGGCTCGGCAACTCCTGAGCGGTCTGGGCTCGGAGGTCGAGGAGCGAGGTGTAGAAGAGGACCGCCTCGTCGAAGTGCTGTGCGGGCTGCGAGAGGTTGATGTGGTCGATCGCGGACCGGCGGTCGTCGCTCACGGTGCCGAACTCTGCCGTCCACCCAGGGGTGTCTCCGCGGTCGGTGTGGAAGAAGACCTCAGACCCGTCGGGTGCGAACACCCCGCGCAGGACTGCGTCATCGTGCGTCTGCCTCCTCGGCACTTCGGCGGCGAGCAGGAGAGAAGCGCGGTCCATGGCGGCTTCCGCATCACTGACGGAGAAGCCGATGCCGCGAAGGAACGTCAGCGCGTGGACGGTCGAGGCGCTGTCGATCTCGGAGACGATGATGCGTGCACTCCCGCGCTGCCACAGCTGGACGTGTGGTTTGCTTCGGTGATACCCGGTGAAGCGGAAGTCGAGCTGATGAAGCTGACGGGTGACCGCCCCGAGATCGGTCGTGGAGATCTCGGCGAAGTCCACGCCGTGCGGCTCGGCGACCTCGGGCAGCTGACGCAGGTCGATCCGTCCCCGGTCACGGGAGCCGTCGGCACCACTGGGACGGGATTGCTCCCCGTCGGTCACGACTCCGTGCGCCGGAGCGACGGCGGCGGCGCGGAGGTCCGCGGTCGTCGCTTCGAGCCATCGCAGCGAGCGCAGGCCGTCGACGGCCGTGCGGTCGGTATCGGATTGCCGGAACGAATCATTGAACACCTCGAGCGACACCGGGCCGCGGTAGCCGCTGTCCACCACCCGAGCGAGGAAGTCCGGCAGGTCCCAGGCCCCTTCGCCGGGGAACACCCGGTGATGCCGTGACCAGCTGAGGACGTCCATGGTGAGCGCGGGAGCGTCGGCAAGCTGCAGGAAGAAGATCTTCTCGCCGGGAATCTCTGCGATGAGGTCGAGGTCCGTGTCGCGGGAGAGGATGTGGAAGCTGTCGAGGCAGGTGCCGATGCGGGGATGGTCCGTTCGCTCCACGATCCGCCAGGCGTGGTCGTACTCGGAGACGAATCGCCCCCACGCAAGCGCTTCGTACGCGACATCGATGTCGAACTGCGCGGCGAGGTCCCCGAGGCGGTGCAGTTGCCCCGCTGCGACGGCGTCGTCGGAGATCGTCGCCGTGCCGACGTTCGAACACAGCAGCATGGTGCCGATCCCCAGGCGTCGCATGAGCGTGAACTTCGCGTGTGCCCGGTCGAGATTGGCTGCGAACTGCTCCTCGTCGACGCCTTCGAAGTCTCGGAAGGGCTGGTAGAGATCGAGGGTGATGCCGAGATCGCCGGCGAGTTCCCGGACCGCTTCCGGTGACAGGGGACTGACGATGAGATCCTGTTCGAAGATCTCGACGCCGTCGAATCCTGCGCGACTCGCAGCCCGGAGCTTCTCCTCGAGAGTTCCGGACAGACAGACGGTGGCGATCGATGTCCTCACTTCTCCTCCTTCGTCCGGGCCGGCGGTTCTGCTGAGACCCCGGCCCGCGCTTCGTGCAGTTCATCGATGTCGGTGAGCGAGAGGTTCTTGGTCTCGCCGGCAGTCAACGCGACCAGGGCGACGAGGAGGCACACTCCGGCTGTGACTGCGGCGACGGACACCCAGTTCTCTCCCGACGCACCGGCGACAGCCGAGGCCAGCGCCGGAGCCAGGCCGCCCGAGACGGCGAATCCGATCTGAGTGCCGAGGGCGAGGCCGGTGACGCGGACGGATGTCGGGAACATCTCTGCGTAGAACGACGGCCAGATGCCGTTGGCCATCGAGTAGAAGCCTCCGGCCATGAGCGCGCCGGTGACGAAGATGAGCGTCCAGTTGCCAGCCGAGACGGCCCCGAGATAGGGGAACATCATCAGCCCGGAGCACAGCGCACCGATGATGAAGACCGGCTTGCGGCCGACGCGATCGGCGAGGGCTGACGCGACGGGAATCGCCAGGAGCGCGACCGCGTTGGCCGTCACCGACACGAGGAGCATCGTCGAGCGCTCAAGTCCCACGATCGAGGTGGCGAACGACAGCGACCAGACGGTGAAGACCATATTCACGGTGTTGACCATCGCACACGCCGCAACGCGCAGGACTGCGGTTTTGTGCCACGTGAACACCGCCCGCAGCGGTGGGCTGCTGGGCCGTGCCGCCTTGAACGCCGGCGGTTCCTCGAGGCCCCGGCGGATCAGCCAGGCGGTGAGGACGACGACGGCTGACAACCAGAACGGCACCCTCCATCCCCAGCTGAAGAGCTGGTCGTCGGGAAGGAGAGCGGTGAAGGGGATGAAGACCGCGGTTGCGAGGAGAGTGCCGAACTGCGTCCCATGCAGGGTCCATGCCGTGGTCCACGACCGTCTGGTCTCCGCCGCGTGTTCGAGGGAGACGGAGATGGCGCTCGCCTGCTCGCCCGACGCGGAGAGTCCCTGCACGATGCGGCAGAGGACGAGCAGGATGGGAGCGAGAATGCCGACCTGGTCGTAGGTCGGCAGACAGCCGACGATGAACGTCGAGATGCCCATCATGAACAGCGTGAGCATGAGAACGAACTTGCGCCCGTACCGGTCGCCGAGCGGACCCATGATGAGGGCGCCGAGCGGACGGACGACGTAGGCGACGCCGACGGTGGCCATGGCCAGGAGGATTCTGATTCCCGGCTCGGTCGACTCGGGGAAGAAGAGGACATTGAGGACGAGGGCCGCCGCGGTCCCGTAGACCGCGAAGTCGTAGTACTCGAGCGCTGAACCCGTCCAACTGGACAGCGCCGCTCGCAATGGAGTCTTAGTCGGGCGAGCTTCGCCGATCGCGTGTGCCATGCTTCCTCGCATTGTTGTATTGCCACAATATGGCAGTTGCTGTTACATTATGGATTACAGTGTGACCGAGGCGACACCGACTGTCAATGGCGCAGTCGTCAGCTCAGCAGACGAGGAGGGGCACGCAGATGCCGGCCAAAGGATCGAACTCCGTGACGAAGACGTTCGAGATGCTCGAACTCCTCGGCGAATTCTCCGACGGGATCAGTGCCGCGCGGGCCGCTGAGATCACGGGCTACCCGTTCAGCACCGCCTATCGACTTCTCGGGGGCCTCGTCGAATCCGGGTACGCATCATTCGATGCGCACTCGAAGCTCTACACGCTCGGCATCGAGGTCTTCAGGCTCAGTCAGAAGGTCGCGCACCGTCGTGGACTCGACGGTGCCACGAAGGACCTCCTCCGCGAGCTCACCGTCTCGACGGGCGAATCGAGCATCCTGTCCGTGCGCCGGGGTGATGCGGCACTCACGGTGGTGGCTGTCGACGGCCCCCAGTTCCGCACGACAACCGATCCCGGCGATTATTCGCCGTTGCACACCTCGTCCCTGGGCCAGATCATGCTCGCCTACGATTCCGACCGTGATGCGTCCATCGAGCGACTCGACCTCAGTGCGCGGACCCCGCGATCGATCACCGACCCCGGTCAGCTGCGTCAGCGGCTCGACGAAGTGCGCTCACACGGTTGGGCCGGACAATCGGAGGAGAATGACATCGGCATGAACGCGGTCGCCGTCCCCGTCCTCGATCTCGACGGACGGCTGCTCGCGGCACTGGCCTTGGCCGCCCCGGTCTTCCGGCGCTCACTCGAGGATCTTGTCGCTCTCACACCAGAACTCACGACCACTGCGGCTGCCATCGCCGCCCGACTCCCGAGGTGACCATGCCCCTGCCTGCGACAACCCCGGTCCGCTCCCTGCTGCTCGGCCTCATCGGCGACGGCATCACAGCGTCGCGGACACCGCGGATGCACGAGCTCGAAGGGGCTCGTCTAGGTGTTCCGACGATCTACCGTGCTGTCGACACAGCCCAGCCCGCCGTCGCCTCGGCGTCTCTCGAGGATCTCCTCACCGCGGCGATCCGCCTCGGGTTCGACGGGCTCAACATCACCCACCCGTTCAAACAGGAGGTGATCAGCCTTCTTGACGAGGTGTCCGAAGAGGCGCGGAGGATCGGGTCGGTCAACACCGTCGTCATCGACCGCGACCGTCGCACTCGCGGCCACAACACCGACGTGACCGGTTTCGCCCGCGGATTCGATGCGGGCCTCGCGGGAGCCGACCGGAAGCGCGTCGTGCAGATCGGGGCCGGTGGTGCCGGGAGGGCGGTCGCCTTCGCGCTGGCAGCGGCGGGAGTCGGCGAACTCGTCATCGCCGATGTCAGCGAGGAGCGGGCGCGGGCACTGGCCGCGGACGTCGGCGACGCTGTGCGGGTCGTCGCCCTCGGCGAGATCGGGCCCGCTCTGTCGGTCGCCGACGGGCTGGTCAACGCCACCCCGGTGGGAATGCGCGCCCACCCGGGCAGTCCCGTCGATGCGGCGCTGCTCCGGCCGCAGCTGTGGGTCGCCGATGTCGTCTACCTCCCATTGGATACTCAGCTCCTGCGGGACGCCCGCGCGATCGGCTGCCGCACCCTCGACGGGTCGGGCATGGCGGTGAATCAGGCTGTCGACGCCTTCGCACTGTTCAGCGGGATGACCGCAGACCCGCAGCGGATGCGGGAGACGTTCCTCAGCCTCGGGCCGTGAACAGGCTCAGTCCTGCGACTTCGCCTTGCGGTTCTCCTTGATGACGGCGAAGACGAAGATGCCGGCGATGAGCGCCAAGGTCACCCACAGCGAGTACTTGTCGATGACGGAGAGCACGGAGACGGCCGCTTCGCCGAGCTGATAGCCGAGGATCGTCCAGATGAGCGTGAAGATCAGGCACCCGAGGAAGTCGGCGATGAGGAACAGCGACAACCGCATCCTCGTCCACCCGGCGACGATGTAGACGAGGGTGCCCGGCACACCGGGGCAGCGGGCGATCATCGTCATGAGGAAGAGCGCCCAACTGGGAATCGAGCGCAGGCGCTCGATGCGGGCCAGCTGGCGATCGTTCTGGGCGAAGAGACGGAGCACGCCGTCGGCCCACCGGCGACCGGCGAGCCAGAACGCCCAGTTGAACTTCACCATCCCGACGAACCCGGCGACGATGACGAGCCACAGCGGGATCTCCCCGACGGCGGCATAGGCCCCGGCGGCGACGATCGCGGTCTTCGCGCCGTTGATGAACTCCTGGAGGACCGGTGCGTTGACGAGCATCCACGGCCGCAGCGGCAGCAGGGCGAGGTAGATGACGGGCACGCCGATGATGATGAAGAGGAGGAACTTGTCGAGCGGCTTGGCTCTGCCCTGCCAGGGCGTGATCGCCGCCCACGGGTTCTCCTTGCGGGTGCCCTCAGCGGACGGGGCCTGCGCCTCAGGTGCCCGCGTCTCCGAATCCCGCGCCTCTGACTCCTGCGTCTCGGATTCGGGAGTCGCCGCTGCCTCGGACCCCGCGGCAGGGTCGGCAGCCGGTCGGGCGAGTTCGTCGTCGGGACGGCGGTCTTCGCTGATGGGGGCTCCTCGGTGAGGCTCGATTCGGGGCGCTCTCAGTATCGCACGCCCTCCATCTGCGCGCCTAAGACCTGCCCGCCTGTGACGATGAACTCCGGCTGACTAAGAAGACTCTCATTGCCGATCGCTCGACAAAGCGCGTGCGCCTTGGGCAGGGTTGATGGTGTGGGGAAGCAATCGAGTGTGCTCAGCGCGGTCGTCGCCGGACTCGTCGTCGTCCTGGCCGGTCTCGCGTTCATCATCGTGCGCAGCACCTCGCAGTCCGAGACCCCCGACCTCACCCCGATCCAGGTCTCGCCGAACTCTGCGGAGTCCGCGGCTCCCGACGGTGCGGCAGCGGCCGAAGGCGACCCGGACACCTCCGTCGATGACGGCACCGAATCCGGAGGCGGGGGATCCGGTGCCGGGGCCGGAGGCGACAATGCCGGCCGCGCCGACGGCGGAGGCGGCAGCGGCTCCGGCCAGATCGAGCACTCGTACGAACCCGCTCCCAACCCGCCGCGCGAAGTCCCCGCCGACGGCGACGACGGCGATGACGATGCCGACGACGACGACGATGATGACGACGACGGCGACGATGATGATGACGACGATGACGGCGGTGACGATGACGACGACTGATCGTCGCATCCGACTCACCGTCGAGAACCGACTGACGATCGCCGTCTCCGTCCTCTCCGTCCTCGCCCTGACGATCGTCGGCGTGGTGCTCTACTCCGTCGAGTCGAACAACGTCTCGAACCGGATCTCCGGGTCGATGAATCAGGAAGTCGCTGAGATGCGGTCGTTCGCGAAGACCGGAGTCGACCCCGAGACCGGTCAGCCGTTCACCTCGGTCGACCAGATGCTCAGCCAGTTCCTCGCCCAGAACCAGCCGGATTCCTACGAATCCCTCTTCGCCTACCTCAGCGACGGCCGCGTCCTCTACCAGGGCGAACCGGACACCCTCCTCGGCGGCTCCCGCGCCCTCGAAGACGCGGTGTCGCGGGTCGCGACCGACGGCGGGGAGATCGAACTGCAGATCGAGGGCAACGACTACGAAGGCTACGTCCTCCCCGTCTCAGCGGTCGCCTCGGCGAACGACGCAGCAGGGGGAGCACCTCCGCCGGCGAGCGAACACGGCTCCTTCGTCGTCGTCCACAACGTCACCGCGAGCCGCGCCGACCTCATCCAGTTCATGCAGATCTACGTCATCGTCGCGCTGCTGGCCGCCCTCATCATCTCCGGGATCTCCTCCGTGCTCGCCCGCCGCCTCCTCTCACCGGTCACCCAGCTGCGTCAGACCGCGCAGTCGATCTCCGGCGGCGACCTGAGCAACCGGCTCGAGACGCGCGGCAGCGACGACATCGCCGAACTCGGACGCACCTTCAACGCGATGCTCGATCGGCTCGAAGCGGCCTTCGAGACCCAGCGCCGCTTCCTCGACGACGTCGGCCACGAGCTGCGCACCCCGCTGACGATCCTCAGCGGACACCTCGAGACGATGAACTCCGAGGACGTCGCCGATGTCGACGAGACCCGTGCACTCCTGCTCGACGAGACCGACAGGATGACACGGCTCGTCGAGGAGCTCCTCGTCCTCGCCCGGTCCCGCCGTCCCGACTTCGTCCGCCCCGAATCCGTCGACGTCTCCGCGCTCCTCCACGGGGTGCTCGCGAAGGCGACCGGGCTCGGTCCGCGGAACTGGCAGGTCGAGATCACCGACCTCCCGGTCCTCACCGCCGACCGCCAGCGCCTGACCCAGGCGCTCCTCCAACTCGCTGCGAACGCCGTCGATCACACCGAGGCCGGCCAGACGATCACGTTCGGCGCCTCCGAGGACGCCGCCGACGTCCACCTCTGGGTCCGCGACGACGGAGAGGGCGTGCCCGCCGAGATCGCCGACGAGATCTTCGACCGCTTCAACCGCGGAACCGCCGACGGCGACGGGTTCGGGCTCGGCCTCTCCATCGTCGACGCGATCGCCCGCGCCCACGGCGGGACCGTCACCCTCGACCCCACCGAGGTGGGAGCCCAGTTCCGTCTCACCCTGCCGAAAGGACGCCAGTGAAGAGAATCCTCGTCGTCGAGGACGAAGCGCGCATCTCCTCGTTCATCGCCAAGGGGCTCGGTGCCGCGGGCTTCAGCACGGAGATCGCCGCCGACGGCCTCACCGGACGCGACCTTGCGATCACCGGGGACTTCGATCTCCTCGTCCTCGACATCGGCCTGCCCCGACTCGACGGCTTCAGCGTCCTCGAGCAGCTGCGCGACCAGCGCCCCACACTGCCCGTCCTCGTCCTCACCGCCCGCGACAACGCCGAGGACACGATCTACGCCCTCGAATCCGGGGCCGTGGACTACATGATCAAACCCTTCCGCTTCGGTGAGCTGCTCGCCCGGATCCGGCTGCGCCTCAAGGAGACCGTGCAGGAGGCGCCGACGACCGAGCTCGTGCGCGGGGACGTGCGCATCGACCTGCTCAGCCGGCAGGTCTGGGTGCGCGAGCGCGTCGTCGACCTCTCCGCCCGCGAACTCTCACTGGCCGAGATCCTGCTGAAGAACCGCGGCAACGTCCTCTCCCGCGAACAGCTGCTGTCCCATGTGTGGGGCTTCGACTTCGACCCCGGCTCCAACGTCGTCGACGTCTACGTCGGCTACCTGCGCAAGAAGCTCGGCTCTGACTTCGTCACCACCGTCCGAGGCTTCGGCTACCGCGTCGACTGAGCGGCACCGCGAAACCTGTGGGCACCCACTGGAAACAAGTCTCCTGATCCCATCGATTGGCCTTCTCGGCCCTCCCACCTCGGAGAACGTTCCTAAGACGGTTCTCATCTGCGTCTCATCTCGGCCTTAATCTCAGCGACGAAGCTGGGAACCATGACAGAGAACCTGAGAATCGCGCTCTTCTCCCATGACTCACTGGGACTCGGGCACCTCCGCCGCAATCGGGCGCTCGCCTTCGCGCTCGCCGCGCAGCTGCCCGAGCGCACCGGACGTCCCGTCAGCGGACTCCTCATCGCCGGCAGTCCCGAGGCCGCCCGCTTCGACCTGCCCACTGGGTGGGACTGGGTCATCCTCCCCGGCGTCACCCCTGCCCCCGGCGGCTATGCGCCGCGGGCGCTCGCGGCGACGATGGACGGACTGCGCAGTCTGCGGTCGGCGGCGATCACCGCCGTCCTCGACCAGCAGCAGCCCGACCTCTTCATCGTCGACCGGCACCCCTTCGGCGTCGCCGGGGAGCTCGCCGAGGTGATCGACCACGTCCGCGCCCGCGGCACCCGCACCGTGCTCGGCCTCCGCGAGGTCCTCGACGCCCCCTCCGTCATCGCCGCCGAGTGGGAGCGAGTCGGCGGCCCCGGCAGCGTCGCCGCGGCCTTCGACGAGGTCTGGGTCTACGGCGATGCCGCCGTCTACGATCCCCGCGCGACCGGGGAGGTTCCTGCTGAACTCGCCGAGATCGCGACGCTGACCGGCTACCTCGCGCTCGCCCGGCAGGAGGCCGCGACCCTCACCGGGCTGCCGGACGCCGATGAGCCCTTCGTTCTCACCTGCCTCGGCGGGGGCTCCGACGGGGCGGGCCTCGCCGAACGCGCGATCGCCGCGACCCCGCCGCCCGGGCACACCCACCTCGTCGTCGTCGGTCCCCAGATGGACCTGCCCGAGGTCGAGCGCCTGCGCGACCTCGCCCGCCCGGACACACAGATCCTCCGGCATACCGCCGACATGCCCGGACTCATCGCCCGCGCTGCGGCACTCGTGTGCATGGGCGGCTACAACACGCTCTCGGAGGTCATGGCCACCCGCACCCCCGCGCTCGTCGTCCCCCGGGTCGGCCACCGCGAGGAGCAGCCCCGGCGGGCCGCGGCGCTCGCCGCCGCCGGAGCCCTCGACACCTGCGACCTGAACGAGGCGATACCGGAGTTCCTCACCGCGTGGTTCGCCCGCCGCGCCGGGACGCAGTCGTCCCGGGACCACATCGACCGCGACGGTCTGCGCACCGTGGCCGCTCTCGCCGCCGACCTCATCGATGCCGCCGCCGTGCCCGCCGTCTCCGCGCTCGCCCACTCCCGTCCGACGCTGACCGAGGAGGTCCGCTGTGCCGTCTGAGACCGCCCTGACCGTGGCGAACCCCCACACGCGCGTGGGCTACGTCCTCAAGATGTACCCCCGGTTCTCCGAGACGTTCATCGTCTCCGAGATCCTCGCCCGGGAAGCCGCCGGAGAGGACATCGTCATCTTCTCGTTGCGCCCCTGCACCGACGCGCGCTTCCACCCGGAGCTCGCCCGCGTCAAGGCCCCCGTCGTCCACGTCGGACGTTCCTCGAGCGCCCGCGGCTTCTGGGAGGTCTGGCAGGAGGCGACGGCCGATCCCGGTATCGCCGCCGGTGCCGCCGACCACCTCGGCGAACTCCTCGCCCTCGACCACGATGACGCAGGTCAGGCGCTCACCGTCGCCCGGCTCGCTCGCGAGCACGGGGTCACCCACCTGCACGCGCACTTCGCCTCGGTGTCGACGACGGTGGCCCGCGCCGCCTCCCAGCTCACCGGCATCCCGTACTCGTTCACGACGCACGCGAAGGACATCTTCCACAACAGCGTCGAGGCCTCCGACCTCGCCCGCAAGACCGCGTCCGCCGACCATGTCATCGCGATCAGCGACTTCAACCGGGACTACCTCGCCCGGACCCTCGGGCCCGAGCTCGCCGAGCGGATCACCGTCGTGCGCAACGGCCTCGAACTCGACCGCTTCCCGTACCGGCCGCACCGGGACCGGGCGGAGGTCCCCGCGCTGCTCGCCGTCGGCCGCCTCGTCGAGAAGAAGGGCTTCGGCCATCTCCTCTCCGCACTCGCCGTCCTCCGCGACACGGGGCTGCCGGTCCGGCTCGACCTCGTCGGCACCGGCCCGCTCGAGGCCGACCTCGCCGCTCAGGTGCGCGGACTCGGACTCGACAACGCCGTGACGCTGCACGGCGCCCTGACCCAGCAGGAGGTGCGGGAGATGTTCGACACCCACGACGTCCTCGTCGCCCCCTTCGTCGACGGCTCCGACGGCAACGTCGACGGACTGCCGACCGTCCTCCTCGAGGGCATGGCCGCCGGCATCCCCTGCGTGGCCGGCAACGTCACCGCTGTGCCCGAGATCGTCAGCGACGGTCAGACCGGGTGGCTCGTCGACGGGACCGATCCGACCGCGATCGCCGCCGCCGTCGCCGAGGTGGTCCGGCGGGCCGTCGCCGACCCCGCCTCGCTGACCTCCGTCACCGATGCCGCGCGGGCGCGGGTGTGCGCCCTCCACGACTCCCGAGTCCAGGCCGCCGAGCTGGCCGCCCTCATCGGCAGGGGCGAGGCTCCCGTCTCCGCCGTGACGGCACCAGACCGCAGCGACGACGCCCCCGGAGGCGACGTCTGCGACGGTGCAGCCCTCGACGGCGACACCCTCGACGCCTGGGAGCGTGCCTCATGAGAATCGCCTACATCCTCCTCGACCCCGGCATCGGGATCTTCGGCACGAAGGGCGCGAGCGTCCACGCCCAAGAGGTCATCCGCGCTTTCCGCCGGCTCGGCCACGAGGTCACGGTGTTCTGCACCCGCACCGACGACGCGATGCCCGGCGACCTCGCCGACCTCGAGGTCGTCCGCCTCGACCTGCCTCCGGGCCTCGACCGGGGCTGCCGGGAGATCGCGCTGCTGCGGGTCTCCGACCTGCTCGCCGATCTCGTCGCGACCCGCGGGGGCTTCGACCTCGTCTACGAGCGGTACTCGCTCTTCTCGACCGCGGGCGCGGCGCTCAGCGACCGCCTCGGCGTTCCCCTCATCCTCGAGGTCAACGCGCCGCTCATCGAGGAGCAGCGCACCCACCGCGGACTCGTCCACACCGAGCATGCGCAGCGCTCGACCGCCGCGAGCTTCGGGCGGGCCGCGCGGATCGTGTGCGTGAGCGACGCCGTGGCCGACTGGGTGCGGCGCGACTATCCCGGACTCGCCGAGGTGGTCGTCGTCCCCAACGGGGTCAACACCGACCGCATCGCGCCCGGGACCCCCGACACCGCCGTCCATGACGCCGACCCAGCCGTCCGCGGCACTGTCCCGTCGGCTCAGGCACCCGTGCGCATCGGCTTCGTCGGCACCCTCAAACCGTGGCACGGCACCGACCGCCTCCTCGCGGCGTGCGCGGACCTCGACGGGCCGTTCCACCTCGACATCGTCGGACACGGACCTGAGGCCGAGGCGCTCGCCGCCCAGGCCGAGCGCCTCCGCTTGGGAACCCGCATCACCTTCCACGGTGTCGTCGCCCCGGCCGACGTGCCCGCCCACCTGCGGCGCTTCGACATCGCCGTCGCCCCGTACCCGGCCGGCCCGAACTACTTCTCGCCGCTGAAGATCTACGAATACCTCGCCGCCGGGGTGCCCACCGTCGCATCGAGGGTCGGATCGATCCCCGAGCTGCTCGCCGGCACGGACGCCGGAATCCTCGTCGCCCCCGACGACATCGCCGCACTCACCGCGGCGCTGCAGACCCTCCTGAACGATCCCGCCCGGCGGACGCGGATGGGTCGGGCCGCCCGCGCCGAGGCGATCGCCCGCCATTCCTGGGAGAGCCGGTGCCGTGACATCCTCGCCCCCGTCCTCGTGGAGACCGCATGACGTCCCGAACCATTCCGAGCGCCAGCGCCCTCAAGCGGACGCTGACGATCATCCGCCCCCACCTCGGCCGGCACAGGTGGCTCATCCTCGCCGGCCTCGCCGCGCTGCTCGCCGACGTCGTCTTCCGCATCCTCGAGCCGTGGCCGATCAAGATCGCCGTCGACGCCGTCACCGCCGCCCTCGGCGCTGACATCGCCCCGAGCCTCGGCATCGGCTCCGGGGTGGCGACGACGCTCGTGGCCGCGGCGATCGGTCTCGCCGTCATCGTCGCCGGCCGCGCGGTGACGAACTACGCCTCGACGATCTGCTTCGCCCTCGTCGGCGCGCGGGTCGCGACCCAGCTGCGCTCCCGGGTCTTCGACCATGTCCAGGCGCTGTCGCTGAAATACCACTCGAAGGCGTCGATCGGGGACACCTCGCAGCGCCTCGTCGGCGACATCGGCCGCCTCCAGGAGGTCGCCGTGACCGCGGGGCTGCCGCTCGTCGGCAACGTCATCACCCTCGCCGTCCTCCTCGTCGTCATGGTCGTCCTCGACCCGGTGCTCTCGGCCATCGTCCTCGCCACCGCCGTCGTCTACGGGCTGCTCTCCCGGGTCGCGACCCCGAAGATCACCACCGCCTCCCGGTCGACGCGCAAAGGCGAGGGCCACCTCGTCGGATCCGCCGCCGAGGCGCTCGGCGCCATCCGCGTCGTCCAGGCCTACGGACTCGAGGGGACGGTGGCCACCGAATTCGCCAACGGCAACGAACGCGCGCTCAAAGCCGGGGTGCGCGCCCGCCGGCTGGCCGCGGGTCTCGAACGCTCCACGGACGTCCTCGTCGGCGTCTCGCAGGCCCTCGTCCTCGCGTTCGGCAGCTACCAGGTGCTGCGCGGGGCGATGACCCCGGGCGACCTCGTCCTCTTCCTCCTCTACCTCAAGATCGCGATGAAGCCGCTGCGCGACATGGCGAAGTACACGGGCCGCATCGCCCGGGCCACCGCCTCGGGGGAGCGCATCGCCGACCTCCTCGACGAACCCATCGAGATCGACGACCGCCCCGATGCGGTGACGATGGGACCCGTCGCCGGCGATGTCGTCTTCGACGGCGTGACCTCCCGCGACGGACACGGCCGTCGCCTCTTCGACGACCTCAGCCTGCTCATCCCCGCCGGGGAGAGGATCGGCATCCTCGGTGCCTCGGGAGCCGGCAAGTCGACGCTGACGAGCTACCTGCTCCGCCTCAGCCAGCCCGATGCCGGGCACATCTACCTCGACGGATACGACACGCGCAACGTCACGCGTGCGTCCCTGCGCGGCAACGTCTCCGTCCTCCTCCAGGAGTCGGTGCTCTTCGCCGTCAGCGTGCGGGAGAACATCCGCTACGGTCGCCTCGACGCCACCGACGCCGAGGTGGAGGCGGCGGCCCGTGCCGCCCGCGCCGACGAGTTCATCCGGGAGCTGCCCGAAGGCTATGACACGGTGCTCGGCAACCGCGGGGACACGCTCTCCGGTGGGCAGCGGCAGCGCCTGGCGATCGCGCGCGCCCTCGTCCGGTCGGCCCCGGTCGTCGTCTTCGACGAGGCGAGCACGGGCCTCGACCCGGCGACCCGGGCGCAGGTGACGGAGGCGCTGTGGGATCTCACCGAGGGGCGCACCGGCATCGTCATCACCCACGACGCGGCGATGGTCCGCGGCCTCGACCGCGTGGTCTGGCTCGAGGACGGCCGCATCGTCGAGGACGGCTCACCGGCTGAGCTCGCGGCCGATCCCACGACGCGGGTGGCGGCATGGCTGCGCGATCAGGCGGAGGAAGCGAACCCGCAACAGAGCGCCGAGGCGGACGCCCCCGTCGCGTCGGGCACCGTGACCGGGCACTTGCCGACCGCTCACCCCGCACCGCCGGAGCACCGTCCGGTCGTGGGAACCGGAGTCCGCCGATGACCGCGGTCGACGCAGCCCTCGCTGCTGCCGCGACGCCGACGGCACGGGCCGGTTCGGCGGCCGCGTCCGTCGACGCATCCTCAGGCATGGGGATCCCCTTCCTCGATCACCTGCGTGAGGCGGCGGCGCTCAGTCGACTGCTCGGGTTCGCCGCCCGGCCCGTGCGGCTGCGCGTCAAGCCCGGTCGCAGCGCCATCGTCGCCTGGCGGCGGGACGACGTGCCCGGCCTGGCCGGATGGGGCTGGGCGACGGTGATGAGCGACCCCGACAAGCTGGCCAACCTGCGGCGGCGGGCGGATCGGCGCAGTCAGCCCCTGCACGTCCACGCCATCGTCACGGACCTTGGCGGGTTCGCAGGTCACGACGCTGCGTCGGCAGCTCACGACGCCGCGTCGGCGGTTGACGATGCCGCGCCGGGACGGGACCGGCCCGCGGAGGCACGCGAGTTCACCCTCCTCAGCGGGGGAGTGCTCGGGGATCCGAAGCTCGGAGCATCGCTCGCGCGGGTGCGCGGTGACCTCGACCTCGACGCGTGCACCGTCGTCGGCTACAACCCGGCCAGGCGCCTCCTCCTCGAACACGCCGGCGAATTCGTGCGGATCGGCACGGACCCCTACCAGCGGCTGCTCACCGCCGCCGAGGACTGGCAGCGGCGTGGGCTGCCCACCCTGCCCGTCACCCGCCTCGGCGCGGATGCCACGGCAGTGCGCTCGCCGTGGTGGGGCGATGGCGACCTCGCCGGGCACCCGGATGCGCAGATCGCCGAGGCGGTCGGCCGCACCATCGCCGCCCTCCACCGCCGCAGCGTCGCCGGCTCTCACGACCGCACTGTCGCCATGGTCGACCGGCGCACTGTTGCCGATGTCGACCGTGCGGGGGCGCCGAATGCGGGTGCTCTCACCGTCGGCGATGCCTCTGCGATGCTCGATGACACCGTGGGCACGCTGAGCCGGCTGCTTCCCGATGCCGAGGTCGCACGCGCGGGACGACTCGCACGCACCATCGCCGCAGAGCTGAGCTCGACCGACCGGAATGGGGCTCTCACGGAACTCTCCGACATCCACGGTGACCTCAGTCCGGACCAGATCCTCGTCGGCGGCGGGGACTTCCGGATCATCGACCTCGATCGAGCCGGCGTCGGACCGATCGGCATGGACCTGGGTCGGTGGATCGCGGCGTGCCGCCTGCGCGGTGACGCCGCCGGGCGGAGGCTGGAGACCGGATTCCTCCGCGGATACGGTGCTGCTGCGCTGGGCCCCGTCCCTGGCACCGTGTCGCACGCCGCCCCTGACACCGGCACCGGGGAGGCGGCGTCGGAGGAGGAGGTGGTCGCAACCACAGCGCGTCCGCCACGGATCGCCGGAACCGACATCTGGGCAGCCTGGGCGCTGCTCCTCACTGCGGTCGAGCCCTGGCGCACCTGCCGTCCCGCCTGGCGCGAGCACACCGAACGGCACCTCGACCTCGCCGAGGAGGCGCTGGAGAAGCAGCCTCAGCCCACTGTCAGCACTCGGCCCGGCTCCGCACCGATCCCCGCGACCATCCGCATCGACGGGACCGAGGTCGACATCCGCCGGTCGTGGCCGGCGAAGAAGGGCCGCATCGCGTTCGAAGCGACGACAGCCGACGGCATCCGCGCTGGGTTCCTCGACCCGACGCCCCGGGGCACCCCGCACGTCGGCACTCGAGCGACACCGCATGCCGGCACCGGAGAGACACCGCTCGGCGACAACCGTGAACCATCGCACTCCGGTTCCCGCGAACCCTCACCCGTCGGCACCCGACCGACAGCACCGCCCACCGCGGCAGTGACACTGCTGCCGGCCGGCACTGACCCGGATCTCCCCGGCCTCGCGCGGCTCCTGGACGGCCCGACCGCCCGCGGCAACCGGCTCGTCTCCCACCGGCCGGGACGTCGAGCCGTCGTCGCTCTCGCCAACGGCACCTTCGCGAAATGCGTGCGCCGCGGGAAGGCCGGGGCGATCCTCGCCGGGCAGGACAGGGCCCTCGCCTTCGCCGCCGGGTTCACCCTGCCGCGGGTGCTCGATGCCGACGATGCGACCGTCCTCCTCTCTCGGGTCCCCGGGGTCGAACTCCACGACCCGAGGGCACTCGGCGCGCACTGGGAGCGGGCCTGGACGGACTGCCTCGGCGCATGGGACCGCGCGGACGCACAGGCGCTTCCGGACTCGATGCCCACTCACACGGCCGACGATGAGGCCGGTGTCCTCGAGGACTGGCGGGACCGGTCCGACGGTCTGCTCGGCGGACTCGCCGAGCGCTTCGATGCGCTCCTCGCCGAGGTGACCATGCAGCTGCGCGCTTCCGCTCGCCCGCTGCGGTGGGGGCCGGTGCACCGCGATCTTCACGACAAGCAGCTGATGTGGGATGAGGCTGCCGGTCCTGGTCTCCTCGACGTCGATACGGCCTGCCGTGGTGAGCGCGAACTCGATCTCGGCAACCTGTCCGCCCATGCGACATGGCGGCGCGCGCAGGGGATCTGGTCGCCCGCCGAGGCGGCGGCCGTCACCCGTGCGATAGCCGGGGTCACCTCGGCAGGAGGGTACGACCGGTCACGACTTCGGCTCTACGAACGCGCGAGCCTCCTCAGGCTGGTCTGCGTCTACGCGTTCCGCCCGCGATGGGCCGCACGGACCGGAGCGCTGCTCGACGCGGCCGCGGAGTGAGGCCGCCGACCCGGCGCAGCGGCCGGGCACGGGAACGTCAGTCCTGCGTGCTGCGGCGGGCATCGCCCCAGATGTCGACGCCCGAGTCGATGGCGAAGGAGTCGATCGCGGCGAGCTCGTCATCGGTGAAGGGGCCCGCGCTCAGGGCGGCGACATTGTTCTCGAGCTGATCGACGCGGCTGGCGCCGATGACGAGCGAGGAGACGCGCGGATCACGCAGCGCCCACGACAGGGCCATCTGCGCGAGAGACTGACCGCGCGCCTCGGCGATGTCGGCCAGTCCGCGGATCCGGTCGAGGTTGTCCGCGGAGAGGAATCCGTCCTTGAATGACGGGGTCTCCTTCCCGGCGCGCGAATCCACGGGCACCCCGTCGAGGTACTTGCCGGTGAGCAGGCCCTGGGCGAGCGGGGAGAAGGCGATGACGCCGAGGCCCTCCTCGGCGGTGGTGTCGAGGAGGTGGTCGTCCTCGATCCAGCGGTTGAGCATCGAGTACGAGGGCTGATGGATGAGCAGCGGCGTGCCGAGATCGCGGGCGATCTGCGCCGCCCGCGCCGTGTCGGCGGCCGAGTAGGAGGAGATGCCCGCGTAGAGGGCGCGACCCGAGCGCACCGCGGTGTCGAGCGCGCCGATCGTCTCCTCGAGCGGGGTCGTGGCATCGGGGCGGTGCGAGTAGAAGATGTCGACGTAGTCGAGGCCGAGGCGACCCAGCGACGCGTCGAGGCTCGAGAGCAGGTACTTGCGGCTGCCGCCCGGCCCGCCGTAGGGGCCCGGGTGCATGACCCAGCCGGCCTTCGTCGAGATGATGAGCTCATCGCGGTAGCGACCGAGGTCCTCACGCAGCTGACGACCGAAGTTGATCTCGGCCGACCCGGGCGGCGGTCCGTAGTTGTTCGCGAGGTCGAAGTGCGTGATGCCGAGGTCGAAGGCCCGGCGGACCAGTGCGCGCTGCTCGTTGAACGCGACGTCGTCGCCGAAGTTGTGCCACATCCCCAGCGACAGGGCCGGCAGCACGAGTCCGGAGCTCCCGACTCGGCGATAGGTCATCGACTCGTAGCGGTCATCGGCAGCGGTGTACACGGATCGTCTCCCGGGAGTTGGTGACAGGCGGTCGCGTTCAGCTTAGGTCACGAGGATTGTCCGTTGCGATCGGCGGAGATGTCCGCACCTGCGGCGATGTCGCTGAACGTCGCCGCCAGCTGAAGATCCCGCTCCGTCACCGCGCCGGTGTCGTGGCTGGTGAGCACCACCTCGACGACGGGGTAGGTGAGAGTGATGTCGGGATGGTGGTTGGCCTCCTCGGCAGCGGCGCCGAGGCGGTTGACGAGATCGAGTCCGGTCGCGAAGTCCCCGGTGAGGTACTTCGCGGTGATGCTGTCCGAGCCGCCCTTCCAATCGCTCAGCCCCGCCTCGGCGAGCTTGTCCTGCAGTTCCTGTCCTCTGTATTCAGCCATGGCACCATGCTAGAAAGACATCGCCGGGACGGAAACCCCTCAGGCGGAATTCCCTGCGCCCTTCGCGCGGTGGCGGCGGACGGCGTCGCGGTTGGCGCAGCGGACCGAGCAGTAGCGCTGGCGGCCGTTGCGGGTGATGTCGACGACGACGTTGTCGCACGGGTCGCCAGGGCTCAGGCCGGCCGCGCAGCGACCCAGCCGGTGCATGCCGCGGGTCGTCAGGTGCAGCGCCGTGCCGACGCAGATGACGGCGCGCAGGACATGGGCCAGCGACTGGTTCGAATCCCGGTAGTGGAGGTGCCAGCCCTCATCGTCGTGGTCGACGAGACGCGGGTAGGCCGCGGCATTCGCCATGATCGCGTTGAGGATCTCCGCCCGGCGCTGAGGGTCGGCGGCGTCGACGACCGTCAGCCACTCATCGATGACGGCGCGCGTGTCGCCGAGGTCGGTCGGCGTCGGGTCGAAGCCCATCGTCATCCCGAACTCCCGGGTGCGCGTCTCGATCCCATCGCGATCACTCGGCCAGTCGTCGGCGAGTGACGCCGCCAGCAGCACCGCGTATTCGCCGTAAGGGTTGAGTTGCATAAGACCATTACACCAGGGTGGACAGCATGGACACCAGAGCAGGACGTGAGACCCGCGCGACTCGTGACAACGGCGCCGCCGTCGGGGGTTATGCCTCCGCCGGCGACTGCGAGCACGGCTGGCAGACCGAGTCGCAGCACCGCGTCTCGACCGGGCTGATCGTCTACGTCCGCTGCGCGCGCTGCGGGGCGCGTCGCGTCGACCGCCTCGGGGCCGGTGCGCTGGTGCCGAGCGGGCTGAGCCGGGTCGTCGCGCCGAGGTGAGGCGCGCCTGCTGGGGTGACACGCGCCGGGCTGCTCGCCGAAAGTCGATTCGGCCACGACTAGTCACCGTGCAGAAACACTTTTCGCCGCCATCCGGTCTGCGTGTCGAACTTTTCGCAAGCATTCGTGCTTTTCGCCGGCAGTGCGTCAGCGGCGTCACACCCCGTCGCGCCCCGCCGCGCCCCCAAAGTAGACCAGTGGTCTTGATTTCGCGTGTGAGCTGTGACTCAATGGGGGAGTGACGAAATTCCACTCGATTCGGGATCAGCTCCTCGATCGCCTCGACGGCATGGCCGCCGGAGAGCAGTTCCCGCCCGAGCGCCAGCTCGCGCAGCAGCTCGGCATCTCCCGGATGACCCTGCGCCGGGCCCTCGACGACCTCGTCGCGAAGGGTGTCGTCCGCCGGCGGCATGGGGCCGGGGTCTTCGCCCTCGGCCCGAAGTTCGACCAGCCGCTGGCCGCGAGCTCGTTCACCGAGGACATGCTCGCCCGCGGACTGCATCCCGGCTCCCGGGTGCTCTCCTTCGACCGCGGGGAGGCCGGGGCGCACATCGGACGCAAGCTCCACCTCGGCGAGGGGGACGAGGTGCTGACGATCCTCCGCCTGCGCCTCGCCGACGATGAACCGATCGCCCTCGAGGAGCTCCACATCCCCGCCGCGCGCGTGCCCGGACTCGTCGCCGCCGACCTCGTCGACGCCTCGTTCTACGAACTCCTCCACACCCGCTTCGGCATCGACCTCGCCCACAGCGTGCAGACGATCGAACCGACGCTCCTCGACGAGGAGGAAGCGGACCACCTCGGCGCCCCGCTCCAGGCCCCGGCCCTGCTCTTCGAGCGCACCTCGCGCAGCGCCGACGAGGTGCCCTTCGAATTCGTCCGCTCGGTCTATCGCGGCGACCGCTACAAGGTCCGCACCGAACTCACCGTGCCCGTCCGCCCCGAGGGCAGCGCCGCCGAGGGGCCGCGACCATGATCATCGCCGGCCTGATGACGGGCACCTCGGCCGACGGACTCGACGTCGTCCTCGCCGACTTCACCTACGACCCCGCGGTTCCCGACGACCTGTCGGTGCGCCTCCTCGCCGCTGTCGAGGTCCCCTTCGACGCGGACCTCCACGCCGACATCCTCCGCCTCCTCGAGCCCGGCGACATTCCGCTCGCCCTCGTCAGCGACGTCGACGGCCGACTCGGCAGGATGGCCGCCGAGGCGCTCGCCGAGGTCTGCGCGAGAACCGGCGTCGTCCCCGACCTCGTCGTCTCCCACGGTCAGACAGTGCGCCACGACGTCGTCGACGGTGAGGTCTCATCGACCCTGCAGCTCGGTCAGCCCGCCTGGATCGCCGAGCGCCTCGGCGTCCCCGTGCTCTCCGACGTCCGCTCCGCCGACATCGCCGCCGGCGGGCAGGGCGCCCCGCTCGTCGGGATCCTCGACACGATGCTCCTCGGCGCGGTGACGAGCCCGACCGCGCTGCTCAACCTCGGCGGAATCGCGAACCTCACCGTCATCGCCCCCGACCGTGCGCCGCTCGCCTTCGACACGGGCCCGGCGAATGCGCTCATCGACGTCCTCGCTCGCCGCATCACCGACGGTGCGCAGTCCTGCGACGTCGGCGGCGCCCTCGCCGCGAGCGGCCGGGTCGATGAGGCCCTGCTCGCCGACCTCCTCGGCGACCCCTATTACCGGCGGCCCGCCCCGAAGTCGACGGGCAAGGAGCTCTTCCATGCCGCCTACCTCGACGGACATCTCGCAGCCCACCCCCACCTCGGCGCGGTCGACGCCATCGCCACGGTCACGGAGCTCACCGCCCGCACCATCGCCGAGGCGGCCGGCAGTCACGGGGTCACCGCGGTCATCGCGTCCGGGGGAGGGACCCGGAATCCGACGCTCATGGCCGCCCTCGACACCGCGCTCGGCCCCGGCGTCGCGCTCGAGACGACCGATGCGGCACTCGGCCTGCCCGAGGGCGCGAAGGAGGGACTGCTCATGGCGCTCATCGGCTGGCTGAGCTGGCACGGCCTGCCGTCCACCGAACCGAGCCTGACCGGGGCAAGCCGACCGAGCATCGCCGGCCGGCTCACCCCGGGATGGAGACCGCTCGCGCTGCCCGCACCGCTGCACCGAAGACCCCGACGGATGCGCATCGACAACCGGACCTGACGCCGGCCCCGGCAGGTCCGAAAGCACCAGCCGCCCCGACCGCAACCACTTCGACCGCCAACCACCCGCCAACCACCCCACCGCAACCCCCGACGCGGCCCTCACCGGCAAGGACGCCGGCAGCCGAGACCGCCGCACTGAGAAGGAGTCACGACCATGCAGATCATCGACCTCCTGGTGATCGTCGTCTACCTCGTCGCCACCGCGTGGCTGGGCCTGAAGCTGAGCGGCCGACAGACCGGGCTCAAGGACTACTTCCTCGGCGGGCGGGAGCTGCCCTGGTGGGCGGTGTGCCTGTCGGTCGTCGCGACCGAGACGAGTGCGCTCACCGTCATCGGCATTCCTGTGATGAGCTACCTCGGCGACATCTCCTACCTGCAGCTGGCGCTCGGCTACATCGTCGGCCGCGTCCTCGTCGCGTTCTTCATGCTGCCGCGCTACTACGACGGGGAGATGATCACGGCGTACGCGTACCTCGGCAAGCGCTTCGGCCAGTCGACGCAGACGACCGCGGGCATCACGTTCCTCTTCACCCGCCTGCTCGCCGACGGCATCCGCGTGCTCGCTGCCGCGATCCCGCTCAAGGTCATCCTCGACGGGCTCGGCATCCACACGAACTACTTCGTCATCATCGTCGTCCTCTCCCTCGTCACGATCGTCTACACGTTCATCGGCGGCATCAAGGCCGTCGTCTGGGTCGACGTCGCCCAGATGTTCCTCTACGTCTTCGGCGGGATCCTCGCGATCATCGTCATCACCGCCGGTGTCGGCGGGGGATGGTTCGCCGAGGCGGCCGCCGCCGGGAAGCTGCAGATGTTCGTCTTCGAGGGCAACCCGATCAATGCCGCGGGATCGTTCATCCCCTCGTTCGTCGGCGGCGCGGTCTTCGCGATGGCCTCCCACGGGGCCGATCAGATCATCGTCCAGCGGCTGCTCGCTTGCCGCACGAAGGTCGATGCGCAGAAGGCGCTCATCTGGTCGGGCATCGTCGTCTTCGTCCAGTTCGCGATCTTCCTCGCCGTCGGCCTCGCCCTGTGGGCCTACTACGACCAGGCGCTGCCGGCCGATCTCGGGCTCACCCGCGACGACGAGATCTTCCCGCTCTTCATCATCGAGGGCCTGCCGCCGGGCATCTCCGGGCTGCTGCTCGCCGGCATCCTCGCCGCGGCGATGTCGACGCTGTCCTCGTCGCTCTCGGCACTGTCGTCCTCGACGGTCAACGACGTCTGGGCCCGCTTCCGCAGGACCCCGCTCACCGACGCCGAGGGGCTCAGGGTCGGACGCTGGGCGACGATCGCGTGGGGCGTGGCGTTCATCCTCCCGGCCACGGTCTTCGAATCCGACTCCGGCAACATCGTCATCCTCGCCCTCGGCATCGCCGGTATCACCTACGGCGGGCTGCTCGGCGCCTTCGTCTTCGGCATGGTCAACAAGCGGGCGACCGCTGTCGATGCGAACATCGCCTTCACCCTCGCGATCGCCGTCAACGCGTTCTTCTTCGTCATGGAGAAGTACGTCACCGGTGAGGTCTGGGTGGCGTGGCAGTGGTATCCCCTCCTCGGCGTCCTCGTCATGGTCTCCGTCGGCGGGCTGCTGTCCCTGCGGCATCCGGCCCCACCCGTGGCCGCCGTCGCCGAGGCGGAGGGCAGCCTGCGATGACCACGGCACAGTCCCAGCCCCCGGAGTCGGATCCCGGCGCGCGCCC
Organism: Brevibacterium sp. NPDC056726; assembly: GCF_042790515.1. NCBI lineage: Bacteria > Bacillati > Actinomycetota > Actinomycetes > Micrococcales > Brevibacteriaceae > Brevibacterium > Brevibacterium sp. NPDC056726. The sequence continues at coordinate 467,832 of NZ_JBHTYZ010000001.1, read as the reverse complement.
CTCGGGTGCTCACCCGCAGTCCCAGCCGGGGCTCTCGCCGACTGAGCGGCGCAATCCGCGCAGCGCGGGCCTCGACGACCTCGACAGCCTCGGCGTGCTCACCCTGCTCAACGCCGAGGACCAAGCTGTGCTCGACGCGGTCGCCGCGGCCCTGCCGGATCTCGCCGCGCTCGTCGACCTCGCGGCGGAGCGGATGCGCGCCGGCGGTACCGTCCACTATTTCGGGGCCGGCACCTCCGGTCGCCTCGGCGTCCTCGACGCCAGTGAGCTCATGCCGACGTTCAACCTCGAGCCCGGCCGCGTCGTCGGACACATCGCCGGCGGGGAGCCGGCACTCGTCAACGCCATCGAGAACGCCGAGGACTCGCTGGCCGACGGGCGCCGCGACGGCGCCGGGCTGGGGGAGCGGGACGTCGCGATCGGGATCGCCGCGAGCGGGTCGACCCCCTACGTCCGCGGGGCCCTCGAGGCCGCCGGGGAGGCCGGTGCCCACACCGTGCTCATCTCGAACAACCCGCAGGCGCCCGTCGCCGAGGCGGCCGCGGCCCACATCGTCCTCGACACCGGACCCGAGGTCGTCACCGGGTCGACCCGGCTCAAGGCCGGCACCGCGCAGAAGCTCGCCCTCAACGGGTTCTCCACCGCGCTCATGGTCGCCCTCGGGCGGACGTGGCAGAACCTCATGGTCTCCGTCGTCGCGACGAACGCGAAGCTGCGCGAGCGCACCGTCCGCATCCTCCGGGAGGCCGCGGACCTCGACGACAACGCTGCCCGTGAGCTCCTCGCCCGGTGCGACGGTGACCTCAAGACGGCGCTCGTCGTCTCCTTCGCCGAGGTGGCCCCCGCCGCTGCCGCCGAGCTGCTCGCCGGGCACGACGGCTCGGTGAGAGCGGCGATCGCCGCCGCGGCAACCACCGCCGACGGCCCCGCGGAGAGCAGCCCCGGTGCCGGGGCCGGCGCATGATGCCCGGCTCTGCCACCGGTGACCTCGTCCTCGGCATCGACGTCGGCGGCACCGGCAGCCGCGTCGCGCTCGCCGCGCCCGCTGCCGACCGCCTCGGCGACCAGGTCATCCTCGGCACACTCACCGGCCCCCGCGTCGAGATCGGGGCCGAGGGCACCAGCGCTCCCGTCGTCATCCGACGGCTCGTCGCCGCGGCCCGGCAGGCCTGGCCGGAGCCTTTCTCCCGGGTGACCGGCATCGGGATCGGGGCTACCGGGATCGCGTCCCTGGCCGCCGATCCCACCGTGCTCGCGCAGGTCATCGCCGCCGAGGCGGACGCGCGGACCGCGGTGACGATCGACGCGGTCACCGCGCACCTCGGTGCGCTCGGCGGCGCCGGCGGGGCGATCGCCGTGCTCGGCACCGGGGCGATCGCGATCGCGCACCCGGGAGCCGACGACGACGGGATCCTCGGTGCGCAGTGGTCGCGCGTCGACGGCTGGGGCCACCTCTTCGGCGACCGCGGGGGCGGCGCGTGGATCGGTCGGCACGCCCTCGAGGCCGCCCTGCGCGCGCACGACAGGGTCGATCGGCGCGGGGCCGCCCTCCTCGCCGCGGCGACCGGGCGCTTCGGGGATCCGAGCACGTGGCCGGCGACGTTCTACACCCGCAGCGACCGCGCGGGCCTCCTCGCGGAGTTCGCCGTCGACGTCGCAGCACTCGCCCGCGTCGAGGATCCGGTGGCCGTGGCTCTCCTCGCCGAGGCGGGACAGGAGGCCGCGCGCAGCGCAGTCGCGGCAGCGTCTGCCTCGGGCGCCTCCCGCATCGCCCTGACCGGGGGTCTGACCAGGGCGGGAGAAGCCCTCCTTGCCGAGTTCGGTGCGGAGGCGGCGCGGATCGACCCCGACATCACCGTCGTCGAACCCGGCGGCGATCCGCTCGCCGGTGCGCTCGTGCTCGCGAGCCTCATCGCCGCCGAGCAGATCCGTGCCCAGGAGGCCGTTCTCTGGGTGTGACGGTCGTCTGCAAGTCAGCTTGCCGACGACAACTGTTCACCTGACCGGCATCTGCGGATCAGCCCGTGGTCAGATGCCTTGCGCAGGATCGGGACTGTGAGAACCAGTCGCGAACCGTCGTCCGGATTCGACCGCCGTCCGAGGTCGGAGCACCTGTCCCTCCACCGCAGCCTTCCCGCACCCCAGGGGGCCGGCCTGCCCGTCATCGACGTCGTCCCGCCTCGGCGCCCTTCGCGTCGTGAAGTGCAGGGACTCGAGCTGCCGACGGGCCGTCGCACCCCGGTCTACCGCGTCTTCGAAGCGCTGCCGGCGGTCATCAGCTATACGGCGATCGCGCTCGTCTTCATCCTGCCGTTCATCGATCCGATGGTCGGCGCGGTCTACGTCCTCACGATCGTCGGGCTGACGTTCGTGCGGGCGCTGCGCGGGGCTGTCGACGTCGCCCGCGGCTTCAACCGGTACCGGCGCAGCGCCCGCGTCGATTGGAGCGCCCGACTCGTCGACCTCGAACGCGCCATCGCCGGACTGCCCGCCCTGCCGTCCCCGCAGTGCGGTTTCCGGGCCGCCGACCATGCGGCGACCGTCACGCGGGTGCGCGAGGACCCGCAGGCGGTGATGCGCCCCTCCCAGCTGCTCCACGCCGTCGTCGTCGCCGCGTACAACGAGCCGTTCGACGTCATCGCCGGCACCATCCGCACCCTGCTGCACACGTCGACCTCGCCGCGGCAGATCGTCGTCTTCTTCGCGTTCGAGGAGCGGGGCGGGCCGGTGATGGCGGAGACGGCGCGCCGCCTCGCCGCCGAGTACGGGGACGGCTTCTTCGCCTTCGTCCCGGTCCCGCACCCGGCGGGTGTGCCCGGTGAGATCGCCGGGAAGGGGGCGAACATCACCCATGCCGGGCGGAAGCTGGCGAGCTGGGTGCGGGAGCGCGGGATCGACCCGGAGCGGGTCATCGTCACGAGTCTCGACTGCGACAACACCCCGCACGAGTCGTACTTCGACTATGTGGCCTATGAGTACGCGACGGCACCCGACCGGGCGCGGCTGTCGTTCCAGCCGATCAGCCTCTACATGACGAACATCTGGGACGCTCCGGCGCCGTCGCGGGTCGTGGCGAGCGCCAACTGCTTCTGGAATCTCACGACCACGGTGCGGCACTTCGCGCTGCGGAACTTCGCGTCGCACTCCCAGCCGCTGCCGGCGCTCATCGACATGGGGTTCTGGTCGACGCGGACGATCGTCGAGGACGGTCACCAGTACTGGCGCAGCTGGTTCCACTTCGACGGCGACTACCGGGTCGTGCCCATCCACGTGCCGATCTATCAGGACGCGGTGCTCGCCGGGAGCTTCACGGAGACGATGGTCGCCCAGTTCAAGCAGCTCAGCCGCTGGTCGTACGGGGCCAGCGACGTCCCCTATGTCGGGGTGCGGGTCTTCGCCGGTGATGCGAAGTCGCCGTTCTGGCCCGGGTTCCTGCGCTTCCTGTCCCTCCTCGAAGGGCACGTCAGCCTCGCGTCGATCTCCGTCATCATCGCCGTGGGCGGGTGGATCCCGTTCGTCGTCGCCTCGCACACCGGGCAGGCGAGCGAGTTCATCGAGGCGATGCCGATGACCGTGGGGCTCATCCAGCAGATCGGCATGATCGCGCTCCTCGTCTCGGTGCTCGTCTTCCGTGCCCTCCTGCCGCCGCGGCCGGTGCACGTGCCGGTCTCGCGGAGCGTGACGATGTGGCTGCAGTGGCTGCTCTATCCGCTCACGCTGCTGATCTTCAACGCCGGCACCGCGCTCTACTCGCAGTGGTGCCTGCTCACCGGCCGCTACCGCGAGCGCTTCGACGTCACGGAGAAGGTGTCGGGAGCGTCCCTGCGGCGCGCCGCCTGAGGCGCCCGGGGCGACCGTTCCACGGGTCGGGGGCCGGAAGATTATGGGTTTCCTCAGTCGAGTCTCAGGTCATCACCCTGTGGGGCCGCTCGCTGGCGGCGTAGTGTCGAAGACATGAACTCACTCTTCGATTCCATTCGCAAGATCGGCTATCGCCGCGGCCCCGAGCGGATCGTCGGCGGCATCGCAGGAGGCCTCGCCAAGGTCACCGGACTCAATGTCTGGATCGTTCGTCTCCTCGTGCTCGCCTCGTTCCTCCTGCCGGTCCTCGGCGTCGGCGCCTACCTCGTCGTCTGGGCGATCACCCCGTGGCAGGACGGGAGCATCCCGCTCCAGCGCGCCTTCGGCGGTGCCGGCCGACTCGAGCGCTGACCCGGCAGCCGACGTCGTCAAGCCCGCGCGAGCGGTCCGGGCAGGACCGTGCGCGTGAAGAGGCCCTGTGATCCCCTGTCAGGGAGGGATCACAGGGCCTCTGTGCGTCTGAGCCGCCGTCCACTGACTCGCTGACGCTCGGCTCCTCGTCGTCGAACCCGCGGATTCCGGGCCATCGGCATGCCCGCTTCGTTCGCGGGTCCAAATAAATGTTGTTTTCGCTGTGTTTATGTCTGTATGTGTGGCATCATGAAACTGTGTACGCTGCTGAACGCCAGAAGACGATCCTCGCGGCCGCTCGCTCGCAGGGCCGGGTCGAAGTCAGTTCGCTCGCCGATGAGCTGAACGTCACGGCCGAGACGATCCGTCGCGACCTCACCGTCCTCGAACGCCGCGGACTGCTCACGCGCATGCACGGCGGTGCCATCCCCGCGGATGCGCTGACTCCGGAGCCCGCGCTCGATGAGCGCATCGGACACCGTGCGGCGGAGAAGCAGCGGGTGGCGCTGCGGGCTCTCGAGGAGATTCCCGACGGCGGGAGCATCCTGCTCGACGCGGGAACGAGCACCCTCGCCATCGCCCATGCGATCCCCGACGAGCTGCCGCTGACGGTCGTCGCCAACAGCCCGATGATCTGCGCCGTCCTCGCCTCGAAGCCCGGCATCACACTCCTGCAGCTCGGCGGACGGGTCCGTGCGCGGACCGGTGCGGCGGTCGGACGCTGGACCACCGAGGCGCTCGCCGACCTCACCATCGACGTCGGCTTCATCGGCACCAACGGCTTCGACGCCCTTCGCGGGCTGACGACTCCCGACGAATCGGAGGCTGCGACGAAGCGGGCAATGGTCGATGCGTGCCGCACCACTGTGCTCGTCGCCGACTCGAGCAAGGCCTCCCAGGTCCACCTCCATCGCTTCGCCGAACTCGCCGACGTCGACCTCGTCATCACCGACACCGACCTCGACGAGTCCGCTGCGGAGTCTCTCCGCGACTCCGGCCCGGACCTCGTGACCGTATGATCGTCACGCTCACTCCGAACCCGAGTGTCGACCGTGCCGTCACGGTGGGTGCACTGCGCCGCGGACACGTTCTCCGTGCCGCCTCATCCCGGGTCGACCCCGGGGGCAAGGGCGTCAACGTCGGGCGCGCCCTGACCGCCATGGGAGTCCGACCGCTCGTCGTGGTGCCCTCGGGAGGCCCCGAAGGCACTCTGTTCGACACGCTGCTGAGAGCGGATGGAATCCGCGCCGAGGTCGTGCCCATCGCCGAGAGCATGCGGATGAACGTCAGCGTGCTCGAACCCGACGGCACGACGACGAAGCTCAACGAGGCGGGACCCGAACTCGCCCCCGGCGAGGTCGCATCGCTGGTGGAGGCCACGCTCGAGGTTGCGGCGCCCGGGGTCTGGATCGCCGGTTGCGGAAGCCTGCCCCCAGGTGTGCCGACCGATCTCTACGCAACGCTTGTGCGCGAGGCACAGGCCCGCGGCGCGCGGGTGGCGATCGACTCCTCCGGCGCCCCGTTCGACGCCGCCGTCGCGGCCGGACCCACCCTCATCAAGCCCAATCGCGTCGAACTCTCCGAACTCACCGGTCGGCCCCTCGACACGCTCGGGGCCGTCGTCGACACCGCACGGGAACTCGTCAGCACGGGCATCGACTGCGTCGCGGTGAGTCTCGGCCGCGACGGGGCGGTGCTCGTCACCGCTGACTCCGCAGTGCACGCGACAGCCGTCATCTCCGATCCGGTCTCCACAGTCGGGGCCGGCGACTGCATGCTCGCCGGACTCCTCCACGGCCTCGACAGCGGCGCCGACCTCCCGAGCGCTCTCGGCCAGGGAGTGCGTTGGGGAGCCGCCGCCGTCAGGCTTCAGGGCACTGCGGTTCCGACACCCGATCACCTCATCGACATTGCGGTGACGATCTCGGAGGACCCCGAGCTCGCCCTGCCACTGGACGACTGATCCGACGCCACACCGACGGGCGCGGATCACGAAAGGAATCGACATGCCACTGATCAATGACGAACAGGTTGTGCTCGGCCTCACCGGAGGCGACAAGCGCGAAGCAACACGCAGGCTTGCCGAATGCCTGGTGGCGACCGGCCGCTGCACCGATCTCGACCTCTTCGCCGCCGACGTCGACGAACGCGAGGCGAAGACCGCGACCGGGCTGCCCGGAGGGATCGCGATCCCTCACGCGCGCAGCGCGGCGATCACCGAACCCTCCCTCGTCTTCGGACGGACCGCAGCGGGCATCGACTGGGGTGCGAAGGACGGTCCCGCCCGCCTCGTCTTCCTCATCGCGGCACCGGCAGACGGCGGCGACGCCCACATGAAGGTTCTGCCGCAGCTGGCGCGCGCGCTCATGCGGGAGGACTTCAGAGACGCCCTGCTCACCGCTCAGACGCCCGCCGACGTCGTCGAGATCGTCGGCGACCACGTCCATCTCGACGAGGCCGCCGAGACCGAGAGTCCCGCACCCGCGGGACCACCCGCACCCGGACCGCCGGCACCGTCCGTCTCCGAACCCGCGGCCCCGCCCGCTCGCGACGAACAGGCCGACACCGCACCGGAAACGACTCCCGATGGACAGCCGGATGACCAGTCCGCGCGCCGACTGAGGTTCGTCGGCGTGACCTCGTGCCCCACCGGCATCGCGCACACGTACATGGCTGCGGAGTCGCTGGAGAATGCCGCTGCCGCCGCGGGCCATGAGATCGTCGTCGAGACTCAGGGGTCGGCCGGTTCGACGCCGCTGACGCCGGCGCAGATCGCCGCGGCGGATGCCGTTATCTTCGCCCACGACGTCGAAGTGAAGGAGCGCGCTCGCTTCGCGGGCAAGCCGACGGTCGATGTGGGGGTGAAGAAGGCGATCTCCGATGCGCCGCAGCTCATCGGCAGGGCCGCAGAACTCGCGGCATCGGGTGGCCCCGGCGACGCCGACAGTTCGGCCGCGACCACCGCCGGCACCGGAGCCGACGACGGAGACGAGCAGATCGGGTTCGGCACCAAGCTGCGACAGTGGCTGATGACAGGTGTCTCCTACATGATCCCGTTCGTCGCCGCCGGCGGCATCCTCATCGCCGTCTCGTTCATGCTCGCGCAGATCGCTCTCGGCGAGAACGGGGCCATCGAGATCGTCAAGTACAGTCTCATCGGCGACGACCAGTACAACATCGCACAGAACTTCGATCTCACGAGCCTCACCTCGTGGGCCGCTCTCGCCTATGTAATCGGTGCCGCGTCGTTCGGATTCCTCGTGCCGATCCTCTCCGGATACATCGCCTTCGCGATCGCCGACCGGCCGGGCCTCGTTCCCGGCATCGTCGGGGGATCCGTGGCGGTGACCATGGACGCGGGATTCCTCGGCGGCATCGTCACCGGCCTGCTCGCCGGTGCCGTCGCCAAATGGATCGCCGGCTGGAAGGTGCACAAGGGCGTCCGCGGCGTCATGCCGGTCGTCGTCATTCCGCTGCTCTCAGCACTCATCACCGCAGGGCTGTTCATCACAGTGCTCGGGCGACCCATCGTCGCCCTGATGAACGGTCTCAACGAGGGGCTCAGCGGACTGACCGGCGGGGGAGTGCTGGTCCTCGGACTGATCCTCGGCGCGATGATGGGCTTCGACCTCGGCGGCCCGGTCAACAAGGTCGCCTACGGATTCGCCACCGCCGGCCTCTCCGCGGCCGGCACGGCGATGGACGCACCGCAGCTGAAGATCATGGCCGCAGTCATGGCGGCAGGAATGGTCGCCCCGCTCGCCCTGGCGCTGGCGACGGCGATCGCCCCGAAGCTCTTCTCGGCACCGGAGCGCGAGAACGGAAAGGCGGCGTGGCTGCTCGGCGCGTCCTTCATCTCCGAAGGCGCGATTCCGTTCGCCGCGGCCGATCCGATCCGGATCATCATCGCCTCGACGATCGGCTCGGCGGCGACCGGCGGCCTCGTCATGCTCTTCGGCTCGACACTCCTCGCGCCGCACGGCGGCATCTGGGTGCTGCCCCTCATCGGGCAGCCGCTGCTCTTCGTCCTCGCCCTGGCCGTCGGCGTGGTCATCACCGCCGCACTCGTCGTGCTCTTCAAGGCGATGGCCGCTCGGCGGCGCACTGCGAAGGCCGCGAACCGGGACCTCGACACCACGATGGTCGCCGCATGACCCGACGATTCAACCGCCCGCCAGACGGGCCCGTGCTCGCGACCGAGCACACCTCACGATGAACACAACCCAAGGAGAGATCATGGCAACTCGCACCGTCACCATCGCATCGGCCGTCGGACTCCACGCTCGGCCCGCGTCCCTCTTCGTCGAAGCCGTCACCGAATCTGGGATCGACGTCGAGATCAGCCGTCCCGGCGAAGACGCCGTCGACGCCGGCAGCATCCTCGGCGTGATGGCGCTCGGCGCCAAGCACGGGGAGGAGGTCGAACTCTCAGCCGATGCCGAGGGAGCCGACGCCGTTCTCGACCGCCTCGTCGCTCTGCTCGCCACGGACATGGACGCGCAATGAGCACCCGCGGCACGGCAGCGGTGACCGAAGGCGGCACCGCCGTCCTCCACGGAATCGGTGTGAGCCCCGGAACCGCGTACGGTCCCATCGCGCAGGCGGCCGCACCGGTGATGCCCGCCGCCGACGAGCCCGCCGCAGAGGATCCCGCAGCAGCGGCCGAGACGGCCATCGCCAGTTTCATGGACGTCGCGGACGACCTCGATGCGAAGGCGCTGAGGGCCGATCCGACGGCCCGCGACATCCTCAAGGCCACGGCGATGATCGCCCGTGATCGCTCGCTGCACCGTGAGGTCACCAAGCGCCTGCACGCGGGCAGCGGCCCGACCCGAGCCATCGCCGAGGCGATCGATGAGTTCGCCGCACGGTTCGAAGCGCTCGGAGGATACTTCGCCGAACGTGTCACCGACCTCCGTGATGTGGGGGCGCGCACCATCGCCGCGGTGCTCGGCGAACCGGCACCCGGACTGCCCGACCTCGCCGAGCCGAGCATCGTCGCGGCCGACGACCTCGCTCCCGCGGAGACGGCCACGCTCGACCGGTCTCTCGTGCTGGGAATCATCACCCGGGCAGGGGGACTGACGAGTCACACGGCGATTCTCGCGGCGCAGATGGGCATTCCCGCAGTGGTGCAGCTGCCCGACGCAACGACGATCCCCGACGGCACTCTCGTCTCGATCGACGGCGGCAGCGGTGACGTCGTCCTGCGACCGGACCCGGCGGCGGTCGACGCTCAGCGCCGACGTCGTCAGCAGCTCTCCGCCGCGCTCGCCGGCGTATCCGGTCCCGGAGAGACCTCCGACGGCCACCGGGTCGCCCTGCTCGCCAACATCGGAGGCGTAGAGGACGCTGAGCTCGCCGGCGCCGAGGATCTCGAAGGAGTCGGTCTCTTCCGCACCGAGTTCGTCTTCCTCTCCGCCGCTGTGGCCCCGACGGTCGAGGAGCAGACGGACATCTACCGCCGGGTGTTCGCCCCCTTCTCCGGCCGTCGGGTCGTCGTGCGCACCCTTGACGCCGGCGCGGACAAGCCGCTGGCCTTCGCCGACCTCGGTCCGGAGGAGAACCCGGCTCTCGGCCGCAGGGGTCTGAGGCTGTCACAGGCTCGCCCGAAGATCCTCGACGCGCAGCTGCAGGCGCTCGCGGCAGCCGCAGCGGCCACAGGCGCCGACGTCAAAGTCATGGCGCCCATGGTCTCGACGGCTTCCGAGGCTCGCTGGTTCGCCCAGCAGGTGCGAGCCCACGGCCTGTCCTCACCCGGGGTGATGATCGAAGTGCCCGGAGCCGCCGTGCGCGCCAGAAGCGTGCTCGAGGCCGTCGACTTCGGAAGTCTGGGCACCAACGACCTCGCGCAGTACACGATGGCGGCCGATCGCATGGAGGGTGAGCTCTCCGAGCTGCTCGACCCGTGGCAGCCCGCTGTGCTCGCCATGATCGCGACGGCGGCCGACGGGGCCGAGGAAGCCGGCAAGCCGCTCGGGGTCTGTGGTGAGTCGGCTGGCGATCCGCTCCTGGCGCTGGTCCTCGCAGGCCTCGGCATCACGAGTCTGTCGATGGCCCCGAGCAGGATCGGCGCAGTTCGACTGGCACTGCGACGACATTCGCAGGAGGATTGTCGGGCTCTCGCCGCAGCGGCGCTCGCAGCGGAGACGCCGGCCTCGGCCCGGGAAGCGGTGCGCGCCTCCCTCGCTCCGGACCTCATCGAACTGCTCTGAGCGGCAGGGGCGGGCGCAGCATCCCCCCGCTCACCACCGAGGCGGCCCGCCGTCATTCGGCCTCGTCGCCGGCCCCCGCCTCGGCGAAGGCGGCATCGACGACGTCGAGGAACACCTCGAGGGTGGGTCCCGGATCGAAGAGGGCCGAGCGCACCATGACGCCGTAGAGCGGGGGCAGCTCGCGCGGCACAGGGACCGTGTTGACCGCTCCCCAGACGACCCCGACGCCGTCGAGGGGCATGAGCGCCACGGCCAGGTCGGCGGCGACGAGCGGCAGGGCCGTCTGCAGCGTCGAGACCTGCTGCACGCTGCCCGGGGCGATGCCGAGCAGATCCCACAGCTGCTGGGAGATCTCCACGAGCCCGGGAAACCCGGGGATCTGCGACGGGATGACCCAGTGCGCCGCCTCCAACTCCGCCCTGCCCATGTTCGCTCGGCCCGGCGGTACCGCGATCGCCAGCGGCATCGTCGCCACTCCGCGCATCGTCAGCGCCGGGAAGTTCGCGGCCAGCGCGTCGACATCGGAGGTGGCGACGAAGCCGATGTCGACCCGCCCCTCCGAGACGAGGTCGAGCACCCGGGCGGGGAACGGATCCGAGAGATCGACGGCGACCCCGGGCGCGGTCTCCCGGAACGTCCGCAGCAGCGGCGGCAGCCGCGACCACGAGAACGTCGGCACCGACGCCACCCGCAGCACTCCGGCCGTCCCGGACCCGAGCGCACGGGTGCGCTCGGCGATCTCATCGCCCCACTGCACGAGCCGTGCCCCGTCCCTGGCGAGCTGACGGCCCGCCGGAGTCGGCGCCACCCCGCGGGGCAGCCGGTCGAGCAGCCTGACCCCGAGCTCCGCCTCGAACGCGAGGATCGCCTGGCTCAGCGGCGGCTGCGTCATGTGCAGCTTCTGCGCCGCAGCCGAGATCGATCCCTCGTCGACGACGGCGAGGAAGTACTTGAGACGCGTGAGGTTCATAGTCGTTCATTGTATGGGGTTAGCAGAATAAAGATATTTGTCATCTACCAGTGCAGGCCTGAAGCTGGTGGGGAGCCGATCGACGTCGATCACGGCTCACCCCCGTCCAGGAGGATCGATGACGATCACCACCCGGCCCACTCCCACCCTGCTGACCTCTGTCCAGCGCACCACCACCCGCCGCCTCGGCGCCGCCGTCCTCGCCGTGCTGCTCACCCTCGCCGTCTCCGGCTGCGGAGTCGGAATGGGCAGCGCCAAGAGCATCGGCGACGGCGATACGATCACCGTCGGAGTCATTCCCGTCGCCGACTACGCGTCGATCTACCTCGCCGTCGAAGAAGGCTACTTCGCCGAGGAGGGACTCAACGTCGAGACCAAGGTGATGCAGTCGGCCTCGGCCATCGCACCCTCGGTCATCAACGGCCAACTCCAGTTCGGCACCACCGCGACTCCGCCTCTCGTCATCGCCTACGAGAAGGGCCTGCCGCTGCAGATCGTCGCGAACGCCGCGTCGAATGCTCCGACGGCCGACACCGATCCGACGGCGATCGTCGTCGGATCCGGCAGCCCCATCCAGCGCCCCCGTGATCTCGAGGGGAAGACGGTGGCGATCAACGCGCTCGGCGCGATCACGCAGATCGGCACCGCCGCCGCGGTGCGCGCCGACGGCGGTGATCCGAGCACAGTCGAATACGTCGTCATGTCGCTGCCCGACGGCATCGCCGCGGTCGAGAGCGGTCGGGTCGATGCCGCCTCGACCGCCGAACCGTTCCAGGGACCGGTGGTGGCCGCCGGCGGCCGGATCATCTCCCATCCGCTCTTCGAGACCTTCCCGCCCGACGCCACGTTCGCCGTCGCCTTCACCGCGAAGCCCTTCGCCGAGGCCAACCCCGACGTCGTCGACGCCTTCGTCCGCGCCGTCGACCAGGCCAACGAGAAGGCGGCCGCGGACCCTGAAGCGGTGCGGAAGGTCCTCACAAAGTACGGCAAGCTCGCCCCGTCCGTCGCCGAGACGATGCTCCTGCCGCAGTATTCGACCCAGGTCGACCCCGAAGCGGTGCAGACGACCGCGAACCTCATGACCGACCTCGGCTTCCTCCCCGCGCCGGTCGACACGAAGGGACTGATGCGGCCATGAGCGCGACCATCTCCCGCACCACGCCGACCGGTCGGCGGGCCACCGATCGGCTGACGCGCAGGATCAATCTCGCCGCCGAGACCCCGGCGGGCCGCTTCCTCTTCGGCCTCGGCGCAGTCCTCGCCGTCTTCGTCGTCTGGCAGCTCCTCTCCGTCACCGGCGTTCTGCCCGCGGCGTCCCTCCCCTCGGCGCTGGAGATGCTCGCAGCGTTCTTCACCCTGCTCGGCTCGGCGGTCTTCTGGTCGGCCCTGTGGTCGACGATCTCCGTGGTCCTCGTCGGCCTCGTCCTCATCATCGTCATCGCCACCCCGCTGGCGATCCTCCTGGGCCTCGTCCGCTTCGCCGAGGAATCGGCCTGGTTCGTCATCGAATTCCTCAAACCGATCCCACCCGTCGCCCTCATCCCGCTCGGTCTCCTCCTCTGGGGGCCGAGCCCGGGGATGAAGCTCTTCCTCATCATCCTCGGCGCGATCTGGCCCCTGCTCACCCAGCTCGTCTACGGCGTCCGCGAGGTGGGCGGCACGAGCGCGGACATGGCCCGCAGCTACCGGCTCGGCTGGTGGCTGACGACGAGCCGCCTCGTCGTGCCCTCGATGCTGCCGTTCGCGATGACCGGTCTGCGCATCTCGGCGGCGATCGCGGTGATCGTCGCCGTGGTCACGGAGATGATCGGCGGGGCGGCCGGCCTCGGCCAGGAGATCGTCGTCGCCCAGACCGCGGGAGCGCTGCCTCAGATGTATGCGCTCATCTTCGCCACCGGGCTGCTCGGACTGGCCATCAACGGCCTCTTTAGGATCGCCGAGGTGCCGCTGCTCTTCTGGCATCCCTCCCACCGAGAGGAGGCGGCATGAGCGCCCCGAACCACCTCACCCTGTTCTTCACCCGAGCCTGGCTGCCCGTCGGCATCGTGGCCGTCTGGTGGGTCGCCTCGGCGAACAGCACCTCGCTCTATTTCCCTCCGCTGCAGACGATCCTGTCCACACTGTGGTCGGGCCTCCTCGTCGACGGACTGGTCACCGATGTCCTGCCGAGTGTGGCGAAGTTCCTCCTCGGCTTCGCCATCGCCGCCGTCCTCGGCATCGTCCTCGGCATCTGCATCGGCATGTCCTCGGCGCTGCGGGCGGCCACGGAGCCGATCGTCCAGTTCCTCCGGTCCCTGCCGCCCCCGGTCCTCCTGCCGATCGGACTGCTCCTCTTCGGGATCGGGCCGTCGATGAGCGTGGCGATCATCGTCATCGGCGCGATCTGGCCGACCCTGCTCAACACCGTCGACGGTGTGCGGTCGCTCGATCCGCTCGTCAAGGACATGTCGCGGTCCTACCGGCTGACGATGCCGCAGTACATCCGGTTCGTCCTGCTCCCGAATGCCGGACCGCAGATCTTCGCGGGCCTGCGCACGACCCTGCAGATCTCCATCATCCTCATCGTCGTCTCCGAGATGGTGGCGTCGACGAGCGGCATCGGCTTCTATCTCCTCAACTCGCAGCAGACCTTCGCCGTGGCCGAGACGTGGGCCGGCACCCTCCTGCTCGGCATCCTCGGCTACCTCGCCAATCTCGCCTTCCTCCGACTCGAACGCTTCGTGCTGCGCTGGCAGTACGGCATGCGTGCGCTGACCAGCAAAGGATGATCATGACCTCCGACACGACCACCGATGTCCTCCTCGAACTGCGGGGACTGCGCAAGTCCTACGGGGACGTCGAGATCCTCGCCGGCATCGACGTCGCCATCCGCCGCGGCGAGTTCGTCTGCATCGTCGGCCCCTCGGGGTCGGGGAAGACGACCCTGCTGCGCTGCATGGCCGGGCTGCTGGCACCCTCCGGCGGGCAGACCGTCTTCGAAGGGGAGCCGGTGACCGGGCCCCCGGCCAAACTCGCCGTCGTCTTCCAGGACTACTCGCGGTCGCTGCTGCCGTGGTTGAGCACCGCCGACAATGTCGCCCTTCCCCTGCTCAAGTCGGTGCCCGCCGCTGAACGGCGGGACCGGGTCACCTCGGTGCTCGATGCCGTCGGACTCACCGGCAAAGGCGACCTCTACCCCTGGCAGATGTCGGGCGGCATGCAGCAGCGCGCCGCGATCGCCCGCGGTCTCGCCTTCCAGCCCGATGTCCTCCTCATGGACGAGCCGTTCGCCGCCGTCGATGCGCAGACGCGGATCGAGCTCGAGGACCTCGTCCTCCAGGTGCGCACCGATTTCGACACGACGATCGTCTTCGTCACCCACGACATCGACGAGGCGGTCTACCTCGGCGACACCGTCACCGTCCTCTCCGGGGCTCCGACCACCGTGACCCGCACGATCGACGTCGCTCTGCCGCAGCCGCGGAACCAGGTCGAGACGAAGAGTCTGCCCGCCTACGCGGAGTACCGCACCGAAGTCTTCGAACTCATCCAAGCCGCACAGTCACACGCGAGCATCGGGTGAGCCAGGAGCCCACGAATCCCCAGCGTCCGCCTCGGCGGGCCCGCACAGAAAGCAGGAACCATGCCAGCTCATCGTCCGCTCACCGCCGCCGAAGCCTCCGCCTACCGCACCAAGGTCACACTCCTCGGGACCGCGGGCGGCCCGCCGTGGTGGGATGATTCGGACCGTCACGGGATCTCGACGGCGATCACGGTCGGTGACGCCGTCTACCTCATCGACTGCGGTGAGGGATGGGGGCCGCAGTTCCGGAAGGCGGGACTGGGCCCGACGGGGTTCCAGAAGGGCATCGACAATCTCCGCAGCGTCTTCATCACCCATCACCACTCCGACCACATGGTCGACTACCCGAATCTCCTCATCCTCGCGTGGCACAACGGATCCGACGGACTCCGGCAGCCGGTGCAGATCTTCGGGCCCGGCGACCGCGGGACCCTGCCGCCGATCTTCGACGAGGACAACAGGGACCCCATCCCCGAGGTGTTCAATCCGGAATCGCCGACGCCGGGTCTCGTCGAGTCCTCCCAGCGGCTGCTGCAGGGGTACGCGCTCGACATCAACGACCGGATGCGCGACAACGCGAAACAGGATCTGCGGGAGATCTTCGAGTTCCACGACATCGAGCTGCCGGGCACGACCGGCTCCGATCCCAACGGGGACCCGACGCCGGCGATGGAGCCGTTCGAGGTCTACGCGGACGAGAACGTGCGGGTCACCGCGATCCTCGTCGACCACCGGCCGATCTTCCCCGCCTTCGCCTTCCGGTTCGACACCCCGGACGGGTCGATCGTCATCTCCGGGGACACCGGAGTCTGCGACAACCTCGTGACGATCGCCGAGGGCGCCGACATCCTCATCCACGAGGTCATCGACATGGAGTGGATCGACGGACTCATCGGCGAGGCCTCGCCGCATCCCGACCACAATCTCATGCAGCACATGCTCGCCGCGCACACGTCGATCGAGCAGGTCGGACCGCAGGCCGAGGCCGCCGGGGTCGACACCGTGGTGCTCACCCACATCGTCCCCGCCGACGGCCCGGTCGAGAAGTTCCAGCGGGCGCAGGAGGGGTTCTCCGGCAACCTCGTCGTCGGCGAGGACCTCATGAACTTCGGCCTCGGCGCGCCGCGCACCGACTGAGGCCGCACGACACCGCGGGCCCCGAGACCACTGTTGGTCCCGGGGCCCGCGGTGTGGGGGCTGTCCCTGGCCGGTCGTGACCTGCCTCAGGCGCGCTGCATCGGCCAGGCCGGCGGTGACCGCGCCCGGCCGGCCGCGATCGCCTAGTCGGCCACGACCGCCTAGTCGGCCACAACCGCCTCGGCGCGCTGTGTCGGCCTGCGGTTGGCTTCGATGTCGGCGCCGCGCAGGCCCAGCTGCGCGACCACGGCGAGGAGCAGGATGACGCCGACGAGGATGTAGATCGCCTGCGGACTCCACCCGCCGTCGAGCAGCGCTCCGGTCACGGTGGGCGCGAGAATCGCGCCGAACCGTCCCATTCCGGTGCCCCACCCGGCGCCGGTCGAGCGCAGGCTCGAGGCGTACGACTGCGGGGTGAGGACGTAGAGGCCGGCGATGCAGCCGTTGATCGCCATGCCGACGAGCAGCCCGACGACGATGACGAGGGCGACCCACTGGGCGGTGAAGATGAAGACCGCCATGAGCACGGCGGCGATGACGATGAACGTCATGAGCACCTCGCGCGTCGACCACCGGGATGTGAAGAGACCGAAGGCCACCGACCCGATCGCCCCGCCCAGGGTGAGGGCCACGGTGACGATGAGTGACAGGGTGGGACTGAGGCCGGTCTCGTTCATCAGCCGCGGTGTCCACGAGTTCACGAAGTAGAAGCCGAACATGATGATGAAGAACGACGCCCACACGACGATGGTGACCCGGCGGTTGCGGGCGTTGAACAGTGCGGGAATGCCGCGATCCGTGCGTGCCAGGGCGGGCACCGGCATGAGCTCGACCGGGCCCGTCTGCCCGAGGCGGCGGGCGATCGTGTCGAGCCGCCGCTGTGCGTTCGCCGGCTGTCGGTTGTAGAGGAACGACGGGGACTCGGGAATGAGGACGATGACGAGGATGAGCGCGACGATCGTCAGCACGCCGCCGAAGACGAACACCGAGCGCCAGCCGAAGCTGCTGATGAGCGAGACCATGATGGTCCCGCCCACGGCCGCGCCGACACCGTAGCCGGCGGTGTAGATGCTGATGGCGAGTCCGCGTCGCTTCCGCGAGGCGTACTCGGCGCAGATGACGTTGGTGCCGGTGAGGATGCCTCCGATGCCGAGCCCGGTGACGACCCGCCAGATGCCGAGCTCCGTCGCCGAGGTGGCTGTGGCCGAGAGGAACAGCCCGGCGCAGTTGACGATGAGGGCGATGATCGTCATCCGCCGGCGGCCGATGCGGTCGGCCACCGGGCCGAGGATGAGTGCGCCGACGGCCATGCCGAGCAGGGCCGCGCTCATCACCAGGCCAAGGGCGGTGCCCGAGAGGGAGAACTCCTCGGTCACCTGGTTCGACGAGAAGGAGATCGCCAGGACGTCATAGCCGTCGAGGGCATTGAGGAAGGTGCAGATGCCGACGATGAGCCATTGGTAGGGCGACATCCGTGAGGTGTCGATGCGTTCGCGTAGATCCACGTTGGTCTCCGATTCTGCAAGCAGTTCATCCCGCGACGGTGCGAGATGGCTATAAGCATAGGGAAAAACGACGTGATCCGCATTACCGTCTCAGAACTTATTCAGCAAAACAGAGGCGAAATGCAAATCTTCTGGATACCTATGGACATAGGTAAATGATTGTGCCTATAGTGCGAGGGAACCCACGGCAGTGTTCACGAAAGGAACTGACCCCATGGTTGAGTCAACGGCGGTTCGACTTCTGGAGGACTTCTCGCTCGAGATGACCGGCAAGGATGTCGACGCACTGCGGGAGGCCGCTGCGGTCATCCCCACCGGGACGAGGATCAACGTCACCTACCTCGGCAATGAGGATCTTCCGATGCGCGTGGCCGCCGCCGAGGCGGTGCGCGAGCTCGGGTTCGTCCCCGTTCCCCACATCTCGGCCCGCCGCATCGCCTCCGAGCCGAGCCTGCGCGAGTTCCTCTCCGCACTTCAGGACGTCGGAGCCAGCGAGCACGTCTTCGTCGTCGGCGGAGACCCGGCCGTCCCCGAAGGCCCCTACCCCGATTCGCTGACGATCATCCGCTCGGGCATCCTCCAGGACTACGGGGTGCGCGAGGTGAGCATCGCCGGCTACCCCGAAGGGCACCCCGACATCGACTCGGCCACTCTCGCCGAGCACCTGGCGGCGAAATCCGCATCGCTTTCCGATCAGGGCCTCGGGCAGGTCGTGCTCAGCCAGTTCGCCTTCGACGCCGACCGGGTGACGGCCTGGATCGAGGAGGTGCGGGCCGCCGGCATCGACGCCGAGATCCGCGTCGGCGTGCCCGGACCGGCCGGGGTCAAGCGGCTCATGGGCTACGCCCGGCGCTTCGGGGTCGGAGCGAGCGCGGGAATCGTGCGGAAGTACGGATTCTCCCTGACCAACCTCGTCGGCACGGCCGGACCCGATCGCTTCGTCAGCGAACTCGCGACCGACCTCGCAGGCGCGGGGGACGCTGGGACGGTGAAAGCGCACTTCTACACCTTCGGCGGCCTCGCGGCGACAGCCGAATGGGTCCGCGACTTCGTCGGGGAGGCGTAGACCGTGAACCAGCTCGCCGCGAGCCGACGCGATTTCGCGACGCTCATCGTCACCTGCCCCGACCAGCCGGGACTCGTCTCCCTCATCACCGCCCTCATCGCGCGCAACAAAGGCAACATCATCTCCCTCGACCAGTACACGACCGATCCGCGCGGCGGCGACTTCTTCCAGCGCGTCGTCTTCCACCGCGAGGGCCTGAGTGCGGCGCTGCCGGAGATCGAAGCCGACCTCGCCGCGACCCTCGGGCCCCACGAGATCGACTACCGCCTCGTCGAGGGCAGTGCGCTCAAGCGCATGGCGGTGCTCGCGTCGAAGAGCGACCACTGCCTCCTCGACCTCCTCTGGCGGCACCAGCGCGGAGAGCTGCCGGTGACGATCCCCCTCGTCATCTCCAACCATTCCGACCTCGCCGAGGAGGTGCGCCGTTTCGGGATTCCGTTCTTCCACGTCCCCTCCCAGGGGGAGGACAAGTCGGAGGCCGAAGCGCGGATCCTCGAGCTCCTCGACGGCAACGTCGACTTCGTCGTCCTCGCCCGGTACATGCAGATCCTCTCGGAGTCGTTCATCGACGAGGCCGAGGTGCCGATCATCAACATCCACCACTCGTTCCTCCCCGCATTCATCGGCGCCGCGCCCTACCGCAAGGCCAAGGAGAGAGGAGTCAAACTCATCGGCGCGACCGCCCACTACGTGACGAAGGACCTCGACGAGGGGCCGATCATCGAACAGGACGTCACCCGCGTCAATCACACGATGACGGCCGCCGACATGCAGACGCGCGGCGCCAACGTCGAACGCGCCGTGCTCTCCCGGGCCGTGCGCCTCCATGCCGAGGACCGCGTCATCCGCCACGGCAACCAGACGATCGTCTTCACCTGACCCGTCCTCCCGGCACCCCCTCCCCGCTCTGCCACCCCACCCCACCCCAGAGACTCCCACGCAAGAGAGACAAGAACAGAGAGGTTTGACCACCATGTCCGACAACCTGCAGCAGATCCTCGATTCGACCAATCCCGTCGACCTTCTGCGCAACTCCCAGATCGGCTCCTACATCTACCCCGTGGTCCCCGCGGACTTCACGAACTGGATCAAGGAGCAGAAGGCATGGCGTGACACCGCTGTGCTCTACGACCAGTCCCACCACATGGACAACGTGTTCCTCAAGGGCTCCGACGCGATCAAGCTCATCTCCGACACCGCGATCAACTCGGTGGCGAACTTCGCGGTGAACAAGGCCAAGCAGTACGTGCCGACGACGGCCTCCGGTCACGTCATCGGCGACGGCATCCTCTTCCGCGAAGCCGACGAGGAGTACGTCTACGTCGGCCGGGCACCCGCCTCGAACTGGCTGCTCTTCCACGCCGAGACCGGTGACTACCCCAACCTCGACATCGAGGTCGACCGCCGCTCGCCGTCGCGTCCCTACGGTCATGCGGTCTCGCGGCAGTACTACCGGTTCCAGATCCAGGGACCCAACGCCTGGTCGGTCATCGAGAAGCTCAACGGCGGCCCGCTGGAGAAGCTCGGCTTCTTCAACATGTCGACGATGACGATCGCGGGCAAGGAGGTGCGCACGCTGCGCCACGGCATGGCCGGTGCCCCCGGTCTCGAGATCTGGGGACCGTACGAGGACCACGACGTCATCCGCGACGCCATCGTCGAGGCGGGGGCCGAGTTCGGTCTGCTGCCCGTCGGATCGCGCGCCTACCCGTCGAACACCCTGGAATCCGGGTGGATCCCCTCGCCGCTGCCGGCGATCTACACCGGGGAGGCCGAGCGGCCGTTCCGCGAATGGCTCGGCGCCGACAGCTACGAGGCCACCGGCACCCTGGCCGGGTCGTTCGTCTCCGATAACATCAAGGACTACTACCTCACCCCGTGGGAACTCGGCTACGGCTCGTTCGTGAAATTCGACCACGACTTCATCGGTCGCGACGCGCTCGAGAAGATGGACCCCGCCGCCCAGCGCCGGAAGGTCACGCTCGCGTGGGACGCCGAGGACCTCGGCAAGGTGTGGACCTCGCTGCTCGACGTCGACGGACCGAACTACAAGTTCTTCGACCTGCCGCTGGCGAACTACGGGTCGGCGAACTACGACTCGGTCGTCGATGCCGACGGCAACGTCGTCGGGTTCTCGATGTTCACCGGCTACTCGGCGAACGAGCGCCGCGGTCTCTCGCTGGCCACCGTCAACCCCGACGTCCCTGAGGGTGCGGAGCTCTCGGTCGTCTGGGGCGAGCCGGACGGCGGCACGAACAAGGCCTCGGTCGAACCGCACGAGCAGACTCAGGTCAAGGCCGTCGTCAGCCCGGTGCCGTACTCGACCGTGGCCCGCCAGACCTACCGCGGGGGATGGCGCACGGGTCAGAACTCCTGACGGCTATAGTCTGGAAGGGCTCGGGCACACAGCCCGGGCCCTTCCGTCGTTGTCGAGTGGTCAGAGTCGAATCCTAGGAGCAAGCCATGAGTCTGCGGAACGCGATCCTCGCGCTCCTCCGCATCGGACCGATGTCGGGCTACGACCTGCAGAAGCAGTTCTCCCAGTCCGTCGGGCACGTCTGGCATGCTCCGGATTCCCAGATCTACCCGGAGCTGCGCAAAATGGCCGACCAGGGTCTCCTCACCGCCGAAGAGCAGGCCAGGGGAGCGTCGGGGATGCGGAAGGTCTACCACGTCACCGAGGCGGGGGAGCGGGAGTTCCTCGAGTGGATGAATGCTCCGCTGAAGTACCAGCGCACCCGCGACGCCGCGCATCTGCGGGCCGCGTACCTCGAGGCCGCCGACCCGGAGGCGATCGAGGAGTTCCTCAACGGTCATATCCGCCATTGGCAGGTCGAGCTGGAGACCGTCGAGGAGGAGATCTGCAAGATCGACACCCTCACCTCGCCGATGCTCAATCGTCGTCTCGAGGTCACCGAGGACGAGGACCGGGAGGCGACCATCGCCTTCAAGCGCTACTCGTACGAAGGTCTTGCCGCGCGTGCTCGCGGAGAGATCCGGTGGGCCCGGGAAGGACTGGCGCTCATCCGCCAGCTCGGCATCGCCGACGGGGTCGAGGACGCCGACCCCCAGTGAGCACCGCCGCTCAGTGAGCCCGGCCGTGAGCCTGCTCCCCGACGATCCCGACCCTCAGTGAGCCCGCGGGACGCTCAGAGTCCGAGCACGCGCACGGCGTTGTCCTTCATGATGAGCGGAACGGCCTCGGGCCGGATGCCGAGGTCCTCGAAGTCCCTCATCCAGCGCTCGGGGGTGATGAGCGGAAAGTCGGACCCGAAGAGCGCCTTGTCCTTGAGGATCGAACCGATGGCCCGAACCAGCTGCGGTGGGAAGTACTTCGGGGACCAGCCCGAGAGGTCGAGGTAGACGTTCGCCTTGTGGGTGGCGATCGAGATCGACGAATCGGCCCACGGGACGGAGGGATGGGCGAGGATCATCGTGAGGTCGGGGAAGTCGGCGGCGACATCGTCGAGGAGCATCGGATCCGAGTAGCGCAGCTTGATGCCGCGACCGCCGGGCAGTCCGGCCCCGATCCCCGTCTGCCCGGTGTGGAAGAGCGCGACCAGCCCGAGCTCAGCGCACGCCTCGTAGAGCCCGTAGTACTCCCGCTCACTGGGGTCGAAGCCCTGCAGGCTGGGGTGGAACTTCATCCCGCGCACCCCGTAGTCCGTCGCGAGCTCCCGGATCCGGGCGACCGCCTCGGCGGGCCGGCGGGGATCGACGGAGCCGAACGGGATGAGGGTGTCATTGTGCTCGGCGGCCTGCTCGGCGATCATCTCGCTCGACACCGGGGGATGGCCGCCGAGGGCCGTCGTCGCATCGACGGTGAAGATCACCGCGGCCATGCTGCGCTCACGGTAGTAGGCGGCGAGGTCGGCGACCGTGGGTGTCCGCGGCACCGCGGCCCGGAAATAATCCGCCGAGGCGGCGAGGAGTTCGTCGTCGAGCGAGGTGTGGTCGTGGCCGTCGGATTCGACGTGGGTGTGCACGTCGAGCGCGGTGATCGTCGCGGTGTCGATCGCGGGTTCGTATCTCATCGGGGGCAGTCCTCCTGAGGGCCGGCGGGGGTGCGGCGGTCGCCGCGGTCTGACGGGTTCACGGCAGCGTCGGGTAACGCTCTTTGAGGGCGATGAGCTCGGCGAGCATGGCATCGCGGTCGCGGATCAGCGCTGCGGTGCTGCGTCCGTCGAGTTCCTCCTCGACGCCGGTGACGAGCTTCTCGGTGAGCTCCTCGCCGAGGTGGACCTGCCGCAGATCGTGCATCCACACCTCCTGCGGCGGCCCGAGGTGCTCAAGGAGATGGCGCATCCCGCCAGGCCCGCCGGAGAGGTGCTGGATGGCTAGGGGACCGAGCACCGCCCACCGCAGTCCCGGGCCGTAGGAGATCGCCGTGTCGATGTCCTCGACGGAGACGACACCGCGGTCGATCAGCGAGTACGCCTCCTGCCAGAGGGCGGCCTGGAGTCGGTTGACGACGTGGCCGGGGAGTTCGGCCCGCAGGCGGATCGGCTTCTTCCCGATCGCGCGATAGACCTCGACGGCCCGCTCGCCGATCTCCTCCGGTGCGCCCCGTGCGGTGACGACCTCGACAAGCGGGATGAGATGGGCCGGATTGAACGGATGTCCGACGACGATCCGCTGCGGGGCGACCTCGGCGCTCGCCGCGATCGCCGAGGGACCGAAGCCCGAGGTCGACGAGGCGATGATCGCCGAGTCCGGCGCGGCCGCATCGATGTCGGCGAGGATGGCCTGTTTGACCTCGAGCCGTTCGGGACCGTTCTCCTGGACGAAGTCGGCCTCACCGACCGCCTCGGCGAGGGAGCCGGAGAAGTTCAGCTGCGCGAGGCGGCCGAGCACCTCGGGATGGGTGGTCTCGAGTGCGGAGCGGACGTCGTCGCGCAGGCGGTCCGCGGCCCCAGGGGCGGGGTCGTACGCGGTGACCTCGTGACCGGCGGCGAGGAACCCCGCCGCCCACGCCGCGCCGATGACGCCCGTGCCGATGATCGCCGTCCTCATGCCGGTGCCTCCTCGCGTGAGAACCGGGACGCGTAGGCGATGTACTCCTCGAGGGAGCGCGGATCCTGCAGGGATCCGGGGCTGACGACGGAGTCCGCCGCGGCACCCTGGATGATGCGCTTGACCGGGACTTCGAGCTTCTTGCCGGTGCGACCGAGGGGGATCCGGGACACCCCGACGATGTCGTCGGGGATGTGGCGTGGAGAGAGACGGGTCTTGAGCGCCGCGCGGAGGCTCGCCGCCGTCTCCGGCGACACGGGACCCCCGTCGTCGAACTGGACGAAGAGGACGAGTTCACCCATCCCGCCGGCGGGATCCTCGAGGTGGATGACGAGGGAGTCGCGGACCCCGGGCACGGTGTCGAGGACGGAGTAGAAGTCGGCGGTCCCGAGTCGCACCCCGCCCCGGTTGAGGGTGGCATCGGAGCGTCCGGTGACGACGACGCCGCCGTCGCTGAAGAACTCCACCCAGTCACCGTGCCTCCACACGCCCGGGTAGGTGTCGAAGTACGCGGCGCGGTAGCGGGCGTCGCCGTCCTCGCCCCAGAACGTCACGGGCATCGAGGGGACGGGCGCGGTGATGACGAGTTCGCCGAGCTCGTCGCGGACCTCGTTGCCGTCCGCGTCGAAGGCGGTGGCCGCGAAGCCGAGCGAGGTGTCCGACATCCGCCCGGCATACACCGGGGTGAGGGGTGAGGCCTGGAGGATTCCCGAGCAGACGTCGGTGCCGCCGGACCCGACGTTGAGGAGGACCCCGTCGCCGAACTGCTCCTGGATCCACGTGTAGCCCTCGGCGGGCAGCGGGGCCCCGGCGACGCCGAACTGCTCGACAGCGGAGAGGTCGAACTCCGTCGTCGGGTCCAGGCCCTCACGGCGGGCGGCCATGATCGCGCCCGGGGCCATGCCCATGAGCGTGGCCCGGGTGCGCGCCGCGAGTCTCCACAGCTCCTTGGCATCCGGATGGTTGGGGTTGCCGTCGATCATGACGATCGCGGACCCGACGACGAGCCCGCCGACGAGGGCATTCCACATCATCCACGCCGTCGTCGAGAACCAGCAGAACGTGCTGCCGGGACCGAGGTCGAAGTGGAGCCCGTGGTTCTTCAGCGTCTCGAGGAGGATCCCGCCGTGGGAGTGGACGATCGCCTTCGGCTTCCCCGTCGTCCCGGAGGAGAAGAGGATGACGAGCGGGTGGTCGAAGGGGACCGGAGTGAACTCGAGGTCCGCCGAGGCGGCGCCGAGGCTCTCGTAGTCCGTGACCTCGACAGGCGAGTCCGCCTCACGGGCGCCGGCGATGAGTGCACGGGCGGCGTCATCGACGGCGAAGTCGCCGTAGTCGACGGTGATGAGAAGGGTGAGGCTCGGCAGGGCGGCGACGATCTCGGCCACCTCGGCTCTCCGGTCGATCGGCTTCTCACCGAACCGGTAGCCCGGGATCGCGACGAGCACGGTCGGTGCGATCTGGGAGAAGCGATCGATGACCGACTGGGTGCCGAACTCCGGGGCGCAGCTGGCCCAGATCGCCCCGATGCTCGCTGCGGCGAGGAAGACGACGAGCGCCTCGGGCTGATTCGGCAGGTACCCGGCGACCCGGTCACCCGGACCCAACCCCATGTCGAGCAGACCTGAGCGGACCCGGGCGACCTCGGCGCGCAGCTGGGCGAAGGTGAGGGTGCGCTCCTCCCGGGTCTGGGACACCGCGGTCACGGCGATGTCATCGGCCTGGTCGGGGGAGCCGAGGGAGTGCTCGGCGTAGTTGAGCCGCGCACCGGGGAACCACTTGGCGTGCGGCATGATCCGCTCTTCGAGCACCGTTTCGTACGGGGCGTGGCTGATGACGCCGAAGTAGTCCCAGATCGCCTCCCAGAACTCCTCGATCTCGGTGGTCGACCAGCGGTGGAGATCGTCCCAGCCGGTGAAGGCGGTGCCGCGACGCTCGCCTGCCCATCGGAGGAAGTCACCGAGGCGGCTGGTGTCCCCGGCGTCGGCGGGGACCTCGCGGATGATCGTCGTCATGGCTTCCTCACCTTGGGTCCGGTGCCGTCGAGGAAGTCGCGCATGAGGGCCTTCGCCTCGGTGCTCGACTGGGCGACGGCGGCCATGAGGGCCTCCATCATGTAGCCCTCGTCGCGGCCGGATTCGACGATCCGCGGCAGCGCCTGGGTGATCGCGTAGTTCGTCACCTCGGAGTTCGACGCGATCGCGTGCGCCAGGTCGAGGGCCTTCTCACTGCCC
Organism: Brevibacterium sp. NPDC056726; assembly: GCF_042790515.1. Taxonomy (NCBI): domain Bacteria; kingdom Bacillati; phylum Actinomycetota; class Actinomycetes; order Micrococcales; family Brevibacteriaceae; genus Brevibacterium; species Brevibacterium sp. NPDC056726. Next base: position 441,918 of record NZ_JBHTYZ010000001.1, on the reverse strand, counting down.
TGCCCGGCGGGGACGCGGTAGTTGACGAGGCCGATGGTCTCCGCCTCGACGGCGTCGAACGAGCGGCCTGTGAGCATCATGTCCTGGACGCGGTTGAGCCCGATGAGCCGGGGCACCCGCACCGAGGCGCCGCCGCCGACGAAGAGCCCGCGCTTGCCCTCGGGGAGGGCGAAGTAGGCGGAGTCCTCGGCGACGCGGAGGTGGGCGGCGCTGGCGAGTTCGAGTCCGCCGCCGATGACGCCGCCCTGGAGGACGGCGACGACGGGGATCGCCGACTCGGTGATCGCGTTCATCGTCGCATGCCACCGGCGGGAATGGAGGAGACCGGAGACGGCGTCGCGCTCGGTCATCTCGGACAGGTCGAGTCCCGCGCAGAAGTGGTCGCCGGCGGCGGTGAGCACGATCGCGCGGATGCCTGCGGGAGGCTCGGCGAAGAACGCGCCGAGGCGGCCGATCGTCGCGTCGTCGAGGGCGTTGCGCTTGGCGCGGCGGTCGAGGGTGAGGACGCCGATGGACCCATCGCGGACGAAGCTCAGTGTCGGGCCGAGGTCGGTTTGGCCGAGGTCGGTCGAGCTGGGATCGACCGATCCGGATTCGGCCGGGGATGACGGTCGCGAGGGCTCAGCGCTGGCTTCGGCGGATCGCGCTGCCTCGGTGGGTCGGGTTGCCTCGGTGGGAGTGGTCGCCTCGGTGGGAAGGGGGGTGTGGGAGGTCATGGTGCTTCCTTGGTCGGTGCGGTGCTGGTCGGTGCTGTGATCGTCGATTCGGGGTTGGTCGAGTCGGTGGTGGTCGATGTTGATGTGGTCGGGCCAACGGTGGTCGGTTGGGGGCGGGCCCCGTGGGCGCCGAGGGGCCCGGTGCGGCGCAGGGTCCCCTTGTGGACCTTGCCCGAGCCGGTGCGCGGGAGGGCGTCGACGATGTCGAAGTGCTTCGGGACCTTGTACTTCGCGAGGCGGGTGAGGAGGAACTCGCGCAGCTCCTCGGGGGTTGGGGTATGGGATTCGGCGGCGACGACGAAGGCGTGGCCGACTTCGCCCCAGCGGTCGTCGGCGGCGGCGACGATCGCGGCCTCGGCGACGGCGGGATGCTCGAAGAGGACGGATTCCACCTCGGCGGGGTAGACGTTCTCACCTCCGGAGATGAACATGTCCTTGAGGCGGTCGACGATGAAGAGGAAGCCGTCCTCGTCGAGGTAGCCGATGTCCCCGGTGTGGAACCACCCGCCGGGGGAGAATGCGGACTCCGTGGCCGCGTCGTTCCTCCAGTACCCGTTCGTGACGTTGGGACCGCGCACGACGACCTCGCCAGGCTGGCCGGCCGCGCAGGGGTTCCCCGAGGGGTCGCGGATGTCGATCTCGGAAAAGGGCAGCGCCCGACCGGCCGATCCGGGCTTGTCCAGGGCATGCGACGCCGGCAGGATCGTCGCCCCGGGCGAGGTCTCCGTGAGCCCGTACCCCTGGCAGAAGGCGATGTCCCGGGCCTGGAAGGCGTTGATGAGGGAGACGGGGATCGGGGCGCCTCCGGAATTGATGAACCGCAGCGAGGTGAGATCGGCGGTGGACCACCTCGGCGACTGGAGCATATCGGCGAACATCGTCGTCACCCCGGCCATCCACGTCAGGCCCTCGTGTTCGATGGCGTCGAAGGCGCGGTCGACGTCCCAGGTCGCCTCCATGAGGATGCTGCCGCCGCGCAGGTAGCTCGTGAGCACCTGCTGGTTGAGACCGATGACGTGGAAGAGCGGTGCGGCGACGAGGGTCGTGTCCGCGGCAGTGAGGTCGGTGCTGAGGAGGAAGTTGAAGGCGTTCCACAGGACGTTGGCGTGGGAGAGCACGGCGCCCTTCGGCCGTCCGGTGGTGCCGGAGGTGAAGAGGAGGAGCGCGGGTTCGTCGCCGTCGAGGTCCGCGGCGGGGATCATCGGTCCCTGCGCCGAGGCGGGGGCGGGGTCCCAGCGGACCGGCTCGACCGGCACCGTCGAGCTGAGGCGATCGGCGGTGCCCATGAACTCGGGAGCGACGAGGAGGCGGGAGACTCCGGCGTTGTCGAGCTGGAAATCGAGTTCCGCGGGGGCGAGGCGCCAGTTGAGGGGGAGGAAGATCGCGCCGAGGCGCAGGCACGCGAGCACGGTGACGACCGCGGCCGGATGGTTGGGTCCGAGATAGGCGACCCGGTCACCGCGGCGGATGCCCGCCGAGTGCAGGGCGGTGGCCGCGATGAGGGTGCGCTCATGGAGATCGGCGTACGAGTGATCGAGGCCGGCGAAGCGGATCGCGGTCGACTCGCCGTGGTCGGTGGCCTGCCGCTCGGAGAGTGTCGCGAGGCTGGGGTGGACGAAGGTCAACGGCTCTGTCCTTCCGGTGCGGGGTCGTCGGCGGTCATGGGTCCGGAGACCGGGGACGCAGCAGAGCCATCGGCTGGGATAACGGCGTCGGGGGCGACTCGATCGGAGAGGCTGCGCGTCTTCGTCTCGCCGAGGCGGAGGATGCAGAGGATGCTGACGATCGAGACGGCGACGATGACGAGGGAGAGCGGGATGGTCGAGGAGCCGCCGTTGGCCGTCATGATCGCAGCGAAGAGGACGGGGGAGATGCCGGCGCCGAGGCCCGCGAACTGATAGCCGAGCGAGGCGCCGGTGTAGCGGTGCTCGGTGTCGAAGAGTTCCGTGTAGAACCCGGCGAGCGGGCCGTAGATCATCGGATGGATGATGCCTTGGCCGATGATCATGCCGATGGTGATGAGGACGCCGTTCTTCGTCTCGATGAGGGGGAAGAGGGCGAAGCTCCACGCAGCGATGAGGATGGCGCCGGTGATGACGAGGGGTCGGCGCCCGATCGCATCGGAGAGGCGCGACCAGAGGATGATGCCGAAGATCGCGAAGAACGAGGAGAAGGTCAGGGCGTTGAGGATCGTCTGCTGGTCGACCCCGATCTGGACGCCGAAGGCCACGGAGTACGTGGTGAGCAGGCCCTGGAACATGAAGGCGGAGAGTCCGACGCCGATCGAGAGCAGGAGGGTGACCGGCTGCTTGCGCAGGGTCGCCATGATGGGGATCGACTTCGCCCGCGGGCGGTCCTTCGCGCGGAGGAATTCGGGCGACTCGTCGACGGCGGCGCGAACGACGACGCCGACGACGAGGAGGATGATCGAGGCGAGGAACGGCAGCCGCCAGCCCCACGCAACGAACTCCTCGACGCCCATGACCGCCAGGGTGCCGGCGACGACGGCGGCGGAGACGACCTGGCCGCTGGGGGCGCCGGCGCTCGTGAAGCTCGCCCAGAAGCCGCGGTTCGTCGTCGAGTGCTCGGCCGACATGAGGGTCGCGCCTCCCCATTCGCCGCCGATCGCGATGCCCTGGATGACGCGGATGAGGACGAGGAGGAGCGGAGCAATGGCGCCGGCCTGGTCGTAGGTGGGGAGGACGCCGATGAGAGTCGAGGCGATGCCGATGGTGAACATGCTGATGACGAGCATGCGCTTGCGTCCGAGCTTGTCGCCGAAGTGACCGAAGATGATGCCGCCCAGCGGACGGGCCAGGTAGCCGGCGGCGAAGGTCGCGAGACTCGCGAGGGTGCCGACGAGCGGCGGAAGATCGGAGAAGAACACCTGTTGGAAGACGAGGGCGGCGCAGACGGAGTAGAGGAAGAAATCGTAGTACTCGATGACGCTGCCGAGGTAGGCGGACGCGGCGGCCCGTTTGAGCATGGTCGGAGATTTCGTGGAAGCCATGGGATCCTCGCTGACTCTGTGGCTTGAAAGGGCGGCGTCGAGATGACGTGACCGAACCCATTTGAATACTATGCAAATAGATGACGATACGACAAGGGTTTGCAGAATAAATTTGACAGGGGAAGTGACGCGCTAATGTGATGCCATGCCCGTTCATCCCCAGTCGCTGTTCCTCGCGCTCGCCGGGCTGCACATGACGGGCGAGCCGACACCGCTGAGCGGTGCGTCGATCGTCGGCGTCATGGGGAGGCTCGGTGTCGGCGAGGCCGCCGCGCGCTCGGTGCTGCAGCGCAATGCCGCGAAGGGGTTCGTCATCCGGGCCAAGGACGGGCGGAAGACGTTCTACACCGTGAGTGACCGGGCCCGGGAGATCCTCCTCGAGGGAGGCCGGAAGATGTTCATCGGTGATCGGGCGCGGCCCTGGGATGGGAAGTGGACGATCGTGCGCATCCAGGTTCCCGAGTCGAAGCGGGCGCTGCGGCACAAGGTGTCGTCGCGACTGTCGTGGGCGGGATTCGGCCGCCTCGACGGCGGAACGTGGGCGGCACCGGCGGCCGTCGACGTCGAGCAGATCTTCGGTGAGGAGGCCAGCGAGGTCAGCCCCGTCGTCGTGTACGGGGAGACTCAGCCGCCGACGACCGACGCGATGCTCGTCGATGCCTTCGACCTCGCCGAGGTGGCGGGGCAGTACGAGGCGTTCGGAGACAAGTGGGGGCAGTGCGCAGTCTCTGAGCTGACGGCCGCCGAGGCGCTCGTACGTCGCGTGGAGCTGCATTTCGACTGGCTGACGCTGACCCGCAGCGACCCGCAGCTGCCGGCGGAGCTGCTGCCCGGTGACTGGCCGGGATTCGTCCAGTGGCGGCTGTTCACGGATCTCGATGAGCAGCTCAGAGCGGCTGAGGAGCCGGCCGTCGCCGACTTCTTCGCCGGCGAGCTGGAGTGAGGGCGACCCCGGTAGTCGGGGCTGCATCGACGGTCGGCTAGCATTCCTGAGGCGGCGCTCGCTCTACATGTGAAGTGGATCCGCGCCCGCCACTCAGTGAGTCGTCCACCAGCGTGAGGCGGCAGAGCACAACCGACCTCGATTGGACAACACACATGCCCGAAAAGCTGTCGACCGGAGCGAAGGTCGGTCTCGGATGCGGCGGAGGCGGATGCCTCACGGTAGTCGTCATCGTCATCGCGGCGATCATCTCGGTCGTCGTCGGCGGTGGACCGGCAGAGACGGCAGGCGAAGCCGCGGGTGAGACTCCGTCCGCATCTGCGACGGCCGAGCCGGCCCCGACGACTGAGACCCCGGTGCCGACGGACATGGCGGATCCGGGCACCGCGCTCGCGATGCTGGCCGACCTCGACACCAAGGGCAGGGCGCCGAAGACCGGCTACGATGCCGACCTCTTCCATTGGCGCTCGGATGTCGATCACAACGGGTGCGACACGAGGAACGATGTGCTTCGCCGCGATCTCAGCTACATCACCCTAAAGCGCGGCTCGAATGGCTGTGTGGTGGTCGGGGGAATGCTCGACGACCCGTACCTCGGTGAGTCCTATGAGTTCGATCGCGACCCGAACAACATCGACATCGACCACGTCGTCGCACGGTCCAATGCGTGGCAGACGGGAGCGCAGGACTTCGACGAGGCTGAGCTCGAGGAGTTCGGCAATGACCCGCTCAACCTTCTCGCAGTCAGCTCGAGGCTCAATCGCCAGAAGGGAGACGGCGACGCGGCGACGTGGCTGCCGCCGCAGAAGAGCTCCCGCTGCGAATACGTCTCGCGGCAGATCGCCGTCAAGCACAAGTACGGGCTGTGGGTGGTCAAGGCCGAACGGGATGCGATGACCCGGGTGCTCGAGTCGTGTGAGGATGAGCCGGCTTTCGCCGAGGACGTGTCGTGGCCCGCGGCAGGCGACGGCGACAACGTCACGGTTGAGCCGGAGCCGACGAAGACGAAACAGCCTGTCGAGACGTCGGCTCCCGATCCTGAGCCGAAACGACGTGAATCCGAGCCGGAACCGAAGCGCGAATCATCGGGTGGGTCGGTGTACTACAAGAACTGCACGGCTGCGCGAGCCGCCGGAGCAGCGCCCGTGCGCGTCGGCGATCCCGGCTATGGCCGCCATCTCGACCGCGACGGCGACGGCGTCGGCTGCGAGTAGTCGGTCGACGAAGCCCCGCGCACACCCGGGTTCGGGAGAGCTGCGGGGCCTTGTGACGCGGTGGGCCCCGTGGGGATCGAACCCACGACCCGCGGTTTGTGCAATATACGCCACCCGTAGTGAACGAAGTGAAGAGTCAGTCGCTGAAGTCCAGATCGCCACCTTGCATGGTTCTCGCCTTCCTGCATCGCGGCACCAAAACCTGAAAATGGAGAGCAGTCCAGATACTGACGCGGCTGAAGATACAAAGGGTCAGGGCCCGTGAGCCCGATGCCAAGCGATACAGCCATCCGACTCAATGCCGCCTGAACGCCCTGTTCGCGATGCCGAGAACCGGAACAATCCATAACGAGAGAACCTGAATTCGGCTTGACCATGGCGGTAACGCGATTTGACTCCACCAGGGCGCAAGGGCAGACTCGATTTCATCAACACGGAAGCAAGTTTCCGTATTATGGAATTTTTACGAGGGTCATGGTGGATGTTGACGAGCCCAATGCCCGCTCGGCCGGGCGGGCTCGCGACGTGATTCGTCCAGGCGACAACAACGAACGCTGGATTTAAGGTGCCGTCGTAGCCAGTCCGCTGGCTCGAAGCTGAGCAATCCCGGAGGTCCTCGTCTGAGGCCCACCGAAACCGATGAAGTATTTGGCTTTGCGAGTGACGGCCGCAATGCCGATGACGTAGATCGCTTTGCGAGTGACGTGCGCACAGACTCGGCGGTGACCATCGACCAGGCGTCCGAAGCCCGACCAGATCGCGCTTCACCGCCTGACGTTCTCGGGCGTTCCAGGAGAAGGGGCAGAGTTTCAATTAATCAACGCAGACATAGCTATCGTTGGTGGAGGCGCGGCTGCCGTCTCCTTGCTGAAAGAACTAGGAGCTCGTCCAGAGTTCCGGGGCGCAGTGTGCACGGTATCGTTGAACCAATTGGGATACTCTCCAGCGTTCACGGCCCCGCTTTCCGCGTTGACCAATACCCCTGTTCACGCCAACAGCTTGACCCACCGAGAACCTCGAGAATTTCGAGATTTCCTCGCTTCACAAGGCTGGCCGTGCGACCTCCACGATTTCGTTCCGCGATGGCTTGTTGCCGGATACATCAAGGAGACAGCTCGAAATGCTTCCCGTCAGTTTGAAGGTCGATACATTCAATTCTCGGTTTATATCAGCCATGCCTTTGGAAAACGCCAGAAAGCTGCAACACGCTTCAGCGGAAGGTCGACTCACTGTGAAATCGCTCGCTGAACTCGATGAGTCGTCGACCACCTACTCCAGCGTTCTTGCAGCGCAAGGGTTTGATCCTCCGTTGGTTCCCCAGTGGATTAACGAAACCACAGAAAAAATCCTGCGTCCGGACGAGTTCGCGAAACGATTGGGATCCACGTACTCCCCTTCCAAGACTCTTGTCAAGGTCTTTCTGAGATCACTCAAACCGGGGCACTTGAGGGCGATTCCGGGCCTCCGTCTGATGCGTCGCCTACCGCATTTCCACAGCGTGGCATGGATGCCGCCGGTGGGTCAGAAACTCCGGGACATGACGCTGACCACCGGCTACATGGGCATCGCTTTCTTCGTCGGAGAGAGCCGTGCCGAGGTTATACAATCGGTTGAGGCAATACACGATCTCGAAGACCGAGGACTGTTCTTCGACGTGGCCGACTGCAAAGTCGGGTGATGCGCTTGCGCTTGATCATTCTCGGCGCCATTTTTCAAGGCACTGCGAACGCGCTCGTTGGACTAACCGTTCGGCCCAGCGCAATCTTCTTGTTCCTGGGCTGTGCCTTTCTCATCGCCTCGGTTGTCGGGGCGCTGCTCAGAGCCAGCGATAGAGCTCCTGCGAGTCCCATTCGATTGGTCGATTGTCTATGGCTGAATGTCGCTACCGCTGTCACTTTCGGGGCGTTCTATCTCGCTCTGATCTGGATCCCTGCCTCACTGGCCGCAGGAGCCGAGGCTGCGGCAGCGCCACTTGCTGCTCTGAGCATCAACGCTTTCAGGACGGGTAGGGTCCGATACCGACTCTGGATAATGGCTATTGTGGTCTTCGTCGTCTCGATCGCGTTCGGTTGGTCCCAGAACGTTGCAGGTGCGACATCATCGGGCATCGGCACAGTCGTTGGAATGGCGTTGGGCATTCTTGCCGGATTGGGTCTAGCCGTGCTTGCAACCCTCTCTCGACGCCTTGCCGAAACCGGCGTGAGCGCTTCATCCATCCTCGCAGTGCGTTATCACGCCACTTACGTCCTGGCGTTCATCTGCGCGGCTGTCAATTGGCAGCACTACCCTTCCCCCGCAGAGGTCGGATCGTTACTGCTGTGGTTCGGTCCGCTCGGATTTGCCGCAATTGCGCTTCCGCTGGTCCTCATTCAAGCAGGGATGATGAAAACGTCTCCCGTGCTCACATCCGTCATCATGGCAGCAGCCCCAGGATTCAGCTTCATTACAGAATCCATTATCAATCCTGCGACCACCACGCTGACGTCGATTCTGCTCCTCGTCGGGCTCGTCCTCGCTGTAGTGTGCTTTGGGCTCGTCGAGGCATATTCCTCCAAGACAAGAGTCCACCGACTATCCAAAGAGCCAAATCCTACGTACAACCTGGACTAGGGTGTGCCTGAAAAATGCTGTAGCCAAGCGGTGGCGGGAGCCGCCTCCTCGGAGAGGCCCTGATATGCTCTGCTGCTGCAGTGCACCGAAGCGCTCCACGGCCCCGTTATCACCGCCAGCACCACCTCGCCCAACGATCCCAAAAAGGTGATTCCTGGGATTGGACACTGAACATGCTTCCAGAGCATGTTCGACCCTGTCTTGGTCTACTGGTTACCGGGCAAGGGGCCTATCCTGTACACACATTTTGACCATTAACCCACCATTGACCCACGTCCTCAACTGGAACCAGAACAGCGACAAGGCCCGAACCCTTGCCAACGATACTGTTGGCAAGGGTTCGAGCCTTGTGACACGGTGGAGCTGTCCAGGTGCTTCTCAAACCCCCGCAGGCCGGTTCGTTCGTTGATTCGGCGTGTTCTCAGGGGTTCGGGGCGTCCTGCATCGCGTCCGTCATCCAAGCCTATCGAGGATGCGCGGGGGCCGGTGACGAGAAAATCGCCAGTGACTCAAACTCGTTTGAGTGCCTGTGATCGCGCTGACCTGCTGGATCGGTACGCGAGGGGTGAGCGGGTGAAGGACTTGGCGGAGCGGTTCGGGGTGCATCGCGGAACGGTGCGGGCGCTGGCTGCGCGTGCTGGGCTGCCGCCTCGGAAGGCGTCGGAGCATCCGCGGCAGGTGCGTGAGGAGGCGGTGGAGTTGTACGCGAACGGTCTGTCGCTGTTGAAGGTGGGTCGGCGGCTCGGGATCAGCGACGACGCGGTGCGTGATGCCGTGGTCGCTGCTGGCGGCACGATCCGTCCGCGCGGACGGCATGCCCCGGTTCGCTGACAAAGAAGTAGGTCGTGCCTGCCTCGGGTGAGACAGGCACGACCTACGAACAAGGCGGGGGTCAGTCCTCGTCGATGTTGTAGTCCGGCTCCTCGTCGAGGGCGTATTCCACCTCTTCGTCGATCTCGGCGTAGGCGAGCATGACGCCCAGGATGGACTCGCCCTGCGGGTAGCTGCCGTTCCCTTCGGCGACATGAATCTCGGTGTCGGCCTGCTGGAGGCGCTGCGTGATGTTGAGGTGGTCGGTCGGGATGCGGCCGAGGCGGGCGAGGTCGGTGATGACGATCGCGGAGGTCTCGCCTCGTTCGGCAGCGTCGAGCACGGCGCGGAGCCCGGCGTCGGGGTGGCCGATGTCGGTGAACGTGTGCGTGATCGTCAGGCCGTGCTCGTCTGCGTAGCGGCGGCAGGCGGCCGCTTGCCGCCTCAGCCCGCGCGGGTTGCCTGTCGCGCTGCGGCGGTAGACCAGGGCGTTCATGATGCACCTCCCGCCGGCACGAGACGCGGCTTGCGAGCCTCGTCCGGGGCCTGTGAGTCGTGAGCGATTCTACGGCGCTGCCCGTGCTCGCGGAGGCGGGCGCGAGCGAGGCGGACGAGGCTGATGGGGCCGAGCCAGAGCATCTTCAAAGCGTTCCACGCGCACAGGAGCACGATGAGGTGGAGCCAGCCGGGCCCGCCGTGCTCGATGCGGTCGGTGAGGATCAGGATGATCGCGAAGTAGGGCGCGGCGAGCAGCATCGCGGGCACGCCCCATTTGAGTCCGCGGCGGGTCATGACGGCGTCGCGGATGCGGTTCGTCGGGAAGAGCCGGCGGGCCGGTTCCAGGTTCTGGGCGGTGTTCTCGCTGCGGCGCCAGCGGCGACGGATGCGGTCGCGGGTGGTGAACATCGGGGTCTCCTTCACACGGTTCGAACGGGTCGAGAAGCGGCGTGTGGTGAGGCCCGGTGCGGGCGGTTCCGAGGAACCCGAACTGTTTGGGAGATTCCGCTTCACCCCTGATTTTACGCCGGACCTGCCGGAAACGGAACCGCCTGGGCGGCGTGCGGGGCGCACCTGCTCGATGGTGACCTGGCGGAAGGATCGAGCATGGTGTCGTTGGCCGAGTACGTGTCGGATGAGCGCACTGCCCGCGCGGTGCTGTCGGTCGTCGCCGCGGATGCGCCGCACGCGGCGAGCCGCCTGGTGCATGATGCAGCGTGGCAACCGAAGCGACGACATCGAACGTCCGGCCGAACTCGTGCGTCATTCGGAGACGGCAACTCGTCGGGCAACGAAGGCTGCGACACACAGGCCGATGATCGCAAGCCCACTACTCAGTAGATAGGGCGATACTCCGTGGACGATCGAGGCAAACCCCAGACCGACGTAGACCGTGACGCCAGCAGACCCGCCAAGCTGGTCTGCGGCCCGCTGCACGCCAGAAGCGACTCCGGCATCGTCGTCGGTTACTCCGGTGACTGCCGCGTACTGCAATCCGACGAGTCCGAATCCCATGCCTGCGGCGATGAAGAGCATCGCCGGGATCAATACCCAAGCGGGGGCATCGAGTTGCGCGGCGACAGCGATCACGATCATGCCTGCCCCCGCGAAGCCGAGACCCGCGATGATGCAGGAGCGTGCTCCCCAGCGCCCCATCAGCCGGGGCACGACGGTCACCGCGACGATCAGCGCCACAGCAAGCGGGAGAAGCAGTAGTCCGGCTTCCAGCGGGGAAAGGCCGAGTTCATCCTGAAGATAGAACGTGAACAGTAGGAATGAGGTTGAGAGCGCGGCACTCAGCAACGCGGTCGCGAGATTCGCTCGCACCCGAGTCCGATTGCGGAAGAAGACCGGAGGAATCAGCGGGTTCGGTGCTCGCCGCTCTACGTTGACGAACAGAATGGCCGCCACGAGTGCCCCCGCTAGGGCGGCGAGTGGCAGCCAAGACATTCCTTCTCCGGCCTCCACAATCCCGAAGGCGAACAGTAACGGTGCGCTTGTCAACAGAATCGACCCGAGGATATCCAACGGTGCGCACTCCTGTTCTCGGTCGCGTGGCAACAGGATCACCGTGGCGATCAGCACGAACAGGATGAACGGGACAGCGATGAGGAAGACCCATCGCCAACCGAGATGCTCGGTGATGATTCCCGAGAGCACGAATCCCAAGACGAGACCGCAGCTTGCAACTGCCGCCCAGACGCTCAACGCTCGGGTACGAGCCTTTCCCTCGGGAAATAACAGGACGATGGTTGCCATTGCAGCTGGTAGGGCGAGGGCTTCGCCTACTCCTTGGAACAGCCTGGCTGCAACAAGCACCGTGAAGGTTTCCGCGAAGCCTGCCATCATCGAGGCTGCTCCGAAGATCGCGGTGCCGATCAGGAGAAGGCGGCGGCGACCGAAGACGTCCCCCAAGCGGCCACCGAGCATGAGTAGGCCACCGCCGGTGATGGTGTATCCGACGACAACCCACGTCAGGCCGCGCGGATCAACGCCAAGATCGTCGCCGATTGATGGCAGCGCCACGTTGACGACAGTGACATCAACGGCGATGAAAAATTGCAGGACCGATAGGCACACGAGTGCTGCCCAGGATCGCGCGGTCGAGATTTGTTCAGGGCGTGATGATGAGGTGCGAAAAGACACAGAGAACTCCGTTGCTCGAATGAAGAATCGGGCGACGAGATGTGTCGCACCGAACCGACCATCAAGCGGCGGAACGTGAGATCTAAGAAGGTGAAGAGGACGTTCCGCCGCTAGCGGAGCGTCTTCGTCACAGCGGCAGCGGCCGCAGCAGAAGCACCTGACATGACTCCTAGCCTACCCGATGACGTCCGGCTGTCAGAGCCGCCGCACACCATGCCCGCAGAGAGGCCAACGCGGCAGACTGAGAACCGCAGAACCTAGCCGATCAAGACCGGTACTACTTTTGCGTCCCTACGGGGTTCTCAGCTTTGGGCACTTCCGATGCTCGCGTTATCCGACACGGCGTCAGCCCATCGATGACGGTACAGATGAGCCTTATGCGAGTTCGTCTGCGCGTCGGAGGAGGTGAGCCCGTTCTGCGTCGTTCTCTGCGATGTTCGCGGCGCGTTGGAATGCTACCTGGGCGTTGGCCGTGTCGCCGAGTCTGGCGAGAAGATCGGCGCGCACCGCGAGTACGTAGTGGTCATCTGATTCAGGGTCGATCTGGTCGAGGGCTGCTTCGGCGTTCTCGGCATGGGAAAGCGCGACAAGGCGCGCTGTGTGCACCGCAGTGGTCGGCACCATGGGCAGGAGCATGTCGTACAGAGCGAGAATCTGCCGCCAGTCGGTGTCCTCGTCTTGCACGGCGTCGCAGTGCACGGCTTGGATCGCGGCCTGCAACTGGTATTGGCCGGGCTTGTTTGCGGCGAGGCACTCGCGCACGAGGGCCTGTCCCTCGGCGATCATGTCGCGGTCCCACAACTGTCGGTTCTGTTCAGGTAGCGGGATCAGGCTGCCATTGTCCGCGATGCGGGCCGGGCGGCGGGCCTGGAGGAGCACGAGCAGCGCCAGCAGACCCTTGGCTTCGTGCGCGCCTTTCGAGTGGGCGAGCACTAGTCTCGCGAGACGGACTCCCTCCTGGCTGAGGTCGAAGCGGCTGAGCGGCCCTGACGTGGTGACGTAGCCCTCGTTGTAGATCGCATAGATCACGGCAAGCACGACGCCGAGCCGGTCATGGATGTGTCCAGGCTCTGGCAAGCCGATCTGGGCGTCTTTGATCTTCCGCTTCGCCCGTGTGAGCCGCTGCGCGATCGTCGCCTCTGTGGAGCCGAACGCCCGCGCGATCTCTGCCGCCGTGAGTCCGCCGACGTAGCGCAGCGTCAGTGCGACCTGTGTCTCCGGCGACAGGCTCGGATGCGCGCACAGCAGGATCATACGCAGCTCGTCGTCACCGGTGTCCTCTGGCTCGACAACGGGGCGGGGGGCGAGTTGCGGCGCGAATCGCTGTTCCGTCTGCGTGCGTCGGATGCGGTCGATCGCGCGACGGCGTGCCGTCGTGACGATCCATGCCTGCGGGTTCGGCGGCACGCCCTGGGCAGGCCAGGTGTCGGCGGCTGCGGTGAACGCGTCCTGCACCGCGTCTTCGGCGGCGTCGAGGTCGCCGATACTGCGCATCAGGATCGCGACGGTGCGGCCGTACTCCGAGCGAAATGCCCGGTGTACGGCCGCCAGCGCGTCATTCATCGGCGATCCTCAGCCGCCGAAGCTCGGAGCGGGGCGAACCTCGATCTTCAGGCCCGTTGCCTCGGACACCTTGCCAGCCCACGCGGTCGCGGCGTCGAGGTCGGTGACGTCGATGATCGTGAAGCCGCCGATGTACTCCTTGAGCTCGGCGAACGGCCCGTCGGCCAGGGTGACCGTACCGTCCTGGCTGGACACGACCGTCGCCGTCGATGGGTCGGCCAGGGGCATCGAGAACACCCAGACACCGGCGGCCTGCATCTCCTGGGTGACCGCGGTGACGTTCTTGATGACCTGCTGGAACTGCTCGGGCTCAAGCGTCCGGCCGGCGGGGGTGATGTTGCTCAGCATGTACTGGGTCATGATCTTCTCCTCGATAGCGGCATGGCCCTGATGCCATGCTCACTCTCTATACGTTCGAGACCGGCCACACTCGACATCCTCCCAAGAAAAACCCTGCGGGTACGTGAAGGAGACTGAGAACCCCTGAGATAAGCCGACCAAGACCGCGCTACTTTTGCTGGCCTACGGGTACCGGCCGCAGCCTGTGACCGTCTGCGGTTACAACGTGCGGCCCTGCCGCGTCTCGACGATGTGCTCGGGTTCGTTCCGGCGAGCCGCGTCCGTCCGGTTGGCGAGCTGCTGCGCCCGGCGAAGGGCAGCGTCGGCGCGGGCGGCGTCGAGCTTCTGCGCATCCGATGCCGCATCGGGGCCGAGCGGGGTGTCGTCGGTGATCTGGTACCGGTCGCGATAGGCGGCCACCACCCGGCCGGCCTGCCGCCACCGCTGCGCCGCCCGTGCATCCGCGGGCTTGCTCCCGAGCGCGGCCGTCCACGGTTCTCGCTCGTTCAGGTCGCGGTCGAGGACCGCGGATGCGCGATGTTCGATCAGCTCTTCGCGTTCGGTGAGGGCGTGGTGCATCTCGGGGTCGGTGACGCCGGAGGCATACGGGATGAGCCCCGCGATCAGCCGCGGCGACCGGCGGGTGCGCCCGGACCCGGCAGGGCGGGCAGTAGCGCGGGCGAGGCGGTGGTGCAGGACCGAGGCGATGTCATCGGCATCGGCGAAGCCCCGCGCCGCCACGAGCCGCGGGAACAACTCATCGAGGTCGTGATGGTTGGCCTCGGCCCGGCGCAGCTCGGCAGACAGGGCACTGTAGGCGTCAGAGCCCAGCACGAGATCGACCTGCCCCTCGGTGAGGCCGGACGCGGTGAGGAGGGTGGCCCAGCGGTCGTGCTGGCCGGCTTGGGCGATGGTCTCGTACTCCGCCGCCAACTGCGCGATGGACCCCCAGCGCTCGTGTTCGGCGGTGATGGTCTCGTGCGCGGACAGTTCGGCGCCGACGTGCTGGAGTACCTCGTACAGGACGCTGCGGGCGGTGGCGTCGGGGTTGTCGGAGGGGTGCGGGGCGACGTGCGCGTCGTCGGTGGTGTCGGTGGCGACGTAGGCGTGGTTCCCGTGCCGGCCGCGGGTCATCGCGACGTAGAAGTTCTCCCGCGTCGTCGTCGCCGTCACGACCGTGTGCGCGGTATCGACCGTGATCCCTTGGGCGCGGTGCCCGGTGATCGCGTACCCCAGCTCGACCTGTTCAGCCACATACGCGGCGGGCAGTACCAGTGACCCGCCGAAGCGTCGCCCGGCGGGGCGGACGGTGATCGACCCATCGCTAGATACGGCGGTGATGGTCCACCGGTCGCCGTTGCGCACCCAGTTCTTGCCGTTCTTCGACCGCAGGCGCCGGTCGTTCTCCCGTGTGATGACCCGGTCACCCTTGGATGCCTGGGTGCCGTCGTGCAGGGTGACTTCTCGGCTGGGGGTGATGGTGCCGTCGAGGATGAGGTCGGCGCGGGCACGCTCGTTCAGCTGGGTGACGGTGTCGCGGGTTTCGGCGACGAGGATCGACGCCCGCCCCGCCTGCACGTCGGCCCGCCCCGCTCCGGCAAAGGCCTGCACCTGATCATCCCGGCGATCCTCGACGCCCCCGGCGCCGTCGTCACCACCAGCACCCGTCCCGATAACGTCACCGCGTGCCTGCGCGCCCGCAAACGCATCGGCCCCGTCGCAGTGTTCGACCCCCAGCACCTCGCCGAGGGTCTGCCGGCGGGGATGCGATGGTCACCGATCCGGGGCTGCGAGTCCCCGCAGACCGCGATGATCCGCGCCGCCGGCCTCGCCTCCGCCACGGGCCTGTCCGCGGGCGGGGTCGAAGGCGGAGACTTCTGGGAAGGCAAAACCAAAGCCGCGCTGCAGGCCCTGCTGCACGCCGCCGCCCTCGACCGGCGCAGCCCGTCCGAGCTGTTCCGGTGGACCCTCGACCCCACCAGCGCGGCGGACGCGGTCGCGATCCTCACCAACCACCCCGACGCGGCAACCGGGTGGGCGGACTCGCTCGCCTCGATGATCGACGCCGACCCGCGCACCAGGGATTCCATCTGGCAAGGCGTCAGCCTCTCGCTTGCGGCGCTGGCCGATCCGCGGGTGCTCGATGCGGTCTCACCCGCCGAGGGTGAGGAGTTCGACCCCGAGGCGTTCATCCGCGATCGCGGCACCCTGTTCCTGCTCGCCACCGGCGCCGGGGCCGGCAACAGTGCCGCCCTCGTCGCGGCACTGGTCGAAGACCTCGTGGAGACCGCGCGCCGCATGGCCGCCCGCTCCAGCGGCGCGAGACTCGATCCGCCGCTGTTGTTGTGCCTGGATGAGATCGGGAACCTCGCGCCTCTGCCCAGCCTGCCGACCCTGATGGCCGAGGGCGGCGGCACCGGCATCACCACCCTCGCCGTGCTCCAGTCCCTCGCGCAGGCGCGGGACAAGTGGAACGAGCACCAGGCCGGCGCGATCTGGGATGCGTCCATCGTGAAGATCATCCTCGGCGGAGCCTCCAACAGCCGCGACCTCCAGGACCTCTCCACGCTGATCGGGGAACGCGACGAGCTCACCGACACCACCACCGTCGGCGACTACGGCTCCCGCTCCAACCAACGATCCGTGCGGCGGGTCGCGATCCTGCCGCCCGATCACATCCGACGCCTCCCGTTCGGCACCGCCGTGACCCTGCTGCGCTCGGCACCGCCGATCATCACCGACCTGCGCGCCTGGCCCGACCGCCCCGACGGCACGCAGCTCCAGGCGGATCGGGCCGAGGTCGAACAGCTCCTGCACGACGCCCACCAGCAGTAACCCGGCCGGGTGGTCGGGTGCACCTGCCTGATGCGGCGGCCCGCTCGTGGGTCGTCGGCTTCGAGCAAGGAGGACTGTGATGTCTGAGGAGCAGCGGCCTGGTCTGGATGCCCGGGCCAGCATCTACGGCAGGGTCGAGTCGAACCCGTCGCTGACGCATTCGGAGAACGGCACCCCGCGCCTGTACTTCAAGGTGCGGCAGGACCACTACCGGTACAACGGCGGCGACTCGTACACGCGGCTCGCGTCGACCTACCACGACGTGATCGCCTTCGACGGTGCGGCCACGCACGGCTACGAGCAGCTCGCGAAGAACGACTGGGTGATCGCGCAGGGCCGTATCCGGGAGAACACGAACCCGAACACCGGCGTCACCGAGGAGCAGTTCATCGCGAACCGGCTCGGCCACGACCTGGCCCGCACCACCTATGAGGTCGACCGCACGCCCCAGCCGACGGCCGAGCGCCGCGGACCGGAGCGTGAGGCCGAGCGCACCACCGGGTTCGAGGCGCCCGAGCCCGAGCCGGTCGACCGCGACGCGCACGCCCGGACGATGTGAACGGGGGTGGCCATCATGGACGACGAGACGACTGAGGCCCCGTCCACGCCGGAGGTGCCGGACGGGTGGGAAGACGACGCCTACGACGACCCGGCGGGGCCGGGAGGCGATGAGCCAGGGCCGGTGCGGCCGGTGAACTGGAACCTGCTGACCGCGCACGAGCTGGAGCAGGAATGGCTGGCGCTGAACAGGTGGGTCGACTGGCTACGGCACACCTACGCGCTGCCGGCGTCGGTGATCCCGCCGTTGTGGCACCGGCACCCGGAGCTGCGGTGGGAGCTGTCCGCGTTGCATCTGCACTGGCTCGCCGCGTACGACCCGGAACAGGACGCCTCGGCCGCGATCGGGTGGCATCGCGACTTCGCCGCCGCCCGGCAGCGGCTACGTGACTGGGTCGCCGCCTCCGGCACTCGCCTGGATCGCGACCGGCCCTCCCGGCAGACGGTCTGGCCGGGCGAACCGGCGGCCCCGCCGATCGAGGACATCCCGATCACGAACCGGCGCGAGGACTTCGTGGCCTTCGTGCTGGCCGACGTGGCGAAACGGCAGGCCGCTGAAGACGCGTTCTTCGCCCGCCTCGACGACCTGGAAGGAGACCCGTCATGACCCGCCGCCGCGACGTGGGCCCGGAGCGCATCCGCAGCTACCGGATCGAGGCCGAGCCGCGGCCCGAGCCCGACCTGCACCAGCTCGCCCGCCTGTTCATCGGCATGGCCCAAGCCCGCGCCCGCGACGCCCACACCACCGACACCGCGGCCGCGGCCGAGCAGCCTCCGGCCCCGCGACTGGGCGCCGCCTCCCGTGACGGGAATGAGGCCGCGAGGTAGAATGCTTGTACGTCGCCAGCGGCGGATCGGGAACGGTTCGCCGTGGTGCACCGTCTCGTTGTAGCCGTGTTCTCGGCCCCACCCGGTCTCCGGGTCTCGTTTGTTTCCTACGTGTTGCACCGCATGAGCGGATACGACCCGCTCGTGTTGGCCCCGAACCGGGGAAGGAAACACGAGACCCGTGAACACCACACCAACACCCACCACGCGCCCGGCTGAGGAATGCACGGCGCCGCCCGCGTCCATCCCGTTCGATCTCGACCAGATCGGCGAGACCACGACCCTCGCCGTGTCCTACCTGCGGGTGTCGACCAAGGAGCAGGCCTCCAAAGGCGGCCGGGATGAGGGGTTCTCCATCCCGGCGCAGCGGGAGGCGAACCTGCGCAAGGCCGAGACGCTGAACGCGGTCGTGATCGAAGAGTTCGTCGATGCTGGAGAGTCCGCCCGCAAGGCCGACCGGCCCGCGCTGATGGCGCTGATCGAGTACGTCAAGACCCACCCGGTGGCGTACTGCATCGTCCACAAGGTCGACCGCCTCGCCCGCAACCGCGCCGATGACGTCGCCATCCACCTCGCGTTGAAGGAAGCGGGCGTGCTGCTGGTGTCCGCGACGGAGAACATCGACGAGACCCCGTCCGGGATGCTGCTGCACGGCATCATGTCCACGATCGCCGAGTTCTACTCCCGCAACCTCGCCCACGAGGTCTCCAAGGGCATGACGCAGAAGGCGACCACCGGCGGCACGAACGGCAAAGCCCCCATCGGCTACCTCAACACCACCCGCCGTGACGAGCTCGGACGCGAGGTGCGCACCATCGAGGTCGACCCCAAGCGCGGCCCGCTCATCAAGTGGGCGTTCGAGGCCTACGCCACCGGCACCTACTCGACCGCGACCCTGCGGGAAGAGCTGATCGACCGGGGCCTGACCACGGTGCCGACGCCGAAGCGGCCCGAGAAGGCACCGGGCCTGTCGAGCATCCAGCAGATGCTGGCGAACCCGTACTACAAGGGCAACGTCGTGTTTAAAGGCGCCACCTACGACGGCCTCCACGAACCTCTCGTCGCCCCGGAGGTCTGGTACCGGGTGCAGACCGTGCTCGACGCGCACCGGGTGTCGGGGGAGAAGACTCAGGCCCACGACCACTATCTGAAGGGCACCGTGTTCTGCGGTACCTGCGGGTCCAGGTTGATCTTGTCGAATGCGAAGAGCAGCACCGGGGTGATCTACCCGTACTTCCTGTGCTCGGGTCGACACTCCAAGCGCACCGCCTGCGATCGCAAGGCCATGTACGTGCCCGACATCGAGGCCGCCGTGGAGGACTACTACCGGATGGTCGAGATCCCCGAACACGTCCTCGGCCCGCTGCGCACGCTGATCCATGCCGAGTTCGACCGGCTCTACGCCACCGCCAAGACGGAGCGCAAGGCACAGATCGCCGAACGCGACCGCCTCCAGGACGAGCGGACGAAGCTGCTGCAAGCCCACTACGCCGGCGCCGTGCCCCTGGACCTGCTCAAGAGCGAGCAGGACCGGATCGCCAGGCAGGTCGCGTTCCTCGACTCGCGGATCGAAGCATCCAGCGTCGAGTACGAACAGGCCCGCGCCCACCTCGACGACTGCCTCGCCCTCGCCGGTGACGCCCACGCGATCTACATGAGCGTGGACGACTCACTGCGCCGGATCGCGAACCAAGCGTTCTTCGAACGCCTCACCGTCGCCGACGACAACGGCATCGACGGGGAACCGGGCACGCCGTTCAACATCCTGTTCGACCAGGACGTGCAGGCCACCGCACTGGCGGCGCAGGCCGCTGGCGGAGTCCAGGCGGCTCAAACGGGAAATGTCGCTCGTTTGAACGACGAACTTCTGGTGGGCCCCGTGGGGATCGAACCCACGACCCGCGGATTAAAAGTCCGCTGCTCTACCAACTGAGCTAGAGGCCCGGCCTCCGTCGGATCGGCATGGGTGTACGCCCAGAGCGACGATCGGAGACTCCCCAATACTAGGGCCAGCGCACGCGATTCCTCAAACGCGAACGGGTGCCTCGCGACGTTCGCGAGACACCCGTTGCGCTCATCCGGCCATCCCTGAGTCGGTGGCCGGGCCCTAGCGTTGGAGACGCAGGTCAGCGTCCGATCTGCTTCGAGGATCCGTCTCCACTCGACGACCCCGCGGAGTTGACCGAATCCGCGTCGTACTTCGACGCGTCGACGCCGACACCGCTGCCGTCGTCGACGACCTCGCCGTCGACATCCTTGTCCTTCTTCCGGCCCAGCGACGTCAGGGCCTTGATCGTCCCGAGCAGCCTGTTGTCCTTCTTCTGGTCGACGAACTGCGGATCGGTCTCCAGCGGGAACACCGTCGGGGCGGCACCGAAGGCCGTCTTCGACTCGTTCGCGACCTTCCGCGCCATCTGCGCGTTGACGACGCCGCCGATGACCGCGCCGATGCCGAAGGGCAGCAGGCGTCCGAAGAACGAACCGCCCGCCCGTGCTGCGAACTTCTGGATGAAGGTCTTGCGCAGCTTCCGCAGCAGCATGTCGACGACGGGCGCCGGCAGCTGCTTCGTCACCGTTGCACCCCAGTCGCCGAGGAGGGCCTCAGGTCCCACGGACTTCTTCCCGAACCGCTGGACGAGGTTCTTCCCGTCCTTGCCGAGCATGAGGCCGAGGACGAGGGCGTTCGCCCGCGCCGGATCATTGACCGGCAGACCGTGGATCTCCGCGATCGACTGCGCGAAGAGCGCCGTCAGCTCGAGGAACCCGGCGGTCTCCGCGGTCGCGAAGCCCACCGCGGCCATCGTGCCGATGCCAGGCACCGCTGCCGTCGCGCCGACGGCAGCGCCGCCGGTCGTCGTCAGCGCGAGGTAGTGCTTGCGGATGATCTCGACGAGCTCCTCGGGAGTGGCATCCGGGTGCCGCCGACGCAGCGACCGCACGTAGGCCAGGGCCACCGGGCGCTGCACGGAGAGCAGCTTCGAGAGCACCGACTGCGTGCGCGGATTGATGGTTCCGTCCTCGTTGACCGCGAGCTTGGCCGCTTTGTCGAGGCCCTTCTGAACCATCGATGACTTCGCCACGGGAGTTCCTCCTCGTTCACTGTCGATACAAGTCGTCTTCACAAGATGTCTGATCAGACCGCCTGCTGCGGTGTCAGACCCTGATTCATTTTAGTAGGGGACACTGTGATTTTCGTAGGAGATTCGCCCGGAGATTCATGGGCGATTCTTCCCGTCACTGTTGCCCACGACACATCCTATGTATAGGATTCGTAGAAAAGCTATACATTCCAACGCGCGCCGGCACCAGCACCACCGGCAGCTCACAGCATCACACTCAGCAGTGCCCCCGAGCAGTGTCTCAACCATCAGCCATCACAGTGTCGTGAGGATCCCAACGGCGGGATTCGTCTGAGGAGAACACATGAAGAAGCGCCTCGCCACCGCGATAACGGCCGCAGCCGCCGTGTTCGCCCTCTCCGGCTGCGCCATGTTCCAACCCGTCGAATTCGACCGCGCCGCGACCGACGCCGTCGACCCGAACGCGACGACCCTGCGCTTCGGCAACGTCTACGAAGCCACCCACCCGGTCAACTCCTGCGGCCTCGAGCCGATGAAGGAGGAACTCGCCGACCAGGGCTTCAACGTCCTCATCTACCCCGCCGCCCAGATCGGCAGCGAAGCCGAGATGGTCGAGCAGGTCGCCACTGGTGCCCTCGACTTCGTCAACAGCGGGCCCTCGTTCCTCGGCGCGTGGCACCCGGAGGCCGCCGTCCTCGACGGCGCCTATCTCGCCGAGGATGCCGCCGAGCTCCAAGCGGCGACGACGGGGCCGATCATGACCGGCGTCTTCGACGACATGGCCGCCGAGACCGACCTGCGGGTCGTCAGCAACTTCTACTACGGGGCCCGCCAGGTCACGGCGAACACCCCGGTGCGCACGCCTGAGGACCTCAACGGTCTGAAGATCCGCACCCCCGACGCCCCGCTCTACCTCACGACGCTCGACATCATGGGGGCGACTGCGACCCCGATGGCGCTCAGCGAGGTCTACCTCGGCCTCCAGCAGAACACGATCGACGCGCAGGAGAACCCGATCCCGACGATCGCCTCGGCGAAGTTCTACGAGGTCCAGGACTACATCAGCATCACCGAGCACATCGTCCAAGGCGTCTACCTCGTCGGCAACCAGCGCCTCCTCGACAGCATGGAGCCGGAGAAGCGGCGGATCCTCACCGAGGCGATCGACGCCGCCCGCGTCCGCGTCGAGGAGTGCACGGTCACCCAGGAGCGGGAGATCCTCGCCGACTGGAAGGAGAGCGGGGAGATCGAGGTCGTCGAGGACGTCGACATCCAGGCCTTCCGCGACCTCGTCGCCGCGGAGCTGCCGACCCGGGTGAGCTGGGGCGACACCTACCTCGCGGTGAAGAAATCCCTCGAAGACGCGCGCTCGCAAGAAGGGGAGGAGAACTGATGAACCCGACGACCCCGAATCCCGAGCCCAATTCCGAGACTCCCGACCCGACCAGCCCCGACCCGACCGACCCGCAGTCTCCCGGCACCGACAACATCGCCGACGCCGAGGCGACCCTGGCCTTCGAGCAGGACTCCTTCGAACGCCGCAGCGGCCTCTACCGGGCGGCGATCACGCTCGAGCGCACGATCGGCATCCTCCTCATGGTCGGCGTCTTCGCCCTCGTCATGCTCCAGGTCATCACCCGCTACGTCTTCGATTCGCCGCTGTCGTGGACCGAGGAGGTCGCCCGCCTCACCCTCGTGTGGCTGACCTTCATCGCCGCCGCCTTCGTCTCCTCCCGGCGCTCCCACATCACCGTCGATCTCATCGCCACCGTCGTCCCCGCCTCCGTCGGCCGGGTCATCGGCACCTTCGCCCGCCTCGTCGTCCTCGCCGTCTCCGCATTCATGGCGGTCTCCGGGATCATGATGGTCGACATCGTCTCAGCGATCGCGATGCCCGCCTCGGGACTGCCCACCGCGCTGCTCTACCTCGCCGCCACGATCGGCTTCATCCTCATCTTCGTCCACACGGTCATCGAGATCATCATGGTCGCCAAGCACCCGGAGGAGAACCCCGACACCGTTGACACCACCGCCCAGCTGGAAGGCCTGTGACATGACCCTCATCCCCATGCTCGCCGCCCTCCTCCTGCTCCTCGCCCTGCGCGTGCCCGTCGGCATCGCCCTCCTCGTGCCCTCGCTCGTCTACATCATCACCGACCCCTCCTCGAGTCCCGCCCTCGCCGTCCAACAGGCGACCTCCGGGGTCTTCGACTTCGCCATCCTCGCGGTGCCGATGTTCATCCTGCTCGGCAACCTCGCGAACATCTCCGGGGCCACCGACCGCCTCTACGACGCCGCCGTCGCCGCGATCGGCCACGTCCGCGGGTCGCTCGGCTACGTCAACATCCTCACGAGCTTCGGCTTCTCCTGGGTCTCCGGAGCCGCGATCTCCGACGCCGCCGCAATGGGCCGCATCCAGGTGCCGGCGATGATCCGCCGCGGCTACCCCGTCGGCTTCTCCCTCGGCGTCACCGGCGCCTCCTCCCTCATCGCCCCGATGATGCCGCCGTCGATCCCGGCGATCATCTACGCCGTCACCGCCGGCGTGTCCGTCGGCGCGCTCTTCATGGCCGGCATCGTCCCCGCCGTCCTCCTCGTCCTCACGCTGAGCGCCATGGTCTGGGTCCTCACCCGCAAGCGCAACGACCTCCGCCTGCCCAAGGCATCCCGCGCCGACCGCGTGAAGTCCGGCCTGCGCGCCCTGCCGCCGGTCGGAGCCGCCGTCGTCATCCTCGGCGGCATCCTCTCCGGCATCTTCACCCCCACCGAGGCGAGTGCCGTGGGCGTGGCCTACATCGCCGTCCTCGCGATCGTCTACGGCAACTTCACATGGGAGAAGGTCCGCCACGCCCTCGTCACCGCCGTCGAGACGACCGGCGGCATCCTCATCATCGTCGCCGGCGCAGCCCTCTTCGGCTGGGTCCTCGCCCGCGAACAGGCACCGCAGCTCGCCGCCGAGGTGCTCCTGTCGATCACCGACCGCCCCATCGTCTTCCTCATCCTCGTCAACCTCCTGCTCCTCATCATCGGCTGCGTCCTCGAACCCACCTCGGCGATCCTCATCCTCGTCCCGGTCCTCCTCCCCGTCGCCGAGGTGTTCGGCCTCAGCCCCGTCCACTTCGGCATCATGATCATCTTCAACCTCCTCATCGGCCTGCTCACCCCACCGGTCGGCCTGGTCCTCTTCGTCCTGTCCTCGGTGACGAAGTACCCGGTGACGACGGTGATCAGGGGAACGATGCCGTTCTTCATCCCGATGCTCATCACCCTCATCCTCATCTCCGTCGTCCCGTTCCTCAGCCTGTGGCTGCCGAGCCTCCTCGGCTACGCCGTCTGACCGTCCACCCCGCCAGAGAGGTTCCCGTCCCGTGTCACTTCCCATCGTCGTCTCCGCTCGCCGAGGAGGTCGTCCGTCGTGAGTCTCCGTGACCTCCTTCCCGCCGAGGCGACCGGCACCTTCCTCGGTCGCGTGTCCGCTCCCGGACGCCCTGCTCCCGTTCCCGTCCTCGTCACCGGTGACGAGGTCCGTGACGCCTCACGCATCGACCTCACGGTCGCCGGGATCCTCGACCACCCGGAGGCGACCGACCGGCTCGCCGCACTGATCGCGCATCCGGCGGACTGGTCGATCGATGACATCGTCACCCCCGCCGAGGCGGTCGCCGGGGCCGCTGATCGTCCTGTCCTCCTCGCCCCGATCGATCTCCAGGTCATCAAGGCCTGCGGGGTGACCTTCGCCGGTTCGATGATCGAACGCCTCATCGAGGAGCGCTGCGACGGCGACCCGACCCGCGCCGAGGCGGTGCGGACCGAACTCGCCGCGGCCGTCACCGCCGACCTCGCCGCGATCCGCCCGGGTTCGGCCGAGGCCGCCCGGCTGAAGGCCGCGCTCGTCGCGAAGGGCTGGTGGTCGCAGTACCTCGAGGTCGGCCTCGGCCCCGACCCCGAGGTGTTCACGAAGGGCCCCGTGCTCTCGGCCGTCGGCTCCGGCGACGCCGTCGGGATCCCCGCCTTCTCCGCGTGGTCGAACCCCGAACCCGAACTCGTCCTCGTCGCCGACTCCCACGGCCGGGTCCACGGGGTGACGATGGGCAACGACGTCAACCTCCGCGACGTCGAGGGCCGCAGCGCGCTGCTGCTCGGCATGGCCAAGGACAACAACCGCTCGACCGCGCTCGGCCCGCTCATCCGCCTCTTCGACGCGACCTTCGACCTCGCTGACGCGCGCGGCCTCGACCTCACCCTCACCGTCACCGGCGACGACGGATACACGCTGTCGGGCATCAACTCCGTGAGCGCACTCAGCCGCTCCTTCGAGGAGCTCCTCGCCGCCGCCCACGGCCCCCACCACCAGTACCCCGACGGGTTCGTCCTCTTCACCGGCACCCTCTTCGCCCCGACCGCCGACCGCGGGGAGGACGGCCTGGGATTCACCCTCCGCCTCGGCGATGTCGTGACGATCACCAGCGATCGCCTGGGCAGCCTGACGAACGTCGTCGGACGGTGCGAGGAGCTTCCCACCTGGGACTACGGCATTCGCTCCCTCCTTCGTGACCTCGCCTCGGGACAGCGATAGTGTCGGTGATGACAGGAGCGGGGACGGACGTCGCCAGCGCGTCGGGGAAGGATGTCGAGATGACCGGACGGGACACGGCCGCGGAATCCACCGTCTACGCGAGGATCAGATCGATGATCCTCGACGGCACCGTGCCGCCCGGTGAGCGGATCACGATCGACCGCATGGCCCGTGAGCTCGGGGTGTCCCAGACGCCGGTGCGCGAGGCGATGCAGCGCCTCGAGGGCGACCGGCTCGTGCGCACCCGGCACCCGCGCGGGTACGCGACGACCCCGCTGCTCAGCCGCCGCGACCTCGAGATGATGATCGAGATGCGGCTGCTCCTCGAACCGTGGGCCGCGAAGGTCGTCGCCGCGGACCGGGGATCGAACCCGGGGCGCGCCCTGTGCGAGGAGATCAGCGATTTCCGCGCGGGCTTCGGTGCCGCCGACTGGAAGCAGGAGCTCTCGCAGCATGACACGCGCTTCCACACCCGCATCCTCGAGGCGACCGGCAACAGCTTCCTCCTCGACGCGTATCGGCAGATGCACCCGCACCTCCACCTCTTCCGCCTCTTCCCCGGCGACCCGCACGGCACGGACACGGTGACCGAACATGCCGAGATCGCCCAGGCCATCGCCGACTGCGACCCGCAGGCGGCGGAGGAGGCGATGCGCACCCACATCCTCCGCGCGCTCGAACGGTTCTCCGCGAGCACCGCGGACGCAGCGCCCGGACGGGAGCCCGCGGACGCAGCGCCCGGGCGGGAACCCGCGGCGGCGCGCTCCCACGTCCTCGGGGCCGGGGCCTGTGAACCGGACGGCGGCTCATGAGATTCGGTGTCGATTCCCTCACCGACTTCGCCGCCTCCGCCCTGAGCGCCTGCGGGGTACCTGGCGCCGACGCCGCGCTGACCGCCCGCTCGCTCGTCCAGGCCGATCAGCGCGGCATCCACTCCCACGGCCTGCTGCGCCTCCCGCTCTACGTCAGCGCGCTCACCGCCGGAGGGATCGCGGCGCAGCCCCAGGTCGCCTTCGTCCGGGACAACGGCGCCTCTGCCGTCCTGAACGGCGGCAGCGGCCTCGGCCAGGTCGTCATGCAGACCGCCGTCGACTGGACCTTCGAGAGGGCCCCGGAGCACGGGGTGAGCTGCGTGGCCGTGGAGAACTCGAGCCATTACGGGGCCGGCGCGTTCTGGACCGACCAGCTGGCGGCACGCGGCATCTTCAGCATGCTCACCTCGACGACCGGCCCGACCGTGGCCGTCCACGGCGGGAGCGCGAAGGTCATCGGGACGAACCCGCTCACCCTGGCCGCCCCGACCGCCGACGGCGAGCCGCTCACCGTCGACATGGCCACCTCGGCGGGGGCCTTCGGCAAGGTCATCGCCGCCCGCAACGCCGGACGCGACATCCCCGCCGGCTGGGCCGTCGACGCCGAGGGACGACCGACGACGGACCCGGCCGCCGCCGCCGAAGGCGCGCTCGTGCCCTTCGGCGGCCACAAGGGGTCGGGACTCGCGGTGCTGCTCGAGGCGCTGAGCGGAGCACTGACCGGCGCGACGTTCGCCCACGAGACGCAGGACATCTGGGACAACCCCGCCTCGGCGATGAACAACGGCCACCTCCTCATCGCGCTCGACGCCGCGGCGTTCAACGGCCGTGAGACCGCCGAGGCGAAGGTGAGCGCCCTCGGCGCCGCGATCCGGGACTCCGGCGCCGGCGTGCGCCTGCCCGGCGAGATCGAACACGAGACCGAAGCAGCTCAGGCCGAGAGCCTCGACCTCGACGAGTCCACCGCCGCGGCGCTCACCGCGCTCGCCGACCAACTCGGCCTCACCCGACCGCAGTGACGCCCCTACCCGTGCCCAGCCGCGGCGACTAGACTGCACGCACGATGAATGAACGCCCGTATCACCGCCCCGTGCCCCTCGCCGATCTCGACGCCGTGAGCGACCCGAGCGACCCGGTCACCCGCTCGGAGACCTCACATGCCACCGCCGCGCTCCTCCTCGGCGACTGCCGCGGCAACCGCGACGAAGCCGCGACGAGGCGGTTCATCGACCTCGCCGACGACATCGGCCTCGAAGTCATCGCCGAGATGTGGTCCGCGGCCCCCGCGGTCTCTGCCCCCGGCGCGCTGTGGCGCCTCTACGCCCTGCGGGAGTGGATCGTCACCGCACCCCGCGAGGTCGCCGACCTCTTCGACCTCGGTCTGCGCCGCACCACCGAGGGCATCGGCCTCACGGAGATCCTCGCCGGCGTCGAGGTGCCCGCCGGACCCGACGAGGTGGCGCGCGCGATCGACGAGATCCTCGCCGGCGCGTTCCGCGGCGACGTCGTCATCGCCCTGCTGCGGGCGGGCGCCTTCGTCGGCATCTGCGCGGCCGGTGCGAACGACCCGGACACCCGCACCCGCCTGCAGCAGCTGTCGAAGGACCTCGGCGACGCGGGCATGGCCCGCCGCCACGGCGGACTCGAGTGACACCCGAGGTCAGGGGTGCGCGGGACTGAGGCGTCGCCTCGGCGGGGGAGTCCTGCTACCCGCCTGAATGACGATGCTGAGTCCCGAGATCAGCCGTCCGGAACTGTGAGATTTTTCAACGTCGTCCGGGTAGACGCACGGCGAGGAAGCGGTATCGTGGGAAGCGGCCCTCGGGCCAACCGGACGTTGGATCGTTGAAGCCCCGGGCTCCAACCTCAGCCGCTTCGAGCGGCCTATCGCCGAGAGGCGCTCTCGGTTCAGCGTCCGGGTCATAACTTCACCACAGAGCATTGGCGCGACATGCACACCGTCCGGCGGCGGGGCAGGAGGAATCGCATGCGGCTGCGACGGGTACCGCAGGACACCGTGTTCTACGAGCGGATGGCCGATCTCGTCGGACAGATGCGGCAGTGCAATCTCGTCCTCGCCGAACTCTCCGGCTCCGATGTCGGGCAGCGTCGTGAAGTCGCCGACCAGCTCCGGGAGATCGGCGATCGGGCCGATGAGGACATGGGTGCGGTGCTGCGGGCGCTGCGCGAGAACTACATCACCCCGTTCGACCGCTACGATCTCTACCTCCTGTGCCATCACATGCGCGAGATCTGCCATCTCCTCCACGGGGCCGGATTCGTCCTCGCCTCGGAAGCTTTCGACACTCTGCCCTCGGGTGTGCTCGAGACCCTGGCCGTCCTGTCGAACCAGACCGACCACACCTCGCGGATGGTGTCGAAGCTGCCGGGCAAACTCGACCAGTGGGACTACGTCGACGCGATCAACCGGCTCACCCACCAGGTCGAGACCCTCCAGTGGCGGATGTCCGACGCCGTGCCGAACTCGAAGCGCGGCCTCACCTACATGGCCGCGGTGTCCCAGCTCGGGCAGGCGTTCGTCCGCGCCGCCCACGGCTTCACCGAACTCGGCAAGGTCGTCGCCTCGATCGCGATCAAGGAATCCTGATCCGTGGAGCTGCTCTTGGCGGGTGTCATCGTCGCCGCGGTGATCTTCGCCGGGTCCAACGGGTTCCATGATGCGGCGCTGACGATCGGCAACGCCGTCGTCGGACGGGCACTCAGCCCGAAATGGGCGCTCGGACTCGCGGTCGTCTTCAACTTCATCGGCGCCCTCCTCGGTGAGGGCATCGCCATCGTCGTCGCCAACCAGATCGTCCAGTTCGCCGGTGCCGCCGACGCCATCCTCCTGTGCATCCTCATCGCCTTCGTCTCCGCGACGGCGTGGAGTCTCTTCACGTACTGGCTCGCCCTGCCGGTGTCCTCGACGCACTGCCTCATCGGCGGACTCATCGGCGCCGGCATCGTCCTGGGGTTCGCCCTCGACATGCGCGAGGCCTTCGACTCCGTCGTGCTCCCGCTGCTCCTCTCACCGCTCCTCGGCTTCCTCCTCGCCTGGGCGCTCACCGTGCTGCTGTCGAAGATCTTCGCCTCGACCCCATCGAAGCCGCTCTTCCGCAGCGCCCGGATGGTCGACTCGGTGCTCACCTGCTCGCTCTCGCTCGTCCACGGCGTGCAGGACGCACAGAAGACGGCGGCCCTCGTCATGGTCGCCATCGTCGCCGTCCAGACCGCACCGGGGGAGAGGGTCGACGTCATCGACATCTCGTGGCCGGTGCGCATCATCATCGCGCTCGCGCTGGCGCTCGGCACCGGATTGAGCGGCTGGCGGGTCGTGCGCACGCTCTCGGTGCGGATGGCGAAGCTCGACCCGGTCAAGTCCGTCGCCGCCGACGGTGCCGCCGCCGTGCTCATGTACATCGCGGCCCTCATCATGCGGGTGCCGGTGTCGCTGACCTTCGTGCTCGGGTCGGCGATCCTCGGCACGCAGTACGCGGGCCGGAAGGGGCATCCGCGCGCCCGCTACTTCGTCCCGATGTTCGGGGTATGGCTGCTGACGATCCCCGCCGCCGCGCTGCTCGCGATCGTCATCGGGCTCATCGTCAAGGTCTCCATCGGGACGTGAGGGTTTTCGTCTGAACGTCAGGGTCTCCGTCGGGGCGTGAGGGTTTTCGTCTGAACGTCAGGGTCTCCGTCGGGGCGTGAGGGTTTTCGTCTGAACGTCAGGGTTTCGGCAGTGACGTGACGGTTTTCATCTGAACGTCAGGGTTTCGGCAGTGACGTGACGGTTTTCATCTGAACGTCAGAGTCTCGGCCGAGACGTGACGGTTTTCATCTGAACGTCAGAGTCTCGGCAGTGACGTGACGGCTCGGGGTCCGCAACACGCGGCTGACGGAGTACCGCCAGCCGCACTGTTGGGGATGGACTGCCGGGTGTCCCGCCGATCTCAGCGGCTGCGATGACAGCCGCTGAGGCCAGTGGGCCGGCGAGGGGAAGGTGTGGCCGACAGAGCCGCAGCCGATCCACCCGTCGACGGCGACCCTGCCGGAATCAGTGGGGCGTCGCGGTCCGCCGCCCGAGCACGAGCGCGGAGACGGCCACCGTCGCAGCGAGGACGGCAGCGGCTCCGAGGACGCCGCCGACGAGCTCGATGAGGATACGCGTCGGGCGGTTGAGTGCAGGAGCCGCGGTCATGGTGTTCCCTCCGATGGCGGTGCGATGGTGTCAGGGGTTCGGAGCCGTCCCCGATCCGGATGGGCCGAATTGGGAGGAAAACCTGTCGGGTGCGCGGGGCAGCTGTGTCGGGCACCTCGAGGGAAGCCGATGGACGCACTGGGGATGCCGTGCCGGACACCCTCGACGGAAGCCGTGCCGGACGCCTTGGGGCGACGTCCGGTCCGACGTCCGAGGCCGACGTCTGGTCCGACGTCCGGGCCTCCCCGAGGTGGATCCCGCTCGATTCTGCGCGCGATATCGAGCGGGATCCACCTCGGGAACGTCGCTGCGCCGCCCGCGGACCCCGCCCCCGCCCCGGCCACGCCCGCGGACCCCGCCCCCGCCCCGGCGACGCCCGCGCCGAGACCGCCACTTGTCGCCGAGACCGACGGTTCTGGCCGGCGGTCTCAGTGACAAGTGGCGGTCTCGGCGGAGGGGAGCGGCTCAGTCCACTGTCGTCCGGCGTCCGAGGAAGCACGGCGGCAGGGCAGATGCGAAGAGCCGGACCGGGCACGATGCCCGATCCGGCTCTCTCACTCAGCGGTACGTCAGCGACGCCAACGCCACCGACGAGGCCGCCACTGACGAGTGCGTCAGCGAGGCCTCCGCCAGCGGTGCAGGATCATCCGAAGCGACCGGAGATGTAGTTCTCGGTCTCTTCCTTGTCGGGGTTGGAGAAGATCGTCGAGGTGTCGTTGAACTCGATGAGCTTGCCGGGTTTGCCGGTGCCGGCGATGTTGAAGAACGCCGTCTTGTCCGACACGCGCGCGGCCTGCTGCATGTTGTGGGTGACGATGACGACCGTGTACTTGTCCTTGAGGTCGTTGATGAGGTCCTCGATCGCCAGCGTCGAGATCGGGTCGAGGGCCGAGCAGGGCTCGTCCATGAGGAGGACCTCGGGCTCGACGGCGATCGCCCGGGCGATGCACAGACGCTGCTGCTGGCCGCCGGAGAGTCCCGAACCGGGCAGGTTGAGACGGTCCTTGACCTCGTTCCACAGGTTCGCGCCCTTGAGCGCGCGCTCGGTGAGATCGTCGGCGTCGGTCTTCGACATGCGCTTGTTGTTGAGGCGCACCCCGGCGAGCACGTTCTCCTTGATGCTCATCGTCGGGAACGGGTTGGCCCGCTGGAAGACCATGCCGACCTCGCGGCGGACGTTGACCGGGTCGACGCCGGCGCCGTAGATGTTGTTGCCGTCCATGAGGACCTCACCCTTGACGCTGGCGCCGGGGATGACCTCGTGCATGCGGTTGAGCGTGCGCAGCACGGTCGACTTGCCGCAGCCGGAGGGGCCGATGAACGCGGTCACTGACCGCGGCTTGATGTGCATGGAGACATCGTCGACGGCCTGGAAGTCGCCGTAGTAGATGTCGAGATCCTTGATGTCGATCTGCTTGGACATGTGGTGTCACCTCTCTGGAGACGTGTGAAGCGTGAAGCGTGTGGTACGGGGATCCGCGCCGAGGCGGTCGGCGCCTGACATCGCCCGCCGGGGCTGCGTGTCGGTCAGTTCATCGGCCGGCCTTGGGGGCGAGGACCTTGGCGATGAAGCGGGCCAGCAGGTTGAGGAGCATGACGAGGATGACGAGGACGAGGGCCGCGGCCCACGCGCGCTCGGAGCTCGCCAGCGCCGCGTCACCCGGGGACACGGGTCGCAGCTGCGAATCGTAGATGTAGGTCGGCAGCGTCGACATCCAGCCGGAGAAGAGGTTCCAGTTGAGCGTCTTCGCGAAGCCGGCGGTGACCATGATCGGGGCGGTCTCGCCGATGACGCGGGCGATCGCGATCGTCACACCGGAGAGGATGCCGGAGACCGAGGTCGGGAGGACGACCTTGACGATCGTCTTCCACTTCGGCACGCCGAGGGCGTACGAGGCCTCACGGAGGTCCATCGGCACCAGGCGCAGGATCTCCTCGGTGTTGCGCACGACGATCGGGATCATCAGCACCGACAGCGCCACCGAGGCGGTGAAGCCCGTCTTCGCGCTGCCTGTGGCATCCGGCATGACGAGTCCGAGGATCGTCGAGAAGAGCGCGAAGGCGAAGAGACCGGCGACGATCGACGGGATGCCCGTCATGACGTCGACGAGGAAGGTGATGGCCTTGCCGAGGCGGTTCTTGCCCGCGTACTCGACTAGGTAGATCGCGGTGAGCACACCGATCGGGATGGAGATCACGCAGGCGGCGAAGGTGATGAGCACGGTGCCGACGATCGCGTGGTAGAAGCCGCCGGCCAGGGAGGCCTCACCGGCGACGTACTGCTGGTCGAGCACGCCCTTCATGCCGAGCATCGTGCGGGTGAGCAGATCGAAGTTGATCGCCGCTCCGCCCTTCGACACGGTCAGCCACAGCAGCGATACGAGGGGCACGCATGCGAGGACGAATGTCGAGGTGACGATCGTCGTGGCGACGCGGTCGACGGCTTTGCGCCGGCCCTCGTAGGCGCCGGAGATGATGAGCACCGCGGCGAGGTTGATGACGCCGGCGATGATCGCGGCGATGGCGACGGAGAAGCCGCCGGTCGCCACGACGGTGATGCCGATGCCGACGATGATCGAGGCCGCCGCGATGATCCAGGGGGTCGCCTTGGGCAGCTGCTTCGACGTCAGCGAACGGGTCTTGGTTGTCGCATTGTCCGAGGTCGTCAACATCATCAACTGCCCTTCACAGAAGTCTTGGCCACGATTGCGCGGGCCGCCATGTTCACCAGCAGGGTGATGACGAAGAGGACGAGGCCGATCGAGATGAGCTCGGACAGGCGCAGTCCTGCGGCCTCAGGGAAGTTCTGCGCGATCTCCGAGGCGATGGTCTGGTTGCCGCTGACGAGCAGCGACGCGGTGAGCAGGCCGGGGGAGAGGATCATTGCGACGGCCATCGTCTCACCGAGGGCGCGGCCGAGTCCGAGCATCGTCGCCGAGGCGATGCCCGACTTGCCGAACGGGAGCACGGCCATGCGGATCATCTCCCAGCGGGTGGCACCGAGCGCGAGCGCCGCCTCCTCCTGCAGGCGCGGGGTCTGGAGGAAGATCTCGCGGGTCAGCGAGGTGATGATCGGCAGGATCATGATCGAGAGAACGAGGGAGGCGGTGAGCAGCGTGCGACCGGTGCTCGAGATCGCGCCGTCGGCGCCGGGGGCGAAGATCGGGATCCACCCGAACCACGTTGCGAGCCACCCGTAGAAGCCGGTGAGGTTGCCGGCGAGCGTGAGGCCCCAGAGGCCGTAGACGACCGAGGGGATGGCGGCGAGCAGGTCGATGACGTAGCCGAGGGCCGGGGCGAGCCGGCGCGGGGCCATGTGCGTCGTGAAGAGCGCGATGCCGAGCGCGAACGGGGTCGCGACGACCAAGGCGATCGCCGAGGACACGAGCGTGCCGATGACGAGCGGCCACACGTAGGCGAAGAAGCCGTTGCCGCCGGTGATCGCGCTCGGATCGGTGAGCTGGGCCTCGATCGTTTCGCTCGACTGCGCGAGGAGGAAGAGGGCGACGCCGGCCAGGGTGAGAAGGATCAGGATGCCGGCGGCGAGCGTCGCGCCGGAGAAGATGCGGTCGCCGGGCCGGACAACGGCCT
The DNA here is from genome assembly GCF_042790515.1 of Brevibacterium sp. NPDC056726. Lineage (NCBI taxonomy): Bacteria > Bacillati > Actinomycetota > Actinomycetes > Micrococcales > Brevibacteriaceae > Brevibacterium > Brevibacterium sp. NPDC056726. The sequence continues at coordinate 407,595 of NZ_JBHTYZ010000001.1, read as the reverse complement.
TGGGCGCCCTGGCCGGGGCCGCCTGGGCGCTCGGCTGAGGCGCGCCGGCCGGGTCTGCCTCAGTGGTCTGTGTGCTGGTCGGCACAGCTGCTCCTCATGTCGCAGGTGGGGATCCGCAGCGGATCGTGGGCACCGAAGAGCGGCGTAGCGGGAGCTACGCCGCTCTTCGACTGTACAGAATGGCAGGTCAAAGCGTCAGTTTCAGCCGGAGACCTGGATGGTGTCGAGGACGGAGTTGATCTGGTCGCGGAGGTCGCTCGAGATCGGAGCGGAACCGGCCGACTCAGCAGCCGAGGCCTGTCCCTCTTCCGAGACGACGTACTGCTCCCACGCCTTGACCATGTCGACGGTGTTCTGGTCCGAGTAGGACGAGCACACGATGTGGTAGGAGACGAGGACGATCGGGTAGGCGCCCGACTCGGTGGTGTCGCGAGCGAGGTCGAAGGCGAGGTCGCCCTCACCACGGCCCGAGACCGTCTCCGAGGCGTCGAGGACCTTCGAGGCGGCTTCCGGGGAGAGCTCGACGAATTCCTCGCCGACCTTGACCTTCGCCGAGGTGAGCGAACCGACGGCCGAGGCGTCGGCGTAGCCGATCGCACCGTTGGTGTCGGTCACGGTCTGGACGACGCCGTCGGTGCCCTGGGCGGCTTCGCCGCCGTAGGCGCCGGGCCAGTTGCCGTCGGGATCCTCGTCCCAGACGTCACCGGCGGTCGCCTTGAGGTACTCGGTGAAGTTCTCCGTGGTGCCCGAGTCGTCGGCGCGGTGCACGGCGGTGATGTTGAGGTCGGGCAGGGTCGCATCCGGGTTGTCGGCGGCGATGGCCTCGTCGTTCCAGTTCGTGATGTCGCCCTTGAAGATGCCGGCGATCGTGGCGGGCGAGAGGTTGAGCGAGTCGACGCCCTCGACGTTGAACGCCACGGCGATCGGGGAGATGTAGACGGGGAACTCGAAGGCTCCGTCGGGGCCGCAGACTTCCTGCGTCTGGGCGATCTCTTCGTCGTCGAGGTAGGCGTCGGAACCGGCGAACTGCGCGTTGCCGGCGAGGAACTGCTCGCGGCCGGCACCCGAGCCGTCGGGCGAGTAGTTGACCGTGACACCGGAGTTCTGGGAGGTGAAGTCGGCTGTCCACGCATCCATCGCCGCCTTCTGCGAGGAGGCGCCGATGCCGGTGAGAGTGCCCTGCAGGTCGCTTTCGCCGCCGCCGCTGGCGGATTCGCCGGTGGCAGAGGTTCCGCCACACGCCGAGAGGGTGAGAGCGCCGACTGCGAGGAATGCAGCGGAGGGGGCAAGATGCTTCAGCTTCACGAAGTTGCCTTTCTGATTGAGCACACGTTTTCGAGCGATCCCGAACGTTCACCGACAACGGTAAGGATGATGTGTAAAGCGAGGGGAGTGGCTCAGTGAATGGAAGGTGAATGGGAGCTGAAGCATTGGAGCCGTGCTGAGTGCTCGGTCACATGGGGGCGGGGATTCGTGAAAGACTCGACGCCGAGGCTGCTGTGCCCAGGCCTCGACCGTGCCGTGACCGGTGCTGCTGCGTCCCGTGAGCCCGCGGCCGCAGGGCCCGCGGTCGCACCCGGCGTCGCGCTCACGCGTCGATGGGGCGGAAGCGCTCGACGTCGACGATGCGCGGGACCGTGCCGGGCCGGACGTAGGCGACGAGGATCTCGCCGGGTTTGAGGTAGGGATCGTCGGTCGGCAGGGTCTGGGCGATGCGCTTGGGGGAGTGCCGGGCGAAGACCTCGAGGATCGTCGGCAGCACGGGACGATGCGTGCAGAACGCCGTCGGCCTGCCCTTCTCGAGCAGCTTCTCGATGTAGCGCGCCGTCTTCTCCGGGTTCGCCGCGGTCGCCTTCTCGCTCAGCGTCGCGACCTTCTTGATCGACTTGCCGGTGGCCGCGGAGAACGGGGCGAGCGTCGCCACGCACCGCTTCCACGGACTCGAGACGAGCTTCTTCACCTCCCACGCTGAAAGCAGCCCGGTCAGCGCCATCGCCTGCCGGGTGCCGAGGGCGAGCAGGGGGCGGACGTGCTCGGTCTCGTACCACTTCGCCCGCGGGAACGCCTTGCCGTGGCGGACGAGGATGAGCGGCCACGCCCGCAGCGCGTCCGTCTCGTCGTACTTCTCGAGGGCGTCGAGCTGGTCGCGGTCGGCATACGACGTCAGCTTCGTGCGCGCCTGCGCGATCGGCAGCCATACGGCCTCATCGACCTCTCGGCGGTTGAGCGGCGCGAACGTCGCCTCCCCCTTGACCTGGGCCGACCAGTAGAAGACCTTCTTGAGGTTGCGACCGCCGACCATGTACTCGGCCGTCGGGAGCGGGACCCCGAGCTGGATCTCGAAGCCCGTCTCCTCCCTGACCTCGCGGATCGCGGCCTCCGGCAGCGTCTCCCCGGGTTCGACCTTGCCCTTGGGCCACGACCAGTCGTTGTAGCGGGGCCGGTGGATGAGGGCGACCTCGATGCCCTCGGCGCCGTTGCGCCAGCACACCGCGCCGGCGGCGAGGATGTCGGCGGTGACCCGCGATGATGCCTGCGCGGAATCGACCGTCGAAGGGCTCACGCGTCCTCTCCGATCAGACGGCGCTTGCGGTGCCGGCGGATGAGCTCCGTCTGGTAGTCGGTGAGCTCCGCGCCGTCGGGTGCGTGCGTCGTCCGCGTCCACACGCCGTCCCCGGCGAGTTCGAACGCCGAGGTGGTCGGGGCGAACGCGAGATCGAAGAGCTCGATGATCTCCGCCTTGTGGTTCGGGGCGACGAGTTCGATGAGCGTCTCGACGCGGCGGTCGAGGTTGCGGTGCATCATGTCCGCCGAGCCGATGTAGACGATCGGGTCGCCGCCGTTGCCGAAGACGAACGCGCGGGAGTGCTCGAGGAAGCGTCCGAGCACGGAGCGGACGGTGATGTTCTCACTCAGCCCCGGGATGCCCGGGCGCAGGGCGCAGATCCCGCGGACGAAGACCTCGACCTCCACACCGGCCGCCGACGCGCGGTAGAGGGCGTCGATGATCGCCTCGTCGACGATCGAATTCACCTTGATCCGCACGCTGCCGGCACCGCCTGCCTCGGCGATCCTGATCTCGGACTCGATGAGCTCGATGAGACCGGCCCGCACTCGGGTGGGGGCGACGAGGAGTCGGGAGTACTCGGCCCGCGGGGCGTAGCCGGAGAGCTGGTTGAACAGCTTCGTGAGGTCGTCGGCGACGGCCTTGTCCTTCGTCAGCAGTCCGAAGTCCTCGTAGAGGCGCGCGGTCTTCGGGTGGTAGTTGCCGGTCCCGACGTGGCAGTAGCGGGCCAGCCCCTCGGCCTCCTGCCGGACGACGAGGGAGAGCTTCGCGTGGGTCTTGAGCCCGACGATGCCGTAGACGACGTGGACCCCGGCGCGTTCGAGCTTGCGGGCCCACGTGATGTTGGCCTCCTCGTCGAACCGGGCCTTGATCTCGACGACCGCGAGGACCTGGATGCCCGACTGGGCGGCGTCGACGAGGGCGTCGATGATCGGCGAGTCGCCGGAGGTGCGGTAGAGCGTCTGCTTGATCGCGAGCACGTTCTTGTCCGCGGCCGCCTGCTCGAGGAACGCCTGGACGCTCGTGGAGAACGAGTCGTACGGGTGGTGGAGGAGGATGTCCCGGCTCGACACGGCGGCGAACACGTCGACCTGGTCGCTCGATTCGCGCAGCGAGAGGTCCTTGTTCATCTGCGGGACCATCTTCGGGAAGTGGAGGTCGTCGCGCGGGACATCGGCGATGTCGGCCATCCCGGAGAGGTCGAGCGGGGTGGGCAGCTGATAGATCTCGGACTCGTCGATGCCGAGTTCGTCCTTGAGCATCTCCCGCACCCGGGGGTGGATGTCCTCGGTGATCTCGACGCGCACCGCCGGACCGAAGCGACGCCGCAGCAGCTCCTTCTCCAGGGCCTTGAGGAGGTTCTCCGCGTCGTCCTCCTCGACCTCGAGGTCCTCGTTGCGGGTGACGCGGAACGTCGAGTGGTGGATGACCTCCATGCCCTCGAACAGGGCGTCGAGGTGGGCGGCGATGATGTCCTCGAGCGCGACGAAGCGGGCGGGGACGTCGCGTCCGGCGGGTCGGTCGGTCACCTCGGCGACATTGAAGAACCGGGGCAGACGCGGGGGCACCTTGACCCGGGCGAAGAGCTCCTTGCCGGAGTCCGGGTAGCGCAGCAGCACGCCGAGGTTGAGCGAGAGTCCCGAGATGTAGGGGAACGGGTGCGCGGGATCGACGGCGAGCGGGGTGAGGACGGGGTAGACGTGCCCGGCGAAGAACTCGTCGACGCGGGCGCGCTCGGATTCGGTGAGCTCGTCCATCGAGACCTTCGTGATCGCCTCGGCGTCGAGGAGCGGGCCGATCTCGTTCTTCAGCAGCTCCGCGTGCCGGGTCATGAGCTCATGCGCCCGGATGTTGATCGCGTGCATGACCTGCTGGGGCATGCGTCCGGTGACCGTGGGCACGGCGAGGCCGGTGTTGATGCGGCGCTTGAGCCCGGCGACGCGGACCATGAAGAACTCGTCGAGGTTCGTCGCGAAGATCGAGAGGAAGCGCACGCGTTCGAGCAGGGGCACCTCGGGGTCGGAGGCGAGGTCGAGGACGCGTTCGTTGAAGGCGAGCCAGCTCAGCTCCCGGTCGAGGAAGCGGTCCTCGGGGGAGGGCAGGTCGAGTTCCTGCCCGGCGGCGATGACGTCATACATCCAACTGCTCCTGGGTGCTCTGAGCCGGTGTGGCCGGCGCATACGACACATGCGCCACCGCGACGTGGAATCCCAGCCGCTCGTACAAGCCTAGCGCCGGGGCGTTGTCCGATTCGACGTAGAGCTCGATCGCGGTCGCCCCCGCCGCGACCATCCGCCGCATGCCCTCGACCGTGAGCGCCCGGCCCACGCCCTTGGCATGGACGCCGGGGTCGACTCCGACGACGTAGACCTCGCCGAGGCGGTCGCCCGCTTCCGTGTCCGTGAGCTTCGTCTCATGGAAGCCGATGACGGTGTCCGTGCCGTCGACGGTGCCGGTGGCGATGACGACGGTTGCGGGATCGAAGCCGTCGGCGCCGACGATCGACGCGATGTCGTCGAGCGTCTGGTGGCCCTGCTCGGGGTGCCAGTCGAAGGCGGCGTTGTTGACCCGCAGCCATCCGGCCTCGTCGCCCGGGGCGAACGAGCGGATCGTCACACCCTCCGGCGGCGTGACCGTCGGAAGGTCGTCGAGCGTGAGGTCGGGGTCGGTGCGCATCTGATAGAGCACCCGGTCGCGGCTGAGGCCGTGCCTCTCGGCGAGATGCCGGGCGGCCGGGTCGTCGCCGTGCGACCAGCACCAGGCGCTCGGCTCCTCGGCGAGGATCGCGGAGAGCAGGGCCTCGCCGTGGCCGCGACCGCGGTGGTCGGGGTCGATGAGGAACTCCGCGGCGTGCCTCTCGCCCTGCCGGGCCCGGATGCCGAAGCCGATGAGTTGGGCGGCTGGGTCGTCGGTGGCTGCATTGTCGGTTGCGCCGGTGGTCGCTGCGTCGGTGGTCGCTGCGTCGTCGTAGACGCGCCACACGCTCGAGGCGGTCTGCGCATCATGGGCGGTGTCCTCACCGGTGGCGATCGCGAGGAGGCCGCCGGAGATCTCCGCGGCCCCGTCGTGGGCGGTGACGCGATCGAGGAAGGACAGCTCCGCCTCGGTGACGGTGTCGATCGGGGTGCCGGTGACGGCTCCGCTCGCGACGATTCTCATGCACTCATCTCCGTGTCTCTCGACGGTGTCTCTGCTGCTGGCGGCTCTGCGTCCGGGGCCTCGTCCTCCTCGGCGCCGGCGTCGGGGCTGAAGCGGTAGCCGACGTTGCGGACGGTGTGGATCGCATTCTCGAGGTCCTTGCCGAGCTTCGCCCGCAGCCGGCGGACGTGGACGTCGACGGTGCGGGTGCCCCCGTAGTAGTCGTCGCCCCAGACGCCGAGGAGGATCTCGTCGCGGGTGAACACGCGCTCGGGGTGCATCGCGAAGAACTTGAGCAGGGAGAACTCGCGGTAGGTGAGGTCGAGCGCGCGGCCGCCGAGGTCGGCGGTGAACGAGGTCTCGTCGATGCGCAGCGCGCCGCTGACGACGACCATCGGCTCGCCGTTCTCGTTCCAGCCGCTCGCCGCCCCCGACCCGGTCGCCCCGGACCCGCCGGTGCCGAGCTCGGCCCCGGTGCGGATGGCGCCCGGGACGCCCGCGGTGCCGGCGCGGTCACGGGCCAGCCGCAGCCGGGCCTCCACCTCGGCGGGCCCGGCCGTGGAGAGGAGGATGTCGGTGACGGCCCACCGCGCCGATGCCGTGGCCAGCCCGCCTTCGCTGAGGACGACGATGATCGGCAGGCGCAGGCCCGCGGTCTCGAGCGCCGCGGCGATCCGCGGGGCCAGCGAGAGGTCGAGGCACGCGTCGACGAGGGCGACCTCGGCGTCGGTCGTCGTCGCGGCCAGCATGTCGAGGCCGATGCGCTCGACGTGATGGCCGAGGTATTCGAGGGACTGCGGAACGAGTGGCGTCGCGGGTTCCAGGGCGGGGCAGATGTGCAGGATCCTCATGCTCTGCCTGCCCCCTGTGGTCTCACGTGTTCGGCTTGAGGGAGAGTATATCGAGCGTGCTCAGCCGGGTGCGAGGCGTCCCGTCATTCGGCGGTCGGCGGCGCTTCGGGCGGTCGGCGACGACGGCGGACAGATGGCGGCCGAGCGGTGCGGGAATCGTCGCACGCCGGGCCGATAGGGCACGATAGATGAGTGATCAGATGGATACGAGTAGCAGTCGCGCTTGCCCTCGCCGTCGCCCTGAGCGGGTCGGTGTACTGGGGCTACACGCTCTTCCTGCTCGCGACGGGGCTCATCGTCCTCGGCGTCTCCTACGGCTGGCCGCGGCTGACGGACTCCCCGCAGCCGCGCGCGACCTCGATCATGCTCGCCCTCTTCGGCTTCGCGGGTCTCTTCGCCGCATGGCGTGACGACTCCGCCCCCTACCTCGACTGGCTGCCGGTGCTCGCCGGCCTCGGGCTGCTGTGGACCTTCGTCCAGAACCTCACCCGCGGCATGGGCGCCTCGGACGCCGTGGCGAACGTGTCGGCGCAAGTGGCCGGCGTCGTCATCGTCCTCTCGGCGAGCACGTGGGTGGCGGCGGCGACGGTGCCCGGTGACAAGCAGGTCATCGTCGTCGGCCTCGCCGCCCTCATCATCGCCGAATGCATGACCGCGCTGCCGTGGCCGGCGATCTACACCTCACCGCTCGCGGTGGCGATGGCGACGGCGAGTGCCGGGATCGTGTCCGTGCTCGTCCTCGATTCGACGATCGGGCTGCCGATCGCCCTCGTCCTCGGCGCCGTCATGGGCCTCCTCGTCGCCGGTGTCGACCGGATGCTCGGACTCATCGCCTACGCGAGGTATCAGGCGACGAACCTCGAGCTCGCGCAGAACCTCGCGGCCAAGCGCAACGTCGAGAAGGCCCGCAGCTTCGCTGTCCAGCTCGCCCTCGGCGCCACCCCCATCGCCCTCGGCGGCGTCGTCGTCTACGCCCTCGAGCGCATCGCCCTCTAGTCACCATCCTTGCCGGGTCACCTGCCGCGGGAGAGCGGTTGGCTGAGGTCAGGGACGGGACTGTAGACTCGACGGCATGGAAGAAAACCTCGTGCTTCTCGAAATCGTCTTCTCCGGACTCGTCGGCGTTGCCGCGCTCGGCGCCCTCGGCGTCGCCTACAAGGTCGTCAAGTCCCTCATCGTCGTGAATCGCTGAGACACATGATCGAGATCGACGCCTCCGTCAACCCGGAACTCGTTCCCCTCTCGTGGCTCATCGGCTCGTGGGAAGGCGTCGGCGTCGTCGGATACGCCGACACCCCTGAGAAGCAGTTCGGCCAGCGCATCGAGTTCGTCGCGCACCCGGGTACTCCGTACCTCCAGTACACCGCGCATGCGTGGCTGCTCACCGAGGAGGGCGAGCTCGACGCGACGCTGACCCTGGAGACCGGCATCTGGCAGCTCGTGCGTCCCCGCGACAACGGCGACGTCGGACCGGGCATGCTCGTGCCCACCGAGGAGCCGAGCTTCACCTCGGCGGCGGCCGTCGAGACCCTGCGGACGAACGACGACGCCTTCGAGATCGAAGCCGAGATCGTCCACCCGCACGGTGTCATGGAGCTCTACGCCGGCTACGTCAAGGGCCCGCGCATCGACCTCTCCACCGACGTCGTCGCCCGGACGAAGACCGCGAAGGAGTACACCGCCTCGACGCGGATGTACGGACTCGTCGGCGGCGAACTCATGTGGGCGTGGGACATGGCCGCCCTCGGCCACGAACTCGCCACCCACTCCTCGGCGAGGCTGAAGAAGCTCAGCTGAGATGACCGGGAACCCGACTCCGGACCCAGACACCGCGACACCCCCGCGTCCTTCCTCGCTGCCGCGCGGACTGAGCTCGTCCGCGGTCCTCGGCACCGGTGATCTGGCGCAGACCCCGATGCACTACGGTGAGCCCCTGCGCGAGCAGCGTGCGCTCGCCGAACGCGGCGCGATCGTCGACCTCGCCCACCTCCGCGTCCTCCGCCTCACCGGCGCCGACCGGCTCACCTGGCTCAACTCGATCACGACGCAGAAGCTCGACACCCTGGCCCCGGGCATCGCGACCGAGACCCTCGTCCTCGACCCCAACGGGCGCATCGAGGGCTGGCTCAAGCTCATCGACGACGGCGAAGCGCTGTGGGCGCTCAGCGATCTGCGCACTGACGAGACCCTCGACTTCCTCCGCCGCATGGTCTTCATGATGCGCGTGACGATCGAGGATGTCAGCGCCGACTACCAGGCCATCGGAGCGATCCGCAGCCTGCCCGAGGCACTGCCCGTGACGCAGGTCTGGGCCGATCCGTGGCCGCACATCGGCACCGGATCCGCCTCCTACGCCGAGGTCGACCTCGGACTCGATGTCGCCGGCAGTGAGCACCCCGGTCTCGAGACCCCCTTCGTCATCGGCATCGTCGCCCGCGCGGAGCTGGCGACCACCCCGGCGAGCGAGTTCCGGATGGCCGGCTTCGACTCGTGGGAGGCTCTGCGCGTGGCCGCGTGGCGGCCGGGACGCAGCGAGATCGACCACAAGTCGCTCGTCGGCGAGCTCGACCTGCTCCGCACCTCCGTCCACCTCGCGAAGGGCTGCTACCGCGGTCAGGAAGCGGTGGCCCGGGTCCACAACCTCGGACAGCCGCCTCGGCGCCTCGTCTTCGTCCACCTCGACGGGTCGGGCCACATCCACCCCGACCCCGGCGCCGAGGTGATGAGCACCGTGCGCGGCACGCAGCGTCCCGTCGGGGAGCTCACCTCGGTGGCCCAGCACTACGAGCTCGGGCCGATCGGCCTCGCCGTCGTCAAGCGCACCGTCGCCGCCGACGCCCCGCTCACCGTCGACCTCGGCGAGGGCGGGATCGTCACCGGGGCGCAGGAGATCATCGTCGCCCCCGAACGCGGACGCGAACGCAGCCTGCCGGGGCGGAACAAGGATGTCGACATGCGGAATCAGCACCGCTGAGCCGCTCGATCGCGTGAGGGCACGCGCGAGCGCGCCCGGCGGCCGCCTCGGCGCGGGGATCAACCGTGCTCAGAGGACGTGCTGGTGACCCCCGAATGACGTCGGTCGCGGCAGAGGCGTGACGACGGATTCCGCACCTCTCCGGGCCCCTGATTGCGGGTTCTGCTCACCTGCCGGACTCGGAATGACAAGAACCGTCGCCACACTCTATTGTTCCCGTTATGACAGCTTTGGAAATTGGCGGCGAAGCTCTGCCGCAGGAACGCAAGATCGTCACCGAGATCCCGGGACCGAAGTCCCGTGAGATCGAGGCCCGGCGATCGACCGCCGTCGCGACCGGCGTCGGATCGAGCCTTCCGGCCTACGTGGTCGCCGCAGGCGGAGGAATCCTCAAGGACGTCGACGGCAATCAGCTCATCGACCTGGGATCCGGCATCGCCGTGACCACCGCGGGCAACGCGAACCCCCGCGTCGTCAAGGCCGCGACCGAACAGCTCGAGGCGTTCACGCACACGTGCTTCATGGTCAACCCCTACGAGAGCTACGTCGAGGTCGCCGAGGCGCTCAACCGTCTCACCCCCGGTGACCACGAGAAGCGCACCGTGCTCCTCAACTCCGGCGCCGAGGCGGTTGAGAACGCCGTGAAGATCGCCCGCGCGCACACGAACCGTGACGCGGTCGTCGTCTTCGACCACGCGTACCACGGTCGCACCAACCTCACGATGGCGATGACCGCGAAGGCTCATCCCTACAAGGCCGGGTTCGGCCCGTTCGCCGGTGAAGTCTACCGCGCGCCCATGTCGTACCCCTTCCGCGACAACGATGCCGCCGGCACGAAGGTCAGCGGCGAAGAGGCGGCCAAGCGCGTGATGACGATGATCGACAAGCAGATCGGCGCGGAGAACGTCGCCGCGATCGTCATCGAGCCCATCCAGGGCGAGGGCGGCTTCATCGTCCCGGCCGAGGGCTTCCTCCCGACGCTCGTCGAGTACGCGCGGGAGAACGGCATCGTCTTCGTCGCCGACGAGGTCCAGGCCGGCTTCGCCCGCACCGGCAAGATGTTCGCCAGCGAGTGGGAGGAGATCGTCCCCGATCTCATCACCACGGCGAAGGGCATCGCCGGCGGTCTGCCGCTCTCGGCGGTCACCGGTCGCGCAGAGATCATGGACTCGGTCGGTCCCGGCCGCCTCGGCGGCACCTACGGCGGCAACCCCACCGCGTGTGCGGCTGCCCTCGGTGCGATCGAGGCGTACGAGAACGACGGTCTCCTCGAGCGGGCGACGCAGATCGGCGAGCTCATCACCGACCGCCTCGTCAAGCTCCAGGACACGTACCCGGAGATCGGCGACATCCGCGGCCGCGGGGCGATGGTCGCCGCCGAGTTCGTGGGTCGCGACTCGATCGACCCGAACCCCGAACTCGTCAAGGACCTCGCGGCCTACGCGGCGAAGAACGGCGTCCTCGTCCTCACGACGGGCACCTTCGGCAACGTCCTGCGGTTCCTGCCGCCGCTGACGATCTCCGACGAGCTGCTGAACGATGCGTTCGACGTCCTCGAGGCGGGACTCGCCGAACTCCTCGGCTGACACCCGGCGGCGGTGAACGCCGCGTCGCCGCTCCTGTCACGACCCTGCTCACCCGGACTCCCCGCGGAGGCCTCACCGGCCCGCCGTGGGGAGACCGCGCCGGTGTGAGCAGGGTCGTGTGCGCTCTTCCTGCGAACTCGCCGCAAATGTAGGACACTTATAGTCATGGGTGCGACGACAGACGAGCGGCCGGAGGGCCGCTGGGCGCGCGTGTGGGGATTCCTGCGCGGCCCCCGCTTCGTCGATCTGCCGATTCGCGCCCTCGCCCTCATCATGGGCCTCACGGTCCTCGTCCCCGGGTCGTTCGAGACCGACGAACCGCTCTATGTCGGCCTGCTCATCGCCGCGTATGCGCTGCTCATCGTCACGCCTTTCGCGCCGCGGACGGTGGCGCTCATCGCCACGGCGGCCGGCATCGGCTACCTGTGGCTCTACCCCGACCTCGAGAACATGTTCCCCGAGGCGCTCATCCTCTCCGCAGGCGTCCTGCTCAGCTATTTCCGCTGGTGGTCGTTCGCGGCGGCGTCGCTCGGCCTGCTCGCCTACATCGGGGTCGCGACGCAGCTCGGCGCCTACGACGAGGGACTGCCGGGACTCATCGACCTCGGCTACGGGTGGCTGATGACCTCGGTGCTCGGCCTCGCGGCCGGGGTCATCGAACTGCGCTTCCGGCGCGAGATCACCCGACGCGAGACGGCGGCGCGCGAGCATGCGCGCACCGTGGAGGCGCTGCGCACGCGCTTCACCTCCGACACCCACGACACGATCTCCCATTCCCTGTCCACCGAGGCGGCGATCATCAAGTCCCTCGGCCGGGCCCCGCAGGCCCCGGGCACGGATCGGATGATCGCCGAGCTCGCGATGGTCAACGCGGAGGCCTCGAAGCGCCTGCGCCAGCTCATCGGTCGCCTGCAGGCGGATGCTCCCGACACCTCGCGGATCGAACTGCAGGCCGAGGCCTACCTCCTCACCTCGGCGATCAGGGACGGCAGCGCAGCCGGCGGGGTGCGGCTGGCGACGACGGTCGGTGACCTCCCCGCTCACGCCTCTCGCGAGGTCGGCGAGCATTTCACGGCCTTCATCCTCGAACTCGCGACGAACGTCATCCGCTACTCGACGCCCGGCACGGAGTCCCGCCTCGATGTCGCCGCGCTGCGCAGTGCGACCGACCGCGTCGACCTCCACTATCGCAGCATCAACAGCGCCGAGGCGGATCTCACCGTCGTGCCGCGCTCGCTGCAGGTGCGCGCGCAGGCCCTCGGCGGGGACTGCACGGTGGCGACGGCCCCCGACGGTCGGGTCGTCGTCGAGGTGGTCCATCCGGTGCGGCTGAGCGGTGACGGCGCCGAGGCGGCTGCCGGTGACCGCGGTGCCGGTGAGCGCGGAGCCGGTGAGCGCGGAGCCGCCGAATGCGTGAGTGAGGATTTCGCTGAGGTGGCGCGTGCTGATGGTGCCGGGCCGCGCGGTGGTTCCGGGCAGCGCGGCGGTTCTGGTGGGCTGGCGGACGTTCGCATCGCTGCCGACGACCGTGCGCTTTCCAGCCGCGGTGAGTCCGGTGTCCGTTCGCCTGAGCATTCGGCGACCGGGGCGCTCTCGATGTCGGGTGCCTCCGGCAGCGACGAGCTGCGCCTGCGCTCGGAGCCCGCGCACGGGGAACGGCAGCACAGCGGAAGCCGTCGCGGATGACGTCGCGCGTGAGCGGGACCGGCACGTCGCGCATGAGCGGGACCGGCACGTCGCGCATGAGCGGAACCGGCCCGGAGGCGGGGGAGCCGGCACCGCGCGTTCCCGCACATCCCGGCCCCGCCTCGGTGCTCATCGTCGATGATGACCGGTGGACGACGCGGGCGATCGCCGCGGCGCTCAGCGACGACGGGACGCTCACGGTGCTCGACCCCCGGCATTCGGGGGAGGACGCGGTCGAGGCTTTCATCCGGTTCCGTCCCGACCTCGTGCTCATGGACGTCAACATGCCGCCGGGGATGAGCGGGGTCGACGCGACCGCGCAGATCATCGAGGTCGAGCCGAGCGCGCGGATCGTCCTCCTCACGACGGTCTCCCCGGGGCCGGGGATCGCGCGCGCCCTCGAGGCCGGTGCCCTGGCCGCGGTGAACAAGACGGCCTCGGACGCGGAGCTCGTCGGCGTCGTCAAGGCCGCGCTCGGCGGGGATTCGCCGGCGCTGCTGCGCTCACTCGCCGCGGACATCGTGCTCAGCGGCGATCCGCTGCCCGAAGCCCCCGAGGCGGCGCCCGTCCTCACCGACAAGGAGCTCATCCTCCTGCGGCAGCTGTGTGCGGGCATGGACTACGGCGAGATCGCCGAGGCGCAGTTCGTGTCGCTCCACACCGTGAAGTCGCATGCGCGGAATCTGCGGATCAAGCTCGGTGCGAAGAACCTCGCGCAGGTCGTCGTCCGTGCGATCCAGTTCAAGTTCTACTCACCGGAGTGAGGCGAGGGCACGGAAGCTCACTCGAAGCTCACCCGGCGATTTCATCCTTTTAGGCGATGACAGGCTCGCCCGAGCCGGGCACAGTGGGGGAGGCCGCGCAGACGTGCGGTCATCACAGCCGCCGATAGTGCGGTGGAAGGAGCAATCTGTGGAATTGTCGTTGCCGGCGGACCTGCTGGGAATCCTGATGATCCTCTTCGCGGTGGTGGCCGCGGTTCTCATCATCGCGCTCATGATCGTCGGACTGCGTGTGCTCATCCGACTCGATCGCCGCCTCGGCCGGCAGCTGCCGTCTGACGCAGGGACGGCGAACGGCACCCTGCCGGCGCCTGATGACCGTCCGCTCCTCGGCGGCGGCCATCGCGCGTAGACGACTCGTCCGCGGCATCGCCATCGCGGTCGGCGGCAGTCTCGCCGCACTCATCGTCGGTGCCTTCGTCTGCGGGCGGGTGATCTCCTCGTTCACGGTCCAGGACGTCGTCTACGGCAACGTGCCCTCGAAGGTCCACTGCGACGAGGTGCCGAGCCGCCAGGTTGCCGAACGGGCGGCAGCGGAGTTCCCCGCCATCGACGATGCCGACGTCCACGTGGTCGATCGGTGCGGCGGCGCGATCATCGAAGTCCAGTACGGCGGCTCGACGACACGCGAGCGCATCGAGGATTTCCTCGATGAGGCCGGGCGCTGGGACCGCGAGTCAGGCTGGTGGTGGGAGTCCGTGCCCGTGCAGCTGCGCGACGTCTGAGGCAACGTCTGAGGCAACGTCTGAGGCAACCTCTGAGACGAGGTGCCGGGGGCGCGTGCCGGCGTGTCCGGAGCGGATGCCATGATGGTCTCGGAGGCCCGGCACCGTCCTCGGTGCCGGATCCGGACGACGACGTGACCGTGAAGGACCCCATGGACAGCACACCACGCGACACCGCCGCCCTGACCGAGCGCCGCACCCGTGCCATCGCGGCGATCGCTGCGAACTCGTCGACCAAGCCGCCTGCTCGCGGCGACGTCCCGGCGCTCACCGACGACAGTCCGGTGCTCGGCCTCATCGACCTCGACGAGGTGGCCGCCGCGTTCGCGCAGCTGACCGCGGCGTTCGACCCCGCCGCGACGGCGACCACCGAGCCCGCTACCGCGTCGGACACGGACACCGCCGCGAAGTCGCACACCGGGCCCGCTGCGAGCGCGGACACGGACCCCGCCGCGACGGACCCTCCTGCGACGGCCGGCACCACGGTCCTCCACGCCGTCGCCTGCAAGGCCGTGCCCCTGCTGCCGCTGCTCCGGTTCTTCGCCGAGGCGGGAGCCGGCTGCGAGGTCGCGAGCCCCGGCGAACTCGAAATCGCCCTCTCCGCCGGGTTCCGGCCCGAGGCGATCGTCTTCGACTCACCCGCGAAGACGATGAGCGAGCTGCGCCGCGCGCTCGCCCTCGGCATCTCCGTCAACGCTGACAGCTGGGAGGAGCTGGCCCGACTCGACGAGCTCGTCGACGATCGCACCACCTCGGTGATCGGGGTGAGGATCAACCCGCAGTCCGGGGTCGGCGCGATCGGCGCGATGAGCACGGCGACGCAGACGTCGAAGTTCGGCATCGGGATCGCCGACCCGGGCGCCCGCGACGCCCTCATCGAGGCCTACCTCGCCCGCCCGTGGCTGACCCAGGTCCACGTTCATTCGGGGTCGCAGGGCATCACCCTCGACCAGGCGGCGGCGGGGATCGCCGCGGCCGTCGACCTCGCCCGCGAGGTCAACACGCGGGCGGGCGCTCGCCAGGTCACCCGCATCGACATCGGCGGCGGCCTGCCGGTCAACTTCACGAGCGACGAGGTGACCCCGACCTTCGCGGCCTACCGTGAGGTCCTCGACGCGGTCGTTCCCGCCCTCAACGAGTTCGACATCGTCACCGAGTTCGGCCGCTCCCTGCTCGCGAAGGCCGGCACGATCCTCACCCGCGTCGAAACCGCGAAGACGACCGGCGGGCGACGCATCGCGATGACCCATGCAGGCGTGCAGGTCGCCACCCGCACCGCCTACGCTCCCGCGGACTGGCCGCTGCGGATCCTCCCGTTCGACGCCGACGGTGCCCCCAAACGCGCCGAGGCGGTCCCCACCGACGTCGCAGGGCCGGCGTGCTTCGCCGGTGACCTCCTCGCCGAGAACCGCGAGCTGCCCCGCCTCGACGTGGGCGATCTCGTCGCCGTGCCCGACACCGGCGCGTACTACTTCGCGAATCCGTTCTCCTACAACCTCCTGCCGCGCGTGCCCGTGTACGGCTATCGCATGGTGGCGGCAGGCGGAGTCCCCGGTTCCGCGGAGTCGGAGAACCGCCTGGGCGCTGGGGTCGAGTTCTCGCTCATCCGGCGCGGGCAGACGATCGCGGAGATCCTCGCCGAGGCGGGGGAGCCGGAGATCTCGCCGCTCTGATCCGGTCGGTGGCGAACTCTGCACCCGCGCAGCTCAGGAACAGCAGTCGGCAGAAGCGGCCATCATCGCCCCGTCACCGGATACTCTGAGGTGATGGTGACGACGGAGAGAGGGCAACCGCTGGGGCATCAGTCCATCTCAGCGGCAGACGGCCCGCGCCACACCGTGCGCGAGTGGAACGAGCGGCTCGTGCTCGACCGGCTCTGGGCCGGTGATCCGCTCGAGGGGATGTCGACGAACGATCTCATCTCTCAGACCGGACTCACGCGAGCCACAGTCCTCGCGCAGTGCGAGGATCTGCAGCGCCGCGGACTCATCGTCCAGGGGCCGCCCGACCGGCAGAGCGGCAGCGGTCGCCCCGGCAAGCGCTTCTTCCCCCGAGCGCGCGATGCCCTCTGTGTCGGTGTCGACGCGGGGCTGAATTCCGTATCCGTGGCAGTCGCCGATGTCACCGGTCGTCGCCTGGGCGGAGCCCGCATCCGCTTTGCCGATGATGCGAGCCGGAGTCGCGCTGCGCAGGTGCGCACCGCCATCGATCGGGCAATCGCAGGGGCGGAGGCAGACCATGAGCAGGTGCGGACCATCTGCTTCGGATTCGCCGCGCCCATCGCCGCCGAGGGCTCGATGGCGATGGAGGACCCCTTCTGGCGGGAAGTGGAAGTGGACCTGCAGGAGGTGCTGCATGACCTCGACTGGGCAGTCTCGGTCCACAACGATGCCAATCTCGCGGCCATCGCCGAACGCCATGCGGGCGCCGTCGACCCCGCGGGGGACTTCGTCATGCTCTTGGCCGGAGAGCGGTTCGGAGCAGGAATCGTCGACGGCGGACACCTTCTCACCGGTGCACGCGGCGGAGCCGGAGAGATGGTCTACCTCGAGCACGTCGAAGGTGTGCGTTCGACCGAGGGGCTGGGCCGACTCGCCCGGAAGTGGGCAGAGCGGGAGAATGCCAGGGGAGTGGATGAGGCACCGCTGCCCTTGGACCCCCACGAACTCATCGCGCAGGCCGCAGCGGGGAGACCGGCGGCGCTGCGGTTGGTCGATGACCTGTCGGATCGTTTGGCGCGGGTCGTGGCGACCCTGTCGAGCCTGCTCAACCCGCAGGTCGTGGTCGTCAGCGGGGCCACGGCGCTTGAGGACGAGATCCTTCTGCGCCGCGCAGAGGAGATGGTGGCCGACTACGCGCCGATGCCGGTGAGGATCGTGCCCTCGAAGCTGGGCGGCGATGCCGTGGTCGACGGAGCCATCGCCGTCGCACTCGAAGCTGTCCGCGACCTGCTGCGGGCTCGCCTCTCGGACTGACGAATGCACAGCCTCGGGCGCAGGTCGCTTGATTTAATTAATTTAGGAGGTATATTTAAGCGCTATAGAAACAGCGTGAAGCATTCGCGCTTGACCATCAGGAGACAACGACGTGTCCCGATCACCGGCAGACTCTCTACCATTCGTCGCAACGCGACGGGGGTTCCTCGCCGCCGCTGCGGCTGGAACCATGCTGTCCCTCGGCGGCTGTTCCGGAGGTGTGAGCGGTCGGCCCGCCGTCACGCTGTACCAGTCGAAGCCCGAGGCCATCCCCTATTTCCGCGAACTCGTCGCTGCCTTCAACGCCGAAGGCACCGGGCTCCGCGCAGTTCATGACACCGCATCCAATCTGTCGGGAGGCTTCGCTCGCAGTGCCCCGCCCGATCTCGGCTGCCTCAATTACAACTTCGAGATGGCGCGCTTCCAGGAGCGCGGCGCGCTCTCCGACCTCTCGGATCTGCCAGAGGCAGCGGCCGTCGCGCCCGAGATCCAGGGTCTGGTCGATCAGTATCCCGGCTATCCTGGGCGAACCAGTGTCATCCCCTACTCCCTGATGGCTGCCTCCGTTCTCTACAATCGCGAGCTGTTCGACCGGTACGGGGTTGACGTGCCCCGGACCTGGACCGAGCTGCTGGAAGCGTGCGGGACATTCCAGGATGCAGGGGTGACGCCTCTCATCAGCACTTACGCCGACGCGTGGACCGTGTCTCAGGGACTCGCCGATTACAGCCTGGGCGGCGGACTGAACATCGCCGATTTCTTCGCGCAGCTGCGGGCACAGGGAGACAACCTCGGTCCGACGGCCCCGGTGTCCTTCAGCAAAGACTTCCACGGTCCGCTGTCGAAGATGCTCGAGCTCGCTGCCTACTCGAACCGGAACGCGGCAAGTCTGGGCTACGGAGACGGCAACCTCGCCTTCGCCCGAGGCGAGGGCGCGATGTATCTGCACGGCCCGTGGGCACTCGGCGAGATCGCCAAGACGAATGCCGACCTCGACATCGGGACCTTCCCTCTGCCGATGACCGAGGACGCGGACGATCTCAAGGTGCGCGTCAACATCGACCTCGCACTCTGGATTCCCGAGGCCGCGCGCAATCCCGATGGAGCCCGCGAGCTGGCAGCCTTTCTGCTCGACCCCGCGATACAGGACACGTACAACGCCGAGAACCTCGGTTTCGGAGTGCGCGCCGGGGCGCCGCCTGTCACCGACGAGCGACTCGTTGAGATGCAGTCGTACGTCGACCGCGGGGACTTCTACCAGGGGGCGTCCACGGCCATCCCCCGCACGATTCCGTTCGAGAACTACATGCAGGGCCTCGTGCTCGGGGCCGATCTCGAAGGAGTTCTCTCCACCCTCGACGACGACTGGGCCAGATTGGCCCGCCGGTCATGAACCGAACTCAACGATGAGGAGAACGATGACCACAGAGAGCCGGACCGGCAACCGCCGCCATGCTCGCCGCCGCAGACGGGGCGCCGAGGCCGTCCATGTCCTCTTTCTGCTGCCTGCAGTGCTCGCCTTCACCCTGGCACTCACTGTTCCAGCGGTGATGGGCGTCTTCTTCAGCTTCACCGACTCGATCGGCTTCGGGGAATGGAACTTCGTCGGTCTCACCAATTACGCGGTTCTCTTCAGCGATCCTGCCATCCTCGGCGCATATGGCTTCACGATCGGCGTCGCTGTGGTCACCGTGATTCTCGTCAACGTCATCGCTCTGCTTCTCGCCATCGGCCTGACTTCGCGAATCCGCGCCAAGAATGCGCTTCGAGCAGTGTTCGTCCTGCCGATGGTGCTGTCAGGGATCATCATCGCGTTCGTCTTCAACTTCCTCTTCTCACGCACGGTGCCCGCCGCGGCATCGGCCGGGGGACTCGGATTCCTCGAGGAGAGCATCCTCTCCGATCCCGATCTCGCATGGATCTCGATCGTCATCGTCACGGCGTGGCAGGCCGTCCCCTCCGCCATGCTCATCTACATCGCCGGACTCGTCTCCATCCCCGCGGAGGTGTACGAAGCAGCGGCGCTCGACGGAGCGACGTCGTGGTCCCGGCTGCGCTCCATCACTCTGCCGCTGATGGCCGGGTACATCGCCATCAACGTGGTGATCGGGTTCAAGAACTTCCTCAATTCGTACGACGTCATCGTCGGCCTCACCGACGGCGGACCGGGCACGTCAACCCGGTCGGTGGCGATGATGATCTTCCGCGGCTTCGACAACGGCGATTACGCCTACCAGATGGCGAACTCAGTGATCTTCTTCCTCATCGCACTCGGCATCGCCCTCATCCAACTGCGGCTCTCCCGCGGAAAGGCCGGCTCCTGATGTCTGCAACACCCACTGTGCTCCCCGACTCCAGTGTCCGAACCTCACCGCGCAGTCTCGACGCCGACCGCACCAAGGCGGGAACACGACGCCGGCGGCGTCGGGGAGTCGGTCTCACCGTGCTGCTCGCAGCATGCTCGCTGACAGTCCTGGTTCCGCTCTACGTCACCGTCTCGATGGCGTTGAAGTCGGGTTCCCAAGCTGTCGATGGTGAGGCGTTCGCACTGCCTGCTCCTCCGAGTCTCGAGGGCATCGTCGAGGCGTGGTCGCTGACGAACTTCCCTCGAGCCTTCGCAATCTCCGTGTTCGTGACGGCCGTCTCCGTCGTCGGAACCATCCTTCTCAGCTCCATGGCCGCCTACGCGATCTCACGGAACTGGCATCGCAGACTGTTCCGCTGGTCCTTCTTCTACCTACTGGCCGCGATGTTCCTGCCGTTCCCGGTCCTCGCGCTGTCGCAGGTGAAGCTGACCGGCATGGTTGGCCTGGCGAATCCACTCGGAGTGGCCGTGCTCCACATCCTGTTCCAGCTGTCGTTCTCCGTCATGCTCTACACCGCGTTCCTGCGCAGCCTTCCGGAAGAGCTCGAGGAGAGTGCGCGGATCGACGGTGCGTCGACCACTCAGGTCTTCTGGCGGATCGTCTTCCCGCTTCTCGCGCCGATGAGCGCGACGGTCGGCATCTTCTCCTTCCTCGCCTCCTGGAACGACTTCATGATGCCCTCCCTCATCATCGCCGATCCGAGTCTGCAGAGCCTCCCCGTCGTGCAGTCGATCTTCCAGACCCAGTTCAGCAACAACTACCACATCGCCTTCTCGTCGTATCTCATGGCGATGGCGCCGGCGGTCATCGTCTACCTCTTCACGCAGCGTTGGGTGATGTCCGGAGTGACCCAGGGAGCGGTGAAGTGATCAGACACGGACCTCCCAACCGTGCGCCGCCGTCCAGGTGCTCTCGGCCCCGATGCTCCCACGCGGAGCCGTTCCCGGTCACAGCCCGCCTCAGATCCCGTCTCCGGTACGAACAGGACAGGAATTCCACAATGCTCCAGACCTCAGAATCGCATTCGCGCTCGACTGCGCTCCTCCACGACCACGATTGGTGGCGTCACGCCGCCGTCTACCAGATCTACCCGCGCAGCTTCGCGGACTCC
Organism: Brevibacterium sp. NPDC056726; assembly: GCF_042790515.1. NCBI lineage: Bacteria > Bacillati > Actinomycetota > Actinomycetes > Micrococcales > Brevibacteriaceae > Brevibacterium > Brevibacterium sp. NPDC056726. Next base: position 386,835 of record NZ_JBHTYZ010000001.1, on the reverse strand, counting down.
GACGCGAACGGCATCGGCGATCTCGCCGGAATCATCGAGAAGGTGCCCTACCTCAGCGCTCTGGGCATCGACGCCGTCTGGCTCAGCCCGTTCTACCCGTCCGCGCTCGCAGACGGCGGCTATGATGTCGACGACTACCGTGATGTGGACCCGCGACTCGGCACACTCGCCGAGTTCGACGCCCTGACCGCAGCACTGCACGACGTCGGAATCCGCATCATCGTCGACATCGTGCCCAACCATACGTCGGACAGGCACGAATGGTTCCGGGCAGCGCTCGCCGCAGGCAAGGGCTCCCCGGAACGGGGACGCTACCTCTTCAGAGACGGACGCGGGGAGCGAGGGGAACTGCCCCCGTCGGACTGGACATCGATCTTCGGCGGCTCCGCCTGGGAACCGGTGGGCGACGGCCAGTGGTACCTCCACAACTTCGCCCCCGAACAGCCCGACCTCGACTGGAGCAACCCGGACGTGCGTGCAGACTTCCTCGCCACTCTGCGCTTCTGGGCGGACCGCGGAGTCGACGGCTTCCGCGTGGATGTCGCCCACGGTCTGGCCAAGGACCTTCCCCCGGAGGGGGAGCCTCTGCCGACTCAGGCCGAACTCGACGCCCTGCCGCACGACGGACAGCATCCTCTCTGGGACCGAGACGACGTTCACGACATCTATGCGGAATGGAGGCGGCTCTTCCGCAGCTATGATCCGCCCCTGATCGGAGTCGCGGAAGCGTGGGTGGATCCCGATCGCCGGGCTCGCTACGCCGGCGAGGACGGATTGGGGCAGGCCTTCAGCTTCGATCTGCTGCGCGCCGACTTCGACCCCCGGGTCTTCCGAAGCGTCATCACGTCGAACCTCGAACTGGCTGCCGCCTCGGGGTCATCGACCACGTGGGTGTTCTCCAACCACGATGTCGTCCGTCACGCCACGCGCTACGGACTGCCGGTCTCCGGAGACAGTGAGCGCATGGGGCGGGAATGGCTGCTCTCCGGGGGAACCGCGCCCGAACTCGACGCTGCTCTGGGTCTGCGCCGGGCTCGCGCGGCCACGCTGCTGCAGCTCGCCCTGCCGGGTTCGGCCTATCTGTACCAAGGCGAGGAACTCGGGTTGCACGAGGTGCCGGACATCCCCGAGGCCGCACGGCAGGATCCGACGTTCTTCCGCAGCCGCGGCGTGGAGCTCGGCCGCGACGGCTGTCGAGTGCCGCTGCCGTGGACATCAGAAGGGCCGGCATTCGGCTTCGGAGACGCAGCGCCGCATCTGCCGCAACCTGACTGGTTCGCCGAGTACTCTGCCGAGCGCGAAGAGGGCGACCCGTCGTCGACTCTGTGGCTGTATCGCCGTGCGCTGCGACTGCGCAGCGAGCTGAGAGAGGGCGAGCAGCTGGATTGGCTCGAACTCGGAGACGAGGTCGTCGGATTCCGGCGGCCGGGCGGCTGGGTCAGTGTGACGAATTTCGGCCCGCAATCGGTGCCGCTGCCGGACGGTGACATCCTGCTCTCGAGCGAGGAGCTGCCTGGCGACGGCACTCTCCCTGGTGCCACGACCGTATGGCTGCGAGATCCCGACACCAGTGAGAACACGAGAGGATGAAGGGCGCACGCCATGGCGACAGTGACATATGACAGCGCGAGTCGGGTCTATCAGCCCGGCCGGAAGCCCGCAGTCGACGGTCTCGACCTCCACGTCGAGGACGGCGAGTTCATCGTTCTCGTCGGACCGTCCGGCTGTGGCAAGTCCACGAGCCTGCGGATGCTGGCGGGCCTCGAAGAGGTGAGCGACGGACGGATCCTCATCGGCGACCGAGACATCACCGATGTCCCGCCCAACGAGCGGGACATCGCCATGGTGTTCCAGAACTACGCTCTCTATCCGCACATGAGTGTGGGAGACAACATGGGCTTCGCTCTCAAGATCGCCGGAGTTCCCGCTGCGCAGCGCAGAGCCCGTGTCCGCGATGCCGCAGAGCTGCTCGACCTCGGCGAATTCCTCGACCGAAAGCCCAAAGCGCTGTCGGGCGGACAGCGACAGAGGGTGGCGATGGGAAGGGCCATCGTGCGAGAGCCCAGGGTGTTCCTCATGGACGAGCCGCTGTCGAATCTCGATGCCAAACTGCGCGTGCAGATGCGCTCGCAGATCGCTTCGCTGCAGTCGCGTCTCGGGGTCACCACTGTGTACGTCACCCACGATCAGACGGAAGCACTGACGATGGGGGACAGGATCGCGGTCCTCAACGACGGTCAGCTGCAGCAGGTCGACTCTCCGTCGGTGATGTACTCGCGACCGGCGAATGTCTTCGTGGCGGGGTTCATCGGTTCGCCTGCGATGAACCTCGTGCAGGCGGAGAAGATGGAAGCCGGTGCTGTCTTCGGTGACGCGGTGATCCCGGTTCCCAGGGAGGCGCTGCAGGCATCCGCTGGGGACACCATCTCGGTGGGGATCAGACCGGAGGACCTTCGACTGGGCGAGCGCGGAATTCGCCTGCGAGTGGAAATGGTGGAGGTGCTCGGTGCGGACACCTTCGTCCACGGTCGACCTGCCGATGCCGGGGAGGCGGAGTCGGTCGTCGTCCGGGTGCCCACGGAGCGCGCTCCGCGCAAGGGTGAGACGATCCGCGCGCACCCGGACCCGGAGAGGCTTCACCTCTTCGATGCCGAATCGGGGATCAGGCTCTAGGGTCATGTCCTCGCCGAGGCGGGGGAGCCGGAGATCTCGCCGCTCTGATCCGGTCGTCCAGTCTTTCGGTGACGGTCCGGCCCTACGGTGCAGTAGGAAAGGGGGCGAGCCACGGCGCGCATTTCCGTCCCTCAGCCCGCATTGCGTCCTAGGATGAGATGTGAGCAGGGTCTCACCTGCGCCGATGGTTCGATGACGACCGGAAGGACGATGATGTTCACCCACAGCACGCTGCGCAGGGGGCTCGGCAGAACGGTCGCGGGACTCGCCGCGATCGCGCTCGCCGCAGGGCTGGCGACGGCACCGGCAAGCGCTCAGACGACAGAACCCCAACCGACCGACGGCGGCTCCGCGGATGCGAAGACGCTGCGCATCGCCACCGACGGCTTCATCGACTCGTTCAACCCGTTCACCTCCTTCTATCTCCTCCCGACGAACACCTTCCGCTACATGTACGAGAATCTCGTCGCCAACGACGCGAAGGACGGTTCGATCACCGAGGGCCTGGCGACCGAATGGTCGACCGACGACGACGGCAAGGTGTGGACGTACAGCATCCGCCCGGACATGAAGTGGTCGGACGGTGAACCGCTGACGGCGAACGACGTCGCGTGGACCTACACGCAGATGATGGAGAACGAGGATCTCGCGGTCGCCAACGGCAGCCTCGTCGAGAACTTCGAGAAGGTCGAAGCGCCCGACGACGCGACCGTCGTCATCACGCTGAAGAACCCGCAGGCGAACAATCCCGGCCAGGAGATCCCCATCGTCCCCGAGCACATCTGGTCGACGATCGACAACCCGGGCGAGTTCAAGAACGATGCGAACACCGTCGGATCGGGACCCTTCCAGCTCGAGAGCTACGAGGCGAACAAATCAGTCACGCTCAAGGCCAACCCGAACTTCTGGCGCGGCAAGCCCAAGCTCGACGGCATCCAGTACCGGTACTACACGAACTCCGACGCCCAGGTGCAGGCGGTCCGCTCGGGTGAGGTCGACATGATCACGCTGCTCTCCCCGGAGCAGTTCACCGCCCTCGAAGGAGCCGACGGCGTCGAACTCAACGACGGCCGCGGCCGCCGCTTCAACAGCATCTCCATCAACTCCGGCCTCGCCGACGCCGAGGGCAAGGAGTTCGGCACCGGCAACGAGGCGCTCAAGGACGTGAAGGTCCGGCAGGCGATCCGCGCCGGCATCGATACCGAGACGCTGCGCAAGCAGGTCATGCAGGACTACGCCCAGCCTGCGACGAGCTTCATCCCCTCGGTGTACTCGACCTGGGCCCTGCCCGCCGATGACCCCGTGATCACCGGGTTCGACGTCGAGAAGGCGAAATCCCTGCTCGACGAAGCCGGGTGGACACCCGGTGCCGACGGGATCCGGGAGAAGGACGGCAAGAAGCTCGAACTCCGCTTCCTCACCGATGCCGCCGAGCCGATCGAGCAGAACACCGCGAAGTTCCTCGAACCGTGGATGAAGGACATCGGCATCCAGCTGAAGAACGAATCGAGCGACTCCGACACCGTCTCCGAGCTCACCACGAAGGGGGACTACGACCTCTACTTCTCCGGCTGGTCGATCAACCCCGATCCGGACTATCAGCTGAGCATCAACACGTGCGGCAACCGCCCCGACGCCGAAGGCAACGGCGGCACCACGCAGGACGGCTACTGCAATCCCGAGTTCGACAAGCTCTACCAGGCCCAGCACATCGAACTCGACCAGGGCAAGCGCGCCGACCTCGTCCGGCAGGCCCTCGAGATCAACTACGAGGACACTCCCTCGATCGTGCTGTGGTATCCCAACCAGCTCGAGGCCTACCGTTCGGACAAGTTCACCGGTTTCACGAAGCAGCCGAGCGACGGCGGTGCGATCGCCAACCAGGTCGGCTACTGGGGCTACACCTCGGTCGAACCCGCGAGCGAAGCCGCCGGTGCCTCCGACGGAGGCGGACTGAGCGCAGGCGCCTGGGTCGGCATCGCGATCGCCGTCATCGTCGGCGGTGGCGGAGTCCTCTGGTTCGCCACCCGCAAACGCAGGAGCGCCGACGACCGCGAGTAGTCGACCCGTCCCACCCCGGCCGCTCCGGTCACCGCCGGCAGTTCCGCACCGGAACGCACTGCCCGAGCACCACCTCGGCGGTGGCCGGAGCGGCCCCCTCTCCATCAGGAGCGCACCAGTGACAGCATCGACGAACAATCCCTCCGGTCCCGGCGATCCCGGGACCTCGGACCCCGGCACCGCCGGATCCGCCACCCCGGGCCCCGCCGTCGACGGACTCGGCACCCCCATCGACACCGACGAACCGCCGAAGGGCGCGTCGTTCGCCGCGTACTTTCTCCGCAAACTCGGCGGTTCGGCGATCTCGATGGTCCTCGTCATCGTCCTCGGCTTCTTCGCCTTCCGGCTCCTCCCCGGCGACCCCGTGCTCAAGATCGCCAAAGAGCGGCCGATGAGCCCGGCCCAGATCGCCGAGCTGCGCAGCCAGTACGGCCTCGACAAACCGCTCATCGTCCAGTTCTGGGACTACCTCGTCGGCATCGTCACGGGCAACCTCGGCGAGAGCTACGTCTACCGCAAACCCGTCTCCGCGCTCATCGGCGAATACCTCGGCCCGACCCTGCTCCTCACCGCCACCGCCGCGGTCATCGCGATCGTCCTCGGCCTCTGGCTCGGACAGCTCTCGGCGTGGCGCCGCAACTCGCTCTTCGACAAGCTCGCCTCCTCCACGGCCCTCGTCTTCTGGTCGGTCCCGACGTTCTGGCTCGGCCTCATCCTCCTCATGGTCTTCGGCGGCACCCTCCAATGGCTGCCGACCGGCGGGATGATCACGCCCGGACTCGACCCGTGGTCACCGGAGGCGATCATCGACGTCATCCGCCACCTCATCCTCCCGGTCATCACCCTCGTCGCCGTCGTCTACGCGCAGTTCCTCATGGTCATGCGCGCCTCCCTCATCGAGGAGATGTCCGAGGACTACCTCACGACCGCCCGCGCGAAGGGCCTCACCGAGGACGAAGTCCGCCGCCGGCATGCCGTGCCCAACGCGCTCCTGCCCACGGTCACGGTCGTCTTCCTCCACCTCGGCGGACTCATCGCCGGCGCCGTCACCGTCGAGGCGATCTTCTCCTGGCCGGGCCTCGGCAAACTCACCTTCGACGCGATCAGCGGCCCCGACCTGCCCCTCCTCCAGGGCACGTTCGTCGTGTTCTCCGCGATCATCATCGTCATGAACCTCGCCGCCGACCTCGTCTACCGCTGGCTCGATCCGAGAGTGAGGAGAGCGTGATGGACAACGATCACCGCGCCGAGGCTGCCCCCGGATCCGCATCGACCCCGGCCGCCCAGCCCGCATCGTCCCCGACGACCGGGTCCGCACCGTCCCCGGGCACCGAGCCCGGACGGTCTGCTGCCACCCGCGGCGGTGCCGCCGGCTTCGACAGTGCGAAGCTCGTCCGCGAACGCCGCCTGCGCAGTCTCCGACGCAACTGGCGCGCCTTCCGCACCGACACCCCGGCGATGATCGGGGCGATCGTCCTCCTCCTCTTCGTCCTCATGGCGATCTTCGCTCCCGTCATCGCTCCGGCCTCGATGCTCGACGTGACGAAGCAGCTCGACGTTCCGCGCTACGCCCCGCCGAGCCTCGCCCACCCACTGGGCACCGACGACCTCGGCCGCGAGATCTGGGCGCGCATCGTCTGGGGCTCGCGCGTCTCCCTCCTCGTCGGCGTCGCCGCGACCCTGATGTCGATGGTCATCGGCACGCTCATGGGCTTGGCCGGCGGACACTTCACCGGCATCGTCGGGGCCGTCGTCATGCGCCTCATCGACTTCTTCCTCGTCCTGCCCTCCCTGCTGCTCGCCATCGTCCTCTCCACCGTCCTCGACCGCGGGGTCTTCACGATCGTCGTCGCGATCGGCATCGCCTCGTGGGCGTCGACCGCCCGGATCGTGCGCTCCCAGACCTTGAGCGTCGAATCCCGGCTCTACATCGAACGGGCGCGCATCCTCGGTGCCGGACATCGGCACATCCTCGTCAAGCACCTGCTGCCCGCCGTCATGCCGCTCGTGCTCGCGAACACGACGCTCATGGTCGGCAGCGCGATCATCGCGGAGTCGACGCTCGCGTTCCTCGGGCTCGGCGATCCGGGCTCGGAATCGTGGGGGACGATCCTCAAGAACTCGATGGACGCCTCGGCGGCGACCTCGGGATACTGGTGGTACGTGCTGCCGCCGGGCATCGCGATCCTCCTCGTCGTCCTCGCGTTCACGATGGTCGGCCGGGCGCTCGAAGCGATCATCAATCCGACCCTGAGGAGCAGCCGATGACCGATCTCAGCTTCGACGACGTCTCGATCACCTACCGCTCCTCGTCCTCGCGCGGCGACGTGCCCGCCGTCATCGACGTCAGCCTCGACCTGCCGAGCGGGTCGACCCTCGGCATCGCCGGTGAGTCGGGCTCGGGGAAGTCGACACTCGTGATGTCGGCGCTGCGGCTGCTGCCGAAGTCGGCGACGGTGACCGGGCACGTCCGCCTCGGCGGCCAGGACATCTCCGATCTCAGCTTCGGGCAGATCCGTGCGGTGCGCTGGGCGCAGGCGTCGATCGTCTTCCAGGGCGCACTCCACTCCCTCAACCCCGTCCGCCGGGTCGGCCGGCAGATCGTCGAAGCCCTCGAACACCACGCCAAGGGCACGTGGACGACGCCCGAGAAGCGTCGGGCGCGGATGCTCGAGCTCCTCCGCGAAGTCGACCTCGACCCGGCGAAGGCCGAAGCCTATCCGCACGAGCTCTCGGGCGGGCAGAAGCAGCGGATCATGATCGCGATGGCGCTTGCGTGCGAACCCGACATCATCATCGCCGACGAGCCGACCACCGCCCTCGACGTCATCGTGCAGAAGCAGATCCTCACCGGGCTCGCCGACCTCGTCGCCGACCGCGGCATCTCGCTGCTGATGATCAGCCACGACCTCGCCGTGCTCTCCGCGGTGTGCGAGAACCTCGCGATCATGAAAGATGGTCGGATCGTCGAATACGGTCCCAGCGACGACGTGTGCCTGCGCCCCCGGGAGGAGTACACCAAGCAGCTGGCCGGGGCGTTCCCGCAGATCGGCGACGGGGAGTCGCGTCTGCGTCCGCGCACCAACAAACCCGCCGAGGTGCGGCTGACCGACCCGTTCACGATGACCGACGAGGTGGTGCTCGAGGCGCAGAACCTCAGCGTCACCTTCGACACCCGGCAGGGCAGGGAGAGAGCCGTCCACGGCGTCGACCTCGCCCTGCGCAGGGCCGAGATCCTCGCCGTCGTCGGTCAGTCGGGATCGGGGAAGACGACGCTGGCGCGCTCACTCCTCGGCCTGCAGGAGACCGACCCGGGATCGCGGATCGCCTTCGCCGGCCGGCCGCTGCCGACGAAGGCCAAGGACCTGCGGGCATTCCGACGCCAGGTGCAGATGGTCCTCCAGGATCCGGCGGGGTCGCTCAATCCGAAGCGCAGCGTCTACGAAGCCGTCGCCGAGGGACTCCAGGTCCAGGGGCTGACCGAGGACGAGTACGCGAAGGTCATCGGAGCGCTCGAGGCCGCGGAGCTGACCCCGGCGGCGGACTACCTCGAGTCGATTCCGCAGGAGCTCTCCGGCGGTCAGAGACAGCGCGTCGTCATCGCCGGTGCCCTCGCGCTCGACCCGCAGGTCCTCCTCGCCGACGAGCCCGTCGCCTCCCTCGACGCCTCGGTGCGCGGAGAGATCCTCTCCCTCTTCCTCGCGCTCAAGAAGAACCTCGGGATGAGTGCGCTCATCATCACCCACGACCTGGGCCTGGCCTGGAATATCGCTGATACGGTGGCGGTGATGAAGCAGGGAGAGATCGTCGAATACGGACCCGTCGACACGGTCCTCGCCGACCCCCAGCACGCCTACACGCGCGAACTCCTCGCCGCCGTGCCCCGCCTGGGCAGCCAGAGCCTCGTCCGGTCGAATGCGCGGGCGCCGGGTGCGACGGTGCCGGGCGTCCCGGCGCAGGATAGTGCCGCACGGCGGACCGCGGATCCTGCGGGAACCGACGACGCATGACCAGCCCCTACCTCGATTCCGCGCCTCTGGTCCCCGGGGACACCGTGCGTCTCATCGCCCCCTCGGGCCCCGCGGACGAGGACTCGCTGCAGCGGGCGATCTCCCAGCTCGAGGCGTGGGGTCTCAACGTCGTACCGGGCGCTCATCTGCGCGCCCGGCATCCGCGCGTCAACTACCTCGCTGGCACCGATGAGCAGCGCCGCGCCGACTTCGTCGACGCCTGGTGCGACCCCACGGCCGCGGCGGTCATCGCACTGCGCGGGGGCTACGGGGCGATGCGACTGCTCGACGGCCTCGACTTCGCCCACCTGGCCCGCCACGGACTGCGCCCCGACGGACGACCCAAGCTGCTCACCGGGTCCTCGGACATCACCGCGCTTCACCAGGCCTGGGACCACCACCTCGGCGTCGCGACGCTCTTCTGTCCGATGCCCGGCAACGACCCATTCAAGGAGTCGACCGTCGTCCCCGCCGAGGTGGCCTCGTGGCTCTTCGCCCCCTGGGGCGGGCGCGAACTCGGCTTCCCGCCCGACGCGACCGGGGCCCCGGACGCACAGACCTCGCACCCCGGCGATCCCGGGGAAGCCACTCACGCGCACCTCAGCGCCCCCGGTACCCCCTCTCCGCCCGAATCGAGGACGCAAAGTGTCGATGCGGGCCGCGAAAATCGACACTCTGCGTCCGGGAGATCGCCAGCGGACGCCACCGCCTCGCGAACCGGCGCTGCCGGCGACGACTCGAGGACGAAATGGTCGGAGAATTCGGCCGATTCTCGGACCATTTCGTCCTGGGGATTGCGGGACTCGCGCTCGCAGGCCCAGTCCGACACTAAGTCCGCGGACACCACGTCGGCGCACACCACTCCCGTCAGTCGCGCGCGGACACTTGTGCCGGGCACGGCGGTCGGACGACTCGTCGGCGGCAACCTCAGTCTCGTCGCGGCGGGCCTGGGCAGCCCGGAACTCGCCGACATCCGCACCCGGCGTGCGACGCGGGGGCCGGCGATCGCGATGCTCGAGGACGTCGACGAAGAGCTCTACCGTCTCGACAACCTCCTCGTCCAGCTCGTCCGCGGTGGGTGGTTCGCCTCGGCGGATGCCCTCGTCCTCGGGTCGTGGATCGACTGCGCGCCGATCGACGAGATCGAGGCTCTCGTCCTCGACTTCCTCGGTGAGGCGGGGATCCCGATCGTCTCGGAGATGGGGTTCGGCCACGACCCCGATGCGCCGAGCACCCCGCTCGGCGTCGACGTGAGACTCGACGCGCCGATGGGGCAGCGGCCGCGGATGTGGGTCGAACGATGAGCGTGCAGAGACGGGCGAGCGAACAGAGACGGATGAGCGAGCAGAGAAGCCGGAGGGCGACGAGATGAATGAGACGACGAGCGACATCGGCTTCGACAGCCTGCCCGGGGTGCGCTTCAGCGCGCTCGCCTTCGACGTCGACAGCGGGGAGCGGGTCTTCGCCCATCATGCCGAGGACGAGCTCGACACGGCGAGCATGGGCAAGGTCTTCCTCCTCCACACTGCTCTGCAGATGTCCGTCGACGGGACGCTCGATCTAACGGAGCGGCTGAGCCGCAGACCATCGGAGCGCGTCGACGAGTCGGGCATCTGGTACCTCATGGAGCAGGACGACCTGAGCATCTACGACGTCGCGGTTCTCATCGGGGCGTTCAGCGACAACTTCGCGACGAACGTCCTCATCCGCCGCGTCGGACTCGACCACGTCGCCCGGCAGGTCGCCGCGCTCGGCTACCGGAACTCCGGACTCCACGATTTCCTCCGCTGGCCGCGGCCCGCGCAGGCCCCGCGCACCCTGTCGACCGGCACCGCCGCCGAGCTCAGTGACTTCATGGCCCGCCACGCCACCGACGAGTTCTGGGACGAGTCGACGAATGAGATCTTCCGTCGCTGGTTGGGTGCCGGCGCGGACACCTCGATGGTCGCCTCGGCGTTCGACCTCGATCCGCTCGCCCACTACCACTACCAGCGTGACGTCTGGGTGTGGAACAAGACCGGCACGGACAGTGCGATCCGCGCGGACTCCGGCATCGTCATGACGCCTCGGCGCCGAGTCGCCTACGCGGTCTTCGCGAACTGGGAGAAGGGGACGGACCGCGTCGTCGAGGTCATGCCGGTCATGCGCGCCGCCGGCGACGCCATCCACCGCTTCCTCTGACAGACCCAGCCCCACCGACCACCCAGCGCAACCGGCTACCAAGCCCGGCCACCCGCCCAGCCCCACTGACTACCCAGCCCCACCGCTTCCCCGACTGAAGGACCACCCCATGATCTCCGACGGCTTCCTCTTCATCAGCGTGCTCATCGCGATCGCCGCCGCCCTCGTCATCGCCGGCCAGAGCGGCCGCTTCCGGATCTTCGCCTACGTGCCCGGCTTCGTCTTCCTCTACATCATCGCGGCCCTGCTCAACACGGTCGGCGTCTTCGACCACTCCGACTCCGTCACCGAGGTGGGCGACGGCCTGCGCACGGCCCTGCTGCCGGCGATGATCCTCCTTCTCCTCTTCAAGTGCGACATCCGGCAGATCATCCGGCTCGGTCCCAAGCTGCTCCTCACGTTCGCCGTGACCGCCGCGAGCATCGTCGCCGGCTTCCTCGTCAGCTATCTCATACTCCGCTCGGTCCTCGACCCCGAGGCGTGGAAGGCGCTCGGTGCCCTCAATGCCTCGTGGACGGGCGGGTCGGCGAACATGGTCGCGGTGCAGGAGATCCTCCAGGCGCCCGAGGACGTCTTCGGGTACGTGCTCATCGTCGACACCGTTGTCTACTCGTTCTGGCTGCTGCTGATCTTCTCCTCTGTGACGGTCTCCGACCGCTTCAACCGCTGGACGAAGGCGGACACCTCGAAGCTCGAGGTCGCCTCGACGGCTGACGACGAGGAGAAGCCGCTGACGATGCCCGCGCTCTTCGGGCTCCTCGGATTCGCCCTTCTCGTCTCGGCGCTGGCGATCCGAGCGGGCGAGCTGCTGCCGGAGATCGGCACCGTCATCAACGCCTCGACGTGGACGATCCTCATCGTCAGCGTCCTCGGGCTCATCATCGGCTCGACGCGGTTCGGCCGGGTGCGCGGCTCGAGCGAACTCGCCACGATCATGCTCTACATCATCATCGGCATCATCGCCTCGGGCTCCGACTTCACCTCGCTCACGCAGGCCCCGCTCTACCTCGTCGCCGGTCTCATCGTCATCGTCGTCCACGCCGCCATCATGCTCGTCTACGCGAAGCTGACGAAGACCGAGCTCTTCAGCATCGCCGTGGCGAGCACCGCGAACATCGGCGGCATCGCCTCGGCGCCGGTGGTGGCCGGGGCATTCAATCGCCAGCTCGTGCCCGTCGGCGTGCTCTTCGCGCTCATGGGCACGTTCCTCGGGACCTTCTTCGGCCTCGCCTCGGCGCAGATCATGTCCGGCCTCGGGTGACGGGGAGCGCCGACCTGCCGCGCCACCACAGGACCCGCCCCGCCACCCGGCGCCGGGGAATCACGTCCGGCCGGCGCGCGATGCGGTGCGGACCCTCCCGACCGCAGGCCCTGCCGACCCCAGGCCCGCTCGATCAAGCGGCAGTGCGGATGTGGGCGCGTGCACGGACACGTCCGCACTGCCGCTTGATCGGGGCACCGGAGGCGTAACCTGGGCGTACGCACGCGCCCACCGCCCGCGACCACGCAACGACAAATCCACCCAGCCACAAGCCCCACCCGACGACAAGCCCCACCCCGCGACCACCTCGGCGAGGATGACCGTCCCCGCCGCGAAAGGACACAGATGAGCATCGACGTCTTCGACGGACACAACGACCTCGCATGGTGGCTGCGGGAGGAGCGCGACTACAGCGTCGAGGGGCTCAACGACCCGCAGATCTCGCCGTTCACGACGATGGATCAGCTGCGGGACGGTCATGTCGCCGCGCAGTTCTGGTCGGTGTACGTCCATTCGTCGATCACCGGGGCCGACGCCGTCGTCGCGACTTGGGAGCAGATCGACGCGGTCCGCCGCTTCGTCGCCGCGTACCCCGAGCGCCTGAAGTTCACCCGCACCGCCGCCGAGGTGGCCGCCGCCCGGGATGCCGGCCGCGTCGCCTCGCTCATGGGAGTCGAGGGCGGCCAGCAGATCGACGAATCGCTGGCGATGCTGCGCAGCTATGCCCGCGCGGGCGCGAGGTACATGACGCTGACGTGGTCGACGACGCATTCGTGGGCGGACTCGGCGACCGACGAACCGCGGCACGACGGCCTCACCGCCTTCGGCCGCGAGGTCGTGGCGGAGATGAACCGGATCGGCATGATCGTCGACCTCTCCCACGTCGCGCCGAGCGTCATGCACCAGTCCCTCGACCTCACCACGCTGCCGGTGATCTTCAGTCATTCGTGCGCCCGCGGCCTCAACCCGCACCCCCGCAACATCCCCGACGACGTCCTCGACCGCCTGCCCGGCAACGGGGGAGTGGCGATGATGACCTTCGTCCCGTCGTTCGTCTCGCGTCAGCGCTGGGACTGGGTGGAGGCTGGGGAGACCGGCACCGCCCCCGAGGTGACCGTGGCCGATGTCGCCGACCACTGCGACTACGTGCGCGAGCGGATCGGCATCGACTACGTCGGGCTCGGCGGGGACATCTGCGGCGTCGATGAGCTGCCGATCGGACTCGGCGATGCCGGCCAGTACCCGAACCTCTTCGCCGAACTCTCCCGCCGAGGCTGGTCGGAGCCGGACCTGCGCAAGCTCGGCTTCGACAACGTCATGCGCGTGCTCGAAGCGCATGAGGACGCCTACGTGTCGTTCCTGGGGGAGTCGTGACGGGGGCTGGGGCAGGAGTGGGGGCTGGGGCGACCACCGAGGCGGCCGCCGACGCCACCGCGACCACCGAGGCTGCAGCCGACGCCACCGCGACCACCGAGGCTGCGCCGGGCACCGCCTCCACTCCGACACAGCCGAGTTCACCCGCACCCCGCGTTCTCGTCATCGTCAACGACGTCGACTCCCCGCCGGGGAAGTTCGCCGACTGGCTCGCCGAGGCGGGCATCGACGCCGACGTCCGCGTCGCCCCCGAGGTCGGGGTGCCCGAGCCGACCGAGCTCGACCGCGTCGACGGCCTCATCCTCCTCGCCGGCGGACTCATGCCCGACGAGACCGACCGCGCTCCGTGGCTGCGCGGCGAGGCCGATCTCGTCCGCCGCGCACTCGACCACGACCTCCCGCAACTGGGCGTCTGCCTCGGCGGGCAGCTCATCGCCCACGTCGCCGGTGGCACCGTGCAGGCGCAGTCGGGAACCCCGGAGAAGGGGTACACGTGGATCGACCTCACCGAGGCGGCCGCCGAGGATCCCGTGTTCTCCGCGGTGTCCGCGCGGCCGGCGTTCCTCGAGAGCCACGTCGATCGGATCGTCGACCTCCCCGCCGAGGCGGTGCTGCTCGCGACGAGCCCGGCGTGCCGCATCCAGGCCTTCCGAATCGGGCGGGCGTGGGGCACGCAGTTCCATCCCGAGGCGACCGCGCAGAATATCTCGCGGTGGGACGAGGAGAAGCTGGCCAAACTGGGGTTTAATAAGGACACACTCGAAAGAGAGGCCGAGGAGCGTGAGGGCGACAGCCTCGTCGAAGCGAAGAGGCTCTTCACAGCGTTCCTCACCGTGGTCCGTGACCAGCGCGGGTGACCGACTGCGGACTGAGCGCCTCGAGACGACTACGGAGGAATCGTGAGTCACAGCGAGACAGCGTCAGCGGACACCTCGAAGGACGGTGAGCAGCCGGAGACCCTGAAACGGGTGATGGGGCCCAAGCTGCTTCTCCTCTTCATCGTCGGAGACATCCTCGGCACGGGCGTCTACGCCCTGACCGGCACGGTCGCCGGTCAGGTCGGCGGAGCCGGGTGGGCGCCGGTCCTCCTCGCCTTCGCCGTGGCACTCATCACGGCATGCTCGTACATGGAGCTCGTCACGAAGTACCCGCGCGCCGCTGGTGCCGCGCTCTATGCGCAGAAGGCGTTCGGGATCCACTTCATCACGTTCCTCGTCGCCTTCGCCGTGCTCAGCTCGGGCATCACCTCGGCGTCGACGGCGTCGAACGTCTTCGCGGCGAACATGGTCGCCGGCTTCGGCTGGGACATCTCGGGCACCGGGGTGATGTGGATCGCGCTCGGCTTCCTCGCCCTCGTCGCGGCGATCAATCTGCGCGGGGTCTCCGAGAGCGTGTGGTTCAACGTCGTCCTCACCCTCATCGAACTCACCGGCCTCCTGCTCGTCATCGTCGTCGGCTTCTTCGCCCTCGGCTCCGGCACCGCCGACTTCTCCCGCGTCGTCGTCTTCGAGACCGCCGAGGACAAGAGCGTGTTCCTCGCGATCACCGGAGCCACGGCGCTCGCCTTCTTCTCGATGGTCGGGTTCGAGGACTCGGTCAACATGGTCGAGGAGACGAAGGATCCGCGGATCTTCCCGAAGATCATGCTCACGGGCCTGTCGATCACCGGCGTTATCTACGTCCTCGTGTCGATCGTCGCCGTGGCGGCCGTGCCGATCGGTCAGCTCGCGACGAGCGAGACCCCGCTCCTCGACGTCGTGCGGGCCGGAGCGCCGGGGATTCCGATCGACGCGATCTTCCCGTTCATGACGATGTTCGCCGTCGCGAACTCGGCGCTCATCAACATGCTCATGGCCAGCCGCCTCCTCTACGGCATGGCGAAGCAGAACGTGCTGCCGCCGGTGTTCGCGAAGGTGCTGAAGAACCGCCGTTCGCCGTGGGTGTCGATCGTCTTCACGACCCTCATCGCGTTCGCCCTCATCGTCGCGGTGACGAACATTCTGCCCGAGACCGTCACCGCCTCCCTCGGCGGCACGACCTCGCTGCTGCTCCTCACCGTCTTTGCGGTCGTCAACGTCGCGGTGCTCGTGCTGCGCCGCCAGCCCGTCGATCACGAGCACTTCCGATCGCCGACCTACCTGCCGTGGCTCGGCGTCTTCACGTGCGCGTTCCTCGTCGGACCGTGGGCGCGCCTCGACGATCTCATCCAGTATCAGATCGCGTTGGCGCTCGTCGGCATCGGCGTGGTGCTCTGGGCGATCACCTGGCTGTGGAACCGCTCGGTCAAGGGCCGAAGCACCCGCTTCCGCCACCCGGACGACCTCACGTGATGACCGTGTCGTCCCGGATCTGCCGGCGGGGGAGCGTCGCCCTCCTCGGTCAGGGTCGTGCGGATGCGCTCCGACCGCCTCGGCGAGGTCGTGCGGAAGAGGTCCGACCGCCTCGGCGAGGCACGACCGCACCCCGCCCCACCCACCCTGCTCACGTCCGCCCGGATCGGGCGGCAGCGAACCGAATGCGAAGGTGAACCATGACCATCATCGTCGGCTACGTCAACACCCCGGACGGGCGCGCGGCCCTCGACACCGCGATCGCGGAGGCGAAGAAGCACGACAGCAGCGTCATCGTCGTCAACGCCTCCCGACCGGTCGTGCGGCGGGACTCCCACCGCCTCGGTGAGAAGGAGGTCGCGGAGGTGGAGTCCATCCTCGCCGAGGCGGGGGTGAGCGGCGAGATCCGCTCCCCGGGCAGCGAACTCGACCCGGCGGAGCAGATCATCGCCACCGCCGCCGAGGTGGGGGCTCAGCTCGTCGTGCTCGGCACCCGCAAGCGCACCCCGGTGGGCAAGTTCCTCCTGGGATCGACGGTCCAGAAGGTCATCATCGACGCCGTGTGCCCCGTGCTCTGCGTCAAGGCGGAGTACTGAGCTGAGTGCTGGGCGCTCGGCTGGGTGCTGGGTTGCGGGCTGAGCTGTGCTGAGCTGAACTGCGTTGAGCACTGGGCCGGGTGCTGGGTGCTGTGCTGGGTGCTGGGTTGTGTGCGGAGCTGAGGGGCCGGGTTGCGCGCGGAGCTGTGCTGAGCTGCGTTGAACTGTGTGCCCGTCGGATGAGGTTCGGCCCGGTGCAGTGGCTCAGCCGGCGAGGGCGCTCTGGATGAGCTCGTAGTTGATCATCGCGCCGGCCCGCACGCCGCTGGCCGCGCTCGCGCCGAGCATCGCGGACATGTCTGCGACGTTCCCGACCGCCCACACACCGGGGATGTCGGTGCGACCCGTCGGGTCCGCGGTGATCGATGACCCCATGCCGCTCGGGTCTTCGACGACCGTGCCGCCGAGCTGGGTGAAGACCTCGCCGTTGGCGCGGAAGAACGGGCCGACGACCAGCGCTTCGAGGGTGATTGTGGAGGCGGCGAGCGCCGAGGTGGTGTCGTCAGATGCGACAGACCTCAGCGTCACTTCGGTGCCCGCCTCGGTCCTGTGCACCGCCTCGACCTGCGCATCGACGAGGGTGATGCCGAGGGCGTCGAGCATCGCCGCCTGCTCGGCCGTCGGTTCCGGCGCAGCGTGTCTGATGAAGGTCACTCGGTCGCTGAGCTGGGAGAACATCATCGCCTGATGGTACGACAGGGCAGTGGTGCCGATGATCCCGATGCTCTGTCCGCGCACCTCATAGCCGTGACAGTATGGGCAGTGGAGGACGGTGTCGCCCCATCGCTCGGCGAGACCGGGGATGTCCGGAAGCTCATCGGTGATGCCGGTGGCGATGACGACGTGCTGCGCAGAGACCTGCACGCCGGCTGAGGTGTCGAGGGTGAAACGGTGCGGGCGAGCCACCTCGGCGGGGGTGCTCTGTGCGCCGGTCACGGCAGCGTCGATGAAGGTGACCCCGTAACCCTCAGCCTCCTTCCGGCCCTTTGCGACGAGATCGAGTGGGTTGATCCCCTCGTGCCCGAGCACATTGTGGGCATGGGCGCTCGTGCGGTTGCGCGGTGAACCGGCGTCGATGACGACGACCCGGCGCAGGGAGCGCGCGAGAGCGATCGCCGTGGCGAGGCCGGCGGCACCGCCTCCGACGATGGCGACGTCGGCGGTCAGAGTCGGATCGGGAGTGGTCATGTCGGGAACCTCGCTTCTGGATTCGGACAGTGCAGAGATCGGTGGACAGGGACCAGTGTGCTCGGAGGCGGTCGTGGCTGCAATCGCGTTTGCTATAACTGCAATAACTGCCCTGTTCTCGGCGATCTACCGAGGTGAGAGGCGCGAGAAAATCGCTGAGGCAATGAATTCAAACTCAAGAAAATTATCTAAATAATTCGTACATCACTCTTCACATGTCTCATCTTCGGATGTAAGATAGATCACACAGGAACCACAAGACGACGGACGGACCTCGAGGACATGACCCTCACCCCGGATCGCAGTCGCGATCAACGGAGCGCACGCCGCAAGCGGATGTCGTGCCGCTCGCGTGCGGCCGGAAGCCGGGTTCCGAACGGCAGTCGTCAGCGGAAGCTCGACAGGCGGCGGTCGAGCGGCGATGCTCCCGATACCGCGGTCGGCCCCGACGCGTGGTGGATCCCTGCGGAGTGCTCAGACTGGGACGAATCGGCCGCCCATCGGCAGAACGATCTCATCGAGCGGCAGCGTGATGTCCTCGGCAAACTGGGGCCCGCTCCCGGCGACGGGGAAGTCGGGTTGGGCTTCGCCAGCTCGATCTCCGACCGGACCATGCACGACAGGGTGTCCGGACCACCGGCCGAACCCCGCGATCCGTTTCCCGATGAGCCGGCGGCGTCCGACCCCGAGAATGTCGGCACTGATGTTGCCGACGATGCGCAGTCGACCGTCTCGGCGGTCCACCCCCTGCTCAACGACGAAGCGTGGGCCGATCTCTCGTCGCTCGCGCCGGAGATGACCGGAAGCATCGAGAATCTGCGCACGCTCGTCGACGAATTGGAGTGCTTCGCGCGACCGATGGGTCCCGATGAGGCGATCGCGATGCTCGACGGCATCGAGACGATCAACCGCCTCGCCGAGGCGCTCTCGGTCGTCACCCTCTCCGTGTTCCAGCGGGTCGGTGCTCCACGGGACTACGGCGCGAAGTCGACGAGAGACCTCGTGCGGGATCGGTGCGGGGTGTCCTCGCGAGAAGCGTCACGACGCCTCGATCTGGCCGACAACCTGGGCAAGCGGGTGACCACGTCCGGGGAATCGCTCGAACCCGTCAATCCGGCGATCGCTGAGGGATTGCGCTCCGGACGGCTGTCGACGGTGCAGGCGGGTCTGATCACCCGTTTCATCGGAGAGCTTCCGCGCTCGGTCACCGAGGCCCAGCGACTCGAGGCGGAGAGCATCCTCGTCGACAAGGCGCCGGCCGTGCACGTCAAAGACATCAGGATCCTCTTCGACGAGATCCTCAAATGGCTTGATCCCGATGGCGAGCTGCCCAAGGACGACACGCCGCGAGAGGACTTCGCCGTCCATCTGCGCGCCCGCAAGGACGGAACCTGGGATCTCAAAGGTCGCTTGGACGCCGTGGTCGGTGGAATTATGCACGGACTGCTCACCTCACGCATGCAGTCCGAGTCCGAGAGCGGCGCCGACTCGTGCGCCGACGGCACTCAGACAGCCGAGGACGTGGAGCCGGGCACGGGCATGCAGGCCGCCGATGGCGCTGTGGACTCGAGCGGCGATGACGAAGCAGGTCACGGCGGTGGGGCAAGCGGCTGCGATAAGGCGAGCGGCAACAGCGATCCGAGCGCCGACGATGCGGCGGACGACGTCGTCCACCTGTTCTCCGAAGTGCTCTGCGGCGACCGTTACGACGCCGTCGATCCGACTCCGCAGCAGCTTCCCGTCGCGGCGGCCCAGAGTTCGCGCGCCGCAGATGTCCCTGCGGGGTATGGAATGCGCGACGACGGCATCGCTGTGCCCATGGCCGGAGCGCAGCCATCCGTGCGCAACCGCATCTACGAGCGGTTCGCGACGATCATCGGCCGCATCGAAATGGATCACGTCGGAGCAGGTGCCCCGTTCGCGCTCGTCGTCACCGCAAAGGCCGAGGACATCGCCGAAGGAAGCGGTCGTGCGACAACCGGGGCCGCCGAGAGCTTCCCCATCGACACCGCTGTCCGCGAAGGGCTCAACGGGACCGTCTTCTTCCACCTCATGAGCGAGAAGGGCCGCACGGTGAGCGTCGAGACCGAGAACCGGTACGCGAACAAGAACCAACTGGCGATTCTCGCCGCACGAGACAGAGGCTGCACGTTCCCCGGCTGCGAGACTCCGCCGGGCTGGTGCGAAGCACACCATATCGTGCCGTTCTCCGAGGGCGGCAAGACCAACATCAACAACCTCACCCTCGCGTGCAGCTATCACCACCACCTCATCGACCGAACCGACTGGGAGACGATCATGCTCTTCGACGGCAGGGCCGCCTGGGTGCCTCCGGCGACCATCGACCCTGCGCGACGGCCGATCCTCCACACCCGCTTCATCGCCGACGACATCGCAGACACACTCTTCGGCTAGCAGTGCCGCCACGGCATGAGGGGACGAGTGCGCCCTCACCTCGGACAGACGCCCCTCGGACAGACATACCTCGGACAGGCGCCTCTTGGGCAGATGCCCCGTGGACAGGGGACCCCCGGACAGGCAATCGATCCTGGTCAGGCGATCGATCTTGGACAGGCAATTGATCCTGGTCAGCGCCGTGTGTGAGCCAGGTCATGGAATGATCGCGTCAAGGCGACTGTTGGCCTGAACATGGAGCTTTCCCTTCTCGATCTCGTGCCCGTCCGCGTCGGGCAGACCACCTCGGACGCTTTCGCCGCGTCCCACGAACTCGTCCGCGCCGCCGATGCACTCGGATACACCCGCTACTGGGTCGCCGAACACCACAACATGCCGTCGATCGCCTCGACGATGCCCGGAGCCGAACTCATGTACCTCGGCCAGGGCACCGAACGCATCCGGCTGGGCTCGGGTGGAGTGATGCTGCCCAACCACGCCCCACTCGCCGTCGCCGAACTCTTCTCCCTCCTCGCAGCGATCTATGGAGACCGCATCGACCTGGGCATCGGACGGGCACCGGGCACGGATCCGATCACCTCGGCGGCGATGCGGGGCCACCTCGGCGAAGGACGGATGGTCGACCGGAACGGTCAGACGATCGACCCCGTCGAGCAGTTCCCCCAGCACGTCATCGACACCCTGGCCCTGATGACCGCCGAAGGTGTGCGCATCCCGCTGCACGGCGGACGCGAACACACGCTGCGCGCGACTCCCGCACCCGTCCCGGGCACCCAGGTGCTGCCGTGGCTGCTCGGATCCTCGGGGTACTCGGCGCGTCTCGCCGCGGAACTCGGCATGCCCTACGTCTTCGCCAACCACTTCGCCGCCGGCGCGACGACGGGCATGAAGATCTACCGTGACAACTTCACGCCTGGCGCCTACGGCGATGAGCCGCGCACCTTCGTCACCGTCAACGCCGTCGTCTCACCCACCGAGGAGGAGGCCCGGCTGCGATCCGAGCCCTTCATGCTGCAGATGGCTCGGCTGCGCACCGGTGGGGCGATGGGACCGCTGCGACTGGCCGGCGATGACGTGCGGTCGGTGATGACCGATCAGGAGCGCATGGTCGCCGAAGAGCTGTCGAAGAACTGGATCATCGGCGACCCGCAGTCGGCGACGACCCAGATCGAGGAGCTTGCCGCCCGCTTCGAAGTCGATGAGGTCATGCTCCAGCCCGTGGCCGGCGCCATGGACGGCGAGGGCCTGCGCGAGGATGCCGCACGGATCCAGACCCTCGAGCTGCTCGCCGGTGAGATCCTGCGGTGAGCCCCGAGCTGTGAGCCTGAGCTGCGAGCCCCAACGGTGAGCTCCAACGGTGGACTCCAACGGTGAGAGGCAGTCCGAGAAACGGACTGTTCACCGTCTGACCCGAGACAATATCCGGGTCAGACAGTAGAATCGTCTGCGTGCATCGTTTCGATGCCCTGAGAATCGACCGAGACAGGTCGGTGCGCGGGGTGACGGAACGCAGAGAAATGAACATTCGGCGGCTTCCCCCGCGCGGGTGCGACCTCGGGTCGTTCCCGCAGACCGAAAGAGAATCAATGCGTACCATAATCGCTGTTTCGGCGGCGCTCGGACTCGGGCTCGTGCTCAGTGCCGGCGCTCCTGCCATCTCGAGCAATCTGACTTCGACGAACTCCTCGTCCACCATGGCGGCCTCCGTCGTGCCCGGGCAGGAACTCGAACCCATCACCGACGGCAAGATCGAGAAGGGCGAGACCGCCTACGTCGACGTCACAGTTGCCACGCTGTGGAAGGACACGTCCTCCCCGCGCAAGGTCGACGAACCGGCGCTCGGCAAGCCCGTCGACCTCGACAAATGGAACGACAACCTCAAGGACACCGAGGTGCGCCGTGGTCTGACCGGCAAGACCGAGACCCAGGCCGTCTACGGCTCGCCCGTCACCGTCCTCGACATCAAGGGCGACTGGGCGAAGGTCGCCGTCAACGACCAGTCCACCCCGAAGGACGACAAGGGCTACCCCGGCTGGCTGCCGACGAAGCAGCTCGTCGAGAACGACCGCTTCGGCTCCCTGAAGAAGGACCAGCCGCGTGCTGTCGTCACCGCGAAGACGGCCGAACTCGAAGGCATCGAGTTCACGAAGGACACGGGAGCCGACCCGAGCTTCAACGTCGAGCTTCCCCTCATCGCCCAGGACGTCGAGGACGTGCGCGTGGCACTGCCCGGCGGCGGCGCAGCGTGGATCGACGTCAACGACGTCGCCGTCTACGAGGCAGGCGACAAGCCCGCCAAGCCCTCCGGCGACGACCTCGTCGAGACCGCGAAGCAGTTCGACGGCCTCCGCTACCTGTGGGCCGGTGTCTCCGCCTACGGCTTCGACTGCTCAGGCTTCACCTACAGCATCTACCGCGCCCACGGCATCGGCATCCCGCGCGACTCCGGCGACCAGGCGAAGGTCGGCAAGGAAGTGTCGTCGAAGGACCTCAAAGCCGGCGACCTGCTCTTCTTCTCAACGAGCTCGGGCACCGTCCACCACGTCGGCATGTACATCGGCGACGGCAAGATGATCCACTCGCCCAATGCCTCGAAGACGGTCTACGTCGTCGACTGGAAGGACTGGGACAAGGGCAACGAGTTCTCCGGAGCCCGCCGCATCATCTGATGCGCATCCGTTCGTTCCCGCGCTGAAGCCGGCCGCAGTCATCCTGCGGCCGGCTTCCGGCATTCGATGGGAGTGCTAGTCCGCCGAGGTGGATCACCGTGAACGTGCTCCGCTGACCGAGATCGCCACGGTGGGTTCCCCGCGGAGAGGTGCTGTGGCTGTGAGAAAGGACCTGGCCTTCGCTCCGTGCGAAGGTCAGGTTCACTGACATTCCCGGTGGAGGACAGGTCACTTCCACAGACGCACGACTGCACGGCCCGTCACATCCTCAGTGGTCGGTTTCGGCGAACCTCAGTCGTCCGACGTGCGGCGGGGCACGAGGATGCTCGTACTGTTCAGCTCGCGCAGTTCAACGAGTGCGGAGACCGAGGATGGCGTGTACTTCATCGTCGACTCGCTCGTGATCGAAGTGCGGGAGGTCGAGCGAGGACGCGGTGCGTTCGGCGAGGGTGCGGTACAGCGCGGTGGTCGCGACAAGTGCGCGTGTCGCGTCGTCACCGTCAAGACTGCCCCAGCAGTGTTCGAGCGCTTGCTGGACATCGGTGTCCATCCACTGCCGCATCCGAGTGCCCAGGTATCGGGTGTCGAGTCCCGGACCGTGCCGGGCGAGGTGATCCCATTCGATCATCCGCAGCAGTTCGCCTTTCAGGTCCTGGTCGCGCAGTTTCGCTGACCAGGGCTCGTCGCGCACGATGGCTTTTGCCTGCATCAGAGCCGCCGCCCACGCCCAGTTCATCGACTCCTCGAAGTCCGCGGGCGTGGGCGGCGCAGTGGAGGACGCGTCCAGTGAGGCGGTTGCAGCGCTGTCGTCCTTGTCGAGGAGTACACAGAACGGTCGGGTGTAGCTTCGACCTGCTAGGCGATCTGCGGGAAGCACGGTGAAGTCGATCTTGCCGCCCGCGTAGTAGATCAGGCGTGTGGGGTTGCCGTCACCGTCTTCGAGCCGTTCGACGACGAGCACATCGCCGAGGTCGCTCCACCATGACTCGTCTGTCAGGAGCGCGTCGATGTCCGTCGTGAACACCTCGATATCCCGGTCGGAGAGCGGGTGGGCCTCGTGAGCGGCGGCTGATCCCGTCAGCACGAGTGCCCGAACGTCGGTGCGACCCTGCGCCCACCGGACCAAGGATTCACGTGCACGCGAGTAATCCATCAATCGATTCTCTCATTCCCGTTCAAGGGGCAGTCCTCTTCATCGTGGGAAACCATCGACGGCTGAGTCGCGGCCCTCGTCGGCCGTCGCGGAGCAGGAGAGGTGCGCATCACCGCACCGGGCCGGTCTGGCCGCTCGACTGTGAGCTCAGTGCCGCGAGGTCTGGCGGGACTTGAGGAAGATCGCCCGGGCCAGGTCGTCCCGGCGCTCGATGAGCAGGCGCCGCAGGGCCGCCGGCGCATCGGCGTTCTCCTCGAGCCACGCGTCGGTCCGCTCGACGACGCCCTCTTCGTCATCCGACCACCGCGGGTAGAGCCCGAGCACGAGCCGCCGCGCGATCTCGATCGAATTGTCCGCCCAGAACCCGCGCAGCCGCTCGAAATACTCGTCGACGTAGACCTCGGTGATCGGCAGCGCAGAAGGGGCGACGAATCCGGAGATGATCGCCGAGAGCACATCGTTGCTCAGCTGGGCCGCATCGAGGATCGCCTCCCATGCGCGCATCTTGACGATCGGCAGAGGCAGAGCCGCACTCGCGGTCTCGGCGCGCAGTCGACCCGAGGAGCTCTGGTCGAGGTGGGTCTCCCGGGCGATGTCCGTCTGGTCCGCCCACCCGAGGCTGACGAGAGCGGTGAGCGCGTTCCACCGCAGGGCGTGATCGTTGATGAGCCCCCGGAACGGCAGCGAGGCAGCCGCATGCTCCGCGGGACCGCTCGCCCCAGCCCGTGCAGAGGTCCGTCGCGAGGCAGTGGCCGAGCCCGAGTCCGCACCCTTGCCGGCTGCCGCCGCGCGGTCGACGCGGGAGCCGTCAGCACTGGCGTCGGACGCGGCACTGACATCGGACGCGGCACTGACATCGGACGTAGCACTCGCACCGGACGCGGCATCGGCCTCAGCCGCGGGCTGCGCCTCCGATGCCGCCTCCTCGGCGACCTCGGGGCTCATCCGGTCGATCTCCTCGCCAACCGGCACCGCGAGCACCTGTGTGGCGAACGCGCGACCCATGGCGATCGACGGATTGGCCTCGATGCAGCGCGCCGTGCGTGCAGTCAGCGAGAGGACGAGATTCGCGAGATGCAGCTGCGCATCCGACCCCGACTTCGCCGTCGCGAGCGCATCGAGCGCCGCTCCGAGGAGCCCGGAGATCGCCGTCTCGAAATTGCGTTCGGCCACCCACTGATCGAGGCAGAGCAGGGCCGTCTGACTCAGACCGGCCATGATGCCCGGATTGCTCTCCTTGCCGAGGCTACGCGCATACGCCGTGAGATACCTCTGCACCGGCAGCAGCCCGTCGCGCACCGCATTGTCGAGAGCCGACCACACAAGCGCCCGCGACAGCGGATCCTTGATCCGCGACACCGCGGTCACCGCCGTCTCCGTCGACGCCTCGTCGAGGCGCACCCGTGCATAGTCGTGGTCGCCGTAGTTGAGGAGGGCGATGTCACCGCGCGTGCGACCGATGAGCTGCTCCACCTCGGCGGACTCCTCAGCGAAGTCGAAGACCACGGAATCGAGCGGCACGATGTCGCGCCCGGCCCGACCGAGGGTCGCGATCTCGAGAGTGTGCGGCCGCAGCAGCTTCGCACCCTCCGCCGAATCCGACTGCGAGATCCGCGCTCCCGTGATGCTCGCCCGGGCAGCATCGCGGGCGGCCCCGGCGCCCCGCGACGACGCGGCGCTCCGTCCGGAAGCACCATCCTGCGACGATCCGGCAGCGCCAGCCGACCCGGCAGC
Organism: Brevibacterium sp. NPDC056726; assembly: GCF_042790515.1. NCBI lineage: Bacteria > Bacillati > Actinomycetota > Actinomycetes > Micrococcales > Brevibacteriaceae > Brevibacterium > Brevibacterium sp. NPDC056726. The sequence continues at coordinate 361,190 of NZ_JBHTYZ010000001.1, read as the reverse complement.
GCCAGCCGACCCGGCAGCGCCAGCCGACCCGGCACCGCCAGCCGACCCGGCACCGCCAGCTGACCCAGCGTTCCCAGCCGACCCAGCAGCGGCAGCTGACCCAGCGTCGCCGGTCGACCCACTGTCGTCCCCCGTCGTCAGGGCGAGCGAGAGCTCCGAGACCCCCGAGGTCCCCAGCCACGCGTCCGCCCAGCCGGCGATGTCCCGCTCCGGAGCCGCCTCGGCGAGGCATTCGAGGAAGTCCGCCAACTCCGTGTTCCCGAACGCGAAGCGCTTGAAGTAGAGCCGGGACCCGGCGAAGAACGCCTCCCGCCCGACGTAAGCGACGAGCTGCTTGAGCACCGAGGCGCCCTTGGCGTACGTGATGCCGTCGAAGTTGAGCTTCGCCGCCTCGACATCGGGGATGTCGGCGACGATCGGATGCGTCGTCGGGTAGAGATCCTGCATGTACGCCCACGCCTTGCGGCGCAGCGCGAACGTCACCCAGCCGTCGGTGAACCGCGTCGCCTCGGCGAGCGCCAGCCCGCCCATGTAATCGGCGAACGACTCCTTGAGCCACAGGTCGTCCCACCACTTCATCGTCACGAGATCGCCGAACCACATGTGCGCCATCTCGTGGAGGATGACATTGGCGCGCGACTCGTACATCGCATCGGTGACCTTGTCGCGGAAGATCATCGCGTCCGTGAAGGTGACGAGGCCGGGATTCTCCATCGCGCCGAGGTTGTATTCCGGAACGAAGATCTGATCGTACTTGCCCCACGGGTAGGGGTAGTCGAACTCGGCGCTGAAGAAGTCGAGACCGGCCTTCGTGATCCCGAGGATGTCGGAGGCATCGAGATGATCGACGAGGGAGGCTCGCGTCCACACGCCGAGGTCGACCGTCTCCTTCGTCACCGGGTCCGTCCACGTGTCCGTCGCCCCCTCATAGGGGCCCGCGGTGATGCACGTGATGTAGCTCGACTGCTTGAGCGTCGGCGCGAAGTAATGGGTCACGGCATCGTCGCCGGTGGCCTCACGGCTCGTCTCGGCCTGATTCGACAGCACCTGGAACGCCTCGGGTGCGGTGACGCTGAAGACGAACTTCGCCTTGAGATCGGGCTGGTCGAAGTTCGCGAACACCCGCCGGGCATCGGTCGGTTCGAACTGTGAGTAGAGGTAGACCTTGCCGTCGGCGGCGTCGGTGAACCGGTGCAGGCCCTCACCCGAGGTCGAATACCGCGCCTTCGCCTCGACAGTCAGCGTGTTCTTCCCCTCACGGACGGGAAACGTGATGCGGGCGCCGTCGAACACCTCGGCGGGGGAGAGGTCCTCCCCATTGATCTCGACGAGGGAGACGGAGTCGGCGATGAGGTCGATGAAGGTCTGGGCGTCGGCGCGAGCCTTGAACTCGACGACGGTGCGGGAGAGGAATGTATCAGCATCGGACTCGGCATTGCTCACATCGAGATGTACGGTGTAAGTCTTGACCTTGAGCAGATGAGATCGGCTCTGCGCTTCGTCTCGGGTCAGGTTCGTCGTCATTCTTCAGCCTCCTCGGCGCACCGACATTAGCATGTCACAATTCCGGTAATCTGAGTACAACGAGCGCGGGAGGGGGTCGGAAAGCATGGCGAAAGTCGAGGTCAGCGGGCTGGCCAAGCGCGGGGGCAACATCATCGCCCACCGTCTGCGCATGGGATTCAAACGCGTCGGCGCGAACTTCGGACAGCTCATCCAGATCCCCATCGCCGCGACCGCCGCGTACGCGTTCTGCGTCTACGTCCTCGGCCATCCCTACCCGTTCCTCGCCGCCGTCGCTGCGGCCGTGGGCATCGGCCCCGTCGCCGACCGCCGCCTGCGCCGGTCGCTCGAGATCGGCTTCGGCGCGACCTTCGGGGTGCTCGTCGGCGAGGTGCTCGTCAACATCTACGGCTCCGGCATCTGGCAGCTCGCCCTCACCCTGATCATCGGTCTCGTCATCGGCACGGTCCTCAACTCCGGCGGCATCTTCATCACGCAGATCGCCGTCCAGTCCGTCTACGTCGTCGTCGTTCCCGCGACCGCGACGACCCTGCCGTTCCCGCGCACCCTCGACGCCCTCGTCGGCTCGCTCTTCGCGATCATCCTCGCCCTCATCATGCCCCGCGACGCCCGCAAGGTCCCGCGGGCGCTCGCGGCGAACCTTCTCGACGAGGTGAGCAGTGTGCTGACGATGATGTCGCGGGCGCTGCGGGAGGCCGACACCGAACTCGCGATGCGGGCGCTCACCCGGGCCCGCGAGACCCAGGACATCATCGATTCGTGGGGGTCATCGCTCCAGGTGTCGAAGGAGGCCGCGAAGATCAATGCGCGCGGCCGCCGCCATGCCGCCGAGGTGACCCGACTCTCCCGAGCCCACACCTACTCCGACCGGGCGATGCGCACGATCCGCGTCATCGCGCGCAGGGTCGTCGGCATCACCGAGCTCGGGGTGAAGAAGCCGATCATCGCCGACTACGTCGAATCCCTCGCCGACGGGGCGAAGAAGCTCGAGATCGCGCTGCGTCGGGGCACCGACCGCTCCCTCGCCGAGGTGGCCCTGTCCGAGGCCGCAGGCGAACTCGATCCGCGGGCGGAGAAGAGCTGGGACATCCACGACGAATCCCTCGTCCTGCTCCTGCGGCCCGTGGCCGCCGATCTCCTCCAGGCGGCCGGCCTGACGAACGACGCCGCCCACGACCGGCTGCCCTCTCTCGCCGAGGACAACGCCGACGGCCCGCCCGTGGAGTGACGCGTCCCGTCAGTTCTCGATGAGGACGGCGTCAGAGTTCGCCGAGGCGGTCGTCGGCTCTCGACGACAGCGTCAGTCAGCTCTCGATGACGAAGATGCAGTTCGTGCCGGGTTCGAGCGCGGTGAACGTGTGCGGCTGATCGCCGGGATGGACGAGATAGTCGCCGGCGACGAGTTCGTACGACTGCCCGAGCGCCTCGATCCGTGCCGCCCCGCGACCGACGATGACGTGCTCGATCGTGCCCGCCGGATGCGGGTGGGAGTTGCGTGACTCGCCCGGTTCGGCCGCGATGAAGTAGATGTCGCGCCGCGCGGTCGGCGGGGACGTCGAGAGCAGAGTCGCGACGTAGTTCGCGCTCGTCGAGGGCAGGCTCGGCATGTCGCGGACATGGTGGAGGGCGACCTCGTGCTGCGGGGGATCGAGCAGCCGGGAGAGCGGGATGTCGAGGGCGGCGGCCAGGGCCCACATCGTCTCGAGGCTCGGGTTGGCGGTACCCGCCTCGAGGCCGGACATCGTCGACTTGCCGATGCCGGCGCGGCGCGCGACCTCCGAGAGGGAGAGGCCGGCGCGCTGGCGTTCGCGCCGCACCGCCGCAGCGACCTGGGCCCGCGGCGTCCGCGAGTCCTCCGGGACGACCTCGCCGGGGGATGAGTCGTCGGCACGGTCGGTGAGAGACGAATCGTTCGAAGCTGCACTCATGCCACCATCCTACCGTGGTGTTCACCAGAGCGGTTCCTCGTTCGGGTTGACGAACACTCAAGCGAGTGTGCACTATGGTGAACATGAGTTCACCATTCCGCACGATCGATCGCGTGCTTCCGGCGTCGACCTACCGCGCCGTCGCGATCATCACGGTGACGATCGTCGCCGTCGCCCTGTCCTACGGTGCGATCTCGGCGACCGCAGGATTCGCGTGGTGGCAGACGTTGCTGCTCGCGGCCTTCGCCCTCGGCGGGGCGGCCGAATTCACCTTCGTCGGCGTCATCGCCGCCGGCGGCGCCCCGGTGCTCGCCGTGCTCGCCGGTCTCCTCGTCAACTCGCGGAACTTCGCGTTCGGCATGGCCGTCGGTCCCTTCTTCCCGCAGGACTGGCGGGCGCTCATCGCCGCCCACTGGATCAACGACGAATCGACCGCGGTCGCTCGGACCGGAATCGGCGACCGCCAGCGCTGGCACGCCTTCCTTCTCATGGGGGCGGCGATCGCGCTGATGTGGCCCTCCGGTGCTGTCGTCGGCCAATGGCTCGGCAGCGTCATCGACGCGGACATGCTCGGACTCGACGCCGCGTTCCCGATCATCCTCTTCTGCCTCATCCGCGGCGACCTGAAGAACCGGAAGACGCTCTGCCTCACCTTGGCGGGCATCATCGTCGCTGTGCTGCTCACGCCGATTCTGCCGCTCGGCCTCGGCGCGGTGACCTCCCTGTCGGTGTTCGCCGTCGTCGCGCTCGGCTGGCTGGTGCGCCGCGCAGGCCGCTCGCGGAGGACGACGACGGGGACGGGGAAGAGGATGAGGAAAAGGGAGGGTAATGACCTGCCTGGCGCCCCGACTACGACTGCACCCGAAAGCGAGGCCACCCGATGACCGCGACGACCTTCCTCATCGCGCTCGCCGCCCTGAGCATCGGCACGTACGTCATGCGCTTCGCCGGGGTCAAGGTCGGGGCGGCCCTGGCCACCCGCGGCAAGCGGCGCGCCCTCGTCGCGGTCGGCGCCGACCACGCCTCCACCTCGGCGAGCGCAACCACCCCGGGCACAACCACCTCGGCGAACGCGACCACCCCGAACACATCCACCCCGGGCACAACCACCTCGGCGAGCACATCCACCCCGAACACAACCACCCACGGCACAACCACCCACGGCACAACCACCTCGGCGAACGACCCGGCCGCCACCGGCGCGGACGTCGTCCCCGACGCGCCGACCTCCCGGGTGACGAAGTGGATGGACCGGGCCACCGTCGTCCTCATCGGCGCCGTCTTCGCGACGACGGCGATCTTCGACGGCCGCGAGCTTGCCGACCCGGCACGCCTCATCGGCGTCGGCGTCGGTGTGCTCGCCGCGATCCTGCGGGTGCCGATGCTCGTCTGCGTCGTCCTCGCCATGGGCGTGTGCGCAGGTCTGCGGGTCTCGGGCATCCTGTGAGTTGCCCCGATGCCGTCGCCACCGGCGGTTGCTACCCTGGTGGGCATGGAACTCATTGCTGACTTTCAGCGCCTCGTCTTTCTCGCCCTCACGGTCGCCGCGTTCGGCGTCCAGCTGTGGGCGTTCGTCGATGCGCTCCGGTACAAGGATGAGAACTACCGCGCCGTGGACAAGCAGAGCAAGAAGTTCTGGGTGATCCTCCTCGGGGTCGGCCTCGCGCTCGCCCTCATCGCCCTGCCGCCGCTGGGCCAGAGCATCATCTTCCTCAACCTCCTCGCCCTCGTCGGCGCGATCGTCTACCTCACCGACGTGCGCCCGAAGATCAAGGCCGTCGACCCGCGGAACCGGAACGCCTGACCCGCGCATGAGCGACGCCAACCTCCCCGGTCCCGAGACCGGGTACATCTCGACGTTCGGCACCGGCGAGCCTCACACCCTCTTCAGCCACGGATTCGCCGGCGCGATCCGCGACACCCGCCCGTTCGGCACCGGCATCACGGGAACGAAGCACTTCCTCCACCTCTTCGGACACGGCGGCCGACCCTCGCCCGGTCCCGGGTGGGACTACGGCCTCATCGCCGAGGCGCTCGCCGACGCTCTCACCGCGACCTCCGCGACGCGGGCCCTCGGCGTCTCGATGTCCGCCGGCGGTCTCCTCCGGCTGCTGAGCACCGGGCACCCGGCCGCCGCCCAGCTGGAGAAGGTAGCCCTCGTCCTGCCCGCATCGTTCGCCGGCTTCCCCGCCGAGGTGGCTCACGCCCACACCGCGTACCTCGAGTCCCTGCGCGATCTCGTCGCCGCCGGTGACGTCGACGGCATCACCGAGCTCATGCTCACCCGCGAACCCGCCGAGGTGGCCGACCTCGTCCCGGCCCGCGCGTGGACGCGGGCGAAGGCGGAGAACCTCGTCCACACCGACATGTCCGACGGGCTCGGTCTCGCCCTCGAGATCGCCGCCGCCGGCGTCGGCGACCCCGCCGAGTTCGATGCCGGACTCACCCGGCTGCGCGAGTTCGCGGGCGAGGTGCTCGTCCTCACCCATGAGGACGACCCCGCTCACCCCGTCTTCATCGCCGAGGAGATCGCCGCCGCCGTCCCCGGTTCACGCCTCGAGGTCCTGCCCGCCGGATCGATCCTGTGGCGCGGCCGCCATGAGGTCCGCCGAATCCTCAGCGAGTTCTTTGGCTAGACTGGCGACCGTGCACATCTCCGTCCTCTCCCTCCACACCTCACCCGCGGCGCAGCCGGGGCAGGGCGACGCGGGCGGGATGAACGTCTACGTCGACCATACGGTCAGGGCACTTGCCGCCATGGGGCACGTGGTCGACGTCTTCACCGCCGACCCGAACGGGAACGGAACCGAACAGCCCGACGCCGAGACCGTGACGCTGTCCGAGAACATCCGCCTCCACTGCCTGCGCACGGACGCCACGACGAAGGAGGCGCTCGCCGGGCGGATCGACGACCTCGCGCGCCTGCTCGCAGCACATCCCGCGTATGCCGCCGCTGACCTCGTGTGGGCGCACTACTGGATCTCCGCCGAGGCGGCCCTGCGGGCACAGGCGCTCGTCACTGGCAATGACGTTACCCGGGTCCGCCCGCAGCTCATCGCGAGCATGCACACGATCGGCGCCGTGAAGAACCGGGACTCGGAGACCGAGGACGAATCGCCCCGGCGCCTGCGGGCCGAGGAGCGCATCGCCCACCGCGTCGACCTCCTCGTCGCCAACACCCCGGCCGAGCGCCGCGACCTCATCGGGGAGCTCGGTGCGGCTCCGGACTCCGTCATCGTCGCCCGCCCGGGGGTCGACCACGACCTCTTCTCACCCGGTTCCCGGGCTGCGGCGCGGCGGGAGCTCGGCATCGCCGCCGACGAGCATCTCGTCCTCTACGTCGGGCGGATGCAGTTCATCAAGGGCACCGACGTCGTCGTCGACGCCCTCGCCTGCCTGCAGGAGAACAATCCGGCGCCGGCGGCGTCCACCCGCGGGATCCTCCTCGGCGCCGCCTCGGGGTGGACCGAACCGGCCGATTCCTCCGACCACCTCGGCGCTGAGGCCGCGGCACCCGAACGCCGGACGACGGACCTCCGGACCGCGGATCTCCGAAACTCTGATCTCCACACCGCGGACTTCCACACCGCGGACTTCCACGCCGCGCTCTCGGCGGCGGTCGCCGTTGACCCGCACATCGAGGTCAGGCAGCCGGTGCCGGCGGCCGATCTCGTCACCTACTACCGTGCCGCCGATGTCCTCCTCGTCCCGTCCCGCAGCGAATCCTTCGGGCTCGTCGCCGCCGAAGCCGCGGCCTCGGGGCTGCCCGCGATCGCCTCGGCGGTGGGCGGTCTGCCGGAGGTCGTCGAGAACGGCTTCTCCGGTCTCCTCATCGCCGACCACAACCCGCGCCATTGGGCGCTCACCCTCGAGCGGCTGCTCGGCGACGCGCAGCTGCGCGCCGAACTCGGCGAGCACGCGGTGGCCCGTTCGCAGCGGTTCGACTGGCACACGACGGTGGCGACGGTGCTCGACGCCCTCGCCGAAGCGGCCGAGCCGGCCCCGCGGGACCTCGCCGCTCCCGGCCTGTGCGGGGGATCGCGCTGATGACAGGGCCCGAGTCCGCACACCCGGGGACCCCGGCGGCGACGACTGAAACGCCGACGAGCGAGACGCCGACGGCCGAAACGCCGACGAGCGAGACGCCGACGAGTGCGATCATGTCCGGCATCACCGAGTGGGCGTCAGCGAACGAGGTCGAGGTCGACAGCGTCGACGACTCGTCGATCGCGGTCGTACTGCCCGGCGAGCGGAAGCTCAAGACGACGGTCTCGATCGTCATCTCGGCCCGGACCGCCGAGCTTGCCGCGTTCGTCATCCGCCACCCGGATGAGAACGCCGCGGAGTTCAACCGCTGGCTGCTGCGGAAGAACATGAAGCTCGCGGCGACCGCGTTCGGGGTCGACCACCTCGGCGACGTCTACCTCAGGGCCACGGTGCCCGCGCATCGGCTGCTCGATGACCTCGACGGACTGCTGGGGGAGTTCCTCACTGTCGCCGACGAATCGTTCAACGAACTCCTCCTCATCGGCTTCCTCACGGGGATGAAGAAGGAGTGGGCGTGGCGGGTCAGCCGCGGGGAGTCGACCCGGAACCTCGCCGCATTCGAGCATGTGCTCGCCGGTCCCGACAATGAGTTCCTCGGCACGATCGGACCGGAGCGCCCGGAGTCGCCCGGATCGGAGCAGGCGGGAACGCGCGGCTCCGGACAGTCTGAGGCCGCTGAGCGCACCGAGGCGGCTGAGCCCTCGGACGCGACCGCGCCAGACGACGGCGAAACTGACGACGGGCAGCGGCGATGATCAAACGCGTCGATCTCAGCAAGCCGGGCACCGTCGACGAATACATCGCGACCTTCGACTCGGAGTCCCAGCGCGACTTTCTCACGCAGCTGCGCGATCTCAGCCGGGAGCACGCCCCGACCGCCGGCGAGGGCATCAAATGGGGCAACCCCGCGTACTTCCTCGACTCGATCCTCTTCGTCTTCGCCGGGTACACGCACCATGCGAATTTCGTCTTCACTCCGAGCACGAAGGAGGCCTTCGCGGATCGGCTTTCCGGCTTCGACACGGGCAAGGGCTCGATCAAGCTGCCCTATGACGAGGAGATCCCCGCTGACCTCCTCGCCGAGATGATCGGTTACCGCATCCGCGAATTCGAGGTCGACGGCGTCAAGTGGATGTGAGCCCTCATGCATCCTGCCGTGCCGGCGCGGTGCGGGGCGCAGGCTCAGAGCTGACGCTTGAGGCCCTCGTGGCTGGCGACGTAGCCCAGGCGATCGTAGAACCGGTGAGCGTCAGTGCGTGACTTGTCCGTCGTCAGCTGCACCAGGGTCGCTCCTGCGGTTCTGCCGCAGCTGTGCGCCCACTCGAAGACTGCGCGTCCGAGCCCTCGTCCTTGGAATGCGGGAGCGATCCGCACCGCCTCGATCTGCAGTCGCAGGGCACCGGTTCGTGCCAGACCGGGGATGAGGCTGAGCTGAAGGGTGCCGACGATCGCGGAGTCTCGCGCCGAGCCGCTCACATCCACCGTGCTCGGCCCGGCCACGTCGGCGTCGGGCAGAGCGTCCACCGCGACGAGCAGCTGGTTCGGATCCGCAGCGATGAGGTCGAACGCCTGCTCGTAGGCCGTGAGGTCGCCATCGTCGAGGTGCTCGCGCTGGCTTCCGAGGGAGTCGTTGCGCAGGAGACCGACGAGAGTCGGCAGATCCCGTGACTCAGCTCGCCTGACGACGAACCGCCCACCGTCGATGTCGAGTGACTGCGCGGTGAATGCGTCGAATCCTCCCAACGCCGCCCTCACGCGTCCTGCCGCGTGGGCGCGGTGTGTGACGCATCCGCCGGGGGCTTGCCGTAGGGCAGACGTGCGAAGATCGAGGCGAGAACGGCACCGGAGACGTTGTGCCACACGCTGAAGACGGCACCCGGCAGCGCCGCGAGCGGAGAGAAGTACGTCGTCGCGAGCGTCGAGGCGAGCCCGGAGTTCTGCAGACCGACCTCGAACGAGAGCGCCCGGCGGGTCGGCGTATCGAGACGGCACGCGGCGGCCACGCCGTAGCCCACAGCGAGCCCGAGCACATTGTGCGTGATGACCGCGAGCAGCACGAGGATGCCCGCCGTGGCGATCGACCCGGCCGAACCGGCGACGACGATGGCGACGATGTAGGCGATCGCCACCGAGGCGAGCCACGGCAGCGCCGGGGCGATCCGGTCGACGAACCGGGAGGCGACGAGGCGGACGAGCACACCGACGATGACCGGCACGAGCACCGTCTGGCAGATCGAGACGAACATCGACCAGAACGGCACGTCCATGTACGACCCCGCAAGCCACAGGGTGAGCAGCGGGGTGAGGACGGGAGCGATGAGCGTCGACAGCGTCGTCACCGACACCGACAGCGCGACATCGCCCTTCGCCAGATACGTCACGACGTTCGAGGCCGTGCCGCCCGGCGCGCAGCCGACGAGGATGACGCCGACGGCGATCTCCGGCGGCAGATCGTAGACGGTGACGACGAGGAGCCCGAGCAGCGGCATCGCGACATACTGCGTGACGACCCCGAGGAGGGCGATCCACGGACGCTTCGCGATCCGCGCGAAGTCCGGCAGCGTCAGCGTCAGCCCCATGAAGAACATGACGACGCCGAGGCTCCACGTGATCGTCGGCGCGAGCGGGGTGAACGTGTCCGGGCTGAGGAAGCCGAGGACGCCGGCGAGGATGACGAGGACCGGCAGGGCGGTGACGGCGATGATCGAACTGCGGTCGGCTCGGGCCGTCTGCGCCGCGGCGGGACTCGGGTGCTGTGCTGAATCGGACATAGCCGAATACTAGCCCCGTCGTCCCGTCAGGCAAGACGGACTACCACATCATGGAACCGTCGAGTGGGGGACGCCGCCCGTGCGAAAATAGGGGCCATGACGCATAACCTCATCCTGCTGCGCCACGGCGAGAGCGAATGGAACCAGAAGAACCTGTTCACCGGTTGGGTCGATGTCACCCTCACGGACAAGGGCCGGGCCGAGGGCAAGCGCGCCGGAGAGCTCCTGCGCGAAGCCGATCTCATCCCCGACGTCGTCCACACCTCCCGCCTCAAGCGGGCCATCCTCACCGCGAACCTCGCCCTCGAGTCCGCCGACCTCTCGTGGCTCGACACCCACCGCAGCTGGCGACTCAACGAACGCCACTACGGTGCGCTGCAGGGCAAGGACAAGAAGGAGATCCGCGAGGAGTTCGGCGACGAGCAGTTCATGACCTGGCGTCGCTCCTTCGACACCCCGCCGCCGGCGCTCTCCGACGCCTCTGAGTTCTCGCAGGTCGGCGACCCGCGCTACGCCAACCTCGGCGACTCGGTGCCGCGCACCGAATGCCTCGCCGACGTCATCGACCGTCTCCTGCCGTACTGGTACGACGTCCTCGTCCCCGAGCTCTCCGAGAACCGCACCGTCCTCGTCGTCGCCCATGGCAACTCGCTGCGGGCCCTCGTTAAGCACCTCGACGGCATCTCCGACGCGGACATCACGGGACTCAACATCCCCACCGGCATCCCGCTCCACTACGAGCTCACCGACGACTTCACGCCGGTCACCCTGGGCGGCACCTACCTCGATCCCGCCGCGGCCGAGGAAGCGATCGGCAAGGTCGCGAACCAGGGCCGCTGAGCCTGAGCTGGGAGCCCGGCCGACCTGACCCTGAACCCGGCTGAGCCGGAGCCTCAGCGTTCCGCGAACTCCCCGGCGATCGCCTGCATCTGCCTGCGCAGGACGGCGATCGCCGGGGAGTTCGTCATCGACCGCCGCCACACGGTGTGGATCGACCGGGCGATCGAAGGGTCATCGAGCGGCACCGCCGTGACATCGGAGGGCAGGTGCGGGCGACCGAGCCGGGGAACGAGCGCGAGCGCGCCGACCGACCGGCTGAACTCGACCTGGGTGTCGTACTCGACGGCCCAGTACTCGACCCGCGGCTCGCTGCCGAGATCCTCGAAGAGCGCGACGAGCCAGCGATGGCACACCGCCCCGCGCGGGGCGGAGACGAAGACCTCACCGACGAGATCGGCACGCGTCACCTCGGCGCGCGAGGCGAGATGATGGTCACGCGGCATGACGATGTCGGCGCGGTCGACGGCGATGATCTCCGAGGTCAGGGTCGAGGGCAGGCGGAGGGCGGAGCTGTTCCAGTCGAAGATCAGGGCCGCGTCGATCCGCCCCGCCGAGACCATCTCGATGAGCTCATCCGGGTCGGATTCGACGTTCGTCACCGTGAGTTCGGGCGCGGCCTCGGCGAGCCGGGGGAGCGCGGGGACGAGCAGGCCGCGGATGCCGGTGGAGAACCCGCCGACGGTGATCCGGCCGCGCGGGTCACCCGAGCGGGCCCGGGCCTCGGATTCGATGCCCTCGAGGTCGTGGAGGATCTGCGCCCCGCGGCTGCTGAGCTCGCGCCCCATGGGGGTGAGCGAGATGCCGCGGCCCGTGCGCTCGGTGACCGGGGCACCGAGGTAGCGCGAGAGCTTCTGCAGCTGGTGGCTGACCGCGGCCGGCGTGTAGCCGAGGGAGTCGGCCGTGGCGGTGACGGACCCGAGCCCGTCGAGGGCGACGAGGGTGCGCAGGGCGACGATATCGATCATCAAAATATCGTAATGAATGACCGGAGTGACTTTCAATGGATTTTATAGCTGCGCGCTGAGATCCTGAAGTCATGCGCCCCGTCCATTACCTCCTCGCCCTCCTCGTCGTCGTCCTCTGGGGCGTCAACTTCATCTTCATCGACTTCGGACTCCGGGACTGGCCGCCCCTGCTCCTCGTCGCGGCGCGGTTCACCGTCGTCGTCATCCCCGCGATCCTCTTCGTGCGCTTCCCGCGCGGCAGCTTCGGGCGCATCCTCCTCATCGGCGTCTTCATGTCCGCCGGGCAGTTCGGGCTCCTCTACACCTCGCTCTTCCTCGGCCTCCCGGTCGGGCTGTCCTCGATCATCCTCCAGATCCAGGCCGCCTTCACCGTCCTCGTCGCCGCGCTCGCGCTGCGGGAGATCCCCAACCGGCGCCAGATCCTCGGCATCCTCATCGGGGTCGCCGGCCTCGCCGTCATCGGCCTGAGCCTCCAGGCGTCGATCCCCGTCGTCGCCTTCGTCGTCTGCCTCGGTGCGGCACTGTCCTGGGCGATCGGCAACGTCATCGCCCGTGGGGTGAAGCCGGGCATCAGCGGCCTGCAGATGACCGTGTGGTCGGGTCTCGTCGTGCCGCTGCCGATGCTCGGGCTCTCCCTGCTCATCGACGGCCCCGCCGAGGTGGTCCGCTCGCTTGCGCACCCGACGTGGGGCGTCCTCGCCTCGGTCGTCTACACCGCCGGCGTCGCCTCGCTCATCGGGTACGTCATCTGGAACTCCCTGCTCGCCCGCTTCCCCGCCTCGCAGGTCGCTCCGTTCACGCTCCTCGTCCCGCCCGTCGGGGTCGGGGCGGCGTGGCTCGTCCTCGGCGACCGGCCGACCGTGCCCGAACTCATCGGCGGGGCCCTCCTCATCCTCGGCGTCGCGGTGACGACAGGGGTGCATCGGACGATCGCCCGGGGGATCAGGGGCGTGCTCCGCCGGCGCCGACGTGACGTCGTCGCCCGTGAGACGTCCGCGGACGCCGTCGCGGGGGTGAGCGGGGGACCCTGATGTGCCGAGAAGGGATGGACCGAGCAGGGATGTGCCGAGCAGACATGGAAACGACGATCGCCGAGGTGGGTCAACCACCTCGGCGATCGTCGTCGTCATCTGCCCGGCAGAGCGCTCACTTCCGGGACAGGTAGGGCTCCCAGTTGCCGGTGAGCAGGTATTCGACCTTCTGCGAGACCGACACGGCGTGGTCGCCGAAGCGCTCGTAGTAGCGCGAGAGCAGCGTGACGTCGGCGATGTGACGCGGGGCGAGATCCTCGGCGGGAGCGTCGGCGAGCTGCGCGAAGACGGAGAGGTGGAGCTCGTCGAGCTCCTCGTCGATCGCGTTGATCGTCGGGACCATCGACAGGCCGGGGTTGTTGAGGAGGTTCTCGGTCGCCTCGGCGATCTTCTCCGCCGAATCGCCCATCCGCAGGAACGTCGGCTCGAAGTGCTTGGGGATCGCGGATTCGGGGTAGCGGATGCGCACCTGCTGGGCGATGTGACGCGCGAGGTCGCCCATGCGCTCGAGCGAGGCGCTCATCCGCAACGCGCCGATGACGGCGCGCAGATCGGAGGCGACGGGTCCCTGGAGGGCGAGGATCTCGGCGGCCTGCTGGTCGAGGGTGTGCTGCATGGCATCGATTTTCGCGTCGGCTTCGATGACGCGTTCGGCGAGCTCGAGGTCGTTGCTCCGCAGGGCCTGATTCGCCAGGCGGATCGAGTCGAGGACCTTGGTGGACATGTCGACGAGCTGGGTGGCCAGCTCATCGAGCTCATTCCTGAAGACTTCGCGCATTGAGGATGCTTCCTTTGTCTCGTGCGAGGTGAGAGTGCGTGGCGCAGATCTCGGGATCGGCCGTGCTCGGACTGCTCGACAGTGCGGCTTGTCCCGGCAGGCACACTGACTTCAGCTTTCCATCGCCGTGTGAACGGCAACTGGCGGTTCGGTGAATTCCTCGCCAAAAGCCCTGTCAGCGGGTGAATCCGGTGCGACCGGCAAGCGGACTGCGCCTAAGCTTGTTCACGTGGATCTCTTGATTGTAGCGGTCCTGACCGGCATCGTCGGCCTGGGACTCGGCATAGCGGGCATTTTGGCGTTCCGTTTCAGCGAACGCTCCCGCGATGCTGCCGACCTGCATTCCGAAGACGATCTGCCCGAGGGCATCGCCGAGGTGCTCGCCGTCCTCCAATCGGCGGCGATCGTCCTCGACGCCGGCGACGACGTCGTCAAAGCCTCCCCGGCCGCCTATACGTTCGGCCTGGTCAGAGGGCATTCCCTGACGTCACCGGAGATGCTCGAGGTCGTCGAGCGGGTGCGCGCGCGGGGACTCATCGAAGAGATCGACCTCGAACAGAAGCGGGAGGCCTCCGACGCCGTCCTCCGCTACCTCCACGCGCGGATCGCGCCCCTGGGCACCGCGTTCATCCTCGTCCTCTGCGACGACCAGACCGAGTCGAAGCGCGTCGACGCTGTCCGCCGGGACTTCGTCGCCAACGTGTCCCACGAGCTCAAGACCCCGATCGGGGCGATGGCCCTCCTCGCCGAGGCGGTCACCGACTTCTCCGACGATCCGGCGGCGGTCGAGCGCTTCGGCGGACGCATGCAGCGCGAATCGAAGCGCCTCACCCAGCTCGTCCAGGAGATCATCGACCTCTCCCGCGTCCAGGACCATGCCGCCCCGTCGACGACGGAGAAGATCTCGGCCGCCGAGGTCATCGACGACGCCGCCGACCGCGCGCACACCCGCGCCGAGGCGAAGCGGATCCACATCGAGATCGCCCCGCCCTCGAGCCTCCTCGTCGAGGGCAACTACGAACTTCTCGTCAATGCGGTGCGCAACCTCATCGACAACGCGATCAACTACTCGCCCGACGGCACCCGCGTGGGCGTCGGCGTCGAACTCGTCGACGAACGCGTCGAGATCTCCGTGACCGACCAGGGCATCGGACTGTCCCGGCAGGACACGGAGAGGGTCTTCGAGCGCTTCTACCGCGTCGATCCCGCCCGTTCGCGGATCACCGGCGGCACGGGCCTCGGGCTGAGCATCGTCAAGCACATCGTCGCCACCCACGGCGGCGAGGTCAGGGTGTGGAGCCAGCTCGGCAAGGGGTCGACGTTCACGATCGTCTTGCCGCTGGCCGGCACGCAGACCGTCGCCGAGGCGACCTCGACGGCGCCTGAAGGGGTGCTGCTCGAGCATTCGGCGCAGGCCGGGGGCGACGCGGTGCGGGGCGAGGGCGACTCGGCGCGAGCCGGGAGCGAGCAGAACGCCGACGAACAGCCTGCTGACGAACGGACCGGTGACGAACAGTCCGCCGCCGGACAGCCCGCTGACGAACAAACCGGTGACGATAGGGTCGATGGGGACCCGGGGACCGCCTCGGCGGGCGGCGGTGACAACGGTGAGGGCCCGGAGGAGAATGGGACCGCCCAGGTTTTGCCCACTGGAAGCGAACAAAGGAAGCTCACGACGTGACTCGAATTCTGCTTGTTGAGGACGAGGACTCGTTCTCGGATCCGCTGTCGTACCTGCTCGGCAAGGAGGGGTACGAGGTGACCGTTGCCGATGACGGCCTCAAGGCCCTCGCGGAGTTCGACCGGAACGGGGCCGATCTCGTCCTCCTCGACCTCATGCTGCCCGGTGCCTCGGGCACCGAAGTGTGCCGCGAGCTGCGGGCGAAGTCGAACGTGCCGATCATCATGCTCACGGCCAAGGACTCGGAGATCGACAAGGTCGTGGGCCTCGAGCTCGGGGCCGATGACTACGTGACGAAGCCGTACTCCTCGCGTGAGCTCCTCGCCCGCGTCCGCGCGGTGCTGCGGCGCAACGTCGAAGCCGAGAGCTTCGACGATTCGATCCTCGAGGCCGGCGGGGTCCGGATCGATGTCGAGCGCCACGTCGTCTCCGTCCGCGGGGAGGAGCTGTCGATGCCGCTCAAGGAGTTCGAGCTCCTCGAGATCCTCGTCCGCAACTCCGGGCGCGTGATGACCCGCGGTCAGCTCATCGACCGGATCTGGGGCGAGGACTACGTCGGGGACACGAAGACCCTCGACGTCCACGTCAAGCGCCTGCGCGCGAAGGTCGAGCAGAACCCGTCCGAGCCGCAGCTGCTCACCACCGTCCGCGGCCTCGGGTACAAGTTCGAGGCGTAACGGGCCCAGAAGAGCACAGATCAGACCCGTACAGATACAGACCCATACAGATACAGAAGGAGCCGCTCACCTGAGGTGAGCGGCTCCTTCGTGCTGTGGCGCAGACTGTGTGCGCCGGGAGGCCGGTGCGGCCCGGCACGCGGCGTCAGCCGTTGGCGGCAGCGGTGCCTTCGGTCGCGGTCGTGCCCTCGGTCGACGTTGTGCCCTCGGTGCTCGCGGCGCCTTCGGTCGGGGTCGAGGTCTCGGTGCCGGTGCCCTCGGTCGAGGTCTCCTCGGTGGCGTCGTCGGTCGGCACCGCCGACGGCGACTCCGACGGGAGGTACTCCTCGTAGTAGGGGAGGACGTTGGAGAGCACCTGGGTCTCGATGGTCTGCTCCTGGCCGCCCGTGGAGACGGTGACGTCGACGAGGTCACCGGGCTTCGCGTCGATGGGGTCGACGATGAGCTGCTCGCTGTCGGTCGACTGGGGGCTCTCGGGATCCTGGATGAAGGTCTCGCCGGCGGGAACCGACTCGGAGAAGGAGTCTCCGGAGACCGCGACCGTGACGTCGGCCGCCTCGGTGCCCTTGTTGATGAGCGTGAAGAACAGCTGGGCCGGGCCCTCGCCGCTCTCGTCCATGATGAGCAGGAGGCCGCGCACCTCGACGTCGCCGACCGTTCCCCACGCGCCGTCGCCGCCGTTGTAGCGGTACTCAGCGGTCTGCTGGGGGGAGATCAGGCTCGCGCATCCGCTGACGGGGATGACGAGCGCGAGGGCGGCAAGTGCGAGAGCTGCGCGGTTGTGCCGTTTCATTGTGCTCCTTGAAGTGGCAATACAAGATCCGTCTGTATACTACCCGGTTTTTGACCAGCTGTAGAACCTTGTCTGTGAACTTCCCGAGGCGCTGACGCCAACACGAGTTGCCCGGCTGACGACGTGGCCGACGGTGACGAAGGCGACAACCTGACCGTTGTTCTCTGCGCGTCCGCTGGGAGGCCTGGGCCGCCTCGGCGAGATCCTGACGACTGCGGCCAAAAAGGCCGAGCCTAGCATGAGGAAACCCCATCCTGGACGATTTCTGTGGCGCGCCTCATGGTAAACTGGGATTCCGCGAAAGGGGTTTGAAGAGAATATGAGTTTCCAGGTCGGCGACACTGTTGTCTATCCACATCACGGTGCAGCGACAATCCAAGAAATCAGGCAACGAACCATCAAAGGTGAGGAGAAACTGTATCTCAAGCTCCAGGTCGCCCATGGTGACCTCGTCATCGAGGTCCCCGCGGAGAACTGCGATCTCGTCGGCGTCCGTGACGTCGTCGGCGAAGAGGGTGTGGAGAAGGTCTTCAACGTCCTGCGGGCGGAATTCGTCGAGGAACCCACCAACTGGTCTCGCCGGTACAAGGCGAATCTTGAGAAGCTGCAGTCCGGTGACGTGATCAAGGTCGCCGAGGTCGTCCGTGACCTCTGGCGCCGTGAACAGGACCGCGGACTGTCGACCGGTGAGAAGCGCATGCTGTCGAAGGCTCGCCAGATCCTCGTCTCCGAGCTCGCACTCGCGGAGAAGAAAGAGGAGTCCGAAGCCGAAGCGCTCCTCGACGAAGTGCTCGCGTCCTGAGCACCTGCGTCATCGTCCCGGCCGCAGGGTCGGGCACGCGCTTGGGGCACACCGAGCCGAAGGCCTTCGTCCAGGTGGACGGTCGCACTCTGCTCGCGCACAGTCTTGACGCCATCATCACCTCGGGAGTCGCCACCACGATCGTGGTCGCGGCTCCCGAGGTGTTTGTGTCCCTCGCCGAGGCGGAGGTCGCCGAGGTGCGCCGACGGTTCTCCGGGGGTGGCGGGTCCGGTGGTGCGGGGCTCGGTTGTAGTGCAGATGCCGACGGGGTTGCCGGCAGTGATGCGGGTGCCCACGGCGGTGCGGGTGTCCACGAGAACCGCGTCCCCCCGGAGGCCATCGAGATCATCGTCGTCCCCGGGGGCGCCGACCGCGTCGCGTCCGTCGAGGCGGCCCTCGCGGCAGCCGGTGACCCGGATATCGTCCTCGTCCACGATGCCGCCCGCGCGCTCACTCCGCCATCCGTGTTCGATCGGGTGACCGCTGCTGTGGCATCCGGCGCCGAGGCGGTCGTGCCCGTCCTGCCCATGATCGACACCGTCCGCCGGGCCGAGGAGTCCCCGAGGCGAATCCCGCTCGACGATGACGCCGATCTCGAGCCGGATCCACCTCGGGAACAGCCGATTCCACCTCAGGAGCACGCCGCCGAGGTCGAAGTCCTCCGCGGCGACCTCGACCGGGGGAGTCTGCGCCGGGTTCAGACCCCGCAGGGCTTCACCGCCGAGACACTGCGCCGCGCCCATGCGAGCTACCGGGAGGAAGTCCGGACACTCGGTGCCGGCGCCCGCGAGGCGACGGATGACGCGGGACTCGTCGAGCGCCTCGGCGTCGATGTCGTCGCGGTGCCCGGGGATGAGGAATCGCTGAAGATCACGTACCCGCTCGACCTCGTCCTCGCCGAGCACATCGCCCGCGAGCGCGGCCGGGCGCATCCCGCCTCGGTGTGAGAGCTCAGGCGTGCGCGCTGGCCGGCACCTATCCTGGAAGTCGACGACTGCCTCACCGCGCAGATGACTGCCTCACCGTTTAGGAGCCATGCGATGACCATTCCCCGGACCGGAATCGGTGTCGATGTCCATGCGTTCGCCGACGACCCTGACCGCGAACTCTGGGTCGCCGGCCTCCTGTGGCCGGGGGAGCGTGGCCTCGACGGCCATTCGGACTCCGACGTCGCCGCGCACGCGTGCTGTGATGCGCTCTTCTCCGCTGCCGGCATCGGCGACCTCGGTGCGCACTTCGGCGTCGATCGCCCGGAGTTCGCCGGAGCGTCCGGGGTGAGCCTCCTCGCCGAGGCGGCCCGACTCGTCCGCGCAGCCGGGTTCGAGATCGGCAACATCGCCGTCCAGGTCATCGGGAACCGCCCGAAGATCGGCAAACGGCGCAGCGAAGCGCAGCAGGCGCTGAGCCAGGCGGTCGGCGCCGAGGTGTCCGTGTCGGGGACGACGACGGATGCGCTCGGTCTCACGGGTCGCGGTGAGGGCGTGGCCGCGATCGCGAATGCGCTGGTGTACCGGCCATGAGAATCCTCTTCCAAGGTGCGGGCGCGGTCGGCCTCGCGGGCGCTGCGCTGCTCGGTCACCGGCACGAGACGGTCGTCGTCACCCGAACCCCGCTCGAGCGACCGCGGGCTGCCTATCCGCGGCGGGTGCGGTGGCTGGAGGCATTGAGCGAATCGGACACCGGGGAACCCGGCTGGAGTGTCACCGAGGTCGCCGCGACGAGGCGGGTGACGGTCACCGATTGGGCCGGCATCGACGACGCCAGCGGATTCCGGATCGCTGCGGCCGACGATGACACGGGCGCGTCGGGTTCCCTCGGGACCGGCGTCTCGGTGGCGCGGGCCCGCGCCGCTGCCCAGCACGGGAAGCGCACGCGCCGTCGCGTGCCGACGACGTGGGATCTCGTCGTCCTCACCACTCGACCGGGCGATCTCGACGCGGCGGTCGCCTCGGCGATCAGGGCCGTCGCCCCGCGGTGGCTGGCCATCACGAGCCAAGTCGACGGGGACGTCGACATCGCGAAGGGGCTCTTTCCCGGCGCCGAGGTCGTCGTCTTCTCCCCGGCGTTCCTCTCCGAACGGCTCGATGCCGGGTCCGGAATCGAGCACGGTCATGAGGTGCGGTTCTGGTCGCCGTTCGGGGCACCGGTCTTCCTCGCCGCCGGTCCGAAGCAACCGCTCCGCGCACTGGCGCGTGAGCTCGGTCCGGTCGTCATCACCGTGCCGCTCGACGTCCTCATCGCCTCACCGGCGCTCTTCATTCCGTACGTGGCGCAGCTGAGTGCCGGGGGAGGGAAGTGGGATCGGCTGCTCGATCATCTGCGGTTGCCGAGCGCTGCCGCCGCCGAGGCGGTCCGTGCCGTCACCGGAATGCCGGTGCCGGTCGTGCCGGCGGTCGCCCGCATGGTGCTCGAGGCTGCCGACCGGATCTCGCCGATCCCGATGCGTGAGTATGCCGGTCGCCATTTCGCCAGACACGAGGGCCAGACGCTCGCGATGCTCGACGGGTGGATCAGCGCGGCCCGCGAACACGAGGCATTGAGCGCGCTGGCCGATGAACTGCGGGAGCGCATTGGCGGGCGCTGAGAACTCAGCGCCCGCCGGGTAGGGACTGAAGCGTCAGTCCGGGCGAGTCGGGGGACGTCATCAGTCGTCGGCGTCGATGATGCTGCGCAGCGCGGCGAGGTGGGATCTGTAGGCGGAGAGACCCGCCGGTGTCAGCGACAGCCACTGCCGCGAGCGGCCGAGCCGGACGATGCTCGTCTCGTCGACGTAGCCTGCGTCGATGAGCTGTGACAGGTGCTTGCTCAGCGCCGATTTGGAGATGTCGAGGCGAGACTGGATCTCCCCGAATTCGATGCCCTTCGCCTGCGACAGCATTGCGCAGATGCGCAAGCGGATCGGGGCGTGGATGAGCGGATTGAATTCGGCGTCAGGCACTGCGGTGTCCTTTGCGCTTCGGCCAGTGCTTCTCGGCCGCGTCGAGGAGGACCGGGAGGAGGCAGAGAAGGCCAGCGATGATCGACCAGACACCGGACACGGTGTCTCTGTCATTGCCGAACAGTGACGCCACCACGGACGTCCCGCCGACAAGCAGCATCGCAATGCAGGCAAGTGTGAGGAGGACCTTCCACTGGATTCTGACGAATCGATACCCCTTCGGACACCACACATACCTCACGAGAAGAACGACCTGGACGACCATGGCAGCGGTGAGCGCGATGACCGCGCCGAGAGCGATCGCTGAACCGGGTGGTACCGCGAGGTTGGTCCAGGCGAAGCCGAAGTTCAAGGCTGCGCCGTACACGAGCAGCCACTTGGGGATGTGTCCGGAGGAGGTCTTCCTTTCCTCCCGGCGCGCAGCGAGGAGTGCTCGGCGCGCCTCTTCTCGGTCGTGGTCTGAGGTCTGTTGTGTTTCCATAGAGGAAACTCTACATCAATGTTTCCATGATGGAAACACAAAGAACGGCCCCGCACCGCGCTGACTGCGCGGTGCGGGGCCGACTCGAGGACCACCTCGGCGACGAGGACCGACTGATGCCCCTCTGACGGTCATACCTCGGCGACGATGCCCTTCGCCCGCTTGCGGCGGGTCACGGCGATGCCGATGAGGTAGAGGGCGGCGGTGAAGATGAGCGTGCCGATGATCTGGGTGCGGACAGATTCGACGGTGAGGCCGAGGATGATGATGACGGCGATGCCGGCCAGTGCCGCGTACGTCAGCCAGGGGAACAGCCACATCTTCAGCGGCAGCGGGGTGCCGGCGGCCTCGGCGCGGCGGCGGAGGATGAGCTGCGAGACGAGGGTGGCGACCCACGTGACGATGAGCGTCGAGCCGACGATCTGGAGGAGGATGCCGAGCACCTCGGCGGCCCAGAAGTAGTTGAGGGCGACGGCGATGAAGCCGAAGACGGACGTCGCGAGGACCGCGGCGACGGGAACGCCGCGCCGGTTCGTGCGGCCGAGGCCGGACGGCAGCATCGAGCGGCGGGCCATCGAGAACGACATCCGGGAGGCACCGTAGATGTTCGCGTTCATCGACGACAGCAGCGCGATGACGATGACGGCGGCGAGGAGGGAGGCGATGAACGGCAGGCCCGCGGTGTCGAGGACGGCGACGAACGGCGAGTCGGCGAGGCGGGGATCGGTCCAGTCGAGGACGAGGACGATGATCGCCACCGAGCCGATGTAGAGGAAGAGGATGCGCCAGACGATCGTCTTGATCGCCTTCGACACCGAGCGGCTGGGGTCGGAGGTCTCGGCGGCGGCGACGGCGACGATCTCGATGCCGCCGAAGGCGAACGCGACGACGAGGAGTCCGGCGGCGACACCGGGGATGCCGGTGGGCATGAAGCCGTCGGCGAAGATCTCGGTCGGGGGAGCCGCCGGGGTCCAGCCGAGGAGGTGGGCGATACCGAGGACGACGAAGAGCGCGACGAAGGCGACCTTGATGAGGGAGAACCAGAACTCGAACTCGCCGAAGCTGCCGGAGGTCGTGAGGTTGATCGCGGTGAAGACGACCATGATGATGAGCGCGAGCACCCACTGCGGAACCGACGGGAGGTAGCCGGCGACGATCTGTGCGGCGGCGGTCGCCTCGGCGGCGACGACGAGGCACAGCTGAACCCACCACAGGGCACCGACGGCGAACGCGGCGGCCGGGCCCATGGCCTTGCCGGCGTAGTGGGAGAAGGCGCCGGGGTTCGGGTCGGCGGCGACGAGCTCGCCGAGCGCCCGCATGACGAAGATGACGATGAGGCCGGCGACGACGTAGGACACGAGGACCGCGGGCCCGGCGGCCTGGACTCCCGCCCCGGAGCCGACGAAGAGGCCGGCGCCGATCGCCGAGCCGAGGCTCATCATGACGAGGTGGCGGGGCCGCATTCCGGCCTTGAGGCCGGAGCCGTCGGGGGTGGGCTGAGGGCTGGTGTAGGCGGAGTCGGCGGTCACCGGCGACTGCGAATGTGAATCAGGCACCAGAGCAGTCTAACGGGCGCAGGGTGATGCCCGTCTCACGGGGTGGGGTGTGCCACGGTGATCCGTCGTTGTGGTGTAAGGGGTGTTGGGCTCGGTCGTCGTGGACTGTGTGCGGGGCTCAGTCGTCCCGGACGTCAGGCGGGACTCAGTCGTCCCGGACGTCTGGTGGAGGTCAGTCGTCCTGGAGGTAGACGAGGCCGTTGCCGTCGGGGTCGGTGAACGAGAACATCGGCGGGACGCCCGGCCACCGCAACACCTCGTCGTTGTGGATCGTCACGCCGGCTGCCGAGATGCGCTCGTGCGCCTCCTCGGCGTCGGGTGTCTCGAGGCGGATGGCGACGGGGATCTGACTGCCCTGCGGGATGAGGACGATCGCGATGTCCGACCCGGGCGGAGCCACCTCGACGATCCGATTGCCGGGCATCGGCTCACCGTCGTAGGTCACCGAGCATCCGAGGACGTCGGTGTAGAAGCGGGTTGCCTCGTCGAGGTCGCTGACGGGGACGGAGACGCTGATGATTCTGCTCGTCTTGGCCATGAGACCAGTGTGGTCGACGCACCGCGCGGTGTATAGGGGTGTGCGCGGCGGGACTGCCGCGTGTGCGACGGGACTGCCGTGCATCGCGCAGGTCTGACGCGGGCTGAATGCCGAAGCGCCGCGACACCGTTTCAGCGGCGTCGCGGCGCTTCGGCAGCCGGGCGGAGTCTTCGGGCACTGCGTCGTCGGGCACTCCGCTGGAGGAAACTCAGCTCCCTCGCTTGATCCACTCCTCGAGGCTCGGCTTCTCCGCCTCGATCGACGTCGACTCGCCGTGGCCGGTGAGGACGATCGTCGGATCGGGCAGAGCGAAGAGCCGGTCCCTGATCGACTCGATGATCGTCTCGAAGCTCGAATGCGACCGCCCCGTCGCTCCGGGACCACCGTTGAAGAGCGTGTCCCCGGAGAAGAGCACCGGCCCGACCGCGGACCCCGCCCCCGCCGATGCGGGAACCGGCAGCCCGGTCTCGATGAAGAAGCTCGTCGACCCGGGGGAGTGACCCGGCGTGTGCAGCGCCCTGATCGTCACCCCGCCGACCCGCCACGTGTCGCCGTCGGAGATCTGCCCCTCGGGACGGTAGCCCTCATAGGTCATGTCCCAGAGCACGTAGTCATCCGGGTTGAGGTAGATCGTCGGATTCCCCACCCGGCTCGCGAAGTCACGGACAACGCCGACATGGTCGTCATGACCGTGCGTGAGGAGGATGGCCTTGACCTCTCTCGGTCCGACCGCCTCGGCGATGGCATCGACATCATGGGCGGGGTCGATGACGATGACCTCCGACTGATCCCCGACGATCCAGACGTTGTTGTCGACATCCCAGGTCCCGCCGTCGAGCGAGAACGTCCCGGACGTTACGACATGATCGATCCCAGCCATCAGACCTCCACCACCGATCGCAGCACGGTTCCCTCTTCCATCTTCGCGAACGCCGCCTCGACGTCGCCGATGCCGATCCGCTCGGTGACGAACTTCTCGAGCGGCAGTCGCTTCTGCTCATAGAGGTCGACGAGCATCGGGAAGTCGCGCTCGGGCAGGCAGTCGCCGTACCACGACGACTTGAGACTGCCGCCGCGACCGAACACGTCGAGCAGCGGCACGGTGAGCTCCATCTCCGGGGTCGGCACACCGACGAGGACGACGGTGCCGGCGAGATCGCGTCCGTAGAACGCCTGCCGCCACGTCTGCGGCCGACCGACCGCGTCGATGACGACGTCGGCGCCGAAGCCGTTCGTCCGCTCCTGGATCGCGGCGACGACCTCGTCCTCGCTCATCCCCTTCGTGTTCACGGTCTCCGTGGCGCCGAGCTCCTTCGCCCACTCGAGCTTCCGGTCATCGATGTCGAGGGCGATGATCGTGCCCGCCCCGGCGAGGAAGGACCCGGCGATCGCCGCGCAGCCGACTCCGCCGCAGCCGATGACCGCGACCGACTTGCCGCGCGTGACGCCGCCGGTGTTGATCGCCGCACCGATGCCGGCCATGACTCCGCACCCGAGCAGACCGACGACCGCCGGATCCGACTCATCGACCTTCGTGCACTGGCCGGCGGCGACGAGCGTCTTCTCCGCGAACGACCCGATCCCCAGGGCCGGGGTGAGTTCGGTGCCGTCGGTGAGCGTCATCTTCTGCTCGGCGTTGTGCGTGTTGAAGCAGTACCACGGCTCCCCGCGCTTGCACGCGCGGCACTCGCCGCACACGGCGCGCCAGTTGAGGATGACGAAATCGCCGACCTCGACGTTCGTCACCCCCTCGCCGATCTCCGAGACGACCCCGGCCGACTCGTGTCCGAGGAGGAACGGGAAGTCATCGCTGATCCCGCCCTCGCGGTAGTGGAGGTCCGTGTGGCAGACCCCGCACGACTGGACGTCGACGACGACCTCACCGGGGCCGGGATCGGGAATGACGATGTCGGTGAGCTCGACCGGTGCGCCCTTGCTGCGTGCGATGACGCCCTTGACAGTCTGTGGCATTGCGCCTCCTAGGGGTGATCGGTGCGCGACCGCGACGGCTGCGCGCCGATGGGGGTTCGTACGCTGCCCACCCTAACCACGCGACGCAGCCTCCGACCACCGCGTCCGCATCGTGTGACGACAGCGCGACCTCCGTGGGATCGGCGTGCGCAGGTGCCTGTCGCCGAGGTGGGGTGACGTGTGCGCGCATGCGAAGCGGGGCGCCTCCCGAGGATGGGAGACGCCCCGCTGGCGCGGATCACATGCGTGAGTGGGTGATCAGTCGACGTCGGTGTCCGGATGCCTGCGCAGGTGCACGATCGCTGCGGCGAGCCCGCCCCAGACCGTGACCATCGCGATGATCATCATGATGACGGCTGACGGTTCCATCAGTTCCCTCCTCGTGTGGTCTCATCGGCGGCATGCCGACCGGTGTGGTGGCCCTTCTGCTCCTCGGCGACGGAATCGGCGATCGCCGCGTCCGCCTCCTCGATCGTCTTCCTCGGCCACTTGATGAGCGAGAGGACGACCGCGATGACGATGAGCAGCGCGATCATGCCCCAGCCGAAGACGCCGATGACGAGCGCCGGGTATTCCTCGTAGCCCTCGGTGGCGTAGGTGATGATCTGGGAGATGAGCATGTACGCGAGCACCAGAGCGGTGACACCGCCGAGGATGATCATCCAGAACCAGCCCACCTTGAAGCTCGAGAT
This sequence comes from Brevibacterium sp. NPDC056726, assembly GCF_042790515.1. NCBI lineage: Bacteria > Bacillati > Actinomycetota > Actinomycetes > Micrococcales > Brevibacteriaceae > Brevibacterium > Brevibacterium sp. NPDC056726. The sequence continues at coordinate 335,177 of NZ_JBHTYZ010000001.1, read as the reverse complement.
CGCATTGAGGTGATCGCGCAGCACGGGCAGCTTGCGGGCGAACCAGCCGACGACGATGAGTCCGACGACGGCTGCGCCGACGATGCCGATGTTGTTGGCGAAGGCATCCATCGTGTCGAGCACGTAGAGGGCGGTGACGGTCGACATGAGCAGGATCGAGATGATCGCCATGGCGCCGCCGACGAGGAGGATCGAGGCCTTGTTGCCGATCCCGAACTTCTCGCGCAGCGCCTGGATCGGCACCTGGACGATCGAGATGAGCGAGGTGAGGCCGGCGAAGACGAGGCATGCGAAGAACGCGAAGCCGAAGAGTCCGCCGCCGGGCATCTCGGAGATCAGGGTCGGGAAGGCGACGAACGCCAGCCCGATGCCGCTGGTCGCGACGTCCGAGACCTGCGAACCCGACGCTGCGGCCATGAAGCCGAGGGCGGCGAAGACGCCGATGCCGGCGAGGATCTCGAAGCCCGAGTTCGAGAACGCGACGACGAGGCCGGAGCCGGTGAGGTTCGTCTTCCGCTTGAGGTACGACGCGTACGTGATCATGATGCCGAACGCGATCGACAGCGAGAAGAAGATCTGCCCGTAGGCCGCGATCCACACCGTGGGATCCGACAGTGCGGAGAAGTCCGGGGTGAACAGCGCGTTGAGGCCCTCGGCCGCGCCGGGCAGGAACAGCGCGCGGATGACGAGCGCGAGGAAGAGGATGATGAGCAGCGGGATGAAGATCTTCGAGAAGCGGGCGATGCCTGCCTGCACGCCGCCGAGGAGCACACCGAGGGTGATCACCCAGACGACGATGACGAGGATGAGGATCATCGGCACGAACTCGAAGGAGACGCCCGGATCGCCCATCTGGAGGAAGCTGCCGAAGAAGTAGGTCTCCGCGTCATCGCCCCACGCCTGGTTGAGCGAGAAGAACATGTACGCCCCGGCCCAGCCGATGATCGCGGCATAGTAGATGCCGATGACGACGGCCACGCCGGTCTGGAACCAGCCGATCGGCTCGGCGACCTTCGTCGCCATGCGGAACGCCAGCGGCGCCGAGCCGCGGGAGCGGTGGCCCATCGCGTAGTCGAAGAAGAGCAGCGGGATGCCCGCTGTCAGCAGTGCGACGAGGTAGGGGATGATGAAGGCGCCGCCGCCGTTCTCATACGTGACATACGGGAAGCGCCAGATGTTGCCGAGGCCGACTGCCGAGCCGATGGCCGCGAAGATGAACGCGCCGCGGGTGGCGAAGACCTCCCTCTGGGGTGTGGTGGTAGACATGATGACCTTTCGTAGTTCACCGCCGGGAGGCGACGATGCCTCCTGCTTGCGGATGATCGACTTCCATTTTACTGGGAATTGCTTGTGAGTGGTGGTGCGCATCACGTGTCGCGGGTCACAATTCAGCACCGAATGGTCTCGGTTCGGGAGTGATCCATCCCCGGTAGACTTGGGCGGGTGACTATCGCCTTGTACAACACCGCCACCCGCACGACCGAAGATCTCCGGCCCGTCATCGACGGCCACGTCGGGATCTACGCGTGTGGTGCCACGGTGCAGGGCGAACCCCACATCGGGCATCTGCGGTCTGCCTCGGTCTTCGACGTGCTCCGACGCTGGCTGCTCTACCGCGGCTACGACGTCACCCTCATCCGCAATGTCACGGACATCGACGACAAGATCCTCTCGAAGTCCGTCGAAGAAGGACGGCCCTGGTTCGCCCACGCCTACCTCTACGAGCGCGCCTTCACCGCTGCCTACGACGCCCTCGACGTCCTCCCGCCGAGCTACGAGCCCCGGGCCACCGGCCACATCACGGAGATGCACGAGCTCATCAGCCGCCTCATCGAGGCCGGGCACGCCTACCCCGCGCTCGACGACAGCGGGGACGTCTACTTCTCGACGACCTCGTGGCCCGACTACGGGGAGCTGACGAACCAGCAGCTGGCGGACATGGAGCCGGCCGAGGACTCGGACATGCGCGGGAAGAAGGATCCCCGGGACTTCGCGCTGTGGAAGGCGCACAAGCCCGGCGAACCGGAGACCGCCTCATGGCCGTCCCCGTGGGGACGCGGCCGCCCGGGCTGGCACATCGAATGCTCGGCGATGTCGACGAAGTACCTCGGGTCGCACTTCGACATCCACGGCGGCGGCCTCGACCTGCGCTTCCCGCACCATGAGAACGAACTCGCCCAGTCCCGCGCCGCCGGTGACGAGTTCGCCAACATCTGGATGCACTCGGGCCTGCTCAACGTCGGCGGGGACAAGATGTCGAAGTCGCTCGGCAACTCCGTCTTCGCCTCCGACCTCTTCGCCCGCTTCAGCCCGCTCGCGGTGCGCTACTTCCTCACGAGCGCGAGCTACCGCTCCGTGCTCGAGTACTCGCCCGAGGCGATGGAGCGCCAGACCGCCTCACTCGAGCGACTCTCGAACTTCCTCGACCGGGCCCGGCAGGCGCTCGGGGATAAGACACCGCCGCTGCCGAACGTCGCAGCCGCCTACCGCGACCGCATCATCGACGTCCCCGTCGAGTTCGCCGCCGCCCTCGACGACGACCTCGGCGTGCCCCGCGCGCTGTCCGTCGTCTTCGCCCGCGTCACCGAGGGGGCGAAGCTCCTCGACGCCGGTTCCGACAAGCCGGAGCTGGCCCGGATCGTCGCCGAGGTGGAGCTCATGCTCGACATCCTCGGCGTCAACCCCAGCGCCGAGGTGTGGGGCAGTGCCGACGGCAGCGCCCCGGCCGCCGCCGCCCTCGATGCGCTCGTCGGCGACCTCGCGAGCAAGCGGATCGCGGCGAAGGCGGAGAAGGACTATGCGCAGGCCGATGCGATCCGCGATCAGCTCGCCGCCGCCGGTGTCGCGATCGAGGACACGACCGACGGTTACCGTTACCATCTCAAGAACAGCTGAGACCGCGGACGCGCCCGGGCAGGCCCGGGCACCGCACCCAGCACCGACGAACCAAGAGGACTGACATGGCTTCCAACCCACGCTCCGGCGGGTCGAAGAAGAAGGGCCCGCCCAAGGGATCCGGCGGCAAGCACCGCCGCAGCCTGCAGGGCAAGGGGCCCACGCCCAAGGCCGAGGACCGCGTCTACCACAAGGCGCACAAGGCCGCGCAGGCGAAGCGGGCCGCCAACGCCTCGGCGCAGGCGAAGCGGAAGAAGAAGGAGCTCGGGCCGAACATGGTCGCCGGGCGCAACTCCGTCGTCGAAGCACTCCGTGAGGAGGTGCCGGCGACCGCGCTCTACGTGGCCAGCCGCATCGACTCCGACGACCGGGTCAAAGAGGCGATCAAGCTCGCCTCGGCCCGCGGCATCTCGATGCTCGAGGCCAGCCGCTCCGACCTCGACCGGCTCACCGACGACGCGATCCACCAGGGCATCGCCCTGCAGATCCCGCCGTATGACTACGCCGATCCCCGCGACCTCCTCGAGTTCGCCGCCGACCGGGGCGAGGCTCCGCTCATCGTCGCCCTCGACGGCATCACGGATCCGCGCAACCTCGGCGCGATCGTCCGCTCCGTCGCGGCCTTCGGCGGGCACGGGGTCATCATCCCCGAACGCCGCGCGGCATCGATGACGGCGGCGGCCTGGAAGACTTCCGCCGGGGCCGCCTCGCGGATCAAGGTCGCGCAGGTCGTCAACCTCGCCCGCGCGATCGACGAGCTGAAGAAGCAGGGCGTCTTCGTCGTCGGCCTCGACATGGACGGCGACGTCGACCTGCCCGAGCTCACCTTCAGCAACGACCCGCTGTGCATCGTCGTCGGCTCCGAGGGCAAGGGCCTCTCACGCCTCATCGCCGACAAGTGCGACCAGATCGTCTCGATCCCGATCGCCGCGACGACCGAATCGCTCAACGCCGGCATCGCCGCAGCCGTGAGTCTCTACGAGGTCGCCCGCGCCCGTCGGGCGTGAGCGTTTTCAGCCACCGCCCGGGCGCTGCCGGCCCTCTGGGCGCCGAGCAGATGCGCCCTTCGGGTGACCGCCGCAAGGGTGAGAGCGTCCCTCAGGCGTCGAGGCTCGTGCGGTAGTCCTGCTCGCTCATCGCGCCGACCCGGGAGTGGCGGCGGCTGTAGCCGAAGTAGATGAGCGCCCCGACGAGCATCCAGATGCCGAAGACCGCCCAGGTCACGCCGCCGAGGTTGAGCATGAGGAACGCACAGGCGAGTGCGCCGAGCACGGGGATCGTGTACCCCAGCGGTGCCTTGAAGGTCCGCTCGAGCTGCGGCTTCGTCACGCGCAGGTAGATGACGGCGACGTTGACGAGGCAGAACGCGAAGAGCGTGCCGATGCTCGTCGCGTTCGCGAGCTCGCCGAGCGGGATGAGCGCCGCGGTGATCGCGACGAGGGTGCCGGTGACGAGCGTGCCGACGAGCGGAGTGCCGGTGCGCGGGGAGACGACGCCGAAGAGGCGCGGGACCATGCCGTCGCGCGACATCGTCAGCAGGATGCGCGACTGTCCGTAGAGGACGGTGATGACGACGGAGAAGATCGCGAGCACCGAGGAGGCGGCGAAGAGGAAGACCGCGAAGTTCGACTGCGTGATCTCATGGACGATCTGGACGAGCGGAGCCGTCGAGGTCTCGAACCACTCCCACTCCCTGGCGCCGATCGCGGTGACGGCGACGAGGACGTACATCGTCGTGACGATGACCATCGAGAGGATGATCGCCCGCGGCAGATCCCGCTTCGGGTTCTTCGCCTCCTCACCGGCGGTCGAGGCGGCGTCGAAGCCGATGTAGGAGAAGAAGACGACCGAGGCCGCCGCCGTGACTCCGGCCGCGCCCATCGGCAGCAGCGGTTCGAAGTTCCCGGCCTGGAACGCGGTGAACGCGACGATCGAGAAGAAGACGAGGATGCCGATCTTGACGAACACGATGATCGTGTTGACGATGCCGGACTCCTTCGCCCCGCGCATGAGCAGGATCGTGGCGAGTGCCACGACGATGAGGGCGGAGAGATTGATGACCCCACCAGGCTGCTCGGGCCCCGAGGCGAGTGCCGGGGGCAGCTCGAGTCCGAAGATCCGCAGCGTCTCGTTGACGTAGTCGGCCGCACCGACGGCGACCGCGGCGACGGACACGGCGTACTCGAGGACGAGGCACCACCCGCAGACCCAGGCCACGCCCTCGCCGAGAGTCGCGTACGTGTACGAGTAGCTCGACCCCGAGACGGGCACCATGCCCGCCATCTCCGCGTAGCTGACGGCCGAGAGCAGTGCCGTGACACCGGCGAGGATGAACGCGATCCACACCCCGGGCCCGGCGATCGGCACGGCCTCGCCGAGGATGACGAGGATGCCGGTGCCGAGCGTCGCGCCGACGCTGATCATCGTCAGCTGGAAGACACCGAAGGTGCGCCGCAGCTCCTTCGAGTTCGCATCCTCGGTGTCCTTGATCATGCTCGTGATCGACTTGCGTCGTCCCAATTGGCGGACGATTCCTGTGCCCTGCCCCGACGGTGGGGCAGGCGTGTGCTGCGGAGAACTCATTGAGCCATTGTCACATGTCGTTCACAGGCCGCTGACACCGAGGTTTGATCGTGATCGGGGTGAACCGCCTCACACCTGGGACGACGCCCGCAGTGGACGGGTTCGATGAGGTTCAGATCACATTCGCCGAGGCGGTCGGACCGATCCGGTCAGGCAGGGTGTGGTCCGTGGAGAGTGACGCAGGGGGTCGTCCTGGGGTGATCGTGCAGGGAGCGTCGTACCGGACGGCCGTCCGGCGAGGGACTGGCGGGGCAGTGGTGGTGGACGGGCGGTTCCGGAGGGATGGGCTCACACGTCGGGGGTGAACCGTCCGTCGTGGGCCATCCAGCCGCCGTCGACGAGCTGGGAGGTGCCGGTCACGTACGAGGACGCGTCGGAGGCGAGGAAGAGAACCGGTCCGGCGATCTCGTGGAGGCGGCCCCACCGGCCCAGCGCCGTCTTGTCCGCGTAGGCCTCCCACCACGTCTCGTCGGCTTTGATCTGCTGCGTCAGGGGAGTGTCGAACGGGCCGGGGAGGATCGCGTTGACCCGCACGCCATCGGGGCCGAGTTCGCTCGCGAGCGTCTTCGTCAGCTGGACGACCCCGGCCTTCGCCGCCGCGTAGAGGCCCTGGCCCGGTTCGACGGTGAGCGCTCTGAACGACGCGTAGGTGACGATCGACCCGCGCCCGCGCTGCGCCATCTGCGCGCCGAACCCGCGCATCAGCCGGTAGGTGCCCTTGAGGTTGATGTCGATGACCCGATCGAACTCGTCGTCGGTCGTCGCCGTCAGGCGTTTGCGGACGTTCGCCCCGGGGGTGATGACGAGGACCTCGGCATCAGGGTGGGCGGCGACGAGCGCGTCGACGGATGCCGGGTCGGTGATGTCGACGACGGCGGCCTCGGCGCTGCCCCGGTCCTCCCCGCGGGCGCCGTCCGAACGGGCATCGCCGGCCCCGCCCTGTGTGTCAGCCGCGTGCGCGCCGAGCCCGTGTCGCCCGCCGCCCGAACCGGCCCCGCCGGCCGTGTCGTCGTGTCGGCCCGCACCGTCGTGCCGGCCCGTGCCGGTGCGCTCGGTGATGAGGCGGACGGTCTCGGCGGCGCCGTCGGCATAGAGGTCGGCGGCGATGACGTGGGCGCCGGCATCGGCGAGGCCGAGCGCGCTCGCCTGCCCGAGCCCGGACCCGGCACCGACGACGACGGCGGTGCGCCCGCTGAGGTCGAACAGCGAGGGGATCGACGGATTGGCCGCGTTCGTCGGCATGGTGGGATCCGGGGTCATCGGAGGTCCTTTCCGTCCGGCATCGTCGCCGGTCAGGGTGCGGTGGTGCGCGCCCGCGAGGTGCCTGCCCGCGGGTGCCGTTGCGCTCACCCTAGTTCACCTCACCGAGGTTCGCCCTGCCGTCCGCGTCACCGCCGCCGCGTCCGCGGGGCACCTCACCGCGGTGGGGGCTGGACGTACCGGGATTCGTCGGGCAGCTTCGCGAGATCGTCCATGATGAAGTACGCGATCGCCTCCCGCAGCGGGATGTCGCGCTGCCGGGCGTGGGCCATGACCCGCCGGTGCTCGGCGAACTCGTAGAAGATCTGCCCCGCTTCGAGCTTGTTCATCAGGCTGTCCGGGATCGCTCCGAACAGCGGCTTGTAGACCTCGTCGAGCCAGATCCGCGCGGCCTCCTCCTCGCTCAGCTCCGCATGGTGCTCACCCGAGCCGTGCGCACCCCCGGTGAACCCGGGAGCCGTCCGGTACGAATCGAGGTCGTTGAGCATCGCCCGCGCCTGGTTCTCGTTCGCCCCGATCCCCGTCAGCCGCAGCAGGCGCCGGGAATGGTGGTTGGGTTCGACGACCTTCGGTTCGACGAGGAGGCTGACCCCGTCGAGGTCCGTCGTCACCGTGAGCTCGCCGAGGTCGAAGCCGAGGTCGTTGAGCCGACGGATCCGCTCGTCGATGCGCCACCGTTCGTTGACGGAGAACTCCTCGACTCGGGTGAGCTCGGCCCACAGGCCGTTGTACGCCTCGTAGAGGCGGTCGCCGGCGGCGAGCGGATCGACCGAGGCCTCGATGAGCCCGGCGGCCTGGAGGTCGAGGAAGTCCCCGGCGATGTTCGTCCGCGCGATCCGCAGATCCATCTCCCGCTGCCCGTCGGACAGGCGGTCGTGAAGCTCCCCGGTCTCGGCATCGACGACGTACGCGGCATAGGCGTCGGCGTCCCGCCGGAAGAGCGTGTTCGACAGGGAGACATCGCCCCAGTAGAACCCGACGAGGTGGAGCCGGGCGAGCAGCACGGCGAGAGCGTCGACGAGGCGACCGGCCGTGTCCTCGGCCAGCGACCGGGAGAACAGCGCCCGGTACGGCAGGGAGAAGTCGAGGTGCGAGGTGACGAGCGCCCCGGGCAGAGGTTCGCCGTCGGGGGTGCGGCGGCCGGTGATGTAGGCCCGCGGTTCGACGCTGGGCACGTCGAGGTTCTCGAGCACGCCGAGGATGTCGAACTCCCGCAGCGCCTGCCGGTCCTCGGTCTCCTTGATCGCGAGCACCTCGGCGCCGTTCTCGATGAACCGGACGATGTGCCGGGAGATGCCGCGGGGGATCCCGCCGATGATGTCGGCCGGCCAGTCCTCGAGCGGGAGCTCCCAGGGCAGGTCTGCGAGCGCCGCCTGGTCGGCGGGGTCGATGGTGTGGATGAGCGGGCCGGTCTCGGTCGGGGGAGTGGCCGATGCGCCCGGGGAACCGGGCACGGCTCAGACCTCCGGGTCGGCGGCGGAGGCGACGAGCGCCTCGGCGACTTCCGGCTTCTCGACGCCGATGAGCCGACCGCGGTCGAGGAAGGCGATGCGGTCGCCGAGGACCTTCGCGTCCTCGAGGTTCGACGTCGCGTAGAGCGTCGTCAGCCCGAAGTCCTGCTGGAGGCCCTTGATGAGGCGGATCGTGTCGGCCTGGTGCTCGGGCACGAGGTTGACGACGGGTTCGTCCATGATGAGGACCTTCGGCTGGCGCACGACCGCGCGGGCCAGGGCGATCGTCTGCCGCTGGAGCGGGGAGAGATCACCGGGAACGGCGTCGAGGAGGTCGCTCAGCCCGATCGTCGCGGCCACGGATTCGACGCGGGCGGCGATCTCCTCGCCGGGCAGGCCGTCGACGCGGAGGGCGAACCCGAGGTTGTCGCGCACGCTCATATGCGGGTAGAGGGCGTAGGACTCGAGCGCCAGCGTGACATCGCGGTCGTTGACCGCCGCGTGCGTGACGTCGACGCCGTCGATGAGGATCGTGCCCGACTTCGGTGCCTCGAGTCCGTGGAGCATCCGCAGGATCGTCGACTTGCCCGACCCGGACGGGCCGTAGAGGACGAGGAACTCGCCGTCGTCGATGAAGAGATTGAACGGATGGACCGAGGGCGACACGGTGTTCTCATACACGTGGCTGAGACCGTTCAACGACACTGTTGACATGCCAACTCCTTCTCCATCGATCGTGAGCAGATGATCGCCGGTTTCCCGGCGGAGTTGCCCAACACTCACCATCCTATGCGGTGCGCGCAGGGGGGAGATAGGAAATTCGACACGGCGTAGAGTGATTCTCAGCACTGTGACAGGCCCCGCCCGTCCGCCTGAGGGCGGGCTGAACGCAACCAGGTGCCTTGTCGGGAATCAGGCGGATCGGCGTGCGATCCGGGAAGGCCCTCGCGCCGAGGTGGGGCCCGGGTGCCCACGGCAGTGTCCCTGCGTGCGGGGCGCGGTTCCCTGCACGGTTCCGGCCACGACGCCGGTGACGGTCGGCCGGGCGGCCCGGGCGCAGTTCCCGGTGGGCCGGCCACTGACCGTACACTCGCGGTATGAGGGTCACGCTGGAGGAGGTCGCCGCCCGGGCGGGAGTGTCGCTGGCGACGGTCTCGCGGGTCATCGGGCGCCGCGGCACCGTCGCGGCGACGACGCGCACCGCCGTCCTCGAGGCGATGGACGCCCTCGGCTACACCCGTTCGACGCTGCTGCCCGATGCGCCGCGGCGGCTCGTGGCCGTCGGCGCCCCAGGCAACCCCGAGTACTGGCAGACGCAGGTGTGCACCCGGGTCGCCACCGCGCTGCAGGACCGCGGCCTGCTCATCACTCGCCCGCCGGTGGAGACGGAGTCGGCCCCGCTCGACCTCGCGATCGCGGCCGGTGCCGTTGCTCTCGTCACCCCGACGCTGACCTCCCTGGAGACGACGATCCCCTGCATCCGCGTCGACGAGCAGTCGGCCGGCGGCGGGGAGAACGCCAGCGGCGACATCATCGCCGCCCGCCTCGACCTCGGCGGGGGAATGACGACGGCGTTCGAGCATCTGCGGGCGATCGGCCACCGCCGCATCGGACTGATCTGCAACGACACCGGCGAGCTCGCCGCGCAGCTGATCAAGCGGTTCCTCGCCGAACACCCCGCACGCTCCTTCGGTCTGCCGCTCGAGGACTGGATCGCCCCGGTGCCGAAGTCGTTCTCCGGCGGGTCGCGGGCGGTCCTCGAACTCAAGGACGCCACGTGCACGGCCGTCATCGTCCAATCGGCCCTCCAACTCCACGGGGCGCTCCACGGGCTGCGCAACCGGCACCTCCAGGTGCCGCGCGACATGTCGCTCGTCGGCTTCGGGGACTCCCCGACGATGAAGTTCACCGGCCCACCGGCGACCGTGCTCGGCATCGACGTCGACGGTCTCTCCACCGCCCTCATCGACGCCACCCTGAGCACGCTCAAGCTCACCGATGCGCCGCTGCCGTCGGTGCCGCCCGTCTTCCGTCCCCGGCTCCTGGCCAGGGGCTCGACCGCGGCGGCCCGGCAGTGAGCGCCGGTCAGTCCCGGCAGGTCCGCCTCGCCGACATCGCCGACCTCGCCGGTGTCTCGAAGGCCACGGTCTCCCGGGCCCTGCGCGACCCGCAGGCCGTCTCCGGGCCCTCCCTGGCCGCGGTGCGGCAGGCGCTCGCGGTCCTCGGCGTCGAGGTCCCGGCGGCGGAGTCCGCCGCGGTGCCCCTCATCGCGCTCGTGCGCCCCGCCGCCCCGGCCGGCAACGTCGACCCGTACACGCATCTCTTCGAGATCCTCACCAACCGGATGTTCGCCCAGGGCATCGCCGTCGTCCACGTCGAAGCCGAGGCCGACCGCCTCGACCAGCTCACCGAGTGCCTCGTCGGACCACCCCGCGATGACGCCGGGCCAGCGGCCGCCGGGGCGTCCGCGCTCGGTTCCACGCGGACGGCGGGCCCGCAGATCGCGGGGGCGATCGTCCTCGGCGGGGGTGCTGCCGGAGCGCTCGCGGCCCGGCTCTCCGGGCGGGGACTGCCGCTCATCCGCGTCTCGAACGCCCGGCACGGCGACGGTCTCTCACGGATCATCCTCGACGCCACCGACGGCATCGCCACCGCGGTCCAGCATCTCGTCCACCTCGGGCACCGGCGGATCGGGCTCGCGGTGCTCCGGGACACGGCGGCGGCCGCGCGCATCGCGGGATTCCGGAAGTCGATGGCCGCGGTCCTCCACATCCCGGCGACCCGCGATCAGGCCCCCGTCGTCGAAGCCGCAGGCGGCCCGATGGCCGGAGTCGCGGCCGCCGAGGAGCTCCTCGACATCGGCTGCACCGCCGTCATCGCGTGTGCCCCGTCCCTGTCGTTCGGCATCCTCGAGGCGGCTGCGCGGGCCCGACTCGATGTGCCCCGGGACCTCTCACTGCTCACGGTCGGCGACATGCCCGACGCCGATGTCATCGCCCCGCCCCTGTCCCAGGTCAGCTACGACTGGGAGACGGTCGCGGCATCCGCTCTCGACGAGGTGCTCGCGATGATCGCGAATCCCGGCAACGCGGCGCGGGTCGACTACTCCGTCACTCCTGATCTCGTCCTGCGGGCGAGTGCGGTTCCCCCGCAGCGGCGGTGACCCCGCGCCGCTGCTCGGCGAGCCGGGTGAGCAGCGCGGCGACGGCGTCGGGATCGGCGACGCGGAACTCGGCCTGCGTCGGTGCCTCCCCGACCTTGATGCCCACCCCGGTGAGCTCGTCGTCCATGTCGGCCAGTTCCGCGAAGGCGTCCTCGTCGGTGATGTCATCGCCGAGGTAGAGCGCGGCGGTCGGGTCGACGGCGCCGACGAGGGCGCGGATGCCGGTGCCCTTCGTCGCCTGACTCACGGCGAGTTCGGTGATGTCGTGGCCTTCGATGACGCGGATGCCCCCGTGCTCGGACTGGACGGCGACGACGTGGGTGCGCAGCTCCTTCGCCAGTCCCGGCGCCATGCCCCGGGTGTGGACGGTCCGCGAGTACGGCTTGTACTCGATGCGCAGGTCGAAGCCGTCGCGGTCGCTGACCCGGGCGAGCTCGGTGAGGTGGTCATCGATCGCGGCGAGCAGAGCGGTCTCGTCGTTCGTCAGGGCGCTCGCCTCCGCGGCCCGCTGCTCGGCTGCCGCCTCGTCATCGCTGTCCCCGGCGTTGTCGATACTCACCTCGGCGCCGGGAGCCTCCGCCGGAGTCGCGCCTGCATCGTCGCTGCCGTCGCCGAGGTCGATCTCCGCCCCGTGGGAGCCGACGATCATCGTCTCCGGCGGGGGAGAGGCGAGCCTGCGCAGCGTCTCGACGTCACGACCGGAGACGAGGGCGAGCTGGGTGCGCGGCAGCCGGGCGAGCTCGGCGATCGCCTCCGCCGAGGCGGGCACCACCCGGCTGCGGGAGGGATCGTCCTGCAGGGGGGCGAGCACCCCGTCGAAGTCGAGGGCGACGAGGAGGACGTCCGCCTCGGCGAGGGGGCGCAGATCGATCTCGCCGGGATCGACGAGCGGGGGCACGAGTGGATCGGAAACGGCAGGCGGCATCGAGGTCGAGTCCGAGGTCACGGGGTCTCCTAAGTCGCGGAACGGGATTCAGGGGCGGGCGGCGGCTGCTCGGCGCTCGACGCCGGTGCGGCGGGTCGGGTCGGCGTCGACGTCGATGCTGTCGGGGTCGACGCGGGAGCCGCTGCCACGGGGGTCACGGGCACCGCCTCGGGGGCCGGCGGCTGGGCGGCAGGACGCCCCGCGGTCGCCGGACGGTCCGGGACGACGGCCTCAGGATTGGCGCGGATGGCTTCGAGCTCGCCGAGGAAGCGCTTCGACCAGGCGGTCACGGTGTCGGTCTTGACCTTCTTGCGCATCTGCCGCATCCGCCGGGCCCGGGCCTTCGGGTCCATGGTGACGGCCTCCATGATGCCGGCCTTGAGGTTGCCGATGTCATGCGGGTTGACGAGGACGGCGCCGGCGAGCTGCTCGGCGGCACCGGCGAACTCCGAGAGGACGAGCGCGCCGTCGTCGTCGAGGCGGCACGCGACGTACTCCTTGGCCACGAGGTTCATGCCGTCGCGCAGGGCGGTGACGAGCATGACGTCGGCGGCGATGAAGAACGCCGTCATCTCATCGCGCGGATAGGAGTGGTGGAGGTAGTGGACGGCGATCGTGCCGATGTCGGCCTGTTCGCCGTTGATCCGGCCGACGGCGAGTTCGACGTCGTGGCGGATGAGCTTGTACTGCTCGAGGCGCTCCCGCGACGGGGTGGCGATCTGGATGAGGACGACGTCCTCGACGTTGAGCCGGCCTTCGGCGAGGAGCTCCCCGTACGCCTTGAGGCGGTGCCGGATGCCCTTCGTGTAGTCCATCCGGTCGACGCCGAGCATGATGACCTTCGGGTTGCCGACCTCCTCGCGGATCTGGGCGGCGCGCTCGATGATCGCCGGATCCCGGGCGAGCTCCTCGAGGTAGGGGGTGTCGATCGAGATGGGGAACGCCTCGGCGCGCACGAGATGCGCGGGCAGTTCGTCACCGGCGGGGACGGTGACCGTCGACCCCTTCGTCTGGAAGCCGAGGCGACCGCGCACCGCGCGCCGGAAGTTCGCCGCATCCGCGGGCCGCTGGAAGCCGATGAGGTCGGCGCCGAGGAGGCCGCGGAGGATCTCGTCGCGCCACGGCAGCTGCGCGAAGAGCTCGAACGGCGGGAACGGGATGTGGTTGAAGAAGCCGATCTCCAGATCCGGGCGCATCCGGCGCACGAGCTGCGGGACGAGCTGGAGCTGGTAGTCGTGGACCCACACGGTCGCGGACTTCGCCGCCACCTCGGCGACCTTGGCCGCGAAGCGCTCATTGACCCGCACATACGCATCCCACCACGTCCGGTGGTACTCCGGCGGGGCGATGACGTCGTGGTAGAGGGGCCACAGGGTGGCGTTGGAAAACCCTTCGTAGTACCTGAGGACATCCTCATTTGTCAGCGTCACGGGGATGAGGTGCATGCCGTCGATGTCGAAGGGCTCGAACTCGACGTCGGGCACACCGGTCCAGCCGATCCACGCCCCCTCCTGCGCCTTCATCACCGGGGCCACCGCGGTGACCAAACCTCCTGGTGAAGTGCGCCATTCCCGGTCCGGGTCGCTGGCGTCGCGGTCGACGGGAAGCCTGTTGGCCACGACGACGAAATCGCTGTCGCCGTACGTGTCCGCAGTCGCGTTCTCAGTGGCGTCGACGGTGCTCATCTGCGCCTCCTCATGTGTCGTTGCTTGGAACGAACTCTACTCGCTCGACTACCCTTGTGACCGTGATGGTTCAGGATCTGGGAGGCTACCGCCTCATCGAGGAGCTCGGCTCGGGCGGCATGGGCGTCGTCTACCTCGGTGTCGACGGCGGCAACAATCCTGTGGCCGTCAAAGTCCTCCACCCGCACATCGCCGGTGACGAGACCGCGCGCAAACGGCTGGCCCGGGAGGTGCGCACGCTGCGGCGGATCCGCCACCCCCGCATCGCCGAGGTGCTCGACGCCGAACTCGACTCCGCGCAGCCGTTCATCATCACCGAATTCGTCGACGGGCAGACCCTGTCCGACGACGTGCGGGAGAACGGTCCCTTCGCTGAGGACGAGCTCGTCCACTTCGGCCATGCCCTGCTCGACGCCCTCGGCGCCGTCCACGACTCCGGTGTCATCCACCGTGACCTCAAACCCGCAAACGTCATGATCATGGACGGCGAGCCGATGGTCATCGACTTCGGCATCGCCCAGGTCGCCGACGAGGTGCGGGTGACGGCCACCGGGCTCGTCATGGGCACCCCCGGCTACCTGTCCCCGGAGATCGCCGACGGCAAGGCCTCCAGTGAGAAGACCGACTGGTGGGGGTGGGCTGCGACGATGGCGTTCGCGGCGACCGGACGCAACCCGTACGGTGCCGGCCCCCTCGAGGCGGTGCTCGGTCGCGTCGCGATGGGCAAGTTCGACCTCGACGACACCCCCCGCAACTTCATCCCCCTGCTCAAGGCGTGCCTCGATCCGAAGCCGGAGCGGCGCCCGAGCGGTCAGATGATCCTCGACGCGCTCGTCGACATCGAGTCGGGCCGGCCCCCGCAGCTCGGATCGGGGTCCGGTCAGGGCTCCGTGCAGCGCACCGCCGTCATGCCGGCCGTCGAGGACACCGCTGAGGGACGCGGGTCGCTGCGCGGCGGGTACCCCGGCGGGGCTGCGGCGGCAGGCGGTGCGGCGGCTGGCGGTGCTGGGGCTGTCGGTGGGGCTGGCCTCGGGGCAGCTGCCGGGGCGATGGGCTCCGGTGGTGCCGGCAGTCCGCCGACGCGGATCGCCGACCCCGCCGCCTTCGCCCAGGGCGGCAGTCGGGGTCCGGGGCCCGGCCAGCCGTTTGCAGGACAGGGACGGGCCCCCGGTCAGGGGCAGCTCAACCACGGACAGCTCAGTCAGGGGCAGTTCAATCAGGGACAGGCCGGCCAAGGACAGCTCAGGCAGGGCCAGCTCAACCAGGGCCAGGTCAACCCAGGGCATCCCGGTCCGATGCCGGGGCAGATGCGCGGACCGCTGTCCTCCCCGCAGGGACAGCCGCAGATGCGGCAGCGGTTCGCTCAGCCCCCCGGACAGCACCCCGGTCAGGTCGCCGGCGGGCAGGGTGGGGCGATGCGCCAGGCGACAGCCGGGCCGATCCACAATCCCAACGGGGCGATCCAGGTCGGCCCCGGCTCGCAGATGGCCGGTACTGACATCGGCAGCCGGCAGGGACCGGGCGCGGGTCACGGCGGCCCCGGCCCTGCGGGTGGACCTTCCGGCGACGTGTCCGGCGGACCGGACAATCCGCCGTGGGCGCCGATGACGTATCGGTCGGTGCGCACCGGCGGCTGGGTCGTCTTCGCCCTCGTCGTCTTCGCTGTTGCCATCACCCCGCTCAGCCCGCTCGTCATCACGGCCTTCGCCTTCGCGTGGTCGGTGCTCGCCCGCACCGCGACGCGGCTGGACCACAAGGTCCAGAAGTACCGGTACGAACGCGGCGAGGACGGCGGGGGCACGCTGCGGTCGGTCGCCTCGGCGCCGGGAGCCCTGCTGGCCTCCGTGCTCACCTCCGTCGCGACGTTCCTGCTGCCGGCGGTCGCCGGCATCGCCATGCTCGTCCTCACCCGCCTCGACGTCGCCGGCATCGTCCCCGGCGAGCTGTCCGAGCAGTGGTCGGTGTGGGCGGCGGCCGCGGCCGGGGCGCTCGTGCTGTGGATCGGGCCGGGCGCGGCGAGCCTGCGCTACGGGTCGCGCCTCCTCGTCAGCGGGGCCACCCGCAGCGGTCTCGGTCGGCTCATCGCTCTCGGGGTCATCGCTGTGCTCATCGTGCTCGCGATCATGGTCATCACCTCGGGGGCGGCGATGAACTGGTGGCCGCTGCCGGAAAGCCCCTTCACCTACCTGCCCGGCCCTGTGTGAGCGTGGGATGACCGGGGTGCACGCATCGCGGACGCGACGACGCTCCCGCGCGATGCCCGCCGGCCCGGCTGCCAGCGTGCCCTGTCATGGGGGCTTGCCGCCTCGGCGGATGAAGTGGTTGAACCTTGAATTTCACTGGGAGCCGCGCCACAGACGGTTTCGGTACAGTGGGGGCGTCGAGGGAATGGACCGCTCGACGGGTCCTGCAGTCGGCGCGCGCCGACAGGGACCGGCCCCAGTCGGACGATCGACAACGTGAGGAACCATGGCGAAAGACAACTCCGCTGAGCAGAGGCGGAACAAGGCACGCGAGAACGCCCGCCAGATCGCAGCAGCTCAGGCGAAGAAGGAGAAGACCGCCAAGACGATCCTCTACTCGGGGATCGGCGTGGTCGTCGTCGCCGTGGCGGTCATCGTCACGCTGCTCATCGTGCAGCAGGCGCAGCCGGCCGTCTCCCCCTCGAACTACGTCGCCGGCGGCGTCAACGTCGCCAGGGACAACACCGTCGTCCAGCCGATGAACATGCCCGAGGGCGAGGAGTCGAGCCTGCCGACCGCCGCCGA
The DNA here is from genome assembly GCF_042790515.1 of Brevibacterium sp. NPDC056726. Classification (NCBI taxonomy): domain Bacteria; kingdom Bacillati; phylum Actinomycetota; class Actinomycetes; order Micrococcales; family Brevibacteriaceae; genus Brevibacterium; species Brevibacterium sp. NPDC056726. The sequence goes on along the minus strand of NZ_JBHTYZ010000001.1, from coordinate 318,447 downwards.
CTCCGGCGTCAAGGAGAACGCGGCCACCGTGACCGCGTACATCGACTTCCAGTGCCCGGCGTGCAAGGCGTTCGAGGACACGAACACGGAAATGCTCATGAACCTCGTCAACGAGGGCTCGATCGTGCTCGAGTATAAGCCGATCGCGATCCTCGACCGCTTCTCCAACGGCAACGAGTACTCGACCCGCTCGGCGAACATCGCCGCCTGCGTCGTCGACGCCCAGCCGGAGAAGACCGCGGACTTCTTCGCCGCGATGTTCGCCCAGCAGCCCCAGGAGGGCACGAGCGGCCGCACCGACGAAGAGCTCCTCCAGGTCGCCACCGATGCCGGCGTCGACACGAACGCTCCGCTCCAGGCCGACCCGGAGCAGACGATCGCGAGCTGCGTGACGGATCAGACCTTCGCGAAGTACGTCGCCAACACCACGCAGGAGACCCTCGACTCGGGCGTCGACGCGACCCCGACCGTGCTCATCAACGGCCAGCCGACCCAGCAGACCGGTGACGCCCAGGCGCTCGCCGTCGAGATCCTCCAGGCCACCGGCGAAGTCCAGAACTGACCCGGTAGTCCGCGGGGGCTGTACCTCCGCGGAGTCTCGGCCTCCGGAACAACCCAGACCGCACGGCCGGTCGCACCCGGGCACTCGCCCCGGTGCGGCCGGCCGTTCGTCTGCGGTCTCGCCGACCTGTGATCGGTCGCTCCTTGGAAGCTCAGCGGCGTGTGGTCACCCGTTTGTGATCAGAGAGCCGAGCGTGATGCGGCGATTCGGCAGAATCTGCTCGGTGTTTCGACCACAAATGCGCCTGGCGGTCCGACGGCTTTGTCGCCCATGGCCCGCATGCACTACTATCGTGGAGGCGCAGCCGCCTCCTTAGCTCAGTTGGTAGAGCACCGCTCTTGTAAAGCGAAGGTCGTCAGTTCGAGTCTGACAGGGGGCTCTCTCACCAGGCCGGATGATATTACATCCGGCCGGGTTCGCTTTTAAAGACACGTTTACGACACGCTTTCATCGTCAATTTCGGCGCTCGCCACGAATTCATCCATGACTGCGACGACTTCAGCCGGCCCGCGATTGTCGCGTTCAACGTAGTGCTTGCTCGTTACACCGATCTCCGAATGACCCAGCTGTGAACTCGCGTGCTGCAGGTCGGAAGTGCGGTACACGTTTGTCGCCAGGGACTGCTGAGGGTTTGGTTGACTTCACGACTGGATAAATTCCAGGAAGGTGAGAGGTCATGCCAAAGATCTACACCGATGAGTTCAAGTAGTCAGCACTCGACCTCATCAACGACGGGATGACCCAGAAGCAGGTCTGCGCCGACCTCGGCATCTCGAAATCAGCCCTGCAGGCCTGGGTGCGTGATGCACGTCTGCGTGAGCACGGCCTTGAGCCCGCGCATGACCCTGACGAGTCCCGCGCCCAGGCAGCAGCGCTCAAGCGCATCCGCGAGCTTGAGCGGGAGAACAAGATCCTCCGCGAGGCCGCAGCGTATCTCTCGCAAGCGAACTTGAAGCTCGGTGGTCACCACCCACAATGATGTACCCGCAGGTACCGTGACCTTGCTGCCACCGGTATCCCGGTGGCAGTGACCTGCAGGGTGCTCGGCTTTACGAAGCAAGGGTTCTACCAATGGTGTGCACGTCCGGTCTCGGACCGGGACTGGGACGAGACACACCTGCTCAATGCCGCCTACGACGTCCATACGGACGATCCGGAGTTCGGACACCGGTTCATCGCCGATGAACTCCATGCTGCCGGCTACGGGGCGTCTGAGCGACGTGTGTGGCGATTGTGCTCTCAGCAGCAACTGTTCTCCCACACGATCAAACGAGCCCGAAAACACGGCAAGAAGCCCGGCCCGCCGGTCTGTGATGACCTCGTCAAACGCGACTTCACCTCAAGCCGGATCAACGAAGTGTGGCTCACCGACATTACGGAGCACCACACGGATGAGGGCAAGCTCTACATGTGCGCGGTCAAGGACGTGTTCAGCAACAGAATCGTCGGATACGCCATCGCTTCGCGGATGAAATCGCGCCTGGCGGTCGCGGCGATCGAGGATGCTGTGGCCCGTCGCGGCGGGCCTGGAACCGTGGCCGGTTGCCTCGTTCACAGCGACCGCGGGTCGCAATTTCGTTCCCGAAAATTCCAGCACGCTGTACGGCATTATGGGCTCGTCGGGTCGATGGGTAGGGTCGGAGCTGCTGGCGACAATGCGGCGATGGAATCGTTCTTCGCCGTGTTGCAGAAGAACGTCCTCGACCGTGGTCGCTGGGACACGCGAGCGAGGTTGCGGAAGGCGATCGTGCACTGGGTCGAGAGGACCTATCACAGGAAGCGTCGGCAGAGGCATTTGGGTAAACTGACCCCAGTTGAATACGAACTGGTTCACCACGAGGCCGTCGCCCTGGCGGCATAAACCCCGGAGTCAACCAAACCCTCAGCAGTCCCATTCGAAGAGCTGAAGCGATGTTCCCGGTGCGCAGCACAGCTCGCGTACGTCGACGATGATGGTGGACGAATGGTCTGCCCGAACTGCGGAGATCCAAAGGATCTCGTCGGCTGATCAACGACGACGATGAGAGGGTGACGAGAGCGCGTGGTGTTCCGTCACCCTTTCTGATGCCGGTAGAGCGTTGCTCGAGACCAGCCAACGAGTTTTGCCGCCTCCGCCGCGGTGCGACCCTTCGCCCGTTCGGCATTGACGATGTCGAGCTTGCGCCGAATCACGTCCGGATCGGTTGGAGGACGACCGAACCGGGTGCCGCGCGCGCGAGCGACATCGACACCGGCTTGCACCCGTTCGGCGATGAGTTCACGCTCATAATCCGCCAGCGTCCCGAGCAGCCCGATCATAAGGCGCCCGGTGGGAGTGGAGGAATCGATGCCGTCGACGACAGACCGGAGGCCGACGTCGCGGTGTGTGAGGACGTCGACGGTCTTGAGGAGGTCCGGCAGAGAACGGCCAAGCCGATCGAGTCGCCACACGACGACAATGTCGCCCGGTTGAGCGTAGGCGAGGAGATTCCTCATCTGGGGACGCTTCACGGCTGGCCGAGACCCGGTGATGACATCGGAAAAGATGTCGCGTCGCTCAACGCCACAGTCTTCGAGCGCTGAGACCTGGAGAGTGGAATCCTGCTGCTTCGTTGAGACGCGGGTATAGCCGATGAGTCGCATGCGACCAGTATGACCGAGCGGAGGGGCACGGGTGAGCGAGAGTCTTGGAAAGGCACAACTTGTAGAGACTGTGCAGGTGATTCGAATCGGGGGATTCAATCAGTTGGACTGGTGGTTATGGTGGTGTCTCACATAGTCGTTTTTCATGAACTGTCTCACCCGCGGGGAGTCTATGGTTTGAAAAGACACTCCGAAGCGCACGAGTGGCGTTGCAGAACGAATAGCATGTTCCTATGAAACCGAAGTTGGTTGAAAAAGTTCGTGAGGAACTCTTGTGCCGAGGGTGGCGAAATGTCCGGAGTCAGGAGGACGGGTTCCAATTATGGGAAGATATGGACGGTAATAGACTTACTTTGCCGTCCGGCTACGGCGAAGTAAGTTCCGCTGTGATAGTTCAGGCTTCGAAGGTTGCGGGGCTGGATCCGAGAGCAGGCGGCTGATGGTGGAGGAACTACGAGTAGTCGCTTTCCGAGAGGGCAAGTGGTGGAGCTTTTCTCTGCCAGATCTGAGCATTGCTTCGCCAGTATCTCCTGAGCTGAAGTTGATCCCGATTGGACAGAGCGCCAGGGCTACCTCCGTCGGGAGAGCTGCGGAGAAGCTTGCTTCAGTTTGGACTGGAAGGGCATCTCAAGATTTCACTGCTACAGTAAATTTTCAGCTTCCACGTCATATGGCTGATGTGCTCACTCGAGCTCGAGAGCTTGAAGAGAAGGTGCGGAAAGACCAGGAAGAGGTTGATCACCTTTACCGGCAGGTAATCCGAAAACTTCTCGCTACCCGCATGGCGAAGACGGAAGTGTGCGAAGTGACAGGACTCTCAGCGAACGTAGTGAAATCACTCCTGCTGGAACAGGTAGAAGACTAGCCCCGTCCCTCCGAACTGTTATCGGATCGTGACATTGTTCCGACGAGAACGCTCATTGAATTCACATAAAGTTCTTATAGTCAGAGAGTGCTCAACACTGAGGTTGGGCGGGCATCACTGGTGCGAAAAACCGTTGGTGATCTTGCTGGAATGAGGAGTTGCAAGTGTTTCGAGTATGTGCGGCAGTGAGCTCGGTGGCCTGCGTGTGGGCGGCCCATGTGCTGCACGCCTACGCCAATGCGGATGAGGGTAACGTGGCGGTGAATGAAACACTCGCAGCCATGTGCTTGATGGTGGCGGCTACGCTGGTCGTCGCTTCAACTTCCAACGCGAGGCGAAACAGGATTGAATTGCGTATCTTCGAGCTGACGATATTCGTCCTCGCGATTCTCGCGGCGGCTTTCTTGTTGGTGATTGCGAACGCGAGTGGTGCCCCCTTAGTTAGCGTCATTGCGCTAACTGCACTTTTGCCGCTATTAGGACTCGCGAGTGTGATAACGATCGTCATTGCTGTGGTGACTCTTGTTGGTGATCGAAGGCAGTCATCGAGGGCAACGTCCTAATAACAGTTTTGCAACCTCTGCAGGCCTAACCAATGGAGATTAGAAGGGTAGATCCATGCGTCAATGGCTCTTGAAGCGATGCTCTATAGTTGCAGGATTGGTCTTAGTCGGAAGCGCTGGAGTGGCTACTTCAGTTGAAGCGAATACGCCCCTCGTCGGACAACCAATGTTGATTACTAGCCAGAGCGATGAACCCCCAGAAACAGGAGGTGACGGTGATCCGATCGAGCAAGACTTTACTCTATTCGATGCGGTCGTCGCCAGCCCCGGGAATGCTGACAGGTTCAAAAACAGAACTGTGAACTTCACTCTTCCGGCGGGTTGCTCAGGACAAAATGGTGCAACGAAGTACTCTTGCGATGGGAAAGAATTCTCCTTTACCGCGTCAGCATTCGCGGATGATGGCGTAGAGATGGTCGCGACGGGTCGTATAAGCGGAACGTCGATTGTGGTGAAAGCGGAGTTCATCCCTAGTGGTTATATTAGTCAGGATCTCACTTTTACGGTTTATGCTGTCGAGGCGGGTGTAGCTGGAGGAATCACGTCTGGCGAGATCAGTCAATCTGTGATCGAGATGACTAAGTCGGATGCGGGAATATTGACCGAGACGGAGCTGAATGCTGAAGAAGAAGAGCTGAAAGATGCTTTCGACGAGGGTGACAGCGGAGAGGTGGCAGCGCGCACCGGTGTGAGTCCCTATCTTTCTGCTAGCCGGCCCTCAAAGGTCGGTATCCCGAGTACTTATGTTTGGTGCAGTTTCTACGATCGACCGAGATACAAGAGATGTCAGCCGCCTCGATTGCACGATTACTGTTCTTGGTCACCAGACCGTCCGGTTGTGTATGCGGGAAGGACGTCAAGAACGGTCGACTTCCGTGGACCTTGCGCGAGGCACGACATGGGCATCGCGAAAATTCTTAAACAAGGGGGGACCGTAGGCACCAAACGAAGCAAAAGAAGAACTGCCGATCGGGTATTTCGTGATCGTATGTATCAAAATTGTTCGAACGCATTTTACCAAAGTACTAGTTCTGGAAGAGCTCTGAAGTCAAACTGTCGATCAATAGCTTCAACCTACTATCGTGTAGTTTCGGGTGTTACGAACCGCTGGAGTGGTAAGGGAGCCTGAGTAGTTCGCTACGATCAGGAAGTGGGGTCTTTGCGTGCGCGAAGACCCCACTTCTATGTCCGAAACTGAACTGAGCCTCTCGGGACTTCGAATGGTGCTCGCGAAGGTTTGTTGAAGCGTGTTTGGACAATTCGGTCGGATCTCTGTTCTTTGTGGAGTGTTCATGCAGCCCGGAGTTGCCGAGGACTTTGTGTTGTCGATCCCGGTAGGGCCTAAGGTGATCACCGGCAGGGTGTTCCTTGCGCTGTGCAGTGGCTCCACCGGTTGGAGAGGAAACGCCGCGCCACACGATGACGGTGGCGACGCTGACCGTCCCACTGCTCTTGAGGGGGCCGTCTGGTTCGGCCTTACCCCGATTTACCAGCAGTTCGCGCTTCCGAGATAGGGCGGATCTGCGATCGCGAGCTTCATGGTGGACTCCTCAGGATTCGAATTGTGTGACGGTGCGAGCGTGATTTCGTGACGGATTCAGGACGGACCGTTGGGGTTTGGACTGTGGGTTTCTGACGAGGGTGGGGTGGTTGAGGATGGCACCGGCTGTGCTGGGCCGGAACGACAGTCGTCGAGCGCGTCGAAGGCGGGTTCGGCAGCCACGCTCTCCCAGTCGATCGGGTCGGGGGTCAAGCCGGCCGCGGGGTTGTCATCGTCGGCGATTTCGAGTGGTGCAGGCTCGTCGACGAGACTCTGCAGTCGGTCCCAATAGGGTCTGAGGTAGTCGCGATAGTTGGGTTCCTTGCCGAAGGCGGTGGCTGCATCGGTCTGATCGGAGACCCCGCGCCAGACGATGACGGCGTCCACGACATCGTCGCGACGAGGGTGTGACGCGAGGCGTTGGGTGAGGTGGACGAACCAATCCGGCGGATCAGCTGCGAGAACGGCACGGCGAGCGGCGACCTGATCGGTGAGAGCAAGCATGGTGGTTTCCCACAGGCGAGACTGTTCGTCGGTCTCGGGGGGGCGAACCGGTGATCATTGCACCGGGGCCGGTGAGAGGTTGCGAGGCTGGACGTTGGCAGGAGTCGATGATCGTCTCAGCTGTGTCAGCGTCGGTGAGCTCGCCGTGGAAGTTTTCGCGCGGATCCATGCTGACGAGCTGATGCCAGGAGGGATCCCATGGCAGAGTTTCGCGAACGGGTGGAGGAACGTCGCTGTGCAACCATTGCTGGGTGCGGGAGACTTTCGCAGCCCAGCTGAGTGTCATGCCCCGGGGATAATAGAGGCTGGGAGATTGGAAGAAGGAGATTCTCTCTTGCCAGTGAAGTACACCGACGAACTCAAGGCGCGTGCCGTCGAGCTCGTCATCCATGCCCAGGCCGATCCGGACACTGCGAACGGGGCAATCACCCGTGTCGCGAAAGAACTCGGGTTAAGCAAAGAGACCCTGCGAGTCTGGGTTCGCAAGCACAAGGAATCCGGCGAAGCCACACCGACTGAGTCAGTCGACCTGGAAACGGAGAACCGCCGGCTACGGGCTGAGCTGGCTGAGGCGAAACGGGCCAATGAGATTCTGCGCCGAGCGTCGGCTTTCTTCGCGGCGGAGCTCGACCGCCCATCCAAGTGATCGTCGCCTTCATCGACGAGAACAAATACGAGTTCGGAGTCGAACCACAATCGTGCGCGCCCTGTCCGGGACTGCTGCACGGATTGCTGTGAGTTCGTATTACGCGTACAAGAAGCGCCGCCCTTCCGCTCGTGCTCTGCGGGATGCTGCACTCAGGGTCGTCATCAGGGACGTCTATGAAGCGAACTACTCCTGCTACGGGGTGCGGAAGTTGTGGCGCGCGGTCAACCGCGACTACGCCGACCGGTTCGGGTCGATGGCCCGTTGCACGGTGGAGCGGTTGATGCGCCAGTTGGGCATCGACGGGATCCGGCGGAGACGGAAGCGTCCGAAAACGGCCTCGGCCAGGGCTGAGGACTGCCCGGACGACCTTGTTGATCGTGAGTTCACAGCACCGGGCCCGAACTGCGTCTGGGTCGCCGATATCACGTACGTGCCGACGCAGGCTGGGTGGGTGTACGCGATGTTCATCCTTGATGTGTTCACCAGGGAGATCGTGGCTGGCAGGTGACGAACCATCTGCGGGAGTCTCTGGCCAGGGACGCTTTGACGATGGCGCTAGCGGCGAAATTCCGGGCTGGTGAAGATGTGTCGGGGCTGGTCCACCACAGTGGCCGCGGCGTTCAATTTCGGTCGATTCGCTATGGCGAGGCTCTCGCGGAATCCGAGTTCGTTGCGTCGGTGGGATCGCGGGGAGATTCGAATGACAATGCGATGGCTGAGGCTCTGAACTCGGTGTACAAGGCTGAGCTGATCGACAGACGGGTCTGGTCAGGGTTGATCGAGGTGCTCGCGGAGACGTCTGCGTGGGTGGCCTGGTACAACCAGGAGCGGTTGCATTCAGCGATCGATTACCGTCCGCCGTACGAGGTCCATTCGGAATGGGTCAACCAGTTCGCGGCAGAACCCGTGGCTGCTTAGGAAACCAAGAAGAGGAGCCTCTAAGAAACCCGGAGCTTGACATTCATCGGAACTCCCGGCACCACCACCGCCACGGTCACCGCACCGCCCTGGCAGCTGTTCAAGGACTGGAAGGGCAGGAGCCCGCGCCTGCGCGCATTCATCAAGGGTGCACCGCGCGATCTCACCATCAGCAACGTCTCGGTGCAGGGCGCACGGGACTGAGAGGACTCATCATGGAATTCAACCTCGACATCTGGCAGATCATCCAGCTCTGCGTCTCCACCGTGTTCCCCCTCCTCGTCGGCCTCGTCACGAAGCTCTCCACCTCTGGTGGGGTCCGGGCGGTCCTGCTTGCGGTGATCGCTCTCGTCACTTCTCTGGGAACCGAGGCACTGGCGGCCAACACTGCCGGGCAGGTCTACGACCTCGGGCAGGGGCTCATGACGGGTCTGACGTCGTTCCTCATCGCCGTCGGTATGTACTACGGCCTGTGGAAGCCCACCGGCGCTGCTGTGGCCGTCCAGGCGGTCGGATCGACCGGAGCCGCCCCTGCCGATCAGATCCCCGGCAACTGGTCCGGTGCCGACTCGGACGAGGTTGCGCCCCTCGAGGATGACGGTAATGAAGACCTCGACGAATCCGACGACCTCGGACTCACCGAGCCCGACGCTACCCCGCCTGCTGAGGGTTACGAACCCCGCCACTGACACAACTCAGCCCCGTCGCTCACACCGAGCGGCGGGGCGTTTCGTCGTAGCTGAAGCTGGTTGAACCTACATAAACTTGTGCAATAATGACAACTCGTAGACGTTGCAGGGGGCCAGGTGGGGTACTGGAAGAGGCACCAGAAGCCTGAACTCGAAAGCGTTCTACAACAGTTCCATGAAGCTGGGTGGACGATTGAGGACCCGCCTAAGTACTACACGGTGAAGTGCCCCTGTGGGGACCATATGAGGCAGATTCACCTCACCCCGAGCAACCGGAACTACTCAAACCAAGCACTGAGGTGGCTGAACCGCCAGGAGTGCATGCACCCCCAGGAGCAGAGATGAAACTCATCGGAATTGGCATGACGTTGCATGTCGATGGTGACGCCCGTGACTTTCTGCGCGAACAGTTCGACGCGGTGATGGAGGAGTTGCTGTTCCTCGAAGCTCGCGACAAGATCATCATGGACCCCGCGGTATCTGTCGACCTCGCCGCCGGCGACATGGAGATCGAAGTCGCGGTCGAGGCCGAGACAGCTGAAGAGGGTGAGCAGAAGGCCCGCCGTGAGATCGCGAAAGCCCTCGAAGAGGCGGGCAAGCAGGAGAATCGATTGCCGTATGTCAACAGTGGGAACCGCAGCGAGCTTCTCGAGCTCGCCTGACACATAGACGAATCGGCCTCCACCACGTGAAGCGGTGGGGGCCGATTCGTCATTCACGTTTGATCCCGTAGGGGTCGTCGTACTATCGCCCTCGGCGAACTATGGAGCGTCTCTCCGCTGGTGCACACGTTAGGTCGTCTCACGACTGGCGCATTGTGATCCCAGCCGGTATTGGTCGGCTCGCTCGTCATGTCGCACTCATCAGCTGCGGATGCGGGGCTCGGATTTCGACTTGCCTCTACCACTGAGGAGAAGTGCCGTCCAGATCACCGAGCCGAGGATGAACGGCGCGCTCACCAGCCAGCTCAGCAGCGTAAAGGCAGTGACTGTTATCCACCCGTCCTCAGCGGTGTTCGCCCACACCGTCATGGCAACGCTGCCCACTAGCATCAGTGTCGCTACGCTAAGCAATGACAAATATGCAATTTTCAGGATTTTTCTCTTCGGGATCACCAGGGGTTGCCCTTTCCTTTGTAGTGCTTCTTACCGCCGATTCGCACAGCCTCGAAGTAAACCACTGCAACTGTCTTGCAAACGAATACTTCCTTTTTCCTCTTGTTGCATATGCTTTTCATATTCTCGCGGAATCTCGCGTCGCAGACGTTCCTGTTGGTCTTCGAGTTCTTCCCGTAGCACAGATCGTGGTTATCACACGCTGGTTTGAATATTTTGTTCCATTTCGCCGCTGCCTTCTTCAATTGCTTCGGCGTCGAGCACCCGTTGGGCTTCGCGTATGGTTGCAGGACGATCGGACCGAGCGAGTCTGAACCATAGTAGTCCTCAATCAGAGCATCCTCGGAGATATCACCGTCGACCTCGACGCCCTCGTCCTTCAAGGTCTGCAATGCCGCACTCAGCTCCGATATGGCATCACGGTCGACAGTGTCAGGCTCGGCAGCACTGGCGGGAGCACCTGTGAGTGCTGCGGTGAGAACAACTGCGATCAACGAAGCGACTACTAGTCTAAGACGGTGAGGTCCAAATTTCATGGGGTCAACTTTCTGCACTTGACTCTAGATGCAAGAAGACTCTCGCAGAGATTCCAGGCGTGCACATCGCACAAAAGTATGAATTCCCTCTTCTCGAGTCCAAGGACGCCGCTATGCGCGCAACACTCGACGCCGGACCCCGACGCACGAAGCGGCCCCCACCGTCACCACGGTGGAGGCCGCTTCGTCGTACTTGAGGGCTTTCGTAACCTTCGACTGCCGACATCGTCACCCTCCGCGGATGCACCCTCGACAAGAGCAGGTATCAGGGCGACCCGTACTGGCGGGCGAAACTGCTGCGGGACAACGAGTGAGGTTCTCGTGCCCACAATTCGCCCACAGTTGCCCACATATACGCCGTGGTACGTAGTGGTTCATGGGGGTGCCAACGGCGAGAATTCAACGATCCGAGCCCTGCCCTGCGCGCCCACCCCGGCTCAAGTCCCGCTAATTGGTCAAGTCGCATCAAGTAGCGGGACTTGAGGAGGTTCATGAATGCAGATAAGCAGCACCTTCGACCCACTCGAGGTCACGAGTTTCACCTGGATCAAGTGGGGGCCGTGAATCATACCTCGCGATTAGCACACTATCCTTTTTCGTGCCCGAACAGACCATTGCAAAGATTTCGATGAGGCGCGGAGGTGGAATCTGATCTCGCTTGGCCCAGCTCAACGTTTCATCAAGCGTGGCCTCGGAGGATTCAAAAACAGCGACGGAGGTGAGGTCTTGCGAGTCATCATGTTGGCCGTGCCAGAACGCCACTCGAAAAGCATCAACCTCTCCCTCGCGCCGTACATCGCGCTCGTCGATCAATTGAAAGCCGTGATTTTTCATCAATACTCGCCTCAGCTAAGCGGAGTCATATTGACTGCCGAACCAATTTTCCAGGAATCAGATCTTCCTCCAGATGCTCTTCGATTGGGAAGCTGTTCGCTTTCCCGACAAAGAGGCATGACTTGTGATGATCCAGGTGCTAGTGGCATTCCAAAATCCCGTGCCCCGTCCGCCATTTGAGCCAACAACTGGAGTGTAGTATGGTGTGGAAAACTGTCCAGTGTTAGCCGTGACGGTAATCCGTGCATCACTGTATGCTCTGCTCTGAGCTTTTCCTGGCCTCGAGCTCGAGCTGGCGGCGGGATACAAGCTTAAAAGCCCCTTGACACGCAAACTGACTTTGGTGTTCACTCCCTTTGACTCGCACTTGTAACGAGTCTTGTAAATGGCTCCGCCAGCGCCCGAAGAATAATGCGGGTTGTCAACTCTTGCAGTGCACTTAACATAACGAGCATTTTGCTCTTCGGCTGACTCTGCGCTTCTGGCTGCGACTTGACCGCCGATCGTCACAGTCGTCTCGACGTAGTCACGAGAATCGTTCGCTTGTCTTAGGAGTTCTTCTTCCGGCATGTTCAATGCGCTGGTCTCGACTCTTTCGGCCCAAGCTTCGTATTGCTGCATGGAGGACGTACTAATTTGCGCGTCCTCATCTTCTTCTGCCGCGACTGGTGAAGTCGTGCCAGCGACTAGGAGCAAAGAAGCGCTGATGGCCAGGACTGTCTTGAATGGTTTCACTGCATTTCCCGTTCTTATAGGTCCTCCCCGGAAGCGACAGTGCGACCGAGCGTCGGAGTTGGGTGAGCCGATACTAAGCAGCAGAAATCTCTCCTTGGTCGGAGAATGTGGGCCGGGGTCCAAACTGTGGCCAAAATGAGATGTTCGACGACGTTCGGGGAGATTGCCTCCGTCAGGTGATTGCGCCTGCAACATCGACCAACGCACGCTTGGATGTGTGACGCTGTTGAGACGTATCAAGGCCATGCTGAATTAGTGACAGCTAGAAGGTTCATGTCCGTGCCGTGGTCCAAGGTTGCAGGGTCCGCATAGAAGAAGAACCAGGAGGATCCAATTGACCACCTACGACGAAGCAATCCAGCACGCCGGTCGTGCCCTGGCAGAGGGGTTCCGCCGCCTTCAGGAAGGCACACCCCGCGAAGCCGCGGAACGCGCCTACACCCCGGGAGGGCCGAGCGTTGAAGAACTCGAAGCTCGGATTGTCGCCTGGCGCCGCGTAATCAGTGTTAAGGAAAGACGGGTGAGCAAGCAAGTGAGGAGGCTACTTTCCGATGACGAGGTGGCCGAGCGGATTGGTTGCTCGAAATCTAAGCTTCAGGCGAATCGTGCCCTTGACCGCGGAGATGGCGGTGATCGTGTCCCCAAGTGGATTCAAGCTGGAAACTCATGGCGTCCGCGAACGCGAGGTACAAGGCAGTCTGCGGTCAACGAGTGGCTCGACCGACATGAAGAAGGTCGGATTTCGGGCAATGAAGGGACGCCAAGTTGATTAATCTCGAACGTTTGCTCACTGCGAAACAGGTGGCAGAAATACTGAATTGTTCGGTACAGCATGTCTACCGACTTCGTGGGCGGGGAGATCTCCCTGCCATAGCTGTAGGAGGCATGTATCGATACTCACCGGAGGAGCTTCGCCGGTATATCGATCGGTAGAACTCCTTGGGTCGCCAGTCTTCGCAGAGGGACGTTGGCCTGAGCAAGGTTGCGGCACGGTTACGACACGGAATCGCGCTCGATTCGTCACCGCAGGGCCACCAGGGGGGGCTTCCCCGCAAGTCCTGAAAGCATGCATATTTGCAGGTCAGAGGAGAGCCAATGCAAACCAAAGAGAACCATGAGGGACATTCTGCCCTATAAAGCGAAGGTCGTCAGTTCGAGTCTGACAGGGGGCTCATTCATCAGGGGCGGCACTCGGGGAATCGGGTGCCGCCCCTGAGCGCATTCCGCCCTTCAGTGTTCGCGCGATCGCGCCCTCACCCGCCCGTCGACGAGCGCGCGGTGCGGCGGTCGTCCCGGCTCGCTCGACGCTCCCGGCCGGCGGCGCGACCGGGCAGCCCGATCCGCCTGGCCCACACGAGCACCCAGAGCGCGCCGGCGATCGCGAAGACACCGGTGAAGAGGACCCCGAAGCGCAGGGACGCGATCGCGATGACGAGCGAGATGAGCGTCGGCCCGGCGAGCTTGCCGCCGTTGGAGAAGATCGCCCAGATGCCGAGGAACCGTGCGCGCCCGACGGCGGGGGAAAGGTCCGCCCCGATCGTCATGTTCACCCCCGCTCCGAGGCCGTTGCCGACGGCCATGATGCCCACGGACACGATCATGCCGATGAGGCTCGGCGCGCAGACCATGACGATGAACCCGGCACCGAAGATCGTCAGGCAGGCGACGAGCGTGGCGACCCGGCCCAGGCGGTCCTTGATGTAGGCGCCGAGGAACATGAAGACGAGTTCGAGCCCGGCGCCGAACGCGATGAGCAGCGAGATCTCCGACTCGTGCAGTCCGATCGTCACTCCCCACAGCTGGATGACGACCGGCTGAGCAGACCGGGCGATCGTCAGCGTCATGATCGAGATCCCGACGAGGATTACCGCGCCCCAGCGCACATCGAGCCGTGCCCGCCGAGGCGGGGCGGAGGGGACGCCGACTGCGAGGTCGTCGGAGGTCGGGGCCACCGCCTCGGTGGAGTTGGCCTCCTGAGCCACCGCCTCGGCGGGGTGTGCCTGCGCCTTCCCAGTGCTGCCGCCGACCCGCGTGCCCGGGTAGTCGGGGATGCGCGCGCTCGGCAGCGCCATCACCCCGATCGCGGCGAGCCCCGCGACCCCGGCGAAGACGAACACCGACCACAGCGGGAAGACGAGCATGAGGCCGGCGCCGATGATCGGTCCGAGGAGGTTGCCCACCCGCATGCTCCCGCCGAGCGCCGTCATCGCCTTCGCGAGATCGGCGGCGGGCATCACCTCGGCGACGACGGCCTGCCGGGCCAGATTCCACACATCGGAGACCGGGGCGAAGAGCATGAGCGCGACGGTGTAGACGATGAGCGAGGCCGGCGACTCCCAGACGAACGCGGCGACGATGGCCCCGAGGACGACGATCGCGGTGAGCGTGGCGACGACCATCGCACGGAAATCGCCGAGGCGGTCGATGAGCAGCCCCGCCGGCACCGTGGCGAGCAGCGAGACGGCCCCCATGACCCCGACGACCGCCGCCGCGAACGCCGCCGTCGCCCCCAGCGACAGGGCCCCGAGCACGAGGACCGGGAGGATCGACCCCAGCCCGACCGCGAAGAGCAGCGAGGGGATGAGGACCGGCCAGAGGATGGGTTTGAGCACGTCGTCAGTGTAGATCCGGTGTCCTCACCCCCGCCGAGGAGGTCGAGTGGTGGCCAGGTCCGCCGCGGCGGTGCGGTCCAGCCAGTCCGACCGAGGCAACCCCTGTTGCTGCGCAGTGGAGGCAACTCCCATTGAAATCTCGGACGGAAGTGAGAGCCTGGTCACATGACACGCACTGATCTGCCATCGCTGTCCACCGTCGTCCCGCCCTACCTCCTCAACGCCATCGCCGAGAACGGCGCGACGAAGTTCCCCAAGGCCGCCGTCGCCGCCCGCTCCTTCCTCGCCCAGGACCAGCGGGTCCGTGAGCTCCGCGCACAAGGGCTGCGCACATCCGGCGACGGTGCCACCGCGCGGACCGTCAGCGCCGACCAGCAGGCCGCCGGAGCAGGACCGAACCGCCAGGTCCACGACGCTCAGAACAAAGAGGACCTCCCCGGTGTCCTCGCCCGCGCCGAAGGGGACGCCCCCGTCGCCGACGAGGCGGTCAACGAAGCCTACGACGGCCTCGGCGATTCCTACGCCCTCTTCTCCGAGGCCTTCGGCCGGGACTCCCTCGATGACAACGGGATGCCGCTCATCGCGAGCGTCCACTACGGTCAGGACTACGACAACGCCTTCTGGGACGGCCGCCTCCTCGTCTTCGGCGACGGTGACGGCGAAGTGTTCACGAGCTTCACCGGGTCCCTGTCGATCATCGGCCACGAACTCAGCCACGGCGTCATCACGAACACCGCCGACCTCGAGTACTTCGACCAGCCCGGCGCCCTCAACGAGCACATCTCCGACGTCTTCGGTGCGCTGACGGAGCAGCACGCGGCCGGTCAGTCCGCGGAGGATGCGACGTGGCTCATCGGGGCGGGCATCTTCACCGAGGCGGTCACCGGCAAGGCCCTGCGCTCGATGCTCGAACCCGGCACCGCCTACGACGACGGCGTCCTCGGCAAGGACCCGCAGCCGGCGCACATGGACGACTTCGTCACCACCGAGTCCGACAACGGCGGCGTCCACCTCAACGCCGGGATCCCCAACCGCGCGTTTGCGGTCGCGGCGACGAGCCTCGGCGGGCCGGCGTGGGAGACCGTCGGTCCCGTCTGGTACGCCGTGCTCACCGGTCCCGCCATCACGACGAAGACGGATTTCGCCGAGTTCGCAGCGCTCACCGTCGCCGAGGCGGCCGAGCAGTTCGGTGAGGGCTCCGACGTCCACGACGCCGTCATCGAGGGCTGGACGACCGTCGGCGTCGACACCGGAGCCTCCCAGCGGGGCAACCGCGGGAGCAGCTGGTGAACGCCGAGTCGGCTGCCGGCGGGGCAGCGGGCGACGGTGGTTCGGCTCCGGGCGGTGGCTCAGCACAGGGCGGTGGTGCCGACAAGCGCGGCTTCGGCCACGTCCTCGTCGAACGCAGCGGCGGGATCGGCGGCTTCCTCCTCGTCTGGGATCTCAACATCGACGCCACGGCGCAGCCGGAGCAGCTCGGCGAACGGGTCGCCGACCTGCCCTGGCCGCACCGGGACGACGGCTGTGATTCGGGAAGCGGGGGCAGTGAGGGTGCCCAGAGCAGTGCAGGCGCCGGGAGCAGTGCCGCCGGCGCACAGGCCGCCCCCGGGCCCTCCTCGGCCGACCGGTACGTCTACCTCATCGAGAGCCGCTTCGGCTCTGCCCGCTTCGGGGAGAAGGAGCTGACGGGGGAGTGGAAGGACCTCGTCGACCACGTCCGCGACGTCGCCGAACCCGAACGCCGCCCGCCCGGCGGGAAGTGACCGGGCACCCACCCGATGCAGGCCCGGCGCCCGCCCATGACATGCTGGTGGGATGACACACGACACGTCGACGGCTGAGAAGAACGAGCGCGCGCTCGAGGACGAGATCCACACCGACCTGCGGGAGCAGATGACGTACGGGTCGTACCTCGACCTCGACGATCTGCTCAGCGCTCAGCATCCGGTGAGCAGCCCCGAGCACCACGACGAACTGCTCTTCATCATCCAGCACCAGACGACCGAGCTGTGGTTCAAGCTCGTCATCCACGAACTCCTCGATGCCCGGCGGCTCATCGCCGCCGACCAGCTGCAGCTCGCGCTCAAGCGCATCGCCCGGGTCAAGCACATCCAGAAGACGCTCACCGAGCAGTGGTCGGTGCTCGCGACCCTGACGCCGAGCGAGTACGTCGGCTTCCGCGACGAGCTCGGCCAGTCCTCGGGCTTCCAGTCCTGGCAGTATCGCGCCGTGGAGTTCCTCCTCGGCAACAAGAACAAGGGCATGCTCAAGGTTTTCGACGCAGAGCCCGAGGCCCAGGCCGTGCTGCGGCAGTACCTCGAGGAGCCGAGCGTCTACGACGAGTTCCTCCGCTTCCTCGCCCGCCGCGGACTCCCGGTCCCGCAGCGGGTCCTCGACCGGGACGTGTCGGTCGCGCACACCTTCGACGAGGAGCTGCTCGAGACCTTCCGCATCATCTACGAGAACCCGGAGGAGTACTGGCTCGAATACGAGAGCTGCGAGGAACTCGTCGATCTCGAGGAGAACTTCCAGTTCTGGCGCTACCGCCACATGCGCACGGTGCTGCGCATCATCGGCATGAAGCGCGGCACCGGGGGCTCGAGCGGCGTCGGCTTCCTCCAGAAAGCCCTCGACCTCACGTTCTTCCCCGAGCTCTTCGACATCCGCACCGGCATCGAGAACGGCCCGGGCACGCAGACGGCTCCGAAGCACTGAGCCACTGTCCGGGCGCTCGGTACCCCTGCGCCGCGGAGGACAGCCCTACCGTGTTCAGCGTCCGGACGGCGGCTGCTCAGCGGTCGGCGAGGAGGAGCTCGATCACCTGCGGGAAGTACGACGACTCGGGGTCGACGAGGTCCATGTGATCGGCGCCGGGCAGGATCGTCAGCGGCGCCGGATAGTTCTCGGAGAACGACACAGCGACGATCCCGTCGGCGTCACCGTGGATGATGTGCGCATTGGCGCGGGCCGGAATGAGCACCGCCCGGGAGCGCGGATCCTGCCACAGGTAGGCCGCGAGATCCTCCTGGGGAGGCGCCCCCATGTAGTCGAGCACCGCGCCGTCGGCGAGCCCGTCGTTGACCTCCCGGAGCAGATCCGAGATCGGCGCGAGCGGACGCAGACGGAACTCCGCGCCGTCCTCGCCGAGGTGGCTCGCCCAGCTGAGCACGAGGCAGCCGCCTGCCGAATGACCGGCGACGACGGGCCGCTCGCGCGCCGCAGCGGGCACGCCCCACGCCGCGAACGCGTCCTGGGCGAACCGAATCGCGGCGGTGACATCGGTGAGGCAGCGCGGCTGCCCGCCGATGCGCCCGTACTCGACGAGCACGCAGAGCAGACCGCGACCGGCCAGGTCCTGGGCGAGCGGTCGCGCGTGGACGAAGTCGATAGATGGCCGGAAGTACCCGCCGTGGACGAAGATCACCACCGCCGAGGCGGTCGCCGGGTCCCCGTGGACCTCGACGAACTGGTCGGCATCGTCCCCGTACGCGTGGCGGACGACGTTCGGTGCGGTGCCGAGCGTCTGCCCGAGGGCATCGAGGGCGTCGCTGCGCTCATCCTCGGTGGTCCGGCGTGCCGGCGACCCCGGATTCGTCGATTCAGTCATTCCTGCCCTCACTCACTGCGTCATCGCTGATGATGCGTTCGACCTCGACGTCCCTGCCCTCGACGTGCTCCTCATCGACGACGATGCGCTTGACGGGCGAGAGATCGGGAACCTTGGGGGAGAGCTTGTCACCGGAGGACTCCCCGCGCAAGCGCCTGCCCACCCACGGGGCGAGGTGCTCGCGCGCCCATTTCGACTCCTCGACGACGACCTCGCGGGTCGTCCGCGGCGTCCGCGGCGGCATCCCGAACCCCGTCGTCGGCAGCGAATGCCCCGACTCGAGCGTCGCGAGCGCCTGCCGGGCGACGAGGTCGTGACCGGTCGGGGAGAGGTGGATCTTGTCCTCGGCCCACATGTCCTCGGCGTAGAGCGGACGCAGCCCCCACACGTCGACCATGTGGCAGCCGTGGCGCTGCGCGATCGTCCACAGGTGCGCGTTGTAGACGCCGACCCGGGGGCGGACCGCCCGCAGCAGGGGCGACATCGTCTCGGTGTCGAAGCCGTTGGCCATGACGACCTCGATGCCCTCCTCGCGCATCGCGATGACGGCGCGTTCGAACTGGTTGGCGAGACCGTCGATGTCGGTGCGCGGGCGCAGGCAGTCGTTGCCGCCGGCGCAGAAGCTCACGAGGTCCGGCTTGAGGTCGAGGACCTTCGGCACCTGCTCGTCGATGACGCCCTGGAGCAGGCGGCCGCGGATCGCGAAGTTCGCGTAGAGGAGCTCGGGCCCGGCGGCCGGCGAGTCGACGAGGAGTTCGGCGAGGCGGTCCGTCCAGCCCCGGAAGCGATCGGGGGTGCCGTCGGGGTCGGGGTCCATGAGGCCCTCGCTGAAGGAGTCGCCGATCGCGACGTAGGAAGTGATGGTCTCGAGCATCGCCCTCTCCTTGACTCGTTGGTCCGCTGCGTCCAACCTATACCCATGATCAGGCCAGGTGTACCCGTGAGTAGCCGCGAAGTCTGAGCGGTGACGACACGGTGACTGTGCCGCCTCGGCGCGTCGTCTGTGGCGACGGCCCACGCCCGCGCAGAGGTCGCCGCGCACTCCGGTCGACGGCATGGTCCAGACGGTGTGCGGACCCCCTCGTGGCGTAGACTCGTCCCGTCGCGAACCACCGCCGTCGAAGGAGCACGATGTATCGTTCGGTCCCCGTTCCCCCTCGCCACGATGTCGCCATCACCGGCGCCCGCATCCTGCCGATCGCGAACGCCGACGGCACTCGGGCCGAACCGATCGAGACCGGCACGATCGTCATCTCCGACGGCGTCATCACCGCCGTCGGCTCTGATGTCGAGGTCCCCGAGGGCGCCGAGGTCATCGAGGCCGCCGGCCGCTGGGTGCTGCCGGGCTTCATCGAAGCCCACGGCCACCTCGGCGTCCATGAGGACGGCGAGGGCTGGTCCGGTGACGACACGAACGAGATGACCGATCCCAACGGCGCCGGGCTGCGGGCGCTCGACGGCATCGACCCCGCCGACCTCGGCTTCAAGGACGCGCTGCGCGGAGGGATCACCTCGGCGCTCATCAAACCCGGATCGGGCAATCCGATCGGCGGGCGCACCGCCTTCGTCAAGACCTGGGGACGGATCGTCGACGAGATGCTCGTGACCGAGGATCTGTCGGTGAAGTCCGCGCTCGGGGAGAATCCGAAGCGGGTCTACGGGGACAAGAAGGTCACCCCGTCGACGCGGATGGGCACCGCGAAGATCATCCGCGACGCCTTCGTCGACGCGCAGAACTACCAGGCCAAGCGCGCCCATGCCGAAGCCGAGGGCACCCCGTTCGAACGTGACCTCGTCAGCGAGACCCTCGCCGCGGTCCTCGACGGCACCCTCGCCTGGGACCAGCACTGCCACCGTGCCGACGACATCGCCACCGCGATCCGACTGTCCGAGGAGTTCGGGTACCGGCTCGTCATCAACCACGGCACCGAGGGCCACAAGATCGCCGACTACATCGCCGAGAAGGGCATCGACGTCATCCTCGGACCCCTGATGACGAGCCGGTCGAAGGTCGAGCTGCGCGACCGGACGCTCGCCACCGCGGCGGCGCTCGCCGAGGCGGGGGTGCGCATCGCGCTGACGACCGACCATCCGGTCATCCCCATCAACTTCCTCATCCACGAGGCCTCGCTCGCCGTCAAGGAGGGCCTCGACCCCGTCGTCGCCCTCGAGGCGCTGACGATCAACCCGGCCGCGATCTTCGGCCTCGACGACCGCCTCGGCTCGCTGGCTCCCGGCCGCGACGCCGACCTCGTCCTGTGGTCCGGTGATCCCCTCGACCTCGATTCGCGGGCCGAGCAGGTCTTCGTCGACGGTCGCCGGGTCTACGCATTCGACGCCGACACCGGCACCGCCGAGGTGGCCGACCCCTTCGGCCCGACTCTCATCAGCGAGCCGTGACGCAGAGGCCCCCTGACCGCACCGGGAACGGAGCCGACGAGGCGACTCCGGTCGACGCGAATGAGGCCACGACCGCCGAGGTGTCCGTCGAGGCGACGACGACGGCCACCGAGGTCACCGCCTATGAAGTCATCGTCGAATCCGCCGCGACCGCCACCGAGGCCGAGGACGCGACGACAGCGGACATCCCCCTCGACCGGGGGCAGGGCGCCGAGGTGGTCCGCGACCAGGAGCAGGCGACAGGCCCGGTGAGGAACCGGGAGCGGAGCGAAGCCGGGTCGACGGCGCTGCGCGAACTCCTCGAGCGCACCCGCGCGCAGCGTCTGGCCGAACTCCAGAGCACCGGTGCGCCCAAGCCGCGCGGGCCGAAAGCCGGAAAGCCGCGCACCGACACGACCCTCGGCGCCTCGCAGCGGGTCGCCCAGCGGGTGGCCCGGCGCACCGTCGGCCGGCTCGTCACCGGCACCTCGGTCAACACCCAGCCGGTGCCGATCATCACCGCCCTCAAGGGCACGCCGTACCAGGCTCCCGTCCAGGCGAGCGAACCGAGCGAGGACGAGGCGCGGATGATCCTCGACCTCGCCGCCGACATCGCCGCGATCATGATGCGCGCCGGCGCCGGCACGAACGACATCGAGGTCTCCGTCATCGCCGCCTGCACGGCGTGCGGACTCGCGACCGCGGAGATCGACCTCACCTCGAACACCCTCGTCGTCCACTATTCGACCTCCGACGGGCGCCTGATGACGGTGATGCGGGTCAACCGCGGCGAGTCGACGCACTACGCGAAGCTCGCCTCCGTCCACAAGCTCGTCTCCGACCTCGTCGACGGCCGCATCGGCTTCATGGAGGCCCGCAGCCGCCTCGACGCGATCCGCTCCCAGCGGCGGCCGTTCAAGGAATGGTTCGTCACCGGGGCGTGGGGGATGATGGTCGGCAGCCTCGTCCTCCTCCTCGGCGGGGGTCCGATCGCGATCGTCCTCGGCATCGCGATGGCCGTCTTCATCTTCGAACTCGGCAAGCTCATCGGCCGCACGAGCCTGCCGTCGTTCTTCATCACCGCGCTGCAGGCGGCGATCGGCACCCTTGTGGCGATGGCGGCGGGGAACTTCGGACTCATCGACTCCCCGCAGTACCTCGTCGCCGCCGCGATCGTCCTCCTCCTGCCCACCCAGGCCCTCTACTCCGCCGTCCAGGACGCCCTGACGAACTTCCCGCTCACCGCCGCCGGGCGCCTGGTCGGGGTGTTCATCTCCTTCGCCGGCATCGTGTCGGGACTGGCGTTCGGGGTCGTGTGCGGGCAGGCGCTGGGCATGCAGCCGATCGAGATCCTCGTGCCCCGCTCCGGGGTCCACGTCGTCGCCGTCATCGTCTCCCTCGGCGCCGCCGCGATCGTCGCGATGGCCGGTGCCGTGGGCATGCAGGCCTCCCGCCGGTTCATCCTGCCCGCCGCCTTCGTCGGCCTCGCCTCGTTCATCACGATGACCTCGCTGACGCTGCTCGGCCTCGACAACGTGCTCGCGAGTCTCCTGTCGGCGACCGTCGCCGGGTTCCTCGCCCGGCCGCTCGCACTGCGGCTCGGGGCGCCGGCGATCGTGCTGACGATTCCCGCGATCTACACCCTCCTCCAGGGGCTCTCGATCTTCACCGCGGTCTACCGCATCGTCGCGGAGACGGAGACGACCTCGTTCGCCGTCGGTCTCTCAGCGCTGTTCACCGCGATCCTCGCCAACGCCGCGCTTGCCGTCGGCGCCGTCCTCGGCAGCTACCTCGCCCGGCCGCTCAAGGGCCGCAAGGCGGAGAAGGTCGCCGATTCGGTGCGCGCCGGGGACACGCCGACCGGTACGGACACCGGCCCGGCGCAGGGCTGAGCGGGTCTGCCGCGCGCGGGTCGACGTCGCCTCACGCCTGTGCGGGCAGTCGCCAATCGATGGGGTCGAGGCCCTTCTGCGCGAGCAGGTCGTTCGTCCGGGAGAACGGCCGGGATCCGAAGAACCCGCGCGAGGCCGACAGCGGTGAGGGGTGCGCGGATTCGATGATCGCCACCTCGGCGGTGCCCGAGGTGAGCAGGGGAGCGAGGTTCCGGGCGTCACGACCCCAGAGGATCGCCACGAGCGGCTGGTCGCGAGCGACCAGCGCCCGGATCGCGCGCTCGGTGATCGCCTCCCAGCCCTTGCCGCGGTGGGAGGCCGGCTGACCGGGGCTGACGGTGAGGACGCGGTTGAGGAGCATGACGCCCTGCCGCGACCAGGCGCGCAGGTCCCCGTGGGCGGCCGGGGGCACGCCGAGGTCGTCCGCGAGCTCCTTGTAGATGTTCGTCAGGGACCGCGGCAGGGGCCTGACCTCGGGGTCGACGGAGAAGGAGAGTCCGATGGGATGGCCGGGAGTCGGGTAGGGGTCCTGCCCGACGATGAGGACCTTGACCTCGGACAGCGGTTCGGCGAATGCCCGGAACACCGCGTCGCCGGCGGGCAGGTACGATCGGCCGGCGGCGATCTCGGCGCGGAGGAAGTCGCCCATCGCGTGGATCCCGGCCTCGGAGTCGGCGAGGGCGTCGGCCCAGTCGGGGGACATGATCGTGCTCAGCTGCGCTGTCGAGGTCATGTCCGCGAGTCTAGCGAGGACCGCCTCGGCGCCGGGAATCCCGCCGGGCAGACCGTCTGTGCATCGCGCGCAGATCGGCTGTGCGCGATCGCGCAGACCCCAGCCGTTCAGCTCCGGCGGCGTCACAGCTATGCTCGAGACAGAGAGTTCATCGAAGAACACCTGACTGGCGAGAGGACAGCGAAGTATGTCGGAATTCCCCGAGGCCAAGGCCTGGAAGATGCTCATCGGCGGAGAATGGGTCGACGCCCTCGACGGAGGCACGCACGACGTCATCACCCCCATCGACCGCAACGTCGTCATCGCCACGGTGCCCGAGGGCAAGGAGGCCGACGCCGACCGCGCCGTCAAGGCCGCACGCGCCGCGTTCCCCGGCTGGGCGGGACTGCCGTTCAAGGAGCGGCAGAAGCTGCTCATCAAGTGCGCCGACGCCCTCGAAGCCGGGTCGGAGGAGCTCGCCGAGCTCACCGCACTCGACACCGGCAACGCGATCCGCACCCAGGCGCGCCCCGAGACCGTCATCCTCGCCGACCTCTTCCGCTACATGGGCGGCGTCGCCGGAGAGGTCAAGGGCACGACCCTGCCGGCCGGTGACAAGCAGTTCCAGTACACGAAGCGCGTGCCCCTCGGCGTCGTCGCCGGCATCCTGCCGTGGAACTCGCCACTGATGATCGCGGCGTTCAAGACCCCGGCCGCGCTCGCCGCCGGCAACACGATCGTCCTCAAGTCCGCCGAGGACGCCCCGCTGACCATCCTCAAGATGGCCGAGCTCATCGCCGACATCCTCCCGCCCGGCGTCCTCAACGTCGTCACCGGCAAGGGCTCGGTCATCGGCGAGGCCCTCAACGTCCACCCCGACGTCGACAAGCTCTCCTTCACCGGGTCGACGAACGTCGGCCGCCACGTCGCCGAGGTCGCCGGCCATCGCCTCGCGCATTCGTCGATGGAGCTCGGCGGCAAGAGCCCGAACATCATCTTCCCCGACTCCGATGACGAGGACACGGTCGAGCAGGTCCTCCTCTCGACGCGCTTCGCCCGGCAGGGCCAGTCGTGCACGATGGGCTCGCGCCTCTTCCTCCACGAGGACATCTACGATTCGTTCCTCGAGAAGCTCGTCGCCGCGGTGGCGAAGATGAAGGTCGGCGACCCGCGCGACGAGGAGACGGACATCGGCGCGATCATCAACCAGAAGCAGTACGACCAGGTCGAGAACTACATCGAGATCGGCAAGGGCATGGACGGCGTCGAGGTCGCCTACGACGGCCACGGCGAGCTCAACGTCGGCGAACCCGGCTTCTACCATGCGCCGGTGATCTTCTCGAAGGCGCAGAACGACTGGCAGACGAGCCAGGAGGAGATCTTCGGTCCCGTCCTCTCCGTCATCCCGTGGAAGACCGTCGACGAGGTCATCTCGATGGCCAACACGAACGAGTACGGCCTCGCCGCCTACGTCTTCACGAAGGACCTCGATTCGGCGCTGACGATGGCCGACCGGATCGAGTCCGGCTGGATCCAGGTCAACCAGGGCGGCGGGCAGCTGGCCGGACAGTCCTACGGCGGCATGAAGAACTCGGGCTTCGGTCGTGAGGCCTCGCTCGAGGGCATGCTCGAGGGCTTCACGCAGATCAAGCAGGTCAACATCCGGATCCGCTGAGCGCCCGGAACCGAGTGCTCCGGCTCAGCCGCGTGCCGGCTCGGCTGGTTCCGGCTCGGCTGCGCCGGTGACCCACAGAGGGCAGGGGAGTGATCCCCTGCCCTCCGTCGCGTCCGGGCGCGCGATCCCCTCGCCGAGGCGACCGACCGATGTGATGTCCATGACCCTGAAGCGTCCGCCTCGGCGCTTGTCGGGGGCGGGCGACGGACAGGGCAGACTGCCCCGTGATCGCGCATGAGCGCTGGTCGCGCGGTGCTCACGGTGGTGACCGGGAGGTGCGGCCGGCTCGCTGCGGCGCGGAGGCGGGCGTGCCGAGAATGACAGCCGTGTCATTCTCCCGATAGCATAAGCTCAAAGAAAACTCGTGAAGGAGCAGACCCCCTATGCCGCAGAACGATGGCGCCTCTGAACTGAGTGAGCTCGAGGTGTCCGTTTTGGAGTTCGAGCGGCGCTGGTGGAAGTACGGGGGAGCGAAGGACCACGCGATCCGCGAGCGCTTCGACATGTCCGCCACGAGCTACTTCCAGATCCTCAACTCCCTGCTCGACAATCCTGCGGCCCTCGCAAGCGACCCCATGCTCGTCAAGCGCCTGCGACGCATCCGCACCACGCGCCAGAGCGAACGCGCTCAGGCTCGCGTCTCGAGGTGACACATGGCTGACGACTACGACGACATCGAACCGGGCCGCCGCAGCGGAGCTCATCGCCAGGAGGCGGCCGCTTCGTCGAACGTCGGCGCGATCGTGCTCGTCATCGTTCTCGCCCTCGTGGCCGTGCTGCTCGTCGTCGCGGCCATCAACATCATCACCTCGTCGATGCGCAATCCCGAGTCGAACGTCGCCGAACCCGCGCCGGAGACCTCGGCCCCGGCGACGCCGACGCCTTCGGAGAGCGAAGTCAGCGTCGCCGACTCCTCACTCACGGTCGACGTCCTCAACGGCTCCGGGGTCTCCGGCGTCGCGCGGGACTTCTCCTCGGTCGTCGAGGAGGAGGGCTGGACCGTCGGCCAGGTCGGCAACTACTCGACGGCCCGCAGCGACTCGGTCGTCTACTACCGCGACGACGCCGATGAGGCGCAGGCCCAGCTCGTCGCCGATGCCCTCGGCATCGAGGCCACCGAGCAGTCGAACGACTTCACCGCCGACCTCACGGTGCTCATCTGCTCGGACATCGCCCAGCGCGGACCCGCCTCGAGCGGCGGCGAATTCGCCGGCACCGAGGAGTCGGGAGCCCAGGGCGGCGGAACGACGGCCGCTGACGGCGCTGGGACGACCGGTGGCGATTCGACGGACGGCAGCCTCGGCGAGGGCTGAGCACTGCGCGACTGACCAGGGTGAACGCCGCTGGAATTCAAATGTAACGAATTGATAACAGTGTTGAGCGAACCTGAGACGCGCACCACGCTGGGGTAGAGTTTTACCAGCTAGGCAAGCACTGCACCTTGTGTTCTGATCGTGCTTCACCGAGATCAATCTCCAGAGGTCAATGAGAGAAATCGCGGGGTCTGTTGAGGTTTACTAGCGTTCGCTCTTCGCCACTGAGCTGTGGGGTCGGGCGAATTTCAAATGACACTGCATTTTATGGAGAAGCAATGGCACAAGGCACCGTCAAGTGGTTCAACGCCGAAAAGGGCTACGGATTCATCACGCTCGAAGGCGATGGCCAGGACGTGTTCGTTCACTGGAGCGCGATCCAGATGGACGGCTACCGCTCGCTCGAAGAGGGCCAGCAGGTTGAGTTCGAGGTCGGAGAAGGACAGAAGGGTCCCCAGGCGGAATCCGTCACCCTCCTCTGATCGTCTCTGATCACATCCGAGTCGGGAGCCTGAGGCTGTCGCAGCATCGGGTCGGCGGTCTGCGCTGATCGTCGATCCCCGAGCTGCTGCGGATCATTCGCTCCGACGTGGTTTGAACGCCGTCGACCGCCGAACGGTCGGCATTGAGAAGACGTCGAGTCGCACGCGACTCGGCGTCTTCTGCGTCGGGGGCGGGGTGCCGGGGACGGCGCTGTCGGCCGCTGATGTCCGACGCCGGGGATCCGCGATTGCCGTCAGCTGGCTATGGTGACCCGGCCCTCGACAGTGGGGGCCCGGTAGCCCGTGCCACGCGTTCGCGCTGAGCCGAACGCCTCGGCGATGCCCGGAAACGCGCCTGACGAAACGCCCGGAATCACTGGCGTCGGCAGGATTTCGTTTGCACTCTCCCCCTGAGAGTGCTAAATCTAGTACTGGTGAAAACCACGGGATTTCATCAGTCGTCTCGAGAGCGTGGTCCCTGTGTGGAATGGAACATGCGGACACACTCTCTGCCGTCGCGGGCGCTGACGACTGCTCTGCGATTCCAGTCCACTCCATCAGGGAGGATCTAGGCCACTATGGCAAAGATGATTGCATTCGACGAAGAAGCTCGTCGGGGACTCGAAGCTGGCCTCAACCAGCTGGCGGACGCGGTCAAGGTGACTCTTGGACCCCGCGGTCGCAACGTCGTGCTCGAAAAGCAGTGGGGCGCACCCACCATCACCAACGATGGCGTGTCCATTGCCAAGGAGATCGAACTCGAGGATCCCTACGAGAAGATCGGCGCTGAGCTCGTCAAGGAAGTCGCCAAGAAGACCGACGACGTCGCCGGCGACGGCACCACCACCGCCACCGTTCTCGCTCAGGCACTCGTCCGCGAGGGTCTGCGCAACGTGGCAGCCGGTGCTGACCCGCTCAGCCTCAAGCGCGGCATCGAGAAGGCCGTCGCGGCCGTCACCGATGTCCTGCTCGACAACGCCATCGAGATCGAGACGAAGCAGCAGATCGCTGCGACCGCCGGCATCTCCGCCGGTGATCCCGCGATCGGTGAGCTCATCGCCGAGGCGATCGACAAGGTCGGCAAGGAAGGCGTCGTCACCGTCGAGGAGTCCAACACCTTCGGACTCGAACTCGAACTGACCGAGGGCATGCGCTTCGACAAGGGCTACATCTCCGGTTACTTCGTCACCGACACCGACCGTCAGGAAGCTGTCCTCGAGGATCCCTACATCCTCATCGTCAACTCGAAGATCTCCAACGTCAAGGACCTGCTGCCCGTCCTCGAGAAGGTGCAGCAGACCAACAAGCCGCTGCTGATCATCGCCGAGGACGTCGAGGGCGAAGCCCTGGCCGTGCTCGTGCTCAACAAGATCCGCGGCACCTTCAAGTCCGTCGCCGTCAAGGCACCGGGCTTCGGTGACCGTCGCAAGGCGCAGCTCGCCGACATCGCCATCCTCACGGGTGGCCAGGTCGTCTCCGAGGAAGTCGGGCTCAAGCTCGACAACGTCACCCTCGACCTGCTCGGCACCGCACGCAAGGTCGTCGTCACCAAGGACGAGACGACCATCATCGAAGGCGCCGGTGACGCCGACGAGATCGCCGGCCGCGTGGCCCAGATCCGTGCGGAGATCGAGAACTCGGATTCCGACTACGACCGTGAGAAGCTGCAGGAGCGCCTGGCCAAGCTGGCCGGCGGTGTTGCCGTCATCAAGGCCGGAGCCGCGACCGAGGTCGAGCTCAAGGAGACCAAGCACCGCATCGAAGACGCCGTGCGCAATGCGAAGGCCGCTGTGGAAGAGGGAATTGTCGCCGGTGGCGGCGTCGCTCTCATCCAGGCCGGCAAGCAGGCGTTCGACGACCTCTCGCTCACCGGCGACGAGGCGACGGGTGCGAACATCGTCAAGGTCGGCATCGAGGCGCCGCTCAAGCAGATCGCCACGAACGCCGGACTCGAAGCCGGAGTCGTCGCCGACAAGGTCGCGAACCTCGAACCGGGCTGGGGCCTCAACGCCGCCACCGGTGAGTACGAGGACCTGCTCGCGGCCGGCATCAACGATCCGGTCAAGGTGACCCGCTCGGCTCTGCAGAACGCCGCGTCGATCGCCGGTCTGTTCCTCACCACCGAGTCGGTCGTCGCCGACAAGCCCGAGAAGGCCGCACCGGGTGCTGACGCAGCCGCTGCCGGCATGGAGGGCATGGGCGGCATGGGCTTCTGACCCACGCCCGCCAGGCACTGAGAGAGCCGTGCCATCACCCGCAGGGGTGGTGGCGCGGCTCTTCTCTTTCCTGCACTCGGCTGCCCCGCTCAGTCCCAGGGGTTGCCGCGACGGCGCCGCCGCTCTTCCCTCCGCCGTCGCAGTTCGTCGGTCGACGGCTCCTGCCCGGGAGCGTAGGGCGGGGCGAGCGGGTGGGGAGGCTGAAGGCCGTGGCCGAAGTTCTCCTCGTAGTCGTCGTCCTGTCGCGGCTGCTCCTCGAGCTGGCGCTTCGCCTCCTCATCACCGAGGTGGGCCCGGGCGCGCTTCGTCAGCTCCTGTTTGCGTTTGCGGATGATCTCCTCTTTGCCGGTCATCTGCGCGACCGCGCCGAAGAACATCGGACCGAGGATGAAGATCGGCCAGAAGAAGATGAGGCCGCCGGAGAAGAGACTCGTCGCTCCCCAGATGAGGAGCATGAAACCGGCAGGACCGGCCATGAGACCGATGAGGGCGCGTTTGACGCGGTCGCGGTAGAACTTCTCCGCGGCTTCCTGGATCTGCTCGGGCGTGATCGGAATCCGATCATCGCTGAGCTGAGCCAGCGCGCGAGCCCGGCTCGCCTCGTCGAGGTGGTCGGGATCGACGGGTTCGGCCTCGGCGATGACGAGATCGTCGATGAGCGACGGGATCTCTCCGAGCGTCTTCACCCGCGCCGCCGCCTCGGTGCGCTCATCGAACTCCTCGGCATCGATCTGTCCGAGGGCATACGCCTCGGAGAGCACGTCGGTGACCACGGCTCGATCGGCATCGGAGGCTCTGACCTGCCCGTAATCGCGCGGGTCGGCGCTGAAGCGGGACCAGAGTGGACGACTTTCCATCTGTCTACTGTAACCCCGCTCCCACGGCCGCAATCCTGGGACGTCGCGGCGAATGCGGCGAGAGAATCTCGTCCGCCACAGCCGCTGTCCGGTCGTGGAGACTCCTCTCCAGGCACGGCGACTCACGGTGCGGGCGCCCCCTCTGAGCGGGGGTGAAACCACTACACTTGCTCAGGTGGAACCTGTGGTCGTGCTCATCCTCGCAGCGGTCTTCATCGGGGCACTCGCACAGCGCATCACCGGAATGGGCTTCGGCCTGGTCTCCGGGCCGTTCCTCGTCCTCCTCCTCGATCCCGTCTCCGGGGTCCTCCTCGTCAACCTCTGCGGCATCGTCGCGGCCGCCACCGTCTTCGCGCGGACATGGCGCGAGGTCGAATGGCCGGTGTTCTGGAAGCTCGCGGTCGGCACGGTCGTCGGCACGGTGCCCGGGGCGCTGCTGACGACGGCGCTGCCGACGGCGTCGCTGCAGGTGCTCATCGGCGCCCTCATCATCGCCTCGCTCGCCGTCTCCCTGCTCATCGGTCGGGTCGGGACGACGATGCCGGCGAACTTCGGCACGCAGTTCTCGGCCGGCTTCGTCTCCGGCACGATGTCGGCAGCGGCCGGCGCCGGGGGACCCGCGGTGAGCGCGTATGCGGTGCTCACCCGGTGGGAGCACCGGCCGTTCGCGGCGACCCTGCAGCCGTTCCTCGTCGTCGGCACCGCCTCGGCGATCATCGCGAAGGTCATCGTCGACGGCGGGGTGTGGCCGCAGCTCGACCCGGCCATCTGGATCGGGATCGGCATCGTCCTCGTCGCCGGCCTCCTCGGCGGGGATCTGCTCGCACAGAAGGTCGCACCGACGGCGGCGCGGATCGCGATGATCGTCCTCGCCTTCGGCGGGGGCGCGGCGACGCTCGCCAAAGGTCTCGGCCTCTTCGGCTGACGACGTTGCGGGGGCATCGCGCTGACCCGGACTGCGCAGGCCCGCAAACACCCTGCGAGCACCCAGGGGTGCAGGCCGGACAAGCGGAGGCGGCATGCGGGGTTGGCTCAGTCGCTTGCCAGTTTCGTCGGGCATACTGGACAGTGATCCGTCCATCTGGGAGGCATTGATCGTGGGAACAGTATTCCTGCTCATACTCATCGTTCTCGGCACCATCTTCTTCGTCGGCTACCGCAAGGAGAAGAAGCGCAAGCAAGAGCTTCACGCAGCGGAACTCGAACTCGTGAAGAAGGCAGCGGAAGAGGACGTCACCGAGTTCGGTGAGGAAGTCGCCGAACTCGACATCATCACGTCCGGAGTCGAGCTCGACACCGGTGGCCAGCAGGACTACAAGCAGGCCCTCGACTCCTACGACGTCGCGAAGGAGACGCTCGAGAAGGTCGACGAGCCCACCGACATCCGCCACGTCACCGAGGCGCTCGAGGACGGCCGCTACGCCGCGAAGTGCGTGCGCGCCCGCGTCGAGGGCAAGCCGCTTCCGGTGCGCCGCCCGCCGTGCTTCTTCAATCCGCAGCACGGTCCCTCGGTCGAGGACATCGACTGGGCTCCCGCCGGCGGTCAGCTCCGACCTGTTCCCGTGTGCGCCGCCGACGCCGAGCGCGTCGCCGTGGGCGCCGAACCCGCCGTGCGCAAGGTCGTCACCGGTGACGGTCAGACCCGCCGGGCCTACTGGGAAGCGGGACCGGCCTACGCCGAATACAACCGCGGCTACTTCAACTCCTATGCCGGTTCGGGTCTTCTCCCCGGCGTCCTCATGGGCGCCATGCTCTTCGGCGGCATGGGCGGTGGCTGGGACGGCTCGTACGCCGACGGCTACCAGGACGGCATGGGCGCCGACGGCGGCGGTGACGCCGGAGGCGACATGGGCGGCGGAGACGGCGGAGGCTTCTTCGACGGCGGTGGCGACGGCGGCGGCTTCGACTTCGGAGGCTTCGACTTCTGATGGACGTCGTGACCATCCGCGACGAGACGATCAGACTCGGTCAGCTGCTCAAGCTCCACGGCGTCGCCGAACACGGCGCCATGGCCAAGGACCTCATCGCCGCCGGTGACGTCCGGGTCAACGGCGAGGTCGAGACCCGCCGCGGGGCGACGATCCGTCCCGGCGACCGCGTCGAAGCCCTCGGTGAGGCCTTCGAGGTCGAATCCGAAAGCGCCGGCGAAGCGTAGGCAGAGACGCCAGGCAGCGGTCGCCGATGATGAACCGGGCCACGGGAGAGGGACTCGACCTCGACTTCCCGTTCCGCGGCCGCTGGCTCGTCCAGAACAGTCCAGCCGATCGCCTGCCCAGTCACGGAACCACAGTGTTCGCGACTGGGCAGGCGATCGATTTCGTTCCCGTCGATGACACCGGGAGGACCGCGCGGTTCACCCTCACCTCACTGCTGGTCCCGGAACCGCCGCAGCGCTTTCCCGGCTTCGGCCGCGCGCTGCTCTCGCCCGCGAACGGCACGGTCGTCGCCGTCGACGACGGCCACCCCGACCATCCTGCACACCGTGGACTGCCGTCGCTGAGCTATCTGGCCGCCCAACCACGCCGCCTGCGCCGCGGGTGGCCTGCGCTCGCCGGCAATCACATCGCCATCGACGTCGGCGGGATCGTCGTCGTCCTCTGCCACCTGCGACAGCACAGCACCGAGGTGGCCCTCGGGCAGTCCGTCCGCCTCGGTGAGGCGGTGGCGGAGACGGGCAACTCGGGGAACAGCACCGAACCCCACCTCCACATCCAGGCCATGGATCGGCTCGACCCGGAACGCGCCGAGGCGGTGCCGCTGCACTTCCGCGGCCGCCTGCCCCGCAACGGCGAGATCATCGAGGCGTGAGCGCAGGGATGCGGTCGGCTGTCGCACCGCGCCGGATGAGGTGTCAGCTGTCGAGGGCGCGGGGGGTCTCGTCCATGCCCGGCGCATCCCAGAGCGGGGACCAGCGGGTCATGTCGTCCTCGAACGGCAGCTCGCCGGAGAGGATGCCGCGGACCTGGATCTCGAGCGCATTGTCGCGCTGCCGCGGGCCGGTCGGGGCGAAGGGGTAGAACGTTCCGCGCTTGTACTGGTAGACGAGGGCAAGGCGGCGCCCGTCCGGGTGCGCGAAGTAGACGGTCGAGCACAGAAGCATCGTGTCGAAGCCCTGATTGACGAGGGCGGAGTTGACGGCGTGGAGGTTCGTCACGAGGTTGACGGCGTCGCCATCCGCGTCGGAGACGACCTGCCACGTGTAGCCGAAGCCGTCGTTCGTCTGTCGCACACTCGCGGCTGGGTCCGAGCCGATGAGGGCGACGCTCTCCTGCTCGGCGGAGTCGAACGCCGCGCCCTCGACCTGGCGGAAGACGACGGCACCGACACCGGTCGGGACGAATCCCGTCGCCGCCTGCAGGGTGAGCGCTGCCGGTGGAAGCGCGAAGAGGTCGTCGAGGTTGGCGCGTTTGGGTTTGGAGCGTCCCAGGATGGCGTCGAAGAAGCCCATGAAACTCCTCATCGGTGGTGGTCGGTCAGTGGTGGATTCGTCGCCGGTCAGGCAGTCGGTCGCATTGCTGCCGTGGTGCCCGTCAGGCAGGGCGTCGGCTCACTCCGGCTTCGACAGCTGCGCGGAGATCTTCGCGAGCTGAGCGAGCCGCTTGTCGAGCGAGGGATGGGTGGAGAAGAGCTCACCGAAGCCCGAGCCGCCGTGGGCGGCGGGGATGAGCGCGAGATGGTTCGCCGAGGCGGTGGCGCGGAGGTCCTTCTCCGGGATCTTGTTCATGTCTCCGCTCAGCTTCGTCAGCGCCGAGGCGAGCACCGACGGGCGGCCGGTGAGGAGCGCGGCCGCGCGGTCGGCAGCGAGCTCGCGGTAGCGGGAGAGGCTGCGGATGAGGAGGAACGAGAGTCCGTAGACCACGGCTCCGACGAGGATGAAGAGGAGCTGGATCGGGATGCCGCCGTTGTTGTCGCGGCGCCCGCCGAGGGTCATGTAGTAGCCGGCGCGCATCATCAGGGCGGCGACGACTCCGGTCACTCCCGCCACCGTCATGACGGTGACGTCACGGTGGGCGACGTGGGAGAGCTCGTGGGCGAGGACGACCTCGACCTCCTCGCGATCGAGGTTCTCGAGCAGACCGCGGGTCACGCAGACCACGGACCGCTTCGGGGAGCGCCCGGTGGCGAAGGCGTTCGGCGTCGCCGAGTTCGACACGGCCACCCGCGGCTTCGTCGAATCGGAGAGCTGTGTGAGGCGGTCGACCATCGTGTGGAGTTCGGGGGCCTCCTCGGGGGTGACCTCACGTGCCCCCATCGCCTTCATCGCGATGGAGTCGGAGAAGTACCACTGGAAGAAGAACGCCCCGACGCTGACGACCACCGCGATGATGACTCCGGTCGTGCTGCCGCCGAGCATCCACCAGATGGCGAGGATGAGGACGACGTAGATGAGGCCGTTGAGGAAGATCGTCCACCCCATGCGCATCGTGAGCCCGCTGTCCTTGACGAAACGGTTGGACATCCTCATTCCTCTCTGGTGTTGCAGGTCCGGCCCACTGCCTGGTGAGCAGGCAATGGGCCGGAGGTGTCATCGTCGAACCGGTGCACCGGCGTTCATCGGGATCGTGCTGCGGGGCCGGAGGCCGGTCCGGCTCACGCGGGGTCGGGGATGAACCCTTCGCCGGTGAGCAGCTCGGCGATCTCCGTCAGGGTCGCGTCGACGAAGGGCACGACGACATCGCTGGATCCGAGGTAGTCATCGGAGACGGGCGTGCCGTGGCTGATGACGTAGTCGTGGAGCGCGTTGAGCGCGGACTTCGCCTCCTCCTCGTCACCGGATTCGACGGCGTGTTCGACCTGGTTGTCGTACTTCTGCAGAAGCTCCTGGTCGACGTTCGCGACGTCGTACTGGCCCTCGCCCATGATGCGGATGATCATCACTGACCCTCGCCTTCGAGCGATTTCTGGTTGTTCTTCTCCTGGCCGGCGGGCAGCGATTCGCGCATCCGGGCGAGCTCCATCTCGACGTCGTTCTCGCTCGAGAGGGCATCGAGCTGGGCGCTGATGTCGTCCTTCGACGAGCCGGTGACGTCCTCGAGGGCGCCGGAGGCGATGAGTTCGTCGACAGCGCCGGCCCGCGCCTGCAGGGCCGCGGTCTTGTCCTCGGCGCGCTGGACGGCGAGTCCGACGTCGCCGAGCTCTTCGGAGATGCCCGAGAACGCCTCGCCGATCTTCGACTGCGCTTCAGCGGCGTTGTAGGTGGCCTTGATGGTCTCCTTGCGCGTGCGGAAGGCATCGACCTTCGCCTGCAGCCGCTGCGAGGCCAGCGTGAGCTTCTGCTCCTCGCCCTGGAGGCCCTCGTGCTGGGTCTGCAGGTCGGTGATCTGCTGCGAGAGACCGGACTTGCGGGTCAGAGCCTCACGGGCGAGGTCCTCACGGCCGATCTCCATGGCCTTCTGGGCCTGCCCGGAGAGCTTGTTCTGCTGCTGTTCGAGCTGATTGATCTGCAGTTCGAGGCGCTTGCGGCTGGTGGCGACGTCCGCGACGCCGCGGCGCACCTTCTGCAGCAGTTCGAGCTGCTTCTGGTACGAGTAGTCGAGGGTTTCATTGGGGTTCTCGGCCTTGTCGAGGGCCTTGTTCGCCTTCGCTCCGAAGATCGTCGCGATTCGTTGGAAGATGCTCACCGTTGTCGACTCCTGCTCTGGTCCTGGTCCGACGAGTGCGGTCGGAAACCTCCGGTGCGGAGTGTCCCGGCCTCGATCGCCGTGAACTATCCCCTTCAGCCTACTCAAAAAGGCTGATAGTTTCCCAGATGTCGGCGAGGGAGAACTACAGATGGCTCAGCGTGTCGCGCACGTGCGGACGGCGCGGAATCACCCCCTGATGCGTGACGGGGGACTTGTGGTCGGGCTCTGTCGGCCCGTCCCTCAGTCCGGCTGTCGCACCGGTTGTCCTTGCGGACCCGATCACGGCGCTTGCCTCTCGACCAGTCACGGTGCGAGGAGACGCGCGCACGGTGGTCGCTGCTGGCCCGGCCATGGGCACGGCCGCAGTGCTCGCTCGTGGATCGGTCACGGCGCGAAGAGACGCGAGTTCGCCGCCTCGACCTCGGAGTACTGGGTGGCTGCGGTGCCGAGCGCACCGTGGATCGAGGTGAGCGATTCGAACAGCTGCTTCTGGGCCCCTTCCCACTGGTTGATCACCGCCTGGAAGTTCTGGGCGGCGCTGCCCTTCCAGCACTCCTGCAGGGTGAGCAGGTTCCGCAGCATCGTGTTCGACTCGGCGATGAGTGCCTGGGACGATGCGGCGGTCGCTGTGGCCGCGGACGAGACGCGTTCGGCGTCGACTTCGAAACTCATGATCTCTCCTCTGATGGTCGGCGGATCGTGGACTCCGCCGTGCTGCGCGTGCGCACCGGGTCAGTGCGGTGACCACGATCCCCATCGGGCGGTCGCGGCCGCAAGGGCGCGGAGCATCCCTGTGGACACGGGCTGAGCGTCCACAGCCGTCTCGCACCCGAGTGTGTGCCTCCTCCACCGCCGCATGAACGCGAGTCACACCCGCAGGCGACCAAGCAGACGGACCCGGGCCGGGGGAGAAGCGGGCGAGGGGATGTGGCGCGAGGGGAGCAGGCATCAAACCCGGGGAGCAGACGCGCCACCAGAGGAGCAGACATGACCCCTGAGGAGCAGGCGCGCATACGTGCCACCACGCGAACGGCGCCTCCCCGAGTGGGGAGACGCCGTTTCGCAGACGCGCAGCGCCGAGGCGGCCTCGGCGCTCGAGCCTCACTTCAGTTCGAGGGACACCTGGAGGTTCTGCTCCTGGCCGCCGCGGACGATCGTGAAGTCGACGGGAGTGTTGACCGGCTGAGCGCGGACGAGGGCCTGCAGCGACACTGCGCTGTTGACCTTCGTGCCGCCCACGGCGATGACGTCGTCACCGTCCTGGAACCCGGCCGCTGCGGCCGGCGATCCTGCCTCGACGGTCTGCACCTTCGCGCTGGCGCGGGTCACTCCGCCGCTGTTGATCTGCCCGTCGGTGAGGGTGACGCCGAGGAACGGGTGCAGAGCCTGGCCGGTCGCGATGAGCTGATCGGCGATCGACACCGCCTGCGAGGCGGGGATCGCGAAGCCGATGCCGATCGACCCGGACTGCTGTCCCTCCTCGCCGGAGCCGAGTGAGGCGGCGGCGGAGTTGACGCCGATGAAGTTGCCGTTGCCGTCGACGAGCGGACCGCCCGAGTTGCCCGGGTTGATGGCCGCATCCGTCTGGATGGCGTTCGTGATGGTCAGCTCCCGCTGCTGGGCCGAGGCGTCGTCACCGATGTTCTCCGTGGTCACCGGCCGGTCGAGGGCGGAGACGATGCCGGTGGTCACCGAGTCGGCGAGGCCGAGCGGGTTGCCGAGCGCCATCACGGGATCGCCGACCTGGAGCGCCTTCGAATCGCCCACCGGCAGCGGCGTGACGTTCTGCGGAACCTGATCGAGCTTGATGATCGCGATGTCGGTCGAGGGGTCGCGCCCGACGATGCTCGCCTTCATCGCCGCGCCGCTCTTCATCGTCACCGTGAGCTCTCCGCCTGCGGTGTCCGACGGCGCCACCACGTGGTTGTTCGTGATGACGTGACCCTGGTCGTCGTAGAGCGATCCCGAGCCGAGCGCGACGGGACGTCCGCCGACGCCGGCCTGGATCGAGACGACGGCCTCGGAGGCCTGCTTCGCGACCTGAGTCCAGTCGGGGGTCTCGATGGTCTGCTCGGCGACCTTGCGCGGGGCGTCGTCCTGGAGGGCGTTGACCGCGTAGCTGCCGCCGAACGCTGCGCCTCCGCCGATGAGCGCGGCGATGAGGGCGATCGCGATCGTCGCCCCCCAGCCCGGTCCGCGCTTCTGGCGCCGAGGCGGTGCTCCACCGCCGTACGGACCCTGATCGCCGGGTCCACCGGGTCCACCGGGGCCTGATGGGTTCGACCCGTAGGCGGCGGATCCGTAGCCCCCGGAACCGTAGGCGTTCGATCCGTAACCGCCGTACGGTGAGGCCTGCTGGGACCCTGCGGGACCGGTCGTCGCCGAACCCGAACCGGCAGCGGCACCGGCTGCCGCGCCGGCACCCGCCGCCGTGCCGAAGGTCGCGGTCGAACCGGTCGTTCCCTGTTGCCCGGCCTGCCCGGACTGCCCGGACCCCGCACCGTACTGGCCCGACTGTCCGGACCCCGCACCGTACTGGCCCGACTGTCCGGACCCCGCACCGTACTGGCCCGACTGTCCGGACCCTGCACCGTACTGGCCCGAGCCGGACGTCGGATTCTGCCCGTACCGGTCGGCACCGGACTGTCCGGACGTCGAGGCGCCGCCCGTGGACTGCTGGCCCGCGGGGCTGAAGGGACTCGAGGTGCTCGGCTGGTTCGACGACCCATATCCCGAGGACCCGTAGCCGGACTGGCCCGAGCCTGACTGCTGACCAGACTGCTGGCCGGAGCCCGCATGCTGGCCGGGGCCCGAGAGGTGGCCGCCGCCCGCATTGCCCTGCGGTGCTCCGGTCACTCCTCGGGAGTTGTCCCCAGGCGTCTGCGCGTAAGTCGGCTGCACCCGCGTCGTGTCCTCGCCGCGACCGGTCCCGGGCTGTCCCTGGCCAGGCGCGGCGGGGAAGCTGCGTGTGGAGGGATCAGGCTGCCCCTGACCTGAACCCGGCTGGGACGGGTCGGACGCGGTTGCGCCGTCCCGCCTCGGCGAGGCCCCCTGATCGGAGGTCGGGAAGGTGCGCGGAACGTCCGATGACGCACGGGAACCGTCGGTCGGGAACGTCCGGTAGTCGTCGTCTCCGTGGCGTCCCCGGTTGCGGGGAGTGTTGCCGTCGTTGCTGCTCATCGCTCGTCCTTTCGCGCGTCTGGAGCACTGTCTTCGTTATCTGGGATGGGCAGGTCGACGCGGAAGGTCGCGCCGCCCCCGGGTGTCTGCTGCACGGAGATGACTCCGTGGTGGTTCTCGACGATCGCCTTGACGATCGAGAGTCCGAGGCCGGATCCGCCGGTGTCGCGGGTGCGGGAGACGTCGAGCCGGTAGAACCGTTCGAAGATGCGGGGGACGAGCTCGGGGTCGATGCCCTCGCCGTGGTCGCGGACCTCGAAGCGGACGCGTCCGTTCGGGAAGCCGCGCAGCGACTCGTCGACGGCGACCGTGCCCGCCGCAGTGACGTTGGGGACGATGCCCGCCGGCTCCTGGGCGTCGGCAGGCTCCGCTCCGCTCGCGTCGCCGCGACGGAAGATGCGGACTCCGCCGGTGACGAAACCGCGCTCCCGGGACTTCTCCTTCGCCCCTGCCTTGCCGCTGTCGTCCGAACCGGTGGTGCCGGCCTCGGCCGCGGGGTCCTCGGGGAGTCCGACGACGCCGACGGCGAACTCGATCGCCGCGTCCTCCGGGGTGTGGCGGACGGCGTTGCCGGCGAGGTTGACGATGACCTGGCGGATCTTCGACTCCGAGCCGCGGATGAGCGGCACCGGGGAGGCATCGTCCCCGTCGAGGCCGACGAAGCTGATCTCCCGGTCAGGGGCCTGCGCGGCGGCGTCGGCGGCGGCGTCGCGGACGACCTTGAAGAGGTCGATCGGGCCGATCTCCGTCGGGCGCTGCTCGTCGAGCCGGGCGAGGACGACGAGGTCGTCGACGAGGACGCCCATGCGCTTGGCCTCCGACTCCATCCGCTCCATCGCCTGCGCGATGTCATCGGGCTTGGTGATCGCTCCCTGACGGTAGAGCTCGGCGTAGCCGCGGATCGTCACGAGCGGGGTGCGCAGCTCGTGCGAGGCATCGGAGACGAACTGTCGGATCCGCTTCTCCGACCGCGTCTGCCCGTCGAAGGAGTCCTCGATGCGACCGAGCATCGTGTTGAGCGCCGCCGATAGCCTCCCGAGCTCCGTGTTGCGGGGGAACGTCGGCACACGCTGGCTGAGGTCGCCGCCGGCGATCCGCGAGGCCGTCTTCTCGATGTCGCGCAGCGGGCGGAAGGTGTTGTTGATCGCCCAGTAGCCGACTCCGGCGACCATCGCCAGGGCGAGGAGGCCGATGCCGATCATCGTGTTGCGGGCGCGTTCGTTGATGTTGTCGATCTCGCGGTCGAAGGGGACCGCGATCGCCACGAGCACGTCGGTGTTCTGCACCTTCATCGCCCGCGCCCGCCACTGCGACTTCGTGCCGGACACCGTGAACGGCCGGCCGCCCTGCGCATAGACATCGGATTCGGTGATCGGCGGCAGCACCGGCTGATTCTTCGGCTCGGGCGCCACGGGATCGCTGATCGCCTTGCCGTCGGTCGAGTAGAACTGGACGTAGAAGCCGCCGGGCAGGAGGCTCTTGAGCTCGTTCCACGAGTTCGAGTCGATCGTCGTCGCGCTGCCGTCGCCGCCGGATTCGGTCGACTGCAGCTGCGCCGGGGCGAAGACGTCCTGGTAGGCCTGCTTCGCGAGTGTTTCGGACGCGCTGATGAGCCGCTCGTCGGTGCGTTCGATGAGACTGTCGCGCAGGTTCTCGAGCACCCATGCGCTCGTCCCCGAGAGAACGAGCAGCATGAGCAGCATCATGATCCCCAGGAGCTTGGTGGTCAGAGACCACTCCTCCCAGAAACCGGGTCGGGAGGGACGGGTGTGTTTTGTTGCCACGTGAGTAATCTAGCGCCCGTGCTTGGGCGACTACTTGGATTCCGGTGTGCGCAGCATGTAGCCGACGCCGCGCTTCGTCTGGATCATCGGCGTCCACTCCATCTCCACGGTGTGACCGGCGGCGTCCGTTTCCGGGGTGACGTCGATCTTGCGACGCAGGTAGGAGATGTAGGACTCGACGATTCCCGTGTCGCCGCCGAAGTCGTATTCCCAGACATGGTCGAGGATCTGCGACTTCGAGAGCACGCGGTTGGCGTTGAGCATGAGGTAGCGCAGCAGCTTGAACTCGGTGGGGGAGAGGTCGATGAGGATCCCCGAGCGGCGCACCTCGTGGGTGTCGTCGTCGAGTTCGAGATCGCCCGCCACGATGACGGCGTTCTCCTCGTCCTCGAGGCTGCGAGTGCGGCGGAGGACGGCGCGGATGCGGGCGACGACCTCTTCGAGGCTGAACGGC
Organism: Brevibacterium sp. NPDC056726; assembly: GCF_042790515.1. NCBI lineage: Bacteria > Bacillati > Actinomycetota > Actinomycetes > Micrococcales > Brevibacteriaceae > Brevibacterium > Brevibacterium sp. NPDC056726. The sequence continues at coordinate 277,528 of NZ_JBHTYZ010000001.1, read as the reverse complement.
TTCGTCACGTAGTCATCGCCGCCGACGGTCAGCCCCGTGATCTTGTCAGAGGTGTCATCGCGGGCGGTGAGGAAGACGACGGGGGCGTTCATCCCGATCTGGCGGAGGCGCCGGGTGACGGTGAAGCCGTCCATGTCCGGCAGCATCACGTCGAGGACGAGGAGGTCGGGGGTGGTCTGCTCGGCGAGGCGCAGGGCCTCGGCGCCGTTGGCTGCCGACACGACGTCGAAGCCGGCGAAGCGCAGGCTCGTGGAGAGGAGTTCGCGGATGTTGGGCTCATCGTCGACAACGAGCAGAGTGGCTTCGATGTCGGTGTCGTTCTGTGTAGTCATGACTTCAGTGTGAAGAGCGAGTCTGGGAGTCAGGTGAGCGTTGCCTGAATGCGATTGTGACCTCCGTCACTGAAAAGTTCCCAGAAAAGTCCATTCGAGTCCCCTGAGGGGCTTCGGCTCTCAGGATCGGAGTGGTGAATTGCGGGACTTTTCAGCCTGCGAGCAGGTCGGGTTCAGGAGGCGTGGTCGCCGGCGTCGCTCTGGCGGGCGCGGAAGGCGGCGACGTGGGTGCGGTTGGCGCAGTTGCCGGTGTCGCAGAAGCGCTTCGAGCGGTTGCGGCTGAAGTCGGCGAGGTAGGCCCGGCAGTCGTCGGCCGCGCATCTGCCCAGGCGGTCGAGGTCGCCGGAGCGGATGAGGTCGATGAGCACGAGGGCGACATCGGCGGCGACGCGGTCGGCGAGGCTCGCCGTCGCGCCCACGGCGTGGAGGTGCCAGTCCCAGTCGCCGTGGCGCACGAGCTGCGGCAGCGCGTCGGTCTCGCGCAGGGTGAGATTGACCTCCTCGACGATGCGCCGCTCGAGGGCGTCGGCCGCCGAATCTCCGTCCGGGTCGGTGTCGCCGGCCGGGTCGCTCGCGGGCGCGGAGTCGAGGTTCGCCTCGCTTGAGGGCACGGAGTCGAGGCCCGCCTCGAAGGCGGCGGCGAAGCGCTCGCGCAGGCGGCGCGTCTCCTCGACGTCGGCCTTCGTCGCCGTGAGCGGCCCGGAGAAGTCGTGTCCGGCGGCGAAGTCGCGGAGGCCCGCGGTCGTCGTCAGCTGATCCCCGTCCGCGGCGATGCCGCCCGCGGTGTTGAGGAGGTCGACGAGCATCGTGAGGTTCGAGCGGATGTCATACGCGAAAGTCATGATGCCTGCCATTGTGCCACATCGCGTAAGGAGCAAAATGCACTTGACTCATTTCATGGCGGTGGGAAATACTGGCGATGGACACGAACACCACCACCTCGGCGCGCTCATCCGTTCGCGCCGACCGCACCCGATATCAGGAGGCTGAGAATGACCCGCACCGTCGTCCTGGGGTTCCTCCTCACCCTGGCCTCCGCCTTCTTCTTCGCCGTCTCCGGACCGATCGCGAAGACGATGTACGCCGTCGGGTGGACGCCGGGTGCGGTCGTGCTCATCCGCCTCATCGGCTCGGCCCTCCTCCTGCTCATCCCCAGCCTCATCGCACTCCGCGGACGCTGGGGTGAGGTGCGCGCGCACTGGACGACGGTCCTCACCTACGGGCTCGTGTCGATGGCCGGCGTGCAGGGCTTCTACTTCGTCGCCGTCGAACACCTCACCGTCGCCGTCGCCCTGCTCCTCGAGATGACGGCGCCAATGCTCATCGTCTTCTGGATCTGGGCTCGGACCCGGACCCGCCCGGCGACCGTGACGTTCATCGGGGTCCTCGTCTCGATGGTCGGTCTCCTCCTCGTCCTCAACCTGCGCGGGGCCTCGATCAGCGTCCTCGGTGTCGTCATGGCGCTCGCCGCCGCGGTCTGCCTCGCCTCCTACTTCCTCGTCTCGGCGAAGGACACGATCAATGTGCCGCCGGTGGCGCTGACCGGGCTCGGCATGGGCGTCGGCGCGCTGACCATGGGTCTCATCGTCCTCCTCGGCGTCATGCCGTGGGGTGCGGCGACGACGGACGTCGACTTCGGCGGCCTCCAGGTCTCGTGGGTGCTGCCGATGGCGCTCATCGTCCTCTTCACCGCCGGCGCCTACATCACCGGCATCCTCGGCCTGCGCTACATCGGCGCGACCGTCGGCTCGTTCGTCAACCTCATCGAAGTGCCCTTCTCCGTCATCGTCGCGTGGCTCCTGCTCGCCGAGCTGCCTGCGCCGATCCAGCTCTTCGGCGGCGTCTTCATCCTCGGCGGCGTCGTCTTCATCAAATGGGGCGAGGCCCGGCTGGCCCGGCGCATCGCCACCCGTGAGGTCGTCGCCCGCTCGGGAGCCCTCGCCGAGGTGTGAGCGGGCGAGGCGCGTGCGTCCCGGGTGCCCGCAGGGTTGCTGGAGCCTGGGGCTGCTGGGGACGCGCTGATAGCGTGAGGCCATGGGCCACATCGACATCAACGACGTTGCGTACACCCTCGCCGACGGCAGACCGCTGCTGTCGGGGGTGTCGTTCCGGGTCGGCGACGGGGCGAAGGCGGCGCTCATCGGCGCCAACGGGGCAGGGAAGACGACGCTGCTGCGCGTCCTCACCGGTGAGCTGTCCCCGGAGTCCGGGTCGGTGTCCCATACCGGCAGCGTCGGCCTGATGCGCCAATTCATCACCGCCGACACCGTCGCCGAGGCGCTCGAGGAGCTCGCACCCCAGCGGATCCAGCGGGCCGCCGCCGTCGTCCGGCGGGCCGAGGAGCGGCTGCTCGGCCCCGACGGTGAGACGACCGAGGTCCAGATGGCGTACGCGAACGCCCTGAGCGAGTGGGCGGATGCGGGAGGCTACGACGCGGAGGTCCTCTGGGACACGTGCACCACCTCGGCGCTGGGGATCCCCTTCGACCGGTGTCGGGACCGGGCGATCGCGACGCTCTCGGGCGGGGAGCAGAAGAAGCTCGTCCTCGAGGCGCTGCTGCGCGGACATGACGACGTGCTCATCCTCGACGAACCGGACAACTTCCTCGACGTGCCGGGCAAGCGGTGGCTGGAGGCGCAGCTGCGGGAGACGGACAAGAGCGTCCTCTTCGTCTCCCACGATCGGGAGCTGCTCGCGCAGGCCGCGACGGAGATCATCACGCTCGAGCTCTCGGCCGCCGGCAACACCGCCTGGGTGCACCCGGGCGGGTTCGCCTCGTATCATGCGGCGCGGGTCGCCCGGTTCGACCGGCTCGAGGAGCTGCGGAAACGGTGGGATGAGGAGCATGCGAAGCTCAAGGCCCTCGTCCAGATGTACAAGCAGAAGGCCGCGTACAACTCGGATATGACCTCACGGTACCGGGCGGCGCAGACCCGACTCGAGCGGTTCGAGACCGCCGGTCCGCCCGAGGCGATGCCCAGGGAGCAGAACCTCGGGATCCGCCTCGGCGGGGGTCGGACGGGGAAGATCGCGATCGTCGCCGACGCACTCGAGCTCACCGACCTCATGCTGCCCTTCGACCTCGAGGTCCACTACGGCGATCGGGTGGCGGTGCTCGGGTCGAACGGGTCGGGGAAGTCGCACTTCCTGCGCCTGCTCGCCGCCGGCGGCACCGATCCCGAACCCGAGCATCGGCCGGTCAGCGACATCGACATCCCCGCTGTCGCTCATGAGGGTCGGGTGCGGCTGGGGGCCCGGGTGCGGCCCGGCTGGTTCGCGCAGACCCACGGGCGGCCCGACCTCGTCGGACGGACCCTGCTCGACATCCTCCATCGGGGCGACGAGCACCGCAGCGGACTGCCGCGCGAACCCGCGTCACGGGCCCTGGCCCGCTACGAACTCGCCGGGGCCGCCGAGCAGACCTTCGACTCGCTCTCGGGCGGGCAGCAGGCGCGGTTCCAGATCCTCCTGCTCGAACTCGCCGGCGCGACACTGCTCCTCCTCGACGAGCCGACGGACAACCTCGACCTCGTCTCCGCCGAGGCGCTCCAGGATGCGCTCACCGCCTTCGACGGCACGGTGCTCGCGGTCACCCACGATCGCTGGTTCGCCCGTGATTTCGATCGGTTCCTCGTCTTCGGCGCCGACGGCGAGATCTACGAATCGAACGAGCCCGTCTGGGACGAGGGGCGCGTGTCCCGCGCCCGAGGGTGAGCCTCGCGGACGCGCCTACCGCACCTCGATGTCGTAGCTGTATCCCTGCTCGGTGAGGAAGCGGCGGCGCTGCGCGGCGAAGTGCTCGTCGACGGTGTCGGCGGCGACGACGGTGTAGAACGTCGCCGAGCCCGAATCCTCCTTGGGCCGCAGGATCCGGCCGAGGCGCTGCGCCTCCTCCTGCCGCGACCCGAAGGCACCGGAGACCTGGATGGCCACCGAGGCGGCGGGCAGGTCGACGGAGAAGTTCGCGACCTTGGACACGACGAGGACCCGAATCGCCCCCGACCGGAAGTCGCGGAAGAGCTCCTGCCGCTGTGACTCCGGGGTCTGCCCGGTGAGCACGGGGGCGCCGAGGGCCTCGCCGATCTCCTCGAGCTGGTCGAGGTACTGGCCGATGACGAGGATCTGCGCCTCCGGATGGTCGGCGACGAGGGTCTTGACGATCGGCAGCTTGGCATCCGAGGTCGCGGCCAGGCGGTAGCGATCCTCGCCGTCGGCGCGGGCATACGCGGTGCGGGTGCCACCGTCGAGGCGGACGCGGACCTCATGGCACGCGGCGGTGGCGATGAAGCCGAGGCGTTCGAGCTCCTTCCACGGCACCTCGTACTGCTTGGGGCCGATGAGGGAGAACACCTCGTCCTCCCGGCCGTCCTCGCGCACGAGCGTGGCGGTCAGCCCGAGTCGGCGCCGGGCCTGGAGGCTCGCGGTGAGCCGGAAGATCGGGGCCGGGAGCAGGTGCACCTCGTCGTAGATGACGAGCCCCCAGTCCTTGGCGTCGAGGAGTTCGAGGTGGAGGTAGGAGCCCTTCCGCCTCGTCGTGAGCACCTGGTAGGTCGCGATCGTGATCGGGCGGATCTCCTTGACCGATCCCGAGTACTCGCCGATCTCGTCCTCCGTCAGCGTCGTGCGCGCGAGGATCTCGTCCTTCCACTGCTTCGCCGACACGGAGTTCGTCACGAGGATGAGCGTCGTCGTCTGCACCCGCGACATCGTCGCGACCCCGACGACCGTCTTCCCGGCCCCGCAGGGGAGGACGACGACCCCGGACTCCCCGGACAGCGACTGGTCGATGGCCTCCCGCTGGTAGTCGCGCAGATGCCAGGCCCCGCCGTGGGCGTCGTCGCTGAGCTCGATGTCGTGGGCTTCGCCGTCGACGTAGCCGGCGTGGTCGGAGACCGGATGCCCGAGCTGGAGGAGGGCGTGCTTGAGCTCGCCCCGTTCCGAGGGGTGGACGAGGACGGATTCGTCATCGAGCCGCCTGCCGAACTTGCCGACGAGGTCGGGCTGACCGGTCAGCCGGTCGAGGAGTGCGGTCTCCGTCGACGTCAGCGTCAGGCCGTGGATGGGATGGTCGATGAGGGTGAGCACCCCGAACCGGTCCATGATGTCGACGATGTCGACGAGCAGTTCGTGGGGGACCGGGTACTTCGCGAACTCGAGGAGGACATCGACGACCGATTCGGCGTCGTGGCCGCTCGCGCGCGCATTCCACAGGCCCAGCGGGGTGATCGTGTACGTGTGGATGTACTCCGGGGTCCGGGCCAGCTGCGCGAACGGGGCGATCGCCACCGCCGCCTCGGTGGCCAGGGGGTGCCCCGATTCGAGGAGCACAGTCCGATCGGACTGGACGATGAGAGGTCCGTTCATGAATTCCTTCGCCGAGGTGACAACGACGAGGTCAACGCGCCGGGCGGCGCGATTGTTCCCGCCGGTGCCCCCGACCGCCGGCGAGTGCTCACCTCGGCTCCGGCGCCGGTTCGACGCTGACGATGCGCGCGATCGACAGGGACGCCTCGGCGCCGGTCGTCGTCACCGTGCCGCGGACGCGCCCGCCGTTGACCGTCGTCGGCTGCATCTGCACGATGCGCTCCTGACCGTGGGAGTCGGCGAGCCGGATCGTCACGAGCGTCCGGGCCTGTGCGGCCTCCCGGAGCCGATCGAGGTGGCCGAGCGGTTCGTCCGTCGGGCGCTGCTCCGCGGTCGCGCCCGCCGGCGAGCGCAGGATGCGGATGTAATCGCCGAGGCGGTCGTCGGCGACCCGGGCCCGTGTCCGCGTCGTCACCTCGGGTTCGGTCTGCGTGATCATCGACCGGAGTCGCACGGGACCGGCGGGGGAGTGGAGGAGTGCGTGATGGTCCCCGGCCTCGAGCAGATGCATCGTGCGTTCGGGGCCGAGTTGGCTGATCGCCACCGTCGGGGCGAGACGGTCGAGGCCGGCGGGGGCCATGAGCGGGTCGGAGAGGATGACGTCGAGGTCGACCGGGTCGTCGACGACGAGGACGGCGCGGGCCCCGGCGACCCGGACCCGGCGCAGCTTCGCCGCAGTGTTCGAGATGAGGAACTCGAGCGTCGAGGGCAGCGGTTCGGCGCTGATGGCGGCGAGTTCGCGCAGCGCTTCGGCGGCGTCGACGCCGGATTGCATGCTCGCCTCGATCGTGTCCCCGTCGATGCGGTAGACGGTGCCCTGGCCGCGGGCTTCAACGACGGCGAAGCGGCGGAGGATGTGGTGGACGCGGGGGTCGATCGGGCCGGTCGCCACGGCGGTGAGATCGGACTGGATGAGGACGGTGTCGACCTCGGGGACGAGCCCCGCGCGAACCTCGGCGACGACCTCGGCGGGCACGGACAGTGCAGACACGCTGACACCGAGCGGGGCGAGCGCCGGATTCTCACGGACCGCGGCGGCCGCGGCCCGCTCGAGACCGGCGGCGAGCATCACCCCGAACCGGCTCGGTCCGAAATGACTCGGCTGCTGGAGCGGGGTCGTCGCGAGCCCGAACATCACCGCCGACTGCAGGACCTCCTCGGTGATCGCGGGATCGTGGGCGGGGGTCAGCGGCCGGGATCGCAGGACCTGCGCGTGGATCCACTCTGCCGAGCGCGACGATCCGACCCCGATGCCGTGGAGCACGGAGAGCACGGTGGAGCGCAGCAGCGGCATCGCCGGAACCGACTGGCTGAAGCCCTTGAACAGGGACTTCTTCGGGGCGGCGAGGACGGTGAGGCGCTCGTTCGCGCTCGCCCCGGTCACGAGCTGGGTGACGTCCTGGGATTCGCGCAGCCACGAGGAGACGAGCGACGCCCAGAGGTCGGCGCGATCACCGGCGAGCATCGTCGCCGCGTCGTCGCTCGCCGTCCACTGCGGGTCGAGCGGATCGTCGAGGACGCCGATGAGACCGAGGGACTTCGCCGCCAGCAGGAGGGTGATCGTCGGTTCGAGGTCGAGTTCGAGGGTGCGCGCGAGACGGCTGACGTCGCGTTTCGAGATGCCGCCGCTCGTCAGGCGGGAGACGGGGGAGGACTCCATCTCGTCGACGAGTCCGCGCAGGGAGGACACGACCTCGGCGACGGCCGCCTGTTCGCTGTTGTGGACGAGGGCCTGGGGGATCGACGTCGCCGCGTCATCCGGGCGTTGGGCGGAGTCCGTGTAGGTGTGCCATGGGCGGGGGCGGGCGGAATCCGCCGCCGAGGTGGGCAGGAGGGTGATCGCCTCGGACTGGATCCGCCAGACGTCGGGGGAGTCCGTCGGCCAGGCGAGGCCGAGGTCGCGCAGCCGGGTGAGGTCGGCGTCAGCGGGGACGGCATCGCCGAGGCGGTCGAGACTGATGTCGGGCCCGGTGCGGGCGGCCGTGGCGAGACCGATGAGGAGGTCGAGCTGGTCGGCGTCGAGCGCTTCGATGCCGCGGGAGACGCCGATGCGCGACGACGCCGCGGCGGCGAGGGAGGACAGTGTCGGCGACTCGGGCCGGAGGAGGTCGCGACGAGTCCGCACGAACGACTCGAAGTCCGCGTCGGAGCTCTGGGCCAGCCATGTGCTGAAGGTCATTGACATCGCCGTTCAGTGTATCCCCAGGGGTACAATGGACGGGTCAGGAACGCCCAATCACCTCGGGAAGGACGAGCATTGTCAGCCAAGCGTGTCGATACGGCCATCGTCGTCGTAGCCGTCGCAGCAGCCGTCATCGGAGCAGCCGGTCTCATCGGCGTTCTGGGTCAGGCGTGGATGGGGTACACCCCCTCGCACTTGCTGACATACCTGCCGATGATCCTTCTGCCCATCGCCTTCGCTCTGCTCGCAGCGGTCGTCATCCGCTCGGCGCTCAGACGCAGGCAGCCAGGGGTGAATGAGAGCTGAGACGAACCGCGGGCTCACTTCCGCAGGCTCGCTTCTCCGAGGTGATCACCCCCAGTCGGTTGGTGGTTCCATTCGCTCGGGGCCTCCGTTCGGACCGCAGTTCACGGCAACTCACCGAAACCGCACCGACCGAGCAGCTGAGGACGGCTGGCTCAGCCGGACCCAGCTCAGCGCAGGCAGAGGTTGCGACCAGCCGACGAACGCTCACCGTGACGCTCACGGGCAGAGCAACGGCACGTGGCAGCCACCGGGCGACAGTGACACGTGAGGCGAGCGATGAGACTCGTGCTCAGCGGCCGGAGCCTCCTTCGGTTGCGAGGCCATGAGTGCGAGCCACTCGGCGTCGGCGTCGCGGGACCGACGAATCACCATTGACCACCTCCTTCCATCTGGGTGCGCAGGACATTACCGGGCACCACTGACACAGACCGGCACCAGCCGGCCCGAGACCCACGCCGGCGACAGTCGGCACCGACAGCGGTCGGCACCAGCCGGCCACCGCCACGGACCGGCACCGCCGGTCAGAGACACAGGACCCGACAGGGTCCTCCGAGACACCGCAGGGCTGCGCACCACGGCAGCACTGCACGAAAGGACACCATGCCAACCGGACGCGTGAAATGGTTCGACGCCGACAAGGGCTACGGCTTCGTCGTCGCCGAGGACGGCTCGCAGGCCTTCCTCCACTCCTCGGTCCTGCCCGAAGGCACAGAGGTCACGAAGGGCACCCGCCTCGACTACGACGTCGTCGACTCCCGCCGCGGCGCCCAGGTGCTCAAAGCACGGCTGATCAGCACTCCCGCGAAGGTCGCGAAGGCCCGCCGCCGCTCCACCGAGGACATGGCGGTTATGGTTGAAGACGTCATCAAAGTTCTCGATGACCTGAACAACGGCCTGCAGCACGGCCGTTACCCCGACCGCGAGCACGGGAACAAGGTCGCCTCGCTGCTGCGGGCGATCGCCGACGATTTGGAGTCATGATGTCCTCTCTCTTCACGACGTGGCTGGACGACCAGCGCACGGGCACCCAGGCCGCCGCCTCGGCGCCTGAGGACGCGGACGTCGCCACCACCTCGGCGCCGGTCGATTCCACCGATGCCGAGACGGCCACTGTCGATGCCGGATCGGCCAGCAGCGATCCCGCGACGGCCACCGGCGATCCCGAGACGACATCGGATGCGTCCTCGGCGAAGAAGGACGCGGCCACGGCTGTGAAACCGGCCCGCTCGACTCCGGAGAAGGTCGTCCTCGACGCCCAGCTGGCAGCGGCGAGCGACATCGCCCGGTCGGCGATCGCCGAGGTGGCCGGCAGCTCCGTGATCGGCGAGCACCTCGGCGCGCTGGCCGAGGGCACCCGGCTCGTCACCCACTACTTCGTGTGCACCGACCCGAGCTACCGGGGCTGGCGCTGGGTCGCCGTCCTCGCGCGGGCACCGCGGTCGAAGAAGGTCACCGTCTGCGAGACCGCGCTGCTGCCGGGACCCGACGCCCTCGTCGCCCCCGAGTGGGTGCCGTGGGATCAGCGCCTCGAACCCGGGGATCTCACCCCGCGCGACACCCTGCCGAAGGTCGACTCCGATCCCAACCTGCAGCCGGGCTACCAGCAGACCGAGGACAACTCGGCCGACAACATCGACCAGATCGCCAACTTCGAGTTCGGCATCGGTCGCGAGCGGGTGCTCTCACCCGAGGGGATCTCCTCGGCCGCGACCCGGTGGGCGAACTCCGATGCCGGTGCCGAAGGCGAATTCTCCACCCGCGCCTCGGCGCACTGCAGCACCTGCGGGTACTTCATGCCGATCGCCGGTTCGCTGCGGGAGCAGTTCGGGGTCTGCGCAAACGCCTGGTCGCCCTTCGACGGCCGCGTCGTCCAACTCGATTCGGGCTGCGGCGCGCATTCGGAGACCGACGTCAGACGCCCGGACACCGAACCAGCCGAAGCCGTCGTCGACGACTACGCCCGCGGCGAACTCGAGTTCCAGGAGGGCTGAACCACTCGATGGCCCACACGTTCCGGTCGCTCGCCGAACCGAACTACCGACACTGGTTCGCCGGCGCGCTCATCTCGAACACCGGAACGTGGATGCAGAGGACGGCCCAGGACTGGCTCGTCCTCACCTACCTGACGAACAACAACGCCTCGGCGCTCGGCATCACGATGGCGCTGCAGATGGGTCCCCAGCTCATCATGTTCCCCTTCGCGGGGGCGCTCGCCGACCGATTCTCCAAACGCGCGCTGCTCATGGTCACGCAGGCCCTCCTCGGCGCCGCCGGACTGCTGCTCTTCGTCCTCGTCATCACCGACACGATCGAGCTGTGGCAGGTCTATGTGCTCGCGCTCGTCCTCGGCATCCTCGCCACCCTCGACACCCCCGCCCGCCAGGCCTTCGTCTCCGAGCTCGTCGGCGAGAAGCTCCTGCCCAACGCGGTCAGCCTCAACTCCGCGTCGTTCAACGGGGCACGGATGATCGGGCCCGCGGTCGCCGGAGTCATCACCGCCCTCGTCGGCGCCGGACCCGTGTTCCTCATCAGCGGGCTCGGGTTCGCGGCGACGCTCACCGTTCTCATCCGGCTCGACCGCTCGCGCCTCCATCCGTCCAATCGCCGAGGCGGCGGCGGGGTCCTCGGCGGGTTCCGCTACCTGCGCTCCCGCCCTGACGTCGTCATCGTGCTCGTCGTCCTCTTCATCGTGGCGACATTCGGATTCAACTTCAACATCTACACCGCGACGATGGCGCGGATCGAGTTCGGCAAGGATGCGAGCGGATTCGGCCTGCTCAACTCCGTCATGGCGATCGGGTCGGTGGCCGGTGCCCTCGCCTCGGCGAAGCGGGAGAAACCGCGTCTGCGCTTCATCTTCGGCGCCGCCGGCGGGTTCGGCCTCGCCGTCGGACTCGCCTCGCTCATCACGAACTACTACGTCTTCGCCGCCGCGCTCATCCTCGTCGGGTTCTCGTCGCTGACGATGCTGACCTCGGCGAACGCCTACGTGCAGACGACGACTCCGGCGTCCTACCGCGGCCGGGTGATGGCGATCTATGCGGCCGTGGTCATGGGCGGCACCCCGCTCGGTGCGCCGCTGGCGGGATGGGTCGCCGACGCGTTCGGTCCGCGCATGTCAATGGCCGTCGGTGCGGCCTCGGGGCTGCTCGCGTTCGCGGTCGGGCTCGTCTGGATGATCGTCGCGAAGAACCTCCGCCTGACCTACGACCCGAAATCGCGCATCCGGCTCCACGTCAGCTACCTCGGGCACCCGTAGCGTCGCCAGGTGCTCCACACCTGCGTCCCGTAAGATCGGGCCTGCGCTCTCGTCTCCGAACTCGAAAGGGCCCGTCACGTGGTGGATGCGGACATTCTCACATCGGTGCTCGTCGGCATCGCCGTGCTCATCGGCTGTCTCGGCATCATCGTGCCGGTGCTGCCCGGGTCGATCCTCATCGGCATCGGGGTGCTCATCTGGGCCATCGTCATCGGCACTCCCGCCGCGTGGATCGTCTTCGCGATCGTCGCCGTCCTTGTCGCTGCCGGGATGAGCGCGTCGCTCGTCCTCACCGGCCGCAAGCTCAAGGAGATGTCCGTGCCGAATCGGTCGGTCATGCTCGGCGGAGTGCTCGCGATCGTCGGCTTCTTCGTCATCCCCGTCGTCGGTCTGCCCGTCGGCTTCGTCCTCGGCCTCTACCTCGCCGAGCTGTCCCGACTCAAAGACCCCAAGGTCGCGTGGGGCTCGAGCTGGGGCTCGATCAAGGCGATCGGCATCGGCACCGTCATCGAGCTCGGTCTCGCCCTGCTCGCCGCCATCACCTTCGGCATCGGACTGCTCATCCACTTCATGTGAGAAGACGCGGCGGCCTCAGGTGCGCTGCGGGCTGATGCCGCAAGGTGCCGGCGGAGCCTCATCGACTGCTCGGGGTGCCGAACACTACCCGGAGCCCCAACCACTACCCGGAACACCGAAGACTACCCGGAGCGGCTTGTGCGTCGGTGTCACTTCTCGAGAGGCACCTTCAGCCGCTCACACTCCGCGTGCACGGGTTGTGTGTGCGGCTGCGGGTGCGGGGTCCGAAACGCCCCCAGGCCCGTCAGGCGATGGCGTCGATGACGAAGTCGAGGCAGCCCAGCAGCGCCTTGACGTCGGCCGGGTCGACGGAGACGAACGTCGCGATGCGCAGCTGATTGCGGCCGAGCTTGCGGTACGGTTCGACGTCGACGATGCCGTTGGCGCGCAGCACCGAGGCGATGCGGGCGGCATCGACGGAGTCGTCGAAGTCGACGGTGACGACGACCGACGAGCGGTCCGCGGGATCGGCGACGTAGGGGCGGGCCACCTCGGCGGACTCCGCCCAGTCGTAGACGTACCCCGAGGTCTCGCGGGTGCGCTCGGTGGCCCACTCGAGGCCGCCGTTGCCGTTCATCCACTCGATCTGCTCGGCGAGCAGGAGCAGGGTCGCAACGGCCGGGGTGTTGTACGTCTGATCCTTGCGGGAGTTGTCGATCGCGGTGACGAGGTCGAGCGAGGCGGGGATCCAGCGCCCGGAGTCCTTGATCTCCTGCGCCCGGGCGACCGCCTTCGGGGAGAGGATCGCCACCCACAGGCCGCCGTCGGAGCCCATGTTCTTCTGCGGTGCGAAGTAGTAGACGTCGGTCTCGGCGATGTCGACGGGCAGGCCGCCGGCACCGGACGTCGCGTCGATGACGACGAGCGCATCGTCGTCGATGCCCTGAGGCCGCGCGATCGTCGTCGCCACACCCGTCGAGGTCTCGTTGTGGGGCCACGCGTAGACGTCGGCGGTCCCGTCGAGTCCGGCGTCGGCCAGGGCGGCGGGGGAGGGGATCGCCGCGGTGCCCGGCTCGGCGGCGAGGATGAGGGAGTCCTTGAGGTGCGGGGCGGTGTCCGTGGCCTTCGCGAACTTCTGGCCGAACTCACCGAACGTCGCATGGGCGGCGCGCTCGCGGACGAGACCGAAGGCGGCGACGTCCCAGAACACGGTGGACCCGCCGTTGCCGAGGACGACCTCGTAGCCCTCGGGAAGGTCGAAGAGCTCGGCCAGTCCGGTGCGGATCCGGCCCACGAGACTCTTCACCGGCGCTTGGCGATGGCTCGTGCCGAGCACGGTCGCCCCGGCCGCGCTCAGCGCATCGATCTGTGCCGACCGGATGCGGGCGGGGCCCGATCCGAATCGTCCGTCGGCGGGCAGGAGTTCGTCTGGAATCGTCAGGTTCGTCGCAGTCACGCACGCCATTCTAAGGTCTCGCCGCACAGCGACCGCGGGCCGTCTCATCACGTGCGGATCGTGCCCGCACCCCGCACGGTCCGGCCGTGTCCGTGACCGCCCGTAGAGTGGAGCCATGAGTGAGCCTGTCGACCGCCTGGCCCAGACCCGGGCCTCCTACATCTCGTCCTCGTTCGACCGCCCCGAGGTCTCCCCGCTCGACCTGTTCCGCACGTGGTACGACGAAGCCGCCGGCCAGGTCCGCGAACCCAACGCCATGACCGTGTCCACGCTCGACGACTGGGGTCCCGTCGCCCGCATCGTCCTGCTCAAGGCCGTCGATGCCGCCGGCTTCGTCTTCTTCACCGACTACGACTCGGCGAAGGGACGGCAGCTCGCCGCCGATCCGCGCATCGCGGCGAGCTTCCCGTGGCAGGACATGCACCGGCAGATCCGGATCCGGGGCCTCGCCGAGGCGGTCGCCGCCGCGGAGTCCGACGCGTACTTCGCGGTGCGCCCCCGCGGCTCGCAGATCGCGGCGAACGTGTCGAAGCAGTCCCAGCCGGTGAGCGGGCGCGAGCAGATGGAAGCCGAGTACGCCGCCGCCGTGACCGAATTCGAGGGGCGTGAGGTGCCGCGGCCTGCGCACTGGGGCGGGTTCCGCATCCGGCCGTTCGAGATCGAGTTCTGGCAGGGTCAGCAGAACCGCTTCCACGACCGGTGGGTGTTCCGACGCGCCGACGGCAGTCACGACCCCGGCGATCTCGCGGCCGCTGACCAATGGGAGCTCGTCCGCCTCTATCCTTGACCGAAAGGACTGCACGCACTGACCCCTTCCGGGCAGGCAGCCACCCTGACACAGACACCCCCGCCGGGTCTCCCGGCTCGCAGCGTCGTGAGCCGGACGACCCGTCCCCACCCCGAATCCCCAAGGAGCATCCATGGCACAGACACCGCAGGACACCACGACGACCGGCAGCGACCAGGCAGCACCGGAGCCTCAGACCCCGGAGGCCCACCGGGGCGACGCCGCCCGGACGGATGAGGGCACGGTCGCCCGGTTCGACAACCTCATCGGCGGACAGCGCCGCGGATCCGAGGACCGCGTGCTCAACCGCAACCCGTCCGATCCCGCCGACGTCATCGGCAGCTTCGCCCGTGCCGACGCCCAGACCGTCACCGACGCCATCGCCGCCGCGGCTGCCGCGGCACCGGCCTGGGCCGACTTCCCCGCGCAGCAGCGCTTCGCGATCCTCGACACCGCAGGCACCCTCATCGCCGAACGCGCCGACGACCTCGCCGACCTCCTCGCCCGCGAAGAGGGCAAACAGCTGACCGAGGCCCGCGGCGAGGTGCTGCGCGCCGCGCAGATCTTCAAGTTCTTCGCCGGTGAGACGATCCGCAACACCGGGGAGATCATCGACTCCGTGCGCCCCGGCCTCGTCGCCGAGATGACCCACGAGCCCATCGGCGTCGTCGGCGTCATCACGCCGTGGAACTTCCCCATCGCCATCCCCGCCTGGAAGATCGCCCCGGCGCTCGCCTATGGCAACACCGTCGTGTTCAAACCGGCCGAACTCGTCCCCGGATCCGCCTCGGCGCTCGTCGACATCCTCGTCGAGGCGGGCCTGCCCGACGGGGTCCTCAACCTCGTCATGGGGCCCGGTCGCGTCGTCGGCGACGTGCTCACCGCCTCGGCGGACGTCGACGCCATCACCTTCACCGGATCCGCCGCCGTGGGGCGCGGTGTCATCGCCGCGGCCAGCGAACACGGGATCCGCGTGCAGTGTGAGATGGGCGGGAAGAACCCGCTCGTCGTCCTCGGCGACGCCGACCTCGACGCCGCCGCCGATGCCGCGGTCAACGGCGCCTTCTTCTCCACCGGTCAGCGCTGCACCGCCTCGTCGCGGCTCATCGTCACCGCTGACGTCCACGACGAATTCGTCCGGCTCGTCACCGAGCGGATGCGGGGCCTGACCGTCGGCGATGCCCGCGCCGAGGGCGTCGACATCGGCCCCGTCGTCTCCGACGACCAGCTCGCCCAGGACCTGCGCTACATCGACATCGCCCGGGACGAAGGCGGTGAGGTCACCGGCGGTGACCGCATTGAGGCGGACACGGAGGGGTATTTCCTCGCACCGGCTCTCGTCACGGGCACGAAGCCGACCGACACGATCAACGTCGATGAGGTCTTCGGTCCGGTCGCCTCGGTGATCAAGGTCGCCGACTACGACGAGGCGCTCGCGGTGGCCAACGACACCGCGTTCGGCTTGTCCGCGGGCATCTTCACGTCGTCGCTGAAATATTCGAGCCACTTCAAGCGTTATGCCCAGGCAGGAATGGTGATGGTGAATGCGCCGACGGCGGGGGTGGACTACCACGTGTCGTTCGGAGGCCGGAAGGGGTCGAGCTACGGACCCCGCGAACAGGCCCGAGCGGCACGCGAGTTCTACACCGTCCACAAGACGGCGTACGTCAACGCGGGCTGAGACCCCGCGGCCACGATAGAATCGATGTGAATCTCAGGGGGCCGCGAGACATCGCAGCCGGGGCACGGTCGCACGCCCCCTGAAATGTGTGAACGCCTGACATGGTCTCCCCAGACCTGAAGACGAAGAGTGGAGTGGCTGGTCTTAAGTGAACGACCTCGTCGATACAACCGAGATGTACCTCAAGTCGATCATCGAGCTCGAGGAGCAGTCGATCGTGCCCCTGCGGGCCCGGATCGCCGAGCGCCTCGACCATTCGGGACCCACCGTCTCCCAGACCGTGGCCCGGAT
The DNA here is from genome assembly GCF_042790515.1 of Brevibacterium sp. NPDC056726. Classification (NCBI taxonomy): domain Bacteria; kingdom Bacillati; phylum Actinomycetota; class Actinomycetes; order Micrococcales; family Brevibacteriaceae; genus Brevibacterium; species Brevibacterium sp. NPDC056726. The sequence goes on along the minus strand of NZ_JBHTYZ010000001.1, from coordinate 261,354 downwards.
GGAGCGCGACGGCCTGCTCCATGTGAGCAATGATCGGCACCTCGAACTCACCCCGGAGGGGCGCCGCATCGCCACCGAGGTGATGCGCAAGCACCGTCTGGCCGAACGGCTCCTCGCCGACGTCGTCGGTCTCGAGTGGGAGCTCGTCCACGACGAAGCCTGCCGGTGGGAGCATGTGATGAGCGAGCAGGTCGAGCGCAAGCTCGTCAGCCTGCTGCCCGACACGAAGTCTGGTCCCTACGGCAACCCGATCCCGGGTCTCGAGGTCATCGGTGCCGAAGCGAGCAACGGCGCCGAGGTGGTCGACCTCGCGACCGCGGTCGCCCGCGACGGCGCCACGCAGCTGACGATCGCATGGCTGGCCGAACCGCTGCAGGTCGACATCCACCTCCTCCAGCAGTTCCAGGTCGCCGGGGTCATGCCCGGCACCGACGTCGAGATCACCCGCAACGGCGAGTACATCACCGTGCAGGTGCCCGGCGCCGAGGACGTCCTCGACCTTCCCGTCGAGACCGCCTCGCACGTGTTCGCCCACAAGCGCTGAACGGCACTGCCCGCCTGAGGTTCCGTCGGCACAGGGCGGTCACCGGTCGTGACATCACGCAGCGGTCGCACTCCGTGACGGAGTCGACGCACAGAGCTCAGAGTGTGTAACGAAACGTTGCACAACCCGGCCCGGGGAGCGGAGATCCGCTCCCCGGGCCGGTGTCTGTAACAGCGAATGTTACGGAGACATGAATCTCATTCAAGCCTCTCACCTCGGTATTTAGGGTTAACCGCGGGGTTTCCCCACCCTGGTTGTGACAGAAACGTGACAATTGATCACCGATTGGTTACAGTTGTGGAGGTCGCCCGCGCAAGCAGGCGACTTCACGCCGGGAGCCGCACGCCACGCCCGCTGTGACACACACCAGGACCGAGAGTGGCGGTCGGAGGAATCCGATAGGTGACGAGAGGAAAACGTGGCAACTAAGCACCATGGCCGCCGCGCCGCAGAGACCAAGGTCAAGACCCCGCTGACCGAACTGACCGAACTCCTGAATGCCAACTCCGCCGTCTTCGGACGTCGCGCAGCCGTCGTCGCTGCCAGCGGTGGCCTTCTCACCGCAGCCGTTCTCCCGGCAGCCGGTCAGGCCGGAGACGACAGCGTCGCTGTCTCCGCCGAATCGCAGACCACTGAGGTCGCCGAATTCCAGAACCAGGCCGCCACGGTCGTTGCCAAGGGCAACACCGATGACAAGGACAAGAAGGCCGAAGGCTCCTCCTTCAGCGCCGACGTCCAGACCGTCACCGCGAAGCCCGCTCCCAAGCCGGAGCCGAAGCCCGAGCCGAAGCCGGCTTCGAGCGCGAGCTCCAGCTCGTCCGACTCCTCCTCGTCCTCGGACAAGAAGTCCTCGTCCAAGTCCGACAGCGACAAGGGCGACTCGAAGGACTCCGGTTCCGACTTCAAGATGCCCGATGGCTCGAAGGCCCAGCAGGTCCTCGCCATCGCCAAGCAGTACGTCGGCACCCCCTACGTCTCCGGCGGCACCTCGCCCAGCGGTTGGGACTGCTCGGGCTACACCTCCTACGTCTACGGCAAGGTCGGCGTCAACCTGCCCCGCACCTCCGGTGCCCAGGGCAGCGCAGGCACGACCGTGTCGAAGTCCGAAGCTCAGCCGGGCGACCTCATCTGGAAGCCGGGACACATCGGCATCTACGCCGGCAACGGCATGATGTACGACGCCGGCAACCCGCGTGTCGACACCAGCTACCGCAGCATCGACTGGATGATCGACGGCGGCGCGAAGTTCATTCGCGTTCTCTGATTCGATTCGCCGGACACTCCCCGCTTCACTCGACGGTCCTCGAGTGAGGCGGGGAGTTTCTGCATCCCGGCGCGGTGCGACCGGCAGGCCTCCCGGGCCGTGCGCGGGCACCGGCGGCCGTCCGAGATCGGCGTGGACGGCCGTTCGAAGTGAACGACGAGGGAAGAATTCATGACGCGGACGGTATGAATTCGATCACAGCGGCAATCGGCGTTACTCTTGAGAAGATTGAGTTCCGTAAGCGATGGGAAATCGGATGGGGCATAGTCGAATATTCCGGATAGCCGCTCCAGGTTCTGGCGCGGAGTACATATCTGTGTCTATGTCCGTTTCCAAGGCGTTGTGCTGGTGCACGACGCCTTTTGTGTTCCCTGGGACAGGTGCGCCGCCGGTGCGGCAGCGAGCGAGCCTGAGCGACCGGAGCAGTGGGACACCCCCGCACATGACGATGAGGGGCGAGATATGAAGACTCTCGTGCTCAATGCCGGATACGAACCGCTGTCGGTCGTGCCGTTCACCAGAGCTGTCGTGCTGGTGCTCACGGGCAAAGCGACAGTGCTCGCAGCGGAGGACGCTCCGGTGAGATCGCAGCACGTGAGCCTCGACCAGCCCTCGGTCATCCTGCTCACCCGATACGTCAGACCACCGCGGGACCGTCGGGTCTCGCTCTCCCGCCGCGGGGTGCTCCGCCGCGACAACCACCGCTGCGCCTACTGCACCCGGCCGGCGAGCACGGTCGACCATGTCATGCCGCGCTCGCGCGGCGGCGGCAACACGTGGGAGAACCTCGTCGCCTGCTGCCGGGACTGCAACAACCGCAAGGGCGACCGCACCCTCGGCGAGATCGGGTGGAAGCTGAGCTTCCGCCCCAAGGAGCCCCGAGTCGGTCAGTTCTGGATGCGCGGCATCGACAAGCCCGTCGAGCAGTGGCGTCCGTTCCTCGACATGGGTCATGCGGCCTGACCGCTGACGTAGCAGCCGGGCCCGGTGCGGTCACCGGCGTCCGGCGCTGGCCGACCGCACCGCCGGCACCACCGCCGATGACTCGACAACGGGTCTGACCGGTGACGATGATGTCCGCACTGTGATCGCCACCGGATAACGATGTGACATAGACGGCAGTGTTCGACGCAATGTGCTCTAGTGTTGATTGTGAGAAGTTCGCTGCGACATAAGGAGCGTGCGATGTCAGAGCAGGACCGCACCCAGGGTGCCGGATCGCCGCCGGTCGGTGAGTCCGACGCGGTGATCGTCGGCATCGACGGATCCCCGCCGAGCAGGAACGCGCTCAACTGGGCGATCCAGGAAGCACGGTCGCTCGGCAAGCCGATTCGGCTCGTCGGGGCCTACACGATCCCCAGTGTCGCCGCCGCGGCGATCGACGTGTCGTATGTGCCGATCGACGACTCGGCGATCCGCCAGTCGGTGACGAACACGCTCAAGGAGGCAGCGGCGGAGGTCAAGGCCGCCGGCGTCCCCGTCGAAGCCGTCATCGAGATCGGCGATGCCGCCGGGGTGCTCATCGAGGAGTCGAAGACCGGGGGACTGACCGTCGTCGGGTCGCGCGGTCGCGGCGGGTTCGCCGGTCGTCTGCTCGGCACCGTCTCGAGCGCACTGCCCGCGCACTCCGCCTGCCCGACGGTCGTCGTTCCGGCGGCATGGCAGGCCGAGACGGACAAGGCCGCCCATCCGACGTCGTCACGCCCGATCCGCCAGGACCGAGGAGAGATCGAGGAAACGGATCCCGACGCCGAGGCGATCGAGGGCCTGCGCTTCGACGGCAAGGTCGTCGTCGGCGTCGATTCGCTCGGGGCTGAGTCGCCGGCCCTGTGGAAGGCGGCGCGGCTCGCCGTGCGGCGCGGGTCGCCGCTGCACATCGTCGCGGTCATCACGACGACGGTCATCGGTCCCGAATGGCTGCCGAGCACCGCCGACCTCGAACGCCTCATCAACGAAGGCGCCGACAAGCTCGTCGTCGCCAAGCAGCGGATCAAGGACGAGTTCCCCGACCTCGACGTCACGTGGACCCTCTTCGACGGGCAGCCCGCCGAGGTGCTCGTGCGCGCCTCCGACACCGCAGAGGTCCTCGTCATCGGGTCCCGCGGGCGCGGCGGGTTCGCCGGCCTGCTGCTCGGGTCGACCTCGCAGTCGGTGCTGCCGTACTCGCAGTGCCCGACGATGGTCGTGCGGGTCTCCCGTGACGCGGACAAACGTCGGGAAGAGGGAGAGATCCCCGAGCCGAGTCTCTGACGCGGTGGATGCTCCAGCACAGACGGCGCCGACCCCGACCGGGCGGCGCCGTCGCCTCGGTGCCGCGGACTGGATCGGTCTGGGATTCCTCGTCGTTCTCCTCGTCGGCGGCCTCACCTGGTCGAAATGGCTGCCGTACTGGGACCGGGCATGGACGCTGAGCGAGACGTCGGTGTGGGACGGCGGCTCACTGTTCGCCGTCGCCGGGGACGCGATGTCACTGACGGGAGCCTGGGACTTCACGCTCGCGTACTTCCTCGCGGTGTGGAAGGCGCTCGTCGTCGCACTCCTCGTCGCTGCGGCGATCGATGCGCTCGTGCCGCGCGACTGGCTGCTGCGGGTGATGAACCGGCGGCACACCGCGACCCAGTCGCTCGTCGGCGCGACGCTGTCGCTGCCGAGCATGATGTGCACGTGCTGCGCGGCGCCGGTGGCGGCGGGCCTGCGGGTCAGCGGTGTCACCCGCAGCGCCGCTCTGGCGTACTGGGTCGGCAATCCGCTCCTCAACCCGGCCGTGCTCATCTTCCTCGCTCTCGTCCTGCCGTGGCAGTACGTGGGCACGCGCATCGGCATCGGACTCCTCATCGCCGTCGGCGCCAGTGCCCTCATCGGCACGTGGCTGGCCGGTCGGGTCAAGGACGTTCCGACATCGGCCGTGAGCGAGCCCGTCCGACTCTCATCGATGCCCTTGCGCTATCTGCGCTCGCTGTCGCGGTTCGCGCTCGTCCTCATCCCCGAACATCTCGCCCTCGTCTTCGTCATCGGGCTCGTCGCACCGTGGCTGACCGGGCTCTACGGCCTCGAGGCTCAGCTGGGAGCGCTCGCCATCATCGTCGCTGCGTGCGTCGGCACGCTGCTCGTCATTCCGACCGGCGGTGAGATCCCCGTCATCATCACGCTGCTGGCCGCCGGGGTCGGGGCGGGGACGACCGGGGCGCTGCTCATCGCACTGCCCGCGCTGAGCATTCCGTCGATGGTCATGGTCGGCAAGGCGATGGGATGGAAGGCGACACTGGCAATGGGGCTTGCCGTGATGATCGGGTCGGTGCTGGCCGGACTCGGACTGCTCGCCCTGACGTGAGGCGGCCCTGCTGAGAAGCGGCGTGAAGGCGCCCCCGGGCAGATTCGAACTGCCGACACCCGCTTTAGGAGAGCGAACGAGGCACAGTTGCGCAGCGACGATATATGCCATTCAAGCCTCTTGACGGGCGAAAGGGACTGATGCAAGGATCGGTGTCACTCGAGGTATCACGCTGCGACTGCAGGTGACTCAATGGTTGCTTCGTACTCAACAGGTGTCAAACGGCCCAACCGAGCTTGCCGCCGGCGCCGATGATGCGTCCGCTTGATCCAGGTCACGATCGCGATCCTCAGCTGTTCCCGAGTGGCCCATCGGCGGCGGTCGAGAACGTTCTTCAGTAGCAGGGCGAAGAACGATTCCATTGCGGCGTTATCGCCGGCCGCACCGACTCTGCCCATTGATCCGACCACGCCGTGACGTTCCAAGGCTCGGGTGAATTTCTTCGACCGGAATTGACAGCCGCGGTCACTGTGGACCACGCATCTGGCCGCGTCACCACCACGACGGGCCACGGCCATCTCGAGGGCATCAACTGCCAACCGGGCCTTCTTCCGCGAGCTGATCGAATAGCCCACGATCCGGCCTGAGTAGGCGTCCTTGATCGCACAGAGGTAGAGCTTGCCCTCGTCTGTCCAGTGCTCCGTTAAATCGGTCAGCCACAGTTGATTCGGCGCCTCGGCGCGAAACTCGTGCCGAGTGCGCCCGTGCTCATCGGTGATCGCGCAGAGGTCGTCGTGGACGGGTCGTCTCGGACGCTGACCATTCGTGGCCTGGCCCCAGCCGAAGGTCGAGAACCAGGCATTGGCCGAACACAACCGCCACGCAGTCCGCACTGATATCGGCTCACCGGTAGCCTTAGCCTCATCAGCCAGGTACCGGTACCCGAATTCAGGGTCATCGGCAAGGGCGTCGAAGAGCGCATTGGCCCGATACGCCTCATTCACCTCGGCTTCAGGCACAGGCACTGCCAGCCATCGGTAGTAGGGCTGGCGAGAGAGCATCAAAACCCGGCACGACACTGCCGACAGCGATCCCGTCGGCGGCGAGCTCTCTCACGAGCGGGAAGAGCTTTTTGACGGCAGATTCGCCTGTGACAAATAGGCGGCCGCGCGGCGTAGCACTTCGTTCTCCTGTCCCAGCAGGCGATTGCGCCGACGCAGCTCGCGCAGTTCAGCGGATTCGTCCGTGGTCGTGCCCGGCTTGTTGCCGGCATCGATGTCTGCTAGGCGCAGCCATTTCGCGATGGTGCCTTCGTGGATTCCGAAGTCCTTCGCGATCTGTCCGATGGTGGTCTTCTCGTCGCGGTTGAGGGCGACGCGGATGACGTCGTCGCGGAACTCGTTCGGGTAGGGCTGGGGCATGGAGTCTATCCTTCCAGGCTTGCTTGTGGACAAGCCAGATCAGATGTCACCAAACCTTGCACCAGTCCCGGGCACGCTTAGGACACAACGAACCGATAGGCTCGAATTCTGTTGAAACACACAATGCGGCCCCCACCGTCACCATGGTGGGGGCCGCCTCGTCGAGCCTGAGGACCTTCGTAAACTTCGACCACCGTCATCGTCGCCCTCCGCGGATGTACCCTCGACAAGAGCCGATACCGGGGTGACCCGTACTGGCGGGCGGAACTGTTGAGGGACAACGAGTGAGGGAGTCGATCGCGGCACACGTGGGCGTTGCAATTTCATACTTTTGTGCGAGGCGGAAAGTCGGCCATCTCGGTAGGTTTTAGGCGTCTGACAGTAAAGACCCGGAGGTCGGGCACTCGCCATATCGCGCCTGCTGAACGGCGCCTGAGCATCAAGAGGTGGTTCATGAAACACAAGCATGCAGTCTCGATCGCAGTGACCTCGCTAGTATTCCTGCTAGGGGCGTTGTTGCGCCGGCATCGGCCTCGGTTGATGGACTCGAAGCGACCAGCCAAAGCGACGACCAGGTGAAGCCGCAAAAGCAAGCCGCGGAAGATGCGGTCGCAATGAGGGGAACTGCTGACGACGAGCCCACCGAAACTGGGAAGGCGACAGCAAAGGAGCCGTATGTCGATCCTGAGACCGGCGAGTTGGTCTTGGGGGATGAGGATTTGGGCGAACTGGACTACGGCATTAGCCCCTTCAGGGTGGAACCTTACAAGCTCGGGAAGGTGAAAACTGCTGGCAAATGCAAGTTCCAGCATGGTGGCGATGAGCCGCATATCACGAGTGGTGAAGTGTCGGCTCATGGTTGGTGGGTGATATCTGGCGGTAGCAACTGTCCCGACAAGGCGAAAGTTCGGAACAAGCTCCAGGCGTATGCGTGCACGAACAAAAGGGTGTGCGGTTGGGTTACGCAGAAGACTGGGAGCAAATACTCTGTGTACGCTGGCTCCGGAAGCGGAAAGAGGTCCAACGCTCGCACCGCATGCAGGTCTGGCAAGCTGGTCGGTTGGCGTAATCTTGTGGATGTCGACCTCGAGTGGAGGGTCGACCCCGCCGGTTGGGACGAACTTGGCAAAAGGAATCTCGGATGCAGCCCCGCGAAGTAGAGTTTAACGAGGAAGATAACGAGTATTCGCCTTATCCTATGACCGAACGTGCAGCTCGGTGGTCTAAGGGCAATATTGATTCGTCTGCAGAAGTGGTCTCCGTAGGTGTGCACTGTGAGTTGAATCCCGACTGTAACGATCGTTGGGATAAGTTGGCCGTATTGCTCGACGAATTCGTTGAACTGTCGACGGGCGAACGCGTTTCAATTCGGTGGGATCGCGGATTCACAGTCAGTCACTCGATGGATCCGCGGTTGAGCAAGCGGCATCTGCTGGAGCATATTGACATGTCCCTTTTGCCAGATGAGGCCGACGTCGAAGACAGAGGCGAGTCGCGCCCATGGTGCGAGTATTCGCGGCTGCTCAGTGGACTCGGTCTTCATGTGGACGCTGAGGTCTTGCGAGTACTGCCTTACTCGACCGAGATTGAGTCGGCGCTGGCAGCGAGACTTAGAGGATCCAGCTGAGCGGGCCATCGGGTTTTCGTCAACTGAACGGGGTTGCGCAAGTCTTTAACGCCCATGGCTTGCGCAGCCCATTGCGTCTAGTTCCGGCGGGCGGGGAAGTGATAGACGCAACCGGTATTCGGCAGGCGAGGCGATCGGCATCGAACCGACCGTCATCGTATACGACGGAGACGACACGGCCGAGTATGTCATCGACTGCAACGTCACTCGACGCAATATGAGCACAGGCGCCCGGGCGATGTTCACTGCTCTCCTGCTGGAGGCGGATGGCAGACGAAACAACGGACGATGGGCCTACGGGCGCAGCGAGCATGGCGATCGGTGCGGGTGCCTCGGCGCTGAGCGTGCAGCGCATGTTGGGACACAGCTCAGCGACAGTCACCCTTGACGTCTATTCGTCGTTGTTCGAGGACGAGGTTGCCGAGAGGCTGGACTCGATGCGCGCTGAAAGCGGTGTACGTGATTTTTACGCGAAGCGCGGCGTGCGAGATCTTGGTTGAAGTATTTGCCCTGGTGGTAGACGCGCCCCCGGGCAGATTCGAACTGCCGACACCCGCTTTAGGAGAGCGGTGCTCTATCCCCTGAGCTACGGGGGCCGTGTGGCTGTCGTCAACCACGATCACCCAGTGTAGCGTAGAAGAAACCTCGATGATTCACGGTGCGCCAGCACGTGTTATGGGAAGTTTCTCGTTAGGGTCGAACTGTGCCAGATTCCGTTGTTGACGATCAGTACCCAGAGCTCGGGGGCGCGTTCGCCGAGTGGAAGCAGCAGGCCGCCCACCTCGGCGGTCGCGACACCATGCTTCATTTCCGGGACTCTCGCGACGGCAGCATCGACCTCTCGGGAGCCCACCCGTCGGGCCTCGCTCAACTGCTCGCCGGTCGCCCCACGCGCCTGTCGAGCCTGATCCGCGACCACGAGATCCTCGCCGACGCCCGCCGTCGTGCCCGGTCGATCCGCTCGAAGGCCGAGCAGCTCGACAACGAACGCGGCATCCGCACCGCCCACCTCGCGATTGGCTTCGCTTCGTGGACGGAGAAGGACTCCAAATACAAGTTCAACGCCCCCGTCGTGCTGCGCCACATCACGCTCGTGCCGCGGGGCTCCCGTGTCGAGGACTATGAGATCGTCCTCGGCAATGAGATCACGATCAATCCAGCTCTCGTCCGTCACCTCGCCGAGGTGTACGACCTCGAGGTGCCCGTCGACGACTGGGTCGACGCCACCGGGGGGCCGCACGGCTTCGATCCGGGGCCCGCGCTCGACCGCCTCGGCGAACTCGCCCAGTCGGTGCCCGGCCTGCGGATCAATCACCGCTTCATCGTCTCGACGTTCGCGAACATCGCGAGTTCCTTCACCGGCGACTACCTGCCCACTCAGCATCCGATCCTGCGGGCCCTCGCCGGTGACGCCGAGGTGCGCGGACAGTTCGGCGGGGGCGCCACCGTGCCGTGCCGGACACCGCGATCGGCGGCACCGTCCGGACGAGACGCGAGTGGCGCGACGTCCGCCGCATCCACGACCGCGTCGGGCAGCGCCGATGCGTCTGCCACCGGCGACGATGCCACGGGCACCGCGGCGACGGGAGCGGATTCCGATGCGCCAGGTTCCTCGGGGACTGCCGATCGCGCCGCCGAGAAGTCACCGACCACAGGATCGGCTCCTTCCGACGCGAGTCCGGCAGCGAACGCTGACGCGACAACGGCCGCGAACACCGAAGAGGGTGCCGCCTCCGCATCGCGCAGGACCGCGGGGAAGTCTGATGGCGACGACGCTGCATCGTCCACCGACACCGGCAAGCCGGACGCAGGCAAGCCGCGCGCTGACAAACAGGAGGCCGGCAAGAAGCCGAAATCCGACACCACGGCCTCAGCCACAGCGGACGCGACCGAGTCGACGACCACCGCCGGCAAGACGTCCGTCGCGGACGGTGCACCGACGTCGGCGAGCGGCGAAGACGACAGCGCCGCGCGCAGTGATCGTGCGGCCGACGACCGCGCTGCCGACGACACGACCACCGGTGACCGAACATCCGGTGCCGCAACGACCTCAGGGTCGACGACCGCGGACTCGACAACCGCGGACTCGGACACCTCCGGCAGCGCCGCGACGCCGGATGAGACGACTGGATCTCCCAAGAAGACTGCGACTGGCACGGACGCCGCGACTGGCACGGACGCCGCGACGGACCGGTCCGATGCGGCCGCGACAGGCACAGCCGCGCCCGGCGTCAGTGCCGAGGCCGACAAAGCCTCCGAGGCTGGGGACGACACCGGCGAGCCGACCGTGCCGATCACCTCGGCGGAGTCGACCGGCGCCGCGCCACAAACTGCCGACTCCGCGTCACAGACGGCCGACTCCGCGCCACGTGCCGTCGGTTCCGCTCCGCAGACCGATTCCGTGGCACCGACCCGCTCGGCACCGGCCGGCTCGACGGCGCGGCCCGGCTCGACAACTTCCGGGACCGATACAGCAACGGGAACGCCGGCGGGCGAGGAGTTCGTGCCCGCGGCGCTCCAGGAACCGGTCACGCCCCTGCCCGATCGCAAGCCGCAGGAGGAGTTCCTCGTCATCGACGTCGACGGTGACCAGCAGGCCGTCGTCGACGCCGCAGTCTCGGGACGATCCGTCGTCGTCGACACCCCGCCGGGCACCGGCGCGACCCAGGTCGCCGTCGCGGTCGCCACGACGCTCGCGCACACGGGCAAGAGCGTCCTCTTCCTCGCCCAGACCTCTGATGCGCTCGACGACTTCTCCGCCCGCCTCGGCGAGGTCGGACTCAGTGACTTCGCCGTCGACACCCGTGAAGGCGCTGACCACATCAAACGTCAGCTCATCGGCCTCATCGGCTCGGCTGAGCGGGCCGAACGCCCGGACCTCGCGGGTCTGCTCGGCGAGCTCAACGAGCAGCGTGCGACACTGAGCGACCATGTCACCTCCCTGCACCGCCGGCGCGCGCCGTGGGACGTCTCCGTCTACGAGACGATGCAGCATCTCGCGGAGCTCACCTCGGGCGATGACTCGCCCCAGACCGGAGTCCGGTTCGGTGACGACATCCTCGAAGCCAGCGACGACCGGCGCACGGCGCTGCGCGGCAAACTCGGCGAACTCGCGTCCCTCGGGGCCTTCACCCTCGACGTCGAGGACACCGTGTGGTTCGGCGCCGACCTCAAATCCGTCGATGAGGCCGAAGCCGCGCGCACCGTCGCCGAACGCCTCGGCCGCACCCTGCCCGACCTCGTCGCCGCCGTCGAACCCGTGCTCGCGAAGGCCAAGCTCAACCCCCGCCGCAACCTCGACGACTGGTCGCGGGCGATCAAGGTCCTCCTCCGGGTCCGCACGACACTCGACCGGTTCGCCCCTGACGTCTACGACCACCGGCTCGACGACCTCATCGCCGCCACCGGCTCCTCGGAGTACCGGACCGAGCTCGGCGTCGAGATGGGCATGCTCCAGCGCAAGCGCCTGAAGAAGTCCGCGCAGGAGTTCCTCCGTCCCGGCGCCGAGGTGCCCGACCTCCACGCGGCGCTCATCGACGTCCGCGCCCAGCGGGTCATCCTCCGCGACCTCGCCGGCCATGACGGACGTCCGCAGATCCCGCGCGGCGTCCTCGAGGCCGATGAGATCCTCCAGGGCGTCGAATCCGACGTCGCGAAGCTCGCCCCGGTCCTCGAGACCACCCCCGACGGCGGTGACCTCGGCGGCATGCTCATCGAGGAGCTGCAGGCCCGCGCCGAGGCGATGGGCGGAGACTCCGAGAACCTTGCCGACCTGCCCGAACGCTCACGACTCCAACGCGAGCTCAGCGCCGAGGGCATGTCCGACCTCATGACCGACCTGCGCCGCCGGAAGGTCGAGAACCACCTCGTCGGCCCGGAGTTCGACCTCGCCTACTGGGCGTCGGTGCTGCAGACGATGGCGAGCGAGGACCCGCAGATCGGCCGCCATGACGGGGCCGCCCTCCACCGTGTCGCCGAAGGCTTCCGCGACAACGATCGCGCCTTCGTCGCCGCCGGTGCCGGACGCCTGCGGTTCAACCATGCCCAGGCGTGGAAGCGCGCGATCGACGCCGACCCGATCGCCGCCGGCGTCATCAAGCAGGAGCTGCTCTCACCGCACACCTCGGTGCAGCGGATGTCGACGAAGGCCCCGGACCTCCTCACGACGCTCGCCCCCGTGTGGATGGCCAGCCCCTACACCGTGCCGGAGCTCTTCGCCGCCCTTCCGCTCTTCGACGCCGTCGTCATCGCCGACGGCGGTCGGCTCTCGGTCGCCGATGTCGTGCCCGGCATCACCCGCGCCCGTCAGGTCATCTCGCTCGGCGACTCGCGACTGCTCGGACCACGTTCGTTCTCGATCGCCGTCGACCGGTGGGGCACCGATGACGGGGACCATCCGGACTCGGTGCAGGACCGCCTCGGCGAGTTCCTGCCGCGGATGAACCTCTCGAACTCCTACCGGCTCTCTCCCGTCGGCCTCATCGATCTGGCGAACCGCCACTTCTACGATTCGACGATCTCGACGCTGCCGACGGCGCACACCGGGGAGGGCACCGGGCTCGAATTCTCCTATGTCTCCGAGGGGCGCGGCCCCACCGACATCGGCACCGGACGCGTCGAGAGCCCCGATGCCGAGGTCAAGCGCGTCGTCGAACTCGTGCTCAAGCACGCTCGCACGCGGTCGCGGGAGTCCCTCGCCGTCGTCGCGCTCACGCCCCACCACGCGCAGCGGATCGCCACGGCGATCTCCCGGGCGATGAAGGACCTGCCCTACGTCGCGGCGTTCTTCAACGACCCCGGCAAGGAGCCGTTCGTCGTCACCGACGCCGAACGCGTGCAGGGCATGTCCAGGGATGCGGTGATCTTCTCCCTCGGCTATGGACGCACCGTGCACGGCCGGGTCATCCCGGACTTCGGTCCGCTCTCGGGTCCCGACGGCGATCGGATCCTCGCCGCCGTCGTCACGCGGGCCCGCAAGCGCCTCACCGTGGTCTCGAGCATCGAGTCCGACGACTTCGACGAAGCGAAGCTCACCGGGGGAGCGACCCTGCTGCCGAAGCTGTTCGAGGAGATCGCCGCCGGCGGTGTCCGTCAGCCGGGCCCGCACGGGGAGATCTACGATCCGCTGTTCAACGACATCGCCGACCGCCTCCTCCAGCTCGGCGTCGTCGCCCACGAGCACTACAACGGCATCGATCTCGCGGTCGCGAACTCCGCCGAGGACGAGCACGGGATGATCATCGCCGTCTCCGGCGACGGCCCCGACTACGCCTCGATCCGCAGCCTCCGCCAGCGCGATCGTGTCGTGCCCGAACAGCTCGAGCGCCGCGGGTGGAAGTTCATGCGCGTGTGGTCGACGGATGCCTTCGTCGATCCGCAGGCCGAAACGGAGAAGGTCTTCGACGCATGGAAGGCGACGGTCGAGACGATGAGCCCGCAGGCCGTGCTCAACGCCGCCCGGGCCGCGTCCGTCGTCGTCGGGCGCACGGGCAGCCGCCCGAAGCTCGTTCCCGGACTGCCGATGCACAAGTACTCCGATGAGGGTCTCGACGCGATGATCGACTGGATCCAGTCGGATGCGGTTGTGCGCGGTGACGGGGAGATCAAGGAACTCCTGCGGACCGCACTTGCGCAGAAGGGCAACAGCCCTCGCGGGGAGACGCAGCTGCAGGCGGCGGTCGACCGCTACCGCCAGCGCCATGCTCAGGCGAAGAAGGTCACCGGCGCCGAGGTGGTCATCCCGACCGCCGATGCGCGCGGTCCCGTGGAGGGCGAGGTGATCCCGAGCTTCGACACCGGGCAGATCCGCGCCGAGTCGCTGCGCGATGCCGGACTCATCGACGCCGAGGCGGATGCCCCTGCAGCGAGTGATCCTGCCGTGTCCGACCGGGCTTCGGATGCCACTGCCGACAGAGGGTCGGACGTCACCGCTGAGCCCAGGTCGGACGCTGAGTCGACGACCGCCTCGGCGGAGGACGCGGCAGCCGACTCCCGCAGCGGTGAGCGAGACCGCTCCGATGAGCAGTCCTGACGACTCCTCGACACCCGCGAACGACCCAGCCTCGCATTCGGCGGAGGGCACGGCCGCCGCGGATCACTCTGCCGTGCCGCAAGCGAATCGCGGGACCGAGGAGGTCCTTGCCGAGCGTAACGGAGCAGAGGACCGCTCCACGCCGGTTGACAATCGCTCCACGTCAGATGACGCTCATCCCACGTCAGCCGACGATCGTCCGACCTCAGACGAGGATGCCGTGAGAAAGGAGCGCCTGGAGAGGGCGCTCCGGAAGTATCGCGCGACCCTGCGCAACGAAGCCGAATCCGGCAATGAGGGCTTCAGCGCCGAGCACTACCGGTCGCAGAAGCCCCCGCACTGGTGACGGCGCGAACCCGCACGCGCGGGCTGCGACCACCCGGCCTGGGACAACCAGGGGCATGAGACAACCAGGGGCCTGAGACCGCTTGCGGCGCTGACCCTCACCGCGGACATGACGAAGGGCCGCCTCCCGGCAGGGGAGACGGCCCTTCGTGACCACGTCGGAGAATCAGTGGCGCGGAGGCTCGTTCGGGTCGATGTATCCGCCGCCCTGGCCCTGGGCGCCGCCGGCAGGTCCGGCGTTGGCCGCAGCCTGGTTGCGCAGCAGATCGCGGATGTCGCCGAGCAGGTCCTCAGCGGTCGGGGGCACCTCTGACTCGGGCACACCGCGCTTGCGCAGCTCATTGAGCTTGTTCATCGGGACGATGATGATGAAGTACACGATGGCGGCAACGATGAGGAAGTTGATCGCCGCAGTGATAACCGCACCGATGTCGATGGTCGTCTCCGGCACGTTCGGCTTGATGCGGAACGCGAGCGCCGGTCCCTCAGCGCCGCCGACCGCCGCAATGAGCGGGTTGATGATCTTGTCGGAGAACGCCGTGACGATCGCAGTGAAGGCGCTGCCGATGATAACGGCAGTTGCCAACTCGACGACATTCCCCTGGAGAATGAAGTCTCTGAAACCCTTAAGCATTAGCGGCACCCTGCCAGTGGTGTGAGCATTAATGCAACTCTAATCTTTCAATGACGGTTACATAGTACACACCAACAAGAGATCCCAACAGCGCAGACATGCGAACAAATCGCGACATCCCGATGTCGGCGATGGATGTGACCGTCGCAACAAACGCGTTCGCCGCCGGAAGAATCGCGATTCACTGAGGGAGGATTGCAAAGCTGATCGGCAGACCGGCGAATTCCGCTATCCGTCCGGCGTCGTCCGGCGACAGTATTACGGAGACAAGTTGGCCTGATTCCGCGGCGATGCCGTTCTCCTTCCGGATGAGACGCGCGATCGTCACCTCTTCGACGACGACCTCCGATCCGCCCTCGGGGAGGGAGCTGAAGAGGCGGATGCGCTGCCCCGGTTGCAGGAGGCCCGCGGACTCATCATCGGCGAGGCGGACGGGCATGATGAGATCGGTGCTCCCCGCCGGCAGCGCCTGTTGATCGAGCACCGCCGAGGCGGTGAGCGGGGACCCTTCGGACACGCCGGCCGAGGTCCGTTTGTCCACGGCCTCATCGATCGAGGAGAACGCCTTGCTCGGGACGAAGTCGCGGGGATAGTCGACGAGAGTGAGATCGGCGGCGGTGAGCTGAGTCCCCGGAGCGAGGTCCGCGGCGGCCACAACGACCGGGGTGTCACCCTGCGCCGGAGTGAGGAGCCAGGCGAGCAGCGCGCACGCACCGGCGATGCAGGCGGCCGCGAGGAGTCGGCGCGGCCGCACCCTCGTCCCGGCGGCCGGCGAGGGCAGTCGCCGCCTGATGCGTTCGATGAGCGTCATGGTGGCCACGTTGCGCCTGCGGCATCGGTGAGGTCAACAGACGACTGCTCCCCTGTGGATGCGCGGTGGGCATCCACAGGGGAGTTGAGCATGAGTGATGGCGGCGTCCCCAGGGGACTGCACGCGAGTGGGCGGGATCAGGAACCCGACGAGGAGCTCGCGCCGACCTTCTTCGCAGACGACGAATCGGACGTCGAGGAACCTGCTGTCGAGGAGCCTGCTGTCGACGACGCGGTCTTTGAGGAGTCCGAGGAGCCGCCTGCCGAGGAATCCTTGTGCGACGGGGAGAGCGAACTCGAGGAGCTGTTGCGGGAGTCGGTGGCGTAGAATCCCGAGCCCTTGAAGCTGATTCCCACGGTGCCGAAGACCTTCTTCAGCTGTCCCTGGCATTCGGGGCAGATCGTGAGCGAGTCATCGCTGAAGTCCTGGTGGATATCGAACTTGTGACCGCAGCTCTTGCATGCGTAGGAATAGACGGGCATTCGGAACCTTTCTTCGACGTAAGGATTATAGTCCACGGGGCCGAGCACCGGCGGTGTCGCGCCGCGGTGCGCTCGGGCTGTCCACAGGTCAACACGTATAAGTGGGCGTTTATTTCTCCGCGGAGAGCCGCTCCAGTCCCTCTTCGGTGAGGATTTCGCCGATGCGCAGATCCCACGGTTCGACGGTGAGCCCGGGCAGATCCGTCTCGTCGGCGAAGCAGACGCCGACGACCCGCGGGCCCCGTGCGGTACGGGGGCGCTGCCCGTGGTCGAGGGGCGCTTCCCCGAACGGTCCGAACGTCCGATCGTAGAATCCTCCGCCGTTGCCCAGGCGGGCTCCGCCGGGCCCGAATCCGAGGGCGGGGACGAGGATGAGGTCGGGGACCGCCTCGGCGAGGAGAGCGGAGGCGCTCCACTGGGCGGCCGGTTCCCGGATCCCCCAGCGACCCTGCGGCCGCAGCGTGCTCATCGCTGCGCTCACCTCACCGAACCGCAGAGCCTCACCGAGACGGGTGACGACGGGCAGGACGACGCGCGCCCCTCGGCGCAACAGGTCATCGAGCGCCGGATCGAGATCGGGTTCGCCGGGCAGGCCCGCATAGGCGACGACGGTGCGCCCGGTGAGGTCATCACCGGGCCACATGCGGGCGACCGCCTCGGTGAGGGCAGCTGCGATCATCGGCTCATCCGGCCGGGACGACGCGCGGGACAGCTCTGCTCGCTCGGCCCGGCGCGCCCGCACGAGCGCGCGCAGACGGGACTTCGATGTCTCAGGATCCACGCCCTTCAGCGTAACCGGTGGGTGAGGACTGGTTAAGATGAACGTCATGAGCGATCAATCCCACAGCACAGTTCGCAAGGCCGTCATCCCCGTCGCCGGCCTCGGAACTCGATTCCTCCCCGCCACCAAGGCCACCCCCAAGGAGATGCTGCCCGTCGTCGACAAGCCGGCGATCCAGTACGTCGTCGAAGAAGCCGTGTCCGCCGGCCTCGAGGACGTCCTCATGATCACCGGACGCAACAAGCGTCCCCTCGAGGACCACTTCGACCGGGTCGACGGACTCGAAGCCGCGCTGGCGAAGAAGGGCGACGACAAGAAGCTCGCCGCCGTCCGCCACTCCTCGGAGCTCGCCGACATCCACTACGTGCGCCAGGGCGACCCCAAGGGACTCGGCCACGCCGTGCTCAAGGGACGCCAGCACGTCGGCGACGAGCCGTTCGCCGTCCTCCTCGGTGACGACCTCATCGACGAGCGCAGCCCGATCCTGCCGAAGATGATCGACGTCGCCGAAGCGACCGGCGGCAGCGTCGTCGCCCTCATGGAGGTCCCGCCCGAGCTCATCCACCTCTACGGCTGTGCCGCCGTCGAACAGACCGATGACGACGAGGTCGTCAAGATCACCGGTCTCGTCGAGAAGCCCGCCCGGGAGGAGGCGCCGTCGAACCTCGCGATCATCGGCCGCTACGTCCTCGCGCCGGAGATCTTCGACGTCCTCGAGACGACGGAGCCCGGCCGCGGCAACGAGATCCAGCTCACCGACGCCCTGCAGACCCTGGCCGGGGACCCCGCGAGCCACGGCGTCTACGGCGTCGTCTTCAGCGGTGACCGCTACGACACCGGTGACAAGCTCGACTACCTCAAGGCCGTTGTGCAGATCGCGTGCTCGCGCGACGACCTCGGCGACGACCTCAAGGGCTGGCTCAAAGAGTACGTGGCGGACCTCGACTGACCACCGATGCGACAGCATGCCGCGCCACGGGCGGGCCACCCGGTGACCCTGCAGGTCCCTGCGACCGCAGAGGTCCCTGTGACCGCAGAGGTCGCGGTGAGTCCGGTGGCTCCCGGAGGCCCCGGTGATCGGTGACGGCCCGCTGTGGCCGATCGAGCTGCGCGACACCACGGCCGCGGTGACGCTGCGACCCCTGCGTCGCAGCGATGAGTCCGCATGGCGTGAGGTTCGCGCCTTCAACCGCGACTGGCTGCGCCCCTGGGATGCGACGCTGCCGGTGCCCGGCCAGGAGACCCCGAGCTTCCGGTCGATGGTCCGGATGTATGACAAGCAGGCCAAGCGCGGTCAGTCCGTCCCCTTCGCCATCGAGGTCGCCGGTGAGTTCCGCGGGCAGCTCACCGTCTCCGGGATCACGTGGGGGTCGATCCTCAGCGGGCAGATCGGCTACTGGATCGACTCCCGCGTCGCCGGCCGCGGAATCACCCCGCTCGCGGTGGCGATGGCCACCGACCACTGCCTGTTCTCCCTCGGTCTCCATCGCATCGAGATCAACATCCGCCCGGAGAACGCGGCGAGCCTGCGCGTCGTCGAGAAGCTCGGCTTCCGCGACGAGGGCCTGCGGCGCAACTACATGCACATCGACGGGCGGTGGAGCGATCACCGGACGTTCGCGCTCACCGTCGAGGACGTCCCACACGGCATCCTCGCAGCCTTCCGGCACGGCAGCGGCGGAGGCCACGGCGGACCCGGTGTGAGCAGGGCCTGAACCGAATCGTGTGAACTTCCTGGCGGATTGACCGACACACCACCGTCGTTCACGACGTTGTCCAATCGTGACCTCTAGGGTTTGCAGTGTGGACACCAGCATCATCGTCGTCATCGCCATCGCCGTGGTCTTCGTCGTCGTCGTGCCCGCACTGATCCGCCGCTCGGCCACCGAGATCTCCCGCGTCGACCTCGACCGTGTCCCCGATGATGCCCGGGTGGTCCCTGCCGAGTCCCAGAATCCCTGCCGTGACCAGGCAGAACGCGTCACCGTCTTCCGCACCGAGGCGGCCCAGCCATCCGTGCCGCGCATCGGTCACACCCCCGCCGACACGGTTCCCAGCCTGCGGCTGTCCGCGCAGACCCCGGAACTCGCCGTCATCGACGGAGAGGGTGAGTCCCGCCCCGAGGTGGTCGCGCCCGACGACCAGAGCGCAGAGCCCCGGCAGCTGCCCGTCGCCGTCGGCGAGTCCGCGTCGACGTTCGTCGCCGCCGGGCACGCTCCCGCGCACGACGCCGACATCCGTCCGCTGCACCCCGCGGTGCGCGCCGTCTTCAACCAGGCAGCGTCGGGACCGACGAACTCGGTGAGCGGTGGCACGGGCCGCCTCGGCGAGACGCCCCGAGGTCCGCAGCCACCGACTTCCGCGGGCCGAACCCAGCCGCCTCGCTCTCGCGGGGGAGAGGCTGACCGGCCCGCGACGACCGCGGCGCGCGCACAGACGCCCGCGCCCGGTCCTGCGACACCCGAACCGACCGCCCGAGACACAGAGGACCCTGCGATGACTGAGAGTGCTGCCCGACTGCGCGAATCCCTGCGGTCGACCGGAACGATGGTCCGCGGATTCGCGCTCGTCTTCCTCGCCTCCGTGCTCGGCATTCTCGTCACCGGTGTCCTCGCTCTCGTCTCCGTCGTCCACCCGGCTCTCATCGGAGTGTTCGCAGGCCTCGCGGTCGTCTCGCTCTTCATCGTGCGGACCCTCAATCTGCGCAAGCGCGACATCAAGCGCCAGCTCCGCAGCCTCGGCACGACATCGGCTCGCGGTGGCGAGTCCATTGCGGTCGCGGAAGCCCCCGCCCAGGCGGTCTCGGATTCCGCCGAGTCGAGCGCGCCGGCCGCTGCCGCGAAGGCCGCTCGCGCCCGTGCGGTCATGCAGCGCAGCGCCACGGCGAAGTACGCCCGTGAGGAAGCCGTCACCGGGGAGATCCCGATCGTCCACATCCGCAGCGAGGCCGCCGAGGGGCACACGACCCGCCAGATCCTCCTCACCGGACCGATCCCCGTCATCGACGAGGCCACCGCAGCTCCCGCCGAGCAGGAGGAAGCGAAGGCGGATTCCGCGTCGACCGGAACGTCTGCAGAGTCCGATGCGGTGACCGCGACCGGGGTGGCCGATGACCTCGCCGAGGCGGCTCCCGAACCGGCACGCGCCCCGCAGGCGAAGGAGGCGGCTCCGGCGGTCACCGACCCGTTCCAGCAGCGCCTCATGGCCCGCGGCGGATGGTCGCCGACGCCGCTGCCCGTGCCGAGCTATGTCGATGCCCCCGAAGCCGAGCACACTGTGCCCGCGGCGAAGGCCGCGGACGCGAGTTCGTACGAGACCGAGGCCCGCAGCCGCGAGGACATCGCCGCGCAGTTCGCCGAAGAGCTCGGCTACCGCAACGAGCTCAGCGACTCCGCACGGGATGACAGCCCGCTCGAGCACGGCCGCAAGGCGATCAGGGCCACGAAGGCTCCGGCGCTCGACGCCGTCAACGACGTGCTCGCCCGCCGCCGCGCCTGAGCCGAGGATGATGCAGCGAGTCGGCTGACCGACCGGCGCCGACGCACGAACAGCCCCACCGATCGGTGGGGCTGTTCGCGTCTGTCGCGGTATGTCAGAGCGGTGGGGTGGTCGCTGCCCTGACACCAGCGAGACGCGCGGACTCGCTGTCAGAGCGGCGATCGAGATCTCCCACGTCCAGGTCCGAGGGGGTGAACGCTGTCGTGAGGATCCCAGTCAGGAGGAGAATCCGGTCGTCGATGTCATCTTCGATGACGTGTTCGGATCGCGCGTGTGGCCCGTTGCCACTGGCACCAAGGCCATCGAGCACAGGAATGCCCATCGCCGAGATGAAGTTGGCGTCGCTGCCTCCTCCGACCGCGCGCAGACCCAGCCGTGATCGCACCTTCTCCGCCGCGTGCTGAACGCCTGCGATGAGTTCGGTGCTGGCGCTGGTGACGGTCATCGGCGGGCGGTTCCACCCACCGTCCACGCTCAATGCCACCCGCTCATCCGTGATGATGAGCGACGAGAGCAGCGCGTCGATGCGTTCGGCTTCGGCGGCCGTCGTCACTCGCACGTCCACCTCGGCTTCGGCAGATCCCGCGATGACATTGCGCGCACTGCCGCCGCGGATCAGACCGACATTGAGACTTGTGCCGGCTTCGTAGTCCGAACCCGCACTCAATTGGAGGATGACCTCGGCAAGAGCATTGATGGCGCTGGCTCCGCCGGCTGGGTCATTGCCCGAATGGGATTCGACGCCGGTCGCGCGGATCGTGAAGACACCCACCCCCTTGCGTTCGACTTTGAGGTCCCAATCGACGCCGGGCTCGAGAACCAGGCCTGCTAGCGCTCCCGCCGCTTCGCGCTCGATGATCGGTCGGGATGCTCGGCTGCCGAGCTCCTCATCCCCGTTGAAGACGAAGGTGACGGTCGGATGCGGCAAGCCATGTCGTTGGGCGAATCTGAGCGCGCGGACTCCTGTGACAAGGCCGGCTTTCATATCGAGTACTCCGGGCCCTCGCACGATGCCCTCATCGACGGAGAACGGGATGGAATCGAGGGTCCCGAGCGGCCACACGGTGTCGTAGTGGCCGACGACGACCACTCGGCCGGGAATCGAACCGGGCACCTCGATGACGAGGGTCGGACCGTGCTCAGAGTGATCCACACGTTCGGCGCGACCGAGAGGGCCGAGCACTTCACTCACCCATTCGAGAAGCTGATCGGCGAAGGCGCGCAGCGACGGCAGGTCAGAGCTCGGAGACTCCCGTTCGACCAAGCGCTGCAGATCGGTCAGTGTCGCGGCGTGCTCGGCGGCTGCCTCGGCGCGCAGCAGAGGAAGGCGGTCTGCGAATGCGGTCACTGGACTCCCACCCCCGGTCCAAGAGGCAGACCGAGCAGGTACCAGATGATGAACAGCCCCAGCCAGACGAAGAGATTGACCACTGCGATGGGCAGAACCAGTGACATCAGCGTCCCGATGCCTGCCTTGGGTCGGTGGGTCCGCAGGAATCCCAGTGCCATGACGAAGTACGGACTCATCGGGGTGAGACTGTTCGTCGGAGCATCGGCGATGCGGAAGACAGCCTGTGTCGTCTCCGGAGCGATGTCGAGCAGCATGAGCATCGGAACGAGAACCGGAGCGACGAACGCGTACATCGCCGATCCGCTGGTGAGGACGAGGTTCATGCAGCTGATGAGCAGGACTGCGGCGATGAAGATGGGGATGGGGGATGCGCCGAGTGAATCGAGCAGGCCGGCCCCCTTGATCGACAGGATCGCTCCGATGTTCGTCCATTTGAAGTACGCAAGGAACTGGGCTGCGGCGAAGAAGAGGACCATCACCGGCACGAGTTCGCGCACGCCAGGAACCATCAGCGCGGGAATCTGGCTCACCGAGGTGATCGACCCTTCGGCGACGCCGTAGCAGATGCCGACGGTTGCGAAGAAGAGCATCATGAAGACGGCCATATTGTCCATGAGGGGAGAGTCGAGGACCGAACCGTTCTCGCCGCGCAGCGGCGAGCCTGAGGGGAGGACTGCGAGGACCACAAGTGTGAAGAAGATCAGAGCACCGATGCCGGCAGTGACGAGACCGCGACGTTCGGACGAGTTGAGCTTCATGTTCGGCAGCGGTTCGGCATCGACCGAGGGCTCCTCGGCCTCCATCGCAGCGACCCGCTTGGAGACGACGAGTTCGACGACGACGGTGATCGAGACCGCGAGGACGAGGGATGATGCGGCTGAGAAGTAGTAGTTGGCGAGAGGGCTCACCGAATAGCCGGGGTCGATCGTCTGCGCTGCTGCGGTCGAGATTCCGGCGAAGACGGCATCGCTGCCTGTGGGGAGCAGGCCGATGCTGCTGGCGCCGCCCACGGACACGTACGCGACGACCGCACCGATGATGGGACTGCGACCAACGGCGCGGTACGCGATCATCGCCAAGGGGATCATCACGGCGAATGCCGCATCTGAGGCGACCTGAGCGACCATGGCGGTGATGGCGATGGTGAAGGTGACGTAGCGCGGGGAGACTCGAGCGAGCATTCCGCGCATCATCGCCTGCAGCAGTCCGGAGGCATCGGCGATGGACACGCCGAGTGCGACGACGATGATGAGGCCGAGAGGCGGGAAGGTGACGAAGTTGCTGATGGCGTCGCCGAGCATCATCTGCACGCCGGCGAAGGACAGCAGGTTCTGCACGGCGAGCGTCTCACCGTCCGCCGGATTCTCTGCGGTGACCCCGAGGGCGGAGAGGACTGCGCTGAGGACGGCGACGATGACGGCAAGTCCGACGAAGATCCAGAATGGATGCGGAAGCTTATTGCCGATCCGATCGACGGTTTCGAGGACCTTGAGAACTCCCGTCGAGAACCGCGACTCCTTCGTCACGCTCGCCGGTGAAAGTGTGGACATTCGATTCTCCGAATTGTGATTATGTTCATCTGACAGGAACAGTGTGCATGATGTGTAACATTTTTGGCAATGCCGTATTGGATCATGGCAAAGGATATAGTGGTTCAGTGCAACCACTCGATGCTCTCGACATCTCCCTCGTCGCCGCCCTGCAGCATTCGCCCCGGGCGTCGCTCAACACGCTTTCCGACGTGCTGACGATCTCACCGAGCACGGTGAGTCGACGTCTGTCTCGCCTCATCGACGACGCGCTCATCCGTGTCACGGCGTCCGTGAGCTGGTCGATCCGCGGATCCGGCCATCCCAGTGTGCTCTGGGTGCAGGTGGCTCCCGCGCAGATCCGCGACGCGGCATCCGCGCTGGCCGAGCTGCCTGAGGCGCAATCGGTCTACATCGTCACGGGTGAGGCGAACATCAGGTGCTTGCTCCATCCCCGGGCCGACGGTGACATCTCCGAGCTCGTGCTCGATGTCATCCCGCAGATTCCGGGAGTCGAGCGCATCTCCTCACACGGGATCCTCGCCAGCTCCTCGCGCAGTGCTGACTGGACAGTGCCGGGCATCCTCAGCGATGGGCAGATCGATCTCCTCGGAGGACGGTGGGATGCTGCCGGCAGCGGTGAGCAGGAGGGACAGCTTCGGCGCACCGAGCTGGGAGTCGTCGATCAGCTCGTCGCCAACGGTCGTATCACTGCCGTCCAGATCGCCGACGAACTCGATATCACCCGGGTCACCGCTGCCCGTGCACTTGAGACGATGTTGAGCAGCGGCCTCGTGCGACCGCGGATCGACGTCGAGCCTGGCCTTCTCGGGTATCCGGTTGAGGTCTTTGCGCAGATCAGCTGTGCACCCTCTGCGGTCGCTGACCTCGTTGCAGTGCTCGGACAGCACCCGAACGTGCGGACGGCGTCAATGACGGCCGGAGCAGTCGCTGTCGCGGTCCAAGCCAATGTCGCCAATGAGACCGCACTCTATGAGTTCGTCACAGAGGACCTCGGGAAGCTCGAGGGAATATCGGACGTTCGGCTGTCGACGAAGCTCGAAACGGTCAAGCGAAACTGGAGCAGTGTTCGGCCTGACGGCAGGCAGGTCCCCGCGGCGGCACCGCCGTTGCTTGCGGGGTCGCCTGGCGCTGGGGGCTGAGTCAGTCGGAGAAGACGCCCCAGCAGAGGGCATTGCGGCGCTCCTGGTCCTCGAGGACGAGGTCGCGGACGGCGACCGGCAGTCGGCTGCGCTGCCATTCCCGCTCCTTGCTGCCGGCGGCCGGATCATTCGGGGCTGCCGCGGCGACGGCCTTGATCGCATAGGCGGCCGCGCCGAGATCGTGCTCGGCGACGTGTCCCACGCAGGCGGCCTGACCGGCGGCGTAGGCGGCGAATCGGGGTGCGCCGGTGAGCGGGCGGGCCGCCCCCATCGCGTGACCGCCGAGGGCGCGTGCCGTCATCATCGGCATCTCTCCGCTTGCCCATGCCCGTGCGGCGGCGATCGCG
This sequence comes from Brevibacterium sp. NPDC056726, assembly GCF_042790515.1. Classification (NCBI taxonomy): domain Bacteria; kingdom Bacillati; phylum Actinomycetota; class Actinomycetes; order Micrococcales; family Brevibacteriaceae; genus Brevibacterium; species Brevibacterium sp. NPDC056726. Next base: position 236,255 of record NZ_JBHTYZ010000001.1, on the reverse strand, counting down.
TCGCGCGGACGCCGATCATCGACGACGGCCGCCTCGAAGAGCGGGAGGGCGTGCTCAGCGCAGTCGGCCGCCCAGAGGGCGAGGAGGCGATGGTCGTCGTCGGTGAGGGTGCCGCCGCGACGAACCGTGATGAGCCGCGGGTCGCGGTCCTTGGAGAGGATCATCGTGCTGGGCCGTGCCTGCTGGTGGCGGTGGTGAGCGCCGATCCGCTCCTCGTCTGACCGTCGGGCTTCCTCGCAGTGCTCACGGTCACCGAGTCTAGGGCGACCCCAGCCGAAATCACAGAGGCGGCCGACACGGGAAGTGCCGGCCGCCTCGGTGACGGTCCTTCGCACCGTCACGGGACCCCGGACGGTGCGATGCGCTCAGGAACGCGGAGTGGCGACGTACTTGAGCTCGAGGTACTCGTCGATGCCGACGCGGCCGCCCTCGCGACCGAGACCCGACATCTTCACGCCGCCGAAGGGTGCGGCCGGGTTCGAGACGAGACCGGTGTTGAGGCCGATCATGCCGACCTCGAGCTTCTCGGCCATGCTCAGGGCACGGTTGATGTTCTCGCTGAACAGGTAGCCGGCGAGGCCGTACTCGGTCTCATTGGCCAGCGCCACGGCCTGCTCGTCGGTGTCGAACGTGACGATCGGGGCGACAGGTCCGAAGATCTCCGTCGTGCGGATCTCCGCGTTCTCCGGAACGTTCGTGATGACCGTCGGATCGAAGAAGAAGCCGGGGCCGTCGATCTTCGCACCGCCGGAGATGACCGTGGCACCATTCGACACGGCGTCGTCGACGAGGGCGGCGACCTTGTCCAGGGACTCCTGGTCGACAAGCGGGCCCACCTCGGTGCCGTCCTCGAGGCCGTTGCCGACCTTCATCGACCCGATGCGCTCGGCGAGCTTCGTCGAGAACTCATCGGCGATCGAGGAGTGGACGAAGAGGCGGTTGGCGGCCGTGCAGGCCTCGCCGCCGTTGCGCATCTTCGCGAGCACCGCGCCTTCGACGGCCTTGTCGAGATCGGCGTCCTCGAGGACGACGAACGGGGCGTTGCCGCCGAGCTCCATCGAGGACTTCATGACATTGTCGGCGGCCTGCTTGAGCAGACCGATGCCGACCTCGGTCGACCCGGTGAAGGTGACCTTGCGGGCGATGCCGGACTCCATCCACGGGGTGACGACGCGACGCGCCGACTCCGAGGTGACGACGTTGAGGACGCCGTCGGGCAGACCGGCTTCCTTGAGGACGTCGACGAGCATGAGCGAGGTCAGCGGGGTGAGCTTCGCGGGCTTGAAGACCATCGTGCAGCCGGCGGCGATCGCCGGACCGATCTTGCGCGTGCCCATGGCCAGCGGGAAGTTCCACGGCGTGATGAGCACGCACGGTCCGACCGGCTCACGCGAGATCATCAGACGGTTCTTGCCGTCGGTCGAGAGCGTGAAGTCACCCGAGATGCGCACAGCCTCCTCGGAGAACCAGCGGAAGAACTCCGCGCCGTAGGCGACTTCGCCCTTCGACTCGGCGAACGGCTTGCCCATCTCGGCGGTCATGACGGCGGCGATGTCGTCGGAGCGCTCGATGAGGAGTTCGAAGGCGCGGCGCAGGATCTCGGCGCGCTCGCGCGGGGCGGTGGCCGCCCAATCAGCCTGCGCGTCGCCGGCTGCCTTGATGGCCGCCTCGGCGTCAGCGGCCGAACCGTCGGCCACGGTGGTGATGACGTCACCGGTCGCGGGATTGATGACGTCGATGGTCTTTCCGTCCTCGGCATCACGCCACTGTCCGTTGATGAACAGTCCGGTGTTGAGCTTGTCGATGATCGGCGTGATGTCCACGACTGATCCTCCCTTGGTTGTTGTCTCGAGACTTCCGGGCACGGGAGCGCCCGATGCCTCGTTCAGTGTACGGGTCGCCCACCGTGGAATCGATGCGGATTTCGCAGAGTGAGAGCGTCAGCCGCCCTGCCTCCGCGCCTGTGCGGACATCGCCGCATGGACGAGTCCGCTCATCGAGACGAGCAGGCGATTGTGGAGGGTGATGCCGCGGATGACCGCCAGGGCGATCTCGTCGCGGGTCAGGTCGTCGCTGATCGGCAGCGTATTGGTCCGGGCGATCTCCTCGAGCGCCCGCGCGTGGAGGAGCACGGTGTCGGCATCGACGGTGTATCCGGCAGCGGCGAGGTCGGCCAGCGCCGTGGCGACGGCGGTGCGCGAGGTGGGGGAGACGTCCGGCCAGTCGAGCGCGGCAAGAGCGCTGCGGACAGCGGCGTCGCTGTCGTCAGCGTCTCCCCGAGGCGGCTGCTCGGAGCTTGATCGAGTGTCGGAGACGGGTGGGTCAGCGGCGTCGGTTCCGACGGTGTCCGCGACGCCGGGGTGGTTGGCCGTGCGCTGGCAGAGACCCATGAGTTCGAGGTTGCTCACCGTCTCATCGTCGATCGCCGAGGTCAGGTCGGTGATCGCGGCCAGCGGGAGGTCGAGCTCGCGTCGCAGCCACGTGATCAGGGCGAGCCGGTGGACGTGGGCCTCGGTGTAGGTCGCCGTCGTCGCGTTGCGCTTGAGTCCGGGATTGAGCACGCCGAGGCGGAGGTAGTACTTGATGCTCGCCGGCGACACCTCGGTGCGTCGGGCGAGTTCGCTCAGCTTCATCGCGCTCCTTCGATATCCACGGCCGGAACTTCCCGGGCCGTCACGCCTGAGCCGTCATGCTCGAGTTGCGGGCCCGAGTTGCGGGCCCGGGCCGTCGAGGCGCGGAGAACCAGAGCCCCGGACAGCCGACGCCCTCGGATAGCTGAGAGCCCCGGCACTATCCACGTTGCCACACTTTGGATAGCGGCACTATCTTAAGTCCATGGACACGCTGCTCATCGCCATCCATGCCATTGCCGCCACGGGTGTCGTCCTGCTCGCACCGGTGCAGGTGCTGCGGCGACCGAAGGATCAGCGCCACAAGGCCATCGGCCGCTCGTGGGTCGTCCTCATGTACTTCGTGTGCGTGAGCGGGATGTTCATCTACTCGATCACCGGCGGGTTCACGTTCTTCCACGCCCTGGCGATCTTCACGTTCTTCACCACGACCCTCGGGGTCATCATGATCCGCCGCGGCCATGTCCGCACCCACGCGTTCAACATGATCGGCTCGTGGCTGGGCGCGGTCACAGCAGGGCTGTTCGCCGTCATCATCCCCACCCGGGAGATCCCCCGGCTCGTCGTCGCCGAGCCCCTGGTGTTCTGGACGATCCTCATGGGGGTCATCGTCGCCGCCACCCTCTGGGTCGCCTATGTGCTGCGCTTCGTCCCGGTGCGCCGTCCCGCCGAGGCGGTCGCGTCACCGGTTGCCTGAGCGCGGGACGGCGCGCCCGCAGGATGTGCGGGCCGCGGAGTTCCTCGCCCCGCACCTCGGGGCAACGCGGAGTCAGGTCGCCTCGACGAGAGCTGAACGAGCTTACGCGAGCGAAGCGTCGAACTCGTGGTTCTTCTCGAGGAAGCCCATGACGTACGAGCACGTCGTGCGGAACCGCAGGTCCGCCTCGGTGGTGGATTCGAGGGCGAACCGCACGAGCTTCGCGGCGATGCCCCGCCCGCCGTACGCGGGGTCGACGATCGTGTGGGTGAAGGTCCGCACGGTGGGCACCCCCGCCTCGGTGGCATCGGTGTCGACATAGTCCGCGGTGCCGATGACCGTGCCGTCATGGGTGACGGTGAAGCGCGACTGGTCGGGGTCATGGGCGATGGTGTAGGTCTCGCCGTCGATGTCGACGTCCATGGCTGCTCCTGCTCTCTGCGGTGGACCCCTCCGCGGGTGGGCCGCGGTGAGGGGAGGGCGCTGTGTCCTCAACCCGAGCCTACCGACTAACCTGGGAAGCGCAGTCGACACCCCGGCGATGCTCCCCGCTCGCCGCCGCAGCAAGGAGCAGTCCCCACATGACCTCGCAGACCCCGGCCACCCTCATCGATGGCTACGAGCTCATCCTCAGCGAATCGGGATTCACCGTCGGATTCCTCGGCGAGGCCGACATCGACGACTACGTCGCGCTCGTCGCCTCCGCCTACCGTGGGGAGGCCTCGAAACAGGGGTGGACGTCCGAAGCCGATCTCCTCAGCGGCCAGCGCCTCGACGCCGCGATGGCCAGGGAGATGCTCGCCGAGGCGGATTCGACGATGCTCCTCGTGCGCGCCCGCGACGGTCAGGCCGTCGGCAGCGTCTACCTGCGGCAGCCCGTCGACGGCGTCGCCTACCTCGGCGTGCTCGCGGTGTCCCCGCTCGGCCAGGGGCAGGGCGTCGGGTCCGCGCTCATCAACCTCGCCGAGGCGTGGGTGGCCGAACGCTGGGGTGCGACCGCGCTGCAGATGAGCGTCATCAACAAGCGCTGCGAACTCATCGCCTACTACGAGCGCCGCGGCTACGTCCGCACCGGTGAGACCGAGCCCTTCCCCTACGGCGACGAGCGCTTCGGGGTGCCCAAGGTCGACGATCTCGAATTCGTCGTCCTCGTCAAACAGCTGGGTTGAGGTGCTCCGCCGGTGAGTGTCGGTCACTCGGGAGTACGACAGCGGTGGCACCGACGGCTGCTCGTCGGCGAGCGAATGGATGGGAACCGCAGTATCGCTGCGGATGGCATCGTGACTTCTGCTCATCGCTCAGGTCAGGGATCCGATCGAGATCCGGATGTCCTCGGCGACGAGTTCGGGTTGCTCCCACGCGGCGAAGTGCCCTCCGCGCTCAGCATATGTCCAGTGGATGAGAGCATCGGTCTGCTCAACCAGCCGACGGACCGGGCGTCCGATGTCGTCCGGCATGACCAGGATGGCTGTGGGGGTCGTGGACGGCTCCAAAGGTTCAGCCCAGCTGGGAAATCCGTACTTGTAGTAGCGGGCCGAGGAGCCGGCCGTGCGGAAGAACCAGTAGATGCTGACCACTGTCAGCATCTCGTCGCGCGCGAGTGCCTCCTCGGGCGCGCTGCGGGCCCCCGACCAGTCTCGGTACCTTTCGATCAGCCACGACATCAAGCCGACAGGGGAGTCGGTCAGGGCATACGCGAGTGACTGTGGGCGGGTCGACTGGAGCATCGCGTATGCACCCACGTCGTAGGTGTAGCGAAGTCCATCGGCAACTGCACGGGCTTCTTCGGGGTCCGTCATGTCGGCCGTCTCCGCGGTGAGACTCTCGCCGCCGAGCAGCCCGGTGGTGTGGATCCCGGCAACATGGCCCGGGTGCCGCAGTCCCAGCTCCCGAGCAATCCCCGCCCCGGTGTCATAGCCGTGCACGAGGTAGCGATCGTAGCCCAGCCGGCCCATCACGCGAGCGAACGCATCGGCTGCCCGCACAAGAGTCCATCCCTCGACGGGTCCAGAGACTCCGAACCCCGGGATCGTAGGGATGACCACGTCGAACGGCTGTCCACCGCTCCGCGGTTCCGTCAGCAGCGGAATCATCCCAAGAAAGTCCGTCGGGCCGGTGGGCCACCCGTGGATCAGCAGCAGGGGTTTGGCCCCGGGGTGGGTCGAGCGGACGTGATGGAAATGAACACTGTGGTCGTCGACGAGAGTGGTGTACTGCGGGAAGGCGTTGATCCGAGATTCCTGTCGCCTCCAGTCGAAATCTCGTATCCAGTACTCGGTGAGGTCCCGGGCGTATGACAACGGCAAGCCGTCGGACCATCCGGCGTCCGAGCGCTCGTCGGGCCAGCGCGTCCTGCGCAGACGCTGACGCAGCTCCTCGAGTTCGGTGTCATCGATGTGGAGGGTGAAAGGCTGAATGTTTTCCATGGCCCTCACGTTAGGAATTCTTCCGGACATAATATGGCCGGAACAGGGCCGAAAGGCCGGTCGGTGATCCGTGAGGGAACGGTGACATGTCCACGATCAGTGTTCGGGTCCTCGAACTGCTTGCGCTGCTGCAGAACCGTCGCCACTGGGGTGGTGAGGAACTGGCGCGACGCCTGGAGGTGAGTCCTCGCACGCTGCGCCGCGACGTCCGAAGCCTGCAGGACCTCGGCTATCCGATCACCACAGTGCGCGGTACAGGCGGCGGCTACCAGCTCGCTCCCGGCGGGTCTCTTCCGCCCCTGGTGCTGGGCGAAGACGAAGCCGCGACAGTCGTCCTGGCCTTGAAGGACGCCGCTACCGGCGCTTACCCGGCAGACCCGTCCGCAGCCGTCACAGCGCTGGCCAAGATCGTGCAGGTTCTGCCCGCGAAGATCCGTCGACGAATTGACTCACTCCAGCATCTCGCTACTCTGCCAGGCCCGTTCGGACACGCGGCTGCCGTCGACACCGGCGTCCTGACTGCGTTGGCGCTGGCCGCACGCGACCATGAGGTCGTCGCTCTCGACTACACCGATGTCAGCGGGAATCGCACACATCGGACTGTCCAACCGCACGTCGTCGTCTCGCTGCATCAACGGCTCTATCTGGTTGCCTTCGACCTTATGGCCTCAGACTGGCGAACCTTGCGAATCGACCGAGCCGCTGACCCCGAACGAACAGGGCAGACGTTCGCGCCGCGGAAGTTGCCCACGGCCGACGCCGCTGAGTACGTCCGCCAGGGCATTGAGTCGGCGCGAACCGTGTACGAGGTGACTGCGAGCGCCGAGTGCTCCGCCGATGCTGCGCGGGAGCGACTCGGAGAATGGGGTGCGGCCGATCCCATCGATGCCGAGAACTGTATCGTTCGCATCTCTGTCAGCAACCTGGATTGGGCCAACTTCGCGCTCGCCGCGCTCGATGTGCCGTTCATCGTTCACTCCCCGGAAGAGGCCATCGACCACGCGGCTGCGTGGGGAGCCAGGCTGACCCGGGCCGCCAACCGACGATGACGCCGTGCCGCGTGCCCACTACTGCGCCCACTCGGGAAACGAACTGCCTGCCGGCACCGTTGTCGCGGAAGCACGACGTGAACCGCAGGGACCATCGTCGCCGGTTGATACGGGTGAATTCCGCGACCGGCGAATTTCAGCCGGTCAGAACATCATCGCCGGCACGACGAGACCGCCGACGAGGACGATGGGCCCGATGATGACCATCGACATGCCGAACTTGACGAGGATCGCCGTCAGCCGCTGCTTCTGATCACCCGGTGCCGTCGCGACGACCGTGGCCCCGAGGGTCGAGAACGGTGAGACGTCGACGACCGCCGAGCAGATGCCGAGCGCTGCGATGAGCGCCCAGCCCGGCACCCCGCCGGCCTCGATGAGCGGCAGGGCGAGGGGGACGAGGGCGGCGAGGATGCCCGTCGTCGACGCGAACGCCGAGACGAGACCGCCGACGACGCAGAGGACGAACGCGGCGATGAGCGGGGAGCCGATCGCCTCGGCGCCCTCACCGAGGAGGTCGACGGCGCCCATCGTCTGGAGCACCCCGACGAAGGTGATGATGCCGCCGACGAGGAGCACCGTCGACCAGTCGATCTTCGGGATCGCCGCCTTGCCGGTGGCCGGATCGACGAGTGCGAGGATCGCCCCGAAGAGGAAGCACAGCAGCCCGATGTCCGGCTCCTGACCGAGGGCTGCGAGGACGACGACGGTGCCGATGAGGGCGACCATGAGCACGACCGTGAGGATCTGCACGCCCGTGAATGGCTCCGATGTCGTGGAGCCCGCCGAGGCGGTCGAGGAGTCGAAGAGCGCTTCGTCCTCGTCGTCCTCCCCGAAGGCGACCTTCGTCGCCGAGGCCCCACCGCGGGAGATCCGCGCGGCAGTGCCGGTCGCCTGTGCCGAGGCGGTGCCCGAGTCGGCCGCGGCCGCGCCGGCTCCGGCGGCCGCGGACTTCCGGGAGAAGAGGGAACGGCCGAACATGACGTAGGCGACGGTGAGCATGAGCAGGTAGACGACGACGGCGATGAGGAAGAGGAGGAACGGGTTGAGCCCGATGCCCGCACCTTCGGCGGTGCTGTAGGTGACGATGCCGTAGAGGCTCGTCGGGGCGAATCCGCCGGCGCCGATCGCGAAGCAGATCGCCAGGCCCATGAGCGCGTAGTCGACGTGGTACTTGCGGGCCACCTGCATGCCCACCGGCATCATGACGAGTCCGGCCAGGGGCGCGCCCATCGACGCGATGCCGGCGGTGATGACGAAGAAGACGACGGGCAGGAGCACCGCCGATGACCCCACCTTCTCCAGCGCCCAGTCGATGATCTTGTCGACGGTGCCGTTCTCCTGGGCGATCGCGAAGAAGTACGTCACCCCGGCGAGGAGGACCATGATCGAGAGCGGGAACTCGGCGATGATGTCCTCGACGGTCATGTCCGTGAGCAGCAGTCCGGTGCCGGCGGCGCCGACGAGCATGAGCACGCCGATGTGGACGCCGCGGATCGCTCCGACGGCGAAGAGTGCGATGAAGATGCCTAATGCGATGAGCTGAGCAAGCATGTCGTCCTCGAGGTAGCTGAGCAGTCTCTGTGGGCAATCGGGTGATCTGCTGTGAGACTACCAGCCGGTACGGACGCAGGGATGGAGCGCCGAGGTGGAACGCGCGAACTTCCCGACTATCGGCACAGCCGGTCGGGAAGTCAGGCGGCCTCGACTCAGGTCAGGAGGAGCGCACCGCCGAGGGCGACGAGGGCGACGACGACCGTCGTGATCGTGGCTAGGGCGATCGGGCCGCCGCCGAGGCTCTTGAGCGCGCGCCACTGCACACCGCGGCCGAGGGCGAACATCGCCATCGACAGGCACACCGTCTGCAGCCACCCCAGGCCGGTGACGGCGACCTCGGGGAGGAGCCCGAAGGTGCGCAGCGCGGCCATCGCGAGGAACCCGAGGACGAAGAGGGGAACGATCGGCGGGCGCTTGCCGGCCGGCGCGGGAACGACAGTGTTCTCCGCGTCCGCGGGGCCCGCCTCGGCGGTCGAGGCCCTCACCTTCGCCTCCGACCGGCGCATCGCGAGCTCGAGGACCGCGACGGTCGGGGCGAGCATGATGACGCGGGCGAGCTTGACGAGCACGGCCACCTCGAGGGCGGCAGGGCCGATGATCCCGCCGATCGCGACGACCTGGGCGACCTCATGGGTCGAGGCGCCCGCCCACATGCCCGCGGTCACCGCAGGCAGGCCGAGGGCGCCGCTGGCCAGGGGGATCGCGGCGATCATCACGGTGCCGAAGAGGACGACGAGGCCGATCGCGGCGGCGACGTCCTCCTTCTTCGCCTTCATCGTCGATTCGATGCCGGCGACGGCCGCGGCCCCGCAGATGCCGAAGCCGCAGCCGATGAGGAGTGCGAGGTCGCCGTCGACGCGGGTGGCGCGGGCGAGTCCGACGCTCGTGACGATGCCGACGGCGACGACGACGGCGGCGAGGACGAGGACGGGCCAGCCGAGATCGAGGATGTCCCCGAAGACGACCTGCGCGCCGAGGGCGACGATGCCCAGGCGCAACAGCGGCTTGGCGGCGAAGTCGAGTCCCGGCTTGAGGGAGTCGGGGAGATTCGGGGCGACGTTGCCGAGGATGACACCGAGGATGATCGCGACGAGCAGCGGGGAGATGACGGGGGCGAGGGTCGAGATCGGCCACGCGATCGCGGCGGCTGCCGCAGCGAGGCCGAGACCGGGGAGGAGTCGGCGGACTGTGTTCATGGACTCCAGTCTTCCCCGCGGCCGGGAGGTCCGGTAGACGGTGATTTCGCGTCGACCCATATCGAATTGATATGCCATGATGGCGGTATGCGCGATGTGTCGGATATGCAGCGGTGGCCGGAGCTGCGGGCCCTCGGGCTGCTCGTCGCCCTGAGCGGGGGCGCGCAGTCGATCGGTCAGGCCGCCGAGGCGGTCGGCATCGCCCAGCCCAACGCCTCCCGCAGCCTCACCGGCCTCGAACGCGAACTCGGAGTCCCCCTCCTCACGCGCTCGCCGCGCGGCACCGAACTCACCGCCGAGGGCCAGGCCGTGGCCGAATGGGCCGCGCAGGTCATCGACGCCTACAGTGCCCTCAACGCCGGCACCCGCGCCATCCAGGAGGCGCGGGCGGGGAACGTGCGCGTCTGCGCGTCCCTGACCGTCGCCGAATACCTCCTGCCGAGCTATCTCGCGACCTTCACCTCGGCGCATCCGGGCATCGACGTCGGCCTCGGGGTCGAGAACTCCGCGGCCGTCGTCGCCGAGGTCCGCGCGCAGCGCTGCGACATCGGCCTTGTCGAATCCGTGTCCCTGCCGCCGGGGTTCCCCGCCGCCGTCATCGGCCACGACCGCCTGATGATCGCCGCCGCCCCGTCCTATGGGCAGACGTGGACGGAGCCGATCACCGCCGAGGCGCTCGCCGGGATCCCTCTCCTCGTCCGTGAGGTCGGGTCGGGAACGCGGGAGGTCATCGACACCGCGCTCGCCGAGTTCGGCGGGGCGACGATCGCCGGGGAGTACCGGTCGAACTCGGCGTTGAGGGTCGCCGCAGCCACGGGCGTCGCACCCGTCGTCCTCTCCGATCTCGCCCTGCGCGACGACTTCCGGGCGATGCGACTGGCCCCGCTGCCGGTCGCCGACGACGTCGACCTCGACCGGGCCCTCCATGCGCTGTGGTCGCCGAAGCGCAGGCTGTCGCAGGGGGCGCGGGCGCTTCTCGACCATATGATCGCCGCACAGTAGTCGGTCGCGGCACAGTAGGCAGTCGCGCAGGGCAGGCCGTGCCGCAGACGACTGAGCCGTGCCGGACCGGCCGCGGTGGACTGAGCCGCGGCGGACCGGCTCGCACAGGCTTGGGCTGACCGCGCGGGCGAGACGTCAAAGCGGCGCGGCCTCCGCTCTGCCTATATTGAGGCCATGACGACTCGTGACCCCGCACGCCCGACCCCTGCCTTCGCACCCGAGACCGTCCTCGTCGAGGCGGCCCGACCGCCGCGCGCGACCGGCGCCTCGGTCAACCCGCCGATCGAACTGTCCTCGACATTCATCGGCACCACCGAGGTGAATGACTCCGCGTACGCCTACGGACGGTTCGCGACTCCCGCCTGGACACCGTTCGAGGCCGCGCTCGGCGAACTCGAACACTCGGCGCTGCCGGCACTCGTCTTCGGATCGGGGCTCGCCGCGATCGCCGCGGTGCTCGCCCTCGTGCCCCGCGGCGGCACCCTCGTCATGCCCACGCACGCCTACCAGGGATCGCTCCAATCGGCACAGGAGCTCTCCGCGCGCGCCGGATTCTCCGTCGTCAGCGTCGACATCGCCGACACCGACGCCGTCGTCGCCGCTCTCGACGACATTGTCACGGACGATGCCTCTGCCGGGAACGACGCCGGGGACGTCGCCGCCGGGGACAACGCCGGGGGCGAGAAATCTGACCCCGGCACCGCCTCGGCGCTGCTGTGGATCGAATCCCCGACGAACCCGATGCTCGAGGTCGCCGACATGCCCGCCCTCATCGCCGCCGCACGTGAGCGCGGCATCCGCGTCGCCGTCGACAACACCTTCGCCACGCCCCTGCTCCAGACGCCGCTCGACCTCGGCGCCGACATTGTCGTCCACTCGGTGACGAAGTACCTCGCCGGACACTCCGACGTCGTCCTCGGCGCCGTGATCACCGGCGACCCGGCACTCCGGGAGCTGCTGCTGACCGAGCGGTCGATGCGCGGGGCGATCGCCGGGCCCTTCGAGGTGTGGCTGGCATTGCGCGGGATGCGCACGCTGTCGGTCCGGCTCGAGCGCGCGCAGGACAATGCCCAGATCCTCTCCGAGCGCCTGAGCCGCCGTGCCGGTGTCGCCGAGGTCCGCTACCCGGGACTGCCCGCCGACCCCGGTCACGCACGGGCGAGCGCACAGATGGCCGGGTTCGGCGCGATCGTCGCCTTCACCGTCGACACAGCGGAGCAGGCCACCGCGATCGCCGAGGCGGTCCGGCTGTGGACGCCGGCGACCTCGCTCGGCGGGGTCGAGTCCCTCATCGAACGCCGGCGCCGCCATGCCTCGGAGCCGACCTCGGTGCCCGAAGGCCTGCTGCGCCTGAGCGTCGGCATCGAACACGTCGACGACCTCTGGGCCGACCTCGACGCCGCGATCACCGCGGCCACGGGGGAGACCGGAGACGGCGTGTGAGCGGCGACCCTCGTGTGAGGTGACCCGCCCGTGACTCGAGAATTCCTCCTCGCGTTGCAGAAGTGTGACCCACGACAACTTAACGTGCGTTAAGCTTGGCGCAGGGAAACCCATCTCCGTCAGCGAAGGAGCCGTCTTGAGCTCAAGTGTCCTCGTCGATCACCGTGACGGTGTCGCGACCATCGCGATCAACCGCCCCGACACCCTCAACGCGCTCAATGCCGAAGCGTTCCGCCGCCTCGGGGAGGCCATCGCCGAGGCGGCGGCCGATGCCCGCGTCATCATCCTCACCGGCAGTGACCGATCCTTCAGCTCGGGTGCTGACCTCCAGAGCGGCAACGACGACGTCACCCTCGATCTCGACGAGGCCAACGCGATCATCCGCGCGCTCATCGATGTGCCCGTTCCCACCATCGCCGCGGTGTCTGGGCCGGCCGCCGGGATCGGCTGCTCGCTGGCGCTGGCCTGCGACTACGTCGTGATGAGCGAGGACTCCTACCTCATGCTCGCCTTCGCGAAGATCGGCCTCATGCCCGACGGCGGGGCCACCGCCCTCGTCGCCGCCTCGGCGGGTCGCCACCGCGCGATGAAGATGGCGCTGACGGCCGAGAAGGTGTGGGCACCGGAGGCCCTCAACTGGGGACTGGCGAGCGAGGTCGTGCCCGCCGGGGAGCAGCTCACCCGCGCCCGTGCACTCGGCACCGCCTGGGCCCAGGGCGCACCGCTGGCCTTCTCCCGCTCGAAGTCGGCGATCAACGAAGCGAGCCTGACCTCCCTCGACGACGCCTTCAGCCGGGAATCGGCCGATCAGACCTACCTGCGCGGCACCCGCGACTTCGCCGAGGGGGTGTCGGCCTTCATCGAGAAACGCGTCCCCCGCTTCGTCGGCCGGTGACGCCGACTCGCCGCGGCACCCGCCCCCGCCTCGGCGAGCTCACCCGCACCACAAGCCCCACCACGAGTGAACGAACAAAGGAGTCTCATGCTCACTGGCATCCCGTCGACCCTCGGCGACAGCTACCAGCTCAACACCACGTCGATGATCAGGCACGCGGCCACGGTCTTCGGCGAACAGGAGGTCGTCTACCGCAACTCGGACGGATCGTGGGGACGATCGAACTACGCCGACGAGTTCAAGCGGATGGCGCAGCTCGCCCACGGCCTCACCGAACTCGGCGTCGGTGCCGGTTCGATGGTCGGCGTCCTCGACTGGAACTCCCGCCGCCACTTCGAGCTCTACTTCGCCGTCCCCGGACTCGCGGCCACGATGCTCCAGCTCAACCTCCGGCTCGCCCCCGAGGACCTCGCCTACGTCGTCAGCCACTCGAAGTCCGACTGGATCTTCGTCGACGAATCCCTCCTGCCCGTCGCCGAGGCGCTCGCCCCGAAGCTCGACGTCAAGGGCTGGGTGGTCATGACCGACAAGCCTGCCGATGAGATCGAGACGACGCTGGAGAACGTCGTCTTCTACGAGGACCTCATCAAGGACAAGCCCGACACCTACGACTGGCCAGTCGTCGATGAGAAGACCGCCGCCTACGCCGGCTACACGACCGGCACCACGGGCAGGCCCAAGGGCGTCTACTACTCGCACCGGTCGATCTACCTCCACACGATGGGCGGCCTCGCGGCGCTGGGCGCTTCGTTCGACGACACGATCATGCCGATCACCCCGATGTTCCACGTTCTGTCCTGGGGATTCCCGCAGAACGCCGTCGCCGCCGGGGCCAAACTCGTCCTGCCCGGCAAGTTCGCCGCCGAGGAGTTCGGGGCGATCGCCAAGGCGTTCATCGCCGAGAAGGTCACGCTCGCCAACGGCGCACCGGCGATCTTCGCGCCGATGCTCGCGATGATGAAGGACATGCCGCAGCCGCCTGATCTCAGCGGTGTGCGCCTCGTCTCCGGCTCCTCCGAGCCGCCGCTGTCGATGATGCGCGGGTTCAAGGAGATCACCGGGGCCGATGTCATCCACGGCTACGGGGCGACGGAGACGACGCCGCTGGCGACGACGAACTGGCACATCAAACCCGGACTCGACATGGACGAGGAGGAGCGCTGGGACTTCAAGCGCTACCAGGGTCTGCCGGTCATCGGCGTCGAGGTCAAGGTCGTCGACCCCACCGGTGAGGAGCTGCCCCGCGACGGCAAGTCGATGGGCGAGGTCCTCATGCGCGGCCCGTGGATCACCGAGTCCTACTTCCAGCTGCCGGACAACTCCGAGCGCTTCCTCGACGGCTGGTGGCGCTCGGGCGACGTCGGGGTCATCTTCCCCAACGGCTACCTCAAGCTCACCGACCGTCTCAAGGACGTCATCAAGTCCGGCGGCGAGTGGATCTCCTCGATCGACATGGAGAACGCGATCCTCGACAGCCCGAGCGTCAAGGAGGCCGCCGTCATCGGCGTCCCGGACGAGAAATGGCAGGAGCGGCCCGTCGCCTACGTCGTCGCCGAGGACGGCGCCGAGGTGACCCGGGAGACGATCGTCGAGGTCCTCGGCGACAGGTTCGCGAAGTGGCAGCTGCCCGACGAGATCATCGTCACCGACGAACTGCCGCGCACCTCGGTGGGCAAGCTCGACAAGAAGCTCCTGCGCAAGACCTGGGAGGACGCCGAGGCCTGATCCGCTCCCAGGGACTGTCCAGTCCCTCTCCAGGTGAAGGGCCTGGTCGAGCTGTAGTTGAAGTTTGTACGGTGACAGTATGACGAACTCAACTGCAGCTCGCCGGCCCTTCTACTCCCGTCCGCTCGTGTGGATCATCGCTCTCATCGCCATCGCTGTGCTCGTCGCGGGCGCGCTGGTCGGCACGAAGCTCTACACCTCATCACAGAACACCGCGGCTCCCACGGAGTTCGCCAACGAGGACATCGCCTCAGGCTCAGGAGGCGCCGACGGTGCGGCAGGGAGCATCGCCGGGCAGTGGACGATCGGGGAGGGATCGGAGGCCGGATACCGGGTCGACGAGGTCCTCAACGGCGAGGACGTCACCGTCGTCGGTCGCACTCCCGACGTCACGGGCGACATCACGATCGACGGCAGCGAGCTCACGGCCGGGACGGTGAGCGTCGATCTGCGGACCGTGACGACCGACAGCTCCCGGCGCGACAACTACTTCTCCGGGCAGGCCATCGATACGAATGCGAACCCGGAGGCGACGTTCACCGCGACCGGACCGGTCGATCTCACAGCGCTGAGCGACTCCGGCAGCGCCGAGATCGACATCCCGGGCACCCTCGAGATCAACGGGCAGACCCAGGAGGCGACGGCGCAGACGACGGCGACCCGCGCCGACACCGGCCTCTCCGTCGTCGGTGCGATCGACGTGACCTGGCAGGACTACGGAGTGGAACCGCCGAACCTCGGCTTCGTCTCCGTCGAGGATGCCGGCGTCGTCGAATTCTCCCTCGCGCTCACCCAGGGCTGAGGCCCGAATCCCGCCCCCGATCCCAGCCGATCGGGGGCGAGTGCGCTCAGAGCGCGATCGCGCCGATCGCCGCGGCGATGAGGACGACGGCCCAGGCCGGCAGGTTCCAGCGGGTCAGGGCGATGAACGCGGCGAGTGCGATCGCCAGCGTCGCCGGGCTGGTGATGCCCTCGACGAACACCGGGTCGAAGAGTGCGGCGCCGAGGAGGCCGACGACGGCGGCGTTGACCCCGAGCAGGGCGCGGCGGGCGTGGACCGAGCCGTGGAGGCTCTGCCAGAACGGCAGGGCCCCGACGGTGAGCAGCCCGGCGGGGAGGAAGATCGCGAGCAGCGCGATCGTCGCACCGAGGAGGCCCGTCGGCTCCGTCGTCATCGACGCTCCGAGGAAGGCCGCGAAGGTGAAGAGCGGTCCGGGCACCGCCTGCGCCGCACCGTAGCCGGCGAGGAAGGTCTCACTGTCGACGAGGCCGGCCCGCACCGTCTCCGCATCGAGCAGCGGCAGGACGACATGGCCTCCGCCGAAGACGAGCGAACCGGCGCGGTAGAAGATGTCGGTCAGCCGCAGCGTCGGATCACCGGTGAGCGCCGTCGCGATCGGCAGGAGGACGAGGAGGGCCGCGAAGACGAGGAGAGCGGCGGCTCCGACCCTCTTCGACACGGAGACCCGGAACCCCGTCGGCGCGCTCGCCTCCGACTCCGCTGACCGGCCCGACTCGGTCCCGTCCGAGGACTCTGTCTCCTCCGCGGAGGCCGACGTCTCCTCCGCGGCCGCGGCGGCCGCCTCGGCGCGGATTGTCGCCTCCTCCGGTCGCAGCCAGGTGAGGCCGAGACCGGCTCCGACGATGATCGCGAGCACCTGCACGATGGGGAAGGGGATGAGGAGGACGATGACCGCGGCGAGGCCGGCGATCGTCGCGCGTTTGGCATCCGGGGCCAGCGACTTCCCCATCCCGAGGACGGCGCCGGCGACGATGGCGACGGCAGCGGCCTTGACGCCGTCGAGCCATCCAGTGCCGAGCGCGTCCCCGAACGCGTCGAATCCGTAGGCGAAGGCGACGAGCACGATCGCCGAGGGCATGGTGAACGCGAACCACGCCGCGAGCAGGCCGCCGAACCCGGCGCGCTGCAGACCGATGGCCATGCCGACCTGCGATGATGCCGGCCCGGGAAGAAACTGGCAGAGCGCGACGACATCGGCGTAGGCGGAGTCGGTCAGCCACCGGCGGCGGACGACGAAGGTCTCGCGGAAGTAGCCGAGGTGCGCGACGGGGCCGCCGAAGGAGGTGAGACCGAGGCGCAGGAAGACGCGGAAGACCTCGCCCACCGTGCCCGGGTGCCGCGTGACCGTTGTGCTCATCCGCTCTCCTCGTTCATCGACTCGCGCACCGACCGCCGTGTGCGGGCCGCGCCCGCGGCCCAGTCAACGGCGTGAACATGACGGACAGGTGAACTCGGCCCCGAGAGCGTCGAGACCCGGGAGCGTCGTGCCGCGGACGAGACCGCCCCCGGCTCACGGATGGTGGAGGAGGTATGTGCCGCCCTTGAGGCACGTGTCGAGGACCCAGCCGTCGGCGACGAGGGCGGTGAGCGACTCGCGCAGGGCCAAGCGCCACCTTGTCGCGAGTTCGGGGTCGTGGCGGCGGAGGTTCTCGATGTCGGAGGGGAAGTCGAGGGAGACGACGGCGGCCTCCCGCGGCACCTCGGCGACGAGCGGGGCACCCGACTCGTCGGCGCGCAGGCACGCGAACGCGGCGTCGGCGGAGACCGCGGGCACCCGGGCCGGCCGGTCGAGCGGCCACGACACCATCATCCGGTCGCTGGCCTGACCGGCGTTGACGCCGTCGCGCATCTGCCCGTAGAAGTCCTCGAGGTATTCGACCATGCTCACGCCGAGGCGCTGGAAGTTGAAGTACGCGTTGCGGGCGATGAGCGGATCGAACGTCCACGTCATCTCCGTGATCCCCAGCCGCAGACACCACAGCCGCTGGTGGAGCTTCATCGCCGATCCCGCGCCGTGCCCGATGTGCTCGTGCCGAACCCCGGCGATGTGGGAGTGCATGACGGTGCCGAGCGGCTGGCCGAAGAATCCGATCGTCACCCCGATCATCTCCGCAGGGTCGTCACGGCTGTACGCCGCCGAGACGTAGTTGCCGGCATGGGCGAAGGCGACGATGAGCCCGGGTTCGAGGACGTTCGTGCCGGTCTGGTCGACGTTCCACACCTCGTCGAGGAGCAGTGAGGCCTCGGCCGCCTCGGCGGCGGTGTGGAGTTCCCGGACCTCGACGTTCGCCATCTCGGCGGCGGCCGCGAACTCGTCCTCGGCCACAGCCAGGGTCTCGGAGTCGACGGGTCTGAGTCCGGGGTGCGCTGCCATGGTGTCATTGTGCCACTGAACGCCCCGGTGAGAGCCGTCACGGGCGAAGATTTTCGTCGCTCTCAAGGGCCCCTGCCGTGCCGGTATAGCCTGGGTGCATGTCGTTCACAGTCGCCGTCATCGGGGCCGGCACCATCGGCCGCTCCTTCGCCCGTCTCTTCGCCGGTTCGGGATACGACGTCGCCGTCGTCGATCCCCGGGACGACCTCGCCGAGGTAGTCGCAGGCATCCGTGCCGACGTTCGCACCGATGCCGCCGCCCGTGCCGCAGCCGTGGAGGAGCGCGACCCCGACCTCGTCGGCTCGGACCTCGACGAGACGGCCGCGCGGGCACGGACCGGCACCGTCGACCTCGCGGACTCGCTCGAGGAGGCGGTCGCCTCGGCGGGATTCGTCCAGGAGTCCGGCCCCGAGGACCCGGACGAGAAGCCCCGGCTCTTCGCCCGGATCGCCGCGGCGGCACCGGCTGGGGCGGTGCTCGCGACCTCGTCGTCGACGATCCCCGCCTCCCACCTCGTCGGTGCCCTGCCCGCCGAGGCGGCCGCCCGGGTCATCGTCGGCCACCCGTTCAACCCGCCGCACCTCATGCCGCTCGTCGAAGTCGTCCCCTCCCCGGTCACGAGCTCCGAGACGCTCACCCGCGCCGTCGAGTTCTACCGCAGCTGCGGACGCGAACCCGTCGTCCTCGCCCGCGAGGTCCGCGGATTCGTCGGCAATCGCCTGCAGAACGCGCTGCTCAAGGAGGCGATCGCGCTCGTCGAGAACGGGGTCGTCACCGCCGCCGACCTCGATGCGGTGATGCGGAACTCACTGGGCCTGCGGTGGGCGGCCGTCGGCCAGTTCGAGGGCATGCACCACGGCGGGGGAGAGGCCGGGATCCGCGGGTTCATGCACCACATCGGCCCGGCGTTCGCCGCGATCGACGACCTGCCGCTCGACCTCGGCGATGAGGCGATGGAGACGGTGTTCGCGCAGGTCGAGGACGCCTATGGGGCGACGCCGAGTCCGGCCGCGGCTGCCGAGCGCGACCGGATCCAGCGCGCCGTGCTCAGAGCGCGCGGGCAGGCGCAGTAGCGCGCGGGCACGCGCAGCAGTGCGGGGTCACGCCCAGCCCTGAGACCAGCTCAGACGGCGCCGACGTAGAAGTACGAGGTGCGGGTGCTGATGAGGCCCTCGGCGTCGAAGCGGAAGAAGTCGGCGAAGCCCACCGTCGTCTCCGAGCCGTCCTTGAGACGACCGGCGAAGGTGCCGCGGCTGGCGGCGGCCTCACCGTCGACGAGGATCTCGGCGAGTTCGTGGGCACCGGATTCGATGACGCGCTCGCCGAGGTAGAAGTCCGTGATCTGCTGCCCGACCATCGTCGGGTAGCCGGGACGGTCGTAGGTGGCGTCGGCGGCGAAGAGCGCGGCGGTGGCCACGGGATCCCCGGCGTCGACGGTCGTGTAGTAGCGCTTGACGAGATCTGTGACTGAGGTCATAGCGCCAACTTAGCAGTCGCCGCCGGTGCCCGGGGGTCGAGGCATCGATCCCCGGGCATCCGCGGGCGAGCGAGGCGAGCATGCCGGCACGAGCAAGCATCCAGGGAATTCGGTGGGAAGGGGAATTGCCGCGGACCCGGATCGGCCATAGCGTGGGACGTACACGCGGTGACCACCTCGGCGAGGGCCTGCGGTCACCGACGATTCCCGGCATCGAAGCAGAGAAGAGGTCCATCATGTCCACCCTGTATCGCGTCACCAACCCCGCCACCGGCGACGTCGTCGAGGAGTTCCCGACGGCCACGGACGCGGAGATCATGGCCGCCATCGACCGGTCGGCGACGACGTTCACCGAGTGGAGCCAGACCCCGGTCGCCGAACGCGCGGCCCTGCTCACGCGGGTCGCGGAGATCTACGCCGCACGCGCCGAAGAGCTCGCCGAGGTCATCAGGCTCGAGATGGGCAAGTCCGTGCCCGAGGGCAAGGGCGAGGTCGCGCTGAGCTCGGCGATCTACCGCTACTTCGCCGACAACGCCGAGGCGTTCCTCGCCGATGAGCCGCTGCGCGGTCCCGAGGACGGCACCGCATGGATCCGCCGCAAGCCCGTCGGCTCGCTGCTCGGCATCATGCCGTGGAACTTCCCGTACTACCAGGTCGCCCGCTTCGCCGCCCCGAACCTCGCGCTCGGCAACACGATCCTGCTCAAGCATGCCCCGCAGTGCCCGCGGTCGGCGGCGATCATGGAGGAGATCTTCACCGAGGCGGGTCTGCCCGAGGGCGCGTACATCAACATCTACGCGAGCAACGAGCAGGTCGCCGACCTCATCCTCCCCGACCCCCGCAACCAGGGCGTGTCCCTGACCGGATCCGAACGTGCCGGAGCCGCCGTCGCCGCGGAGGCGGGCAAGAACCTCAAGAAGGTCGTCCTCGAACTGGGCGGCTCCGACCCGTACATCCTCCTCGACACCGAGGATGTCGCGAAGAGCGCGAAGACGTTCTTCAACACCCGGATGGGCAACACCGGCCAGGCCTGCAACTCGCCCAAGCGGATGATCGTCATGGACGACGTCTACGACGAGTTCCTCGAATCGATCACCGCCGCCGCGAAGAAGGCCACCCCCGAGGTTCCCGGGGAGGAGGGCTCGCGCCTGTCTCCGCTGTCCTCGGTCGCCGCCGCCGACCGCTTCGTCGAACAGGTGCAGGACACCGTGAGCCAGGGCGCGACCCTGCTCGCCGGCGGGAAGAAGTACGAGGGCGGAGGCGCCTACGTCGAACCCGTCGTCCTCGCCGACGTCGAGAAGGGCATGCGCGGCTACTACGAGGAGCTCTTCGGCCCCGCCGTCATCGTCTACAAGGTGAGCAGTGAGGACGAGGCCGTCGAACTCGCCAACGACACCCCCTTCGGCCTCGGGGCCGCCGTGTTCTCCGGCGACGTCGAGCGCGCCGAGCGCGTCGGCGCGCAGATCGACTCGGGCATGGTCTTCATCAATGCGCCCGAGGGCTCACGCGAGTACCTGCCCTTCGGCGGCGTCAAGCGCTCCGGCGTCGGGCGTGAGCTCGGCCCGCTGGCGATGGACGAGTTCGTCAACAAGCAGCTCGTGTTCAAGAGCGACAAGTGAGGGCCGAGGACTCAGCACGGCGGGAGGGCGTGAGCGCTCGCCGCCGCTGAGTCCGACCCGGCGCAGAAGGCGTCGTCCGCATCCGCGGACGGCGCCTTCGCCGTGTGCGGGTCCCCGCAGGCGGTGACGGCGCTCACTGTATCCTGAAGTGATACACAGCACTTTCCCAGCAGGAGGTCCTCATGTCGGCACCGACGCCGTCTGCCCACAAGAACGTCGCGGCCTCGAAAGGGGTGATGCGACCGATCAACCGGGTCCTCGAGCAGTGGATCCCCTCGGCCCTGACCTTCGCGATCGTGCTCACCCTCATCGTCGCCGTCCTCGCCTTCATCCTCACCGGGGCGAGCCCGGTCGAGGTCGTCACGAGTTGGGGCGTCGGCCTCTCCGGGCTGCTCGAGTTCATGACGCAGATGTGCCTCATCCTGCTCCTCGGCCACATCCTCGCCAACACCGGCCCCGTCCAGGCGCTGCTCTCCCGGCTCGCACAGGTGCCGGGATCCCCGGCATTCGCCTACGTCTTCGTCTTCCTCGTCGCCGCCGTCGCGAGCCTCATCACGTGGGGACTCGGCCTCGTCGTCGGTGCACTCCTGGCCAGGGAGGTCGCCGTCCAGGCGCGCCGGCGCGGCATCAAGGTCCATTTCCCGCTCCTCGTCGCCGCCGGCTACTCCGGAATGGTCGTCTGGCACATGGGCTATTCGGGGTCGGGTCCGCTGACCGCCGCAACCCCGGACTCGTTCCTCGCCGACTCCCTCGGCGGTGAGATCGTGCCCGTGAGCGAGACGATCTTCTCGACGTGGAATCTGCTCGCCATCCTCGGCGTCATCGTCGTGTGCAGCGTCCTCTTCTACCTCATCGCCCCGAAGCAGGGCGCCACGGTCTACGAGATGCCCGAATCGATGTCCTCGGGGGAGCGCGGCCCCCTCGTCGAGGAGATCGTCACACCCGCTGACCGCATCGACGCCTCCCGCATCCTCACCCTCGTCATCGGCTTCGCCCTCGTCGCCTACCTCATCATCCACTTCGCCCAGGGCGGGGGACTGACCCTCGACATCGTCAACTGGTCCTTCCTCGCCCTCATCTTCCTCCTCGTGCGGAACCCGTTCGAACTCATCGCCCTGACCAAGGACGCGGCATCGAACGTCGGGGAGATCCTCCTCCAATTCCCGCTCTACGCCGGCATCCTCGGCATCATGTCCGGCACCGGACTCATCGCAGTGTTCTCCGATGCGTTCGTCTCGATCGCCAACCCCGTCTCCTTCGGCGTCCTCGCGCTGCTCTCGGCGGGCCTCGTCAACTTCTTCGTCCCCTCCGGCGGCGGCCAGTTCGCCGTGCAGGGTCCGATCATGCTCGACGCGGCCAACCAGCTCGGCGTCGACCCGTCGATCGCGATCATGGCGGTGTCCTACGGCGACCAGTGGACGAACATGCTCCAGCCGTTCTGGGCGCTGCCGGTGCTCGCGATCGCGGGCCTGAAGATGCGCGACATCCTCGGCTACACGTTCATCACGTTCCTCGGCTCGGGAGTCGTCATGGCGACGGTCCTCCTCCTCGTCTCACTCTGAGGAGATCCGTCCAGGCGGTGGCCCGAGCGTCCGCTCGGGCTGCGCCTGGGCTGGTCAGCGGACCACAGGCCCTCGGCGGGACCCGCGGAGTGTGGCCCGCGTCTCATTTTGCCAAGAATTCAGGGGTGCGCTACCGAAAATTCGGATATGGTAGCCTCCATCGTCGGTTGCCGGAAGTGCGGCGGCCTGTGATCATCGAGTCCGGGACACGGCTCTCCAAGACCCCCAATCCCCAATCTCGTGTTGCCCATGTACCCCTAGTTGCCCCATGAACCCCCAGTTGCCCATGACATCGCGGCGGTCGGTCGCCGGACGAGGGAGCGAAGAGATGACACTCCAGGCAAAGCAATCCAACGAGGACGCGGCGGGCAGGTCGAAGAAGAACCTGCCACCGGTCAACAAGCGCGTCTTCATCGCGGCGGCCGTCGGCACGCTCGCGATCACACTGTGGGCGTTCCTCGCCCCCGTCAACGCCCAGGCCGTCCTCGGTGCTGTGGTCGGGTGGACCTCGGACTGGTTCGGGTGGTTCTACGTCCTCCTCGTCGCGATCGTCCTCGTCTTCGTCATCTACCTCGCCGCCTCCCGGTACGGGTCGACGAAGCTCGGCCCCGAGCATTCGAAGCCCGAATTCGGTCTCCTGTCGTGGGCGTCGATGCTCTTCGCCGCCGGCATCAGCACCGACCTCATGTTCTTCGCCGTGGCCGAACCCGTTACGCAGTACCTGCAGCCGCCGAGCACGGAACCCGGGACCGTCGACGCCGCCCGTGAGGCGACCGTGTGGACGCTCTTCCACTACGGGCTCAGCGGCTGGGGCCTCTACGCCCTCATGGGCATCGCGCTCGCCTACTTCGCCTACCGGATGAACATGCCGCTGGCGATCCGCTCGGCACTCGCCCCGCTCTTCGGCAAGCGGGTCCAGGGGACGCTCGGCGACACCGTCGACTTCGCGGCCCTCCTCGGCACGATCTTCGGTGTGGCCACCTCGCTCGGCATCGGCGTCGTCATGGTCAACGTCGGCCTCAACGTCGTCTTCGGCCTGCCTGTGTCCGTGGCGTCCCAGGTCGCCATCGTCGTCATCGGCGTGGGCGTGGCCACGCTCTCAGCGGTCTCCGGCGTCGACAAGGGCATCAAGTTCCTCTCCCTGCTCAACGTCTTCGCCGCGATCGCCCTGAGCATCTGGGTGCTCGTGGCCGGCAACACGCAGTTCCTCCTCAACGCATTCGTCCTCAACGTCACCGACTTCGTCCGCCTCTTCCCGAACATGGTGGGCCAGACCTTCGCCTTCGAGGACACGGGCACGTGGATGACGGACTGGACGCTGTTCTTCTGGGCCTGGTGGATCGCCTGGGCATCCTTCGTCGGACTCTTCCTCGCCCGCATCTCGCGGGGCCGCACGATCCGCCAGTTCGTCATCGGCACCCTGACGATCCCCTTCATCTACATCTTCATGTGGATCTCGATCTACGGGAACTCCGCACTCGACATCATCCGCAGCGGCAACCTGGAGTTCGGGGAGCAGACGATGCTCAATCCCGAGGGCGGCTTCTACGAGCTGCTCGCCCAGTACCCGGCCTTCACCGTCGTCGCGGCTCTGGCAACCCTCACTGCCCTCCTCTTCTACGTCACCTCGGCGGACTCCGCGGCCCTCGTCATGGCGAACCTCTCCTCGTTCCTGCCCACCCCGCAGGACGACGGACGGGCGGGGCTGCGGATCTTCTGGGCCGTGCTCACCGGTGCGCTGACCGTGGCGATGCTCATCGTCGGCGGGATCGGCGCGCTGCAGAGCGCGACGGTCATCATGGGTCTGCCCTTCGCCTTCGTCATCATCCTCGTGATGATCGGCCTCTACAGAGCCCTGCGCGTCGAAGGCAACCGCGTCGACAGCGTCGAGCAGAGCCTCTCGGGCTCGCTCGCCCGCCGGTCGGGCCGGGGATCGGAGACGTGGAAGAAGCAGCTCTCCCGGGTGCTCGCGTTCCCCAGCGGGAGCAAGGTCCGCGACTACGAGCAGAACGTGCTCCTGCCGACGATGCAGGAGATCGCCGAGGAGATGCGCTCACGCGGCATCTCCGCCCGCTGCGGGCGGGTCGACTCCGAGGGGCGCTTCGACGAGAACGGAGACCTCGTCGAACTCGAGGTCGACGGCGAGGGCCAGTACCCGTTCCGCTACCAGGTGTGGCCGCACAAGGTCAGTGTGCCGTCGTTCGGCGGCCGCGTCCCGCGCGGCACCGAGGACTACTACCGGATGGAGGTCTACCTCGACGGCGGAGCCGGTCAGGGCTACGACATCATGGGCTACACGAAGGACCAGCTCATCGATGACGTCCTCGACAAGTACGAGCGCCACGTCGAGTTCCTCCACATGCAGGAGAACATCGCCGGCGGCACCGAGTGATGGTGAGGGAGTCGGGCCGCGGATCCGGCGCGCGTCGCCGGGCGGTGCGTCGGTGACGCCCGAGGAGTTCCGGCGGCACGGCCACGACCTCATCGACTGGATCGCCGACTACCGCGCCTCCCTGCCGCAGCGGCCCGTGCGCGCGAGTGTCGCCCCCGGTGACATCGCCGCTCAGCTGGCCGCCTCGGCGCCGGAGGACGGGGAGGACCCGACCGCGGTGCTCGGGGATCTCGATGACATCGTCATGCCCGGGCTCACGCACTGGCAGCATCCGCGGTTCTTCAACTTCTTCCCCGCCAACAGCGAGCTCTCCTCGGTGCTCGGGGACATCGCGAGTTCGGGGCTCGGAGTGCTC
Source organism: Brevibacterium sp. NPDC056726 (assembly GCF_042790515.1). Classification (NCBI taxonomy): domain Bacteria; kingdom Bacillati; phylum Actinomycetota; class Actinomycetes; order Micrococcales; family Brevibacteriaceae; genus Brevibacterium; species Brevibacterium sp. NPDC056726. The sequence goes on along the minus strand of NZ_JBHTYZ010000001.1, from coordinate 211,057 downwards.
GGGCTGTCCTGGGAGGCCTCCCCGGCGCTGTCGGAGGTCGAGCAGGTCGTCCTCGGGTGGGCCCGCGACCTCTTCGGGCTGCCCGCGGACTTCCGCGGGGTCATCCAGGACACGGCCTCGACGGCGACGCTGCTCGCGATGCTCGAGGCCAGGGAGCGCGCCTCGGACTTCGCGATGATGGGACCCGGGCTCACCCAGGCGAGCGCTCCGCTGACGGTCTACCTCAGCCCGTACGCGCACTCCTCGGTGCGCAAGGCCGTGCTCCTCGCCGGGTTCGGGGAGGACCAGATCCGCTGGGTCGACGTCGACGAGGACTTCGCGATGGATCCGGAATCCCTCGCCGAAGCGGTCGCGGCGGACCGTGCGGCCGGTGCCGTCCCCGCCGCGGTCGTCGCGACGTGCGGAACGACGACGACCACGGGACTCGACCCGCTCGCGGCGATCGGGGAGGTCGCCGCCGCGCACGGACTGTGGTTCCACGTCGATGCCGCGATGGCCGGCTCCGCCCTCATCCTCCCGGAGATGCGGGGCATGGCAGACGGCATCGATCGCGCCGATTCGCTCGTCATCAACGTCCACAAGTGGTTCGGGGTCGCCTTCGACTGCTCCCTGTTCTTCGTCCGCGATCCCGCCCATCTCGAGGCGGTGATGTCGACGAACCCCTCGTACCTGCAGTCCGATCGGGACGCCGAGGTGACCAACCTCCGCGACTGGGGCGTGCCCTTGGGACGCCGGTTCCGGGCGCTCAAACTGTGGTTCATGCTCCGCATCGAAGGCGCCGAGGCGATCCGCGCCCGCCTGCGCCGCGACCTTGAGAACGCCCGCTGGTTCGCCGCGCAGGTCGAGGCCGAACCGGACTGGACCGTCGTCGCCCCCGTGCCCCTGCAGACCGTGTGCATCCGCCATGAGCCGCCGGGCCTGACCGGGGAGGACCTCGACGCGCACACCCGGGAGTGGGCGCGGGCGGTCAACGACTCCGGGCGCGCGTACGTGTCCCCGTCGACGCTCGACGGGCGGTGGATGGTGCGGATCTCGATCGGCTCCCTGACGACGGAGCGCAGCGACGTCGCAGCGCTGTGGGAGACTCTCAAGGAGGCAGCGGCACCATGAGGGAGGAGACGAGCGCCGTGGAGTCCAGCGCAGCGGAGACGATGGCAGGCGGCCCGGTCGTCGGTGAGGACGGTCTCGCGCGCACCCCGTGGGCCTACGGGGATCCGCTCCTGCTCGAGTACTACGACACCGAGTGGGGTCTGCCCGTGCGCGATGAGTCCGGGCTCTTCGAGCGCCTCAGCCTCGAGGGCTTCCAGGCGGGACTGTCGTGGCTGACGATCCTCAAGAAGCGCGAACGGTTCCGCGAGGTCTTCGCCCACTTCGATGTCGACACCGTCGCCGGCTACGGTGACGCCGAGGTGGCAGCCCTCCTCGCCGATCCCGGCATCATCCGCCATCGCGGGAAGATCGAGGCATGCATCGGCAACGCCCGGGCGATCATCGCGCTGCGGGACTCCGGCGGCATCGCCGAGTTCATCTGGAGCTTCCGGCCCGCGCAGACCCCGACACCGCAGACGATCGCCGAGGTGCCCACGACCTCCTCGGAATCGGCGGCACTGTCGAAGGCGCTCAAGCGCGAGGGGTTCCGCTTCGTCGGTCCGACCACGATGTATGCGCTCATGGAGGCCGTCGGTATGGTGGACACGCACCTCGTCGGCTCCCATCGCCGAGGCGCCTCCGGCCTCTGGTCGGACTGAACCGGACACCACCGCCTCGGCGAAAGGACACCATGAGGGACATCCGCGTGAGCGCGCTCGTCGTCATCCACCCCGACCGCCCGGAGCTCCTCATGGTCCGCAAGACCGGGACGACGTCGTTCATGCTGCCCGGAGGCAAACCGGAGGCGGGTGAGACCCCGGAGGACACGATCATCCGGGAGATCGCCGAGGAGCTCGGACTCGACCTCGATCCCGCCCGGCTCTCGTCGCTCGGGGAGTTCACCGCGGCGGCCGCCAATGAGGCCGACCATCGGGTCATCGGCGACGTCTTCGTCTACGACGGTGTGCCGGCCGGGCTCGACCTCACCGATATCAGGCATCAGGCCGAGATCGCCGCGGCCGGATGGTTCCCGTGCGCTCCGATGCCCGCCGACACCGTCGAGCGCCAGTTCGCCCCGCTCACCCGGGATCGGGTGGTGCCGGCGCTGGCGGCGGCCGGCGCGCTCTGAGGCCGCCGGAGGTCGGCGACGCTCAGCCCTGCGGCTGGCGGGAGTACGCGACGAGGGCGCGGTAGAGGTCGAGGGGTGCGCAGTTCGCGCCCTTGGCCAGGGACTTCACGAGCTTCCGGTAGGCGGTGTAGTCGACATGCGACGGGTTGGCGGATTCGAGCAGCCCATGGTCGTGGAGGACGCCGACGGCGCGGGCGTCGAGGATCGCGTACTTCTTCGGATCGAAGACCGTGAGCAGGGCACTGGCCAGAGGGTTGCCGACTCCCGGCAGGACCTTGAGGAAGGGCAGGCGCAGATGGTTCGGGGTGTCATCGTCGAGGGCGACGGCGGTGACGTAGTCGATGTCGTCGCCGGAGAGCTTCTCGGCCATCGGCAACACCGCGACGGCCTTCCACTCGACGACCTTGAGGAAGTTCTTGCGCTTGTAGCCCTCGCGGCGCACGACCTTCGGGGCGATCGAATCGAAGATCTCAGCCTCGAGCTCGGTGAGTTCGTACAGGGGCTCGTAGCGGAGGACGAAAGCCGTGTCGATGAGGCCGGAGGACGGGCTGTCGGGAAGCTGCGACGAGGTCATGCCGCGATTCTACAGAACGTCGAGGAACACCAGATGACAGCTCTCTCCATGGGAGACGGCACGTCCGACCAGCGGAGACCTGCGGTTGGGGAGCGCACGGACATGGTCGATTGCGAGATCCGCAGCCGCCTCGGCGATGCGATGACGTAACGTGCGAGTATGGATGATCGTCGCACTCTGACCCCGGCCCTGCTCGGGCTCGTGTGGTCGGCGATGTTCGGCTTCTCCGGGTTCTTCCTCAGCTATTCGACGATGGTCTCGATCGGGGCGATCGGCGGGCTCGCGACCGTGACCGGCGGCGCGGTGCTGACGACGATGATGATCGGCGTCATCGCCGTCCAGCCCTTCGCCCCGTGGCTGGGCGCGCGGCTCGGCCTGCGCTCGGCCCTGCTCGTCGCCCTCGGACTCCAGGTGCTCGGGCAGGTGTGCGGCCTCATCGTGACGCAGCCGCTGCTCAGCCTCGTCCTCGCCGGGGTGTTCGGCGGCATGGGGTTCGGCCTCTTCGTCGTCCTCGCCAACGCCGCGGTCCCGGGGACGGTGGCACCGCGCCGGTTGGGGAAGGCGCTCGGCATCTTCGGCGGCATCACCTCGCTCGCGGCGGCCCTCGGTGCGCCGTTCGGCCTGTGGCTCATCGGCGTCGTCCCCGTGTGGTCGTTCCGCCTCATCGCGTGCGGAACCCTGCTGCTCGCCGCACCGACGATCATCCGCTTCCTGCCCGGGCGTGTGCCGGTCCCGCCGCCCGGCGCCGAGCGCGACGGGCTGCCGGGCACACACCGCGCCGTTGACGCTGATGCTCAGGCTTCAGGCCATGACGCTGGTGCCCGGGGGTCGGGCGCCGACGTCGGTGCCCGGGGTTCGGGCCCTGATGCCGGCCGCGAGGTGTCCTCGCAGGGCCGGCACCGCCTCGGCGAGATCCTTCCTCTGCTCACCATGCTCGCGCCGTTCCTCATCGGCATGGTCACCTTCGGACTCATCGTCGGCTTCGGTCCAGGGGAGGGGATCGCCACTCCGGCGATCTACATCGGGATCATGCAGGTGTTCTCCGTCATCGGGCGCTTCGCCGCCGGAGCCGTCGCCGATGCGCGCTCGCCGCTCGGGCTCAACCTCGCCGGTGTCGGCCTGGCCGCCTGCGGCTTCATCGTCACGGCGATCACCGGCGGGGGAGTCGTCCTCGGGCTGGCGATGGCGGTGGTCGGGCTGGGGCTGGGCACCCTCCAGTCGGCGAGCCTCGTCATGGCGTTCACCGCCGTGAGCACTCCGGCGCGGGCGAGCGTCGCGTGGAACATGAGCTTCGACATCGGCCTCGGCATCGCCGGGGTCATCGGCGGGGTGGGGTTCACCTACCTCGGCGACACCGTGACCTTCCTGCTGTGCGCCGGGATCCTCCTGCTCGCGGGACTCGTGTCATGGATCGTCGCCGCGCGGCGAGCCGGCACATCGGGTGGCCGGGACTAGAGGGAGCAGACCGCGGATTTCACCCTGGACCCGGCGCAGACTCCGAGACTGGCCAAGATGAGTGCGCGCAGTGGCCGGGTCACTCAGCCTCGGTGTCGAGGGAGGCGAGGAGTTCGACGGCGGCATGAGCATAGTCGCCGATCCACCGGTCGTGGATCCGCTTGATCGGCAACGGAGCCAGGGCGAGCACCCGGGTCCGGCCGACCCTGCGACCGGTGAGCAACTCGGCGTGTTCGAGCACACGGATGTGCTGGAGGACCGTCGTGCGATCGAGGTCGGGAAACTCGGCGGCGACGGCGCCGGTCGTCCGCGGTTCGGCGCGGAGGAGGTCGAGGATGCGACGCCGGGTCGGATTCGCCAGCGCCTTGAACACCGCGTCGTCGCGAGAGTCGGCGGATCCGCTTTCCGCGCGGTCGCCTCGGCGCGAACCTGTTCCCTTCTCCTCAGACATGTGGTAAAAATATCACATGAATGATGAGCAGAACGACAAGCAGGCCCCGCTGGAGGAGCTCTCCTTCACGGTCACCGGCTACATCTCGAAGACGCCCCATGAGACCTATGAGGCGGTGGCCGACCCCGAGCAGCTCTCGAAGTACTTCACGACCGGCGGCGCCCGCGGTCGACTCGACCCCGGCGCCGAGGTGACCTGGGACTTCGCTGACTTCCCTGGGCGCTTCCCGGTCGATGTCATCGAGACCATCCCCGATGAGAAGATCGTCATCGCGTGGGAGGGCTCGGAGCACACGACGACCCCGAAGACGACGACGACCTTCGAGTTCGCGCCGGTCGACAATGGAACCCGCACGCTCGTGACGATCACGGAGAAGGCGTGGAAGACGACGGTCGGCGGAGCTGAGGGCGCCTTCGGCAACTCGATGGGCTGGACCGGCATGCTCGCCGCGCTCAAGGCATGGGTCGAATACGGCATCAACCTCCGCGAGGGCTTCTACAAGTAGACCGTCGCCAGTGGCGAGCGTTGATCAGCCACAGCATCGCGGCGACCACGCGCCCTCGACCAACCTCAAGCGCGCCTTCATGGCCGCACGCCACGACCACCGGCGTCCCTGACGGTGATCAGTTAGGTTGGATGCATGGTGCTCGGCAAATGGGGAACAGTCTGGCGATTCGTCGTTCTCGCTGGGGGAATCGGCGGACTCGGTGGGGTGGTCACCATGGTGCTCCTCCTGCTGGTTCCGCAGATAGTCACGGGGGACGGTATGTCGATCGGGCCTGTGGACGGCTTCCTCGTCGCCACACGGTGGGCCCTTGGCATCGGCATCGGATTGGGCGTGGTCATGGGCATTCCGTGCAGTTTCGTCGTTCGGAGGACGGCGCCACGGCTGCATGGTCGTCTGAGCGCGGTGGTCTTCTGCTTCGTTCTCGGATTCGCCGCGGCTCTGACCCCAGTGATGCTCGTCAGCCTGGCCTCGGGCAGCTTCGTCCGGCCCCCGCCGATCGCGGTCTGGGAGTATGTGCTTTCACTGGCCAGTCTCAGCCTGCCCGCCGGCATCCTCACTGCATTGGCGTCGCCCCTCATCTTCGCACCGGCCGAGACACCGGCGCGCACGAGAACCGTGCCCTAGATTCGGTGCGGCGCGGCGGCAACGGGCCCGTCTGACGATCCACACCGACGACAGCCCAATCCGCTGCTCCACCGCATGAACGCTCCGCGCTGATCCTGCCGACTCGGCTCTCCGAGGTGGATCGAGCTCGACAATCCGCTGATCTTCAGCTCGGATCCACCTCGGGGGATTAGCAGATCCACCTCGGGGGATACGCGCCGGAGCGTCCACCCCGCGCCGGATCGCTCGAGCCACCCAGCGCCAGGCGCTCGAGCCACTGCCTGTCGGGAGTGATCGCTCCGCTTCCTGCCCGGGACCCGCCGGCGCGACCCGAGATGCGCGTCAGACGATGCGGGTCTCCGGGGACTTCGTCTTCGCGGGATCCGTCTCCGGGAGATCACCGAGCGCCTCATCGATGCGATCGAGCACCTCGGCGTCGAGCTTGACCCCGGCTGCGGCGACATTCGAGGCGATCTGCTCGGGACGCGACGCCCCGACGAGAGCGGTGGCGACGTTGTCATTGGCGAGCACCCACGCGATCGCCAGCTGGGCCATCGTCAGGTCGAGGTCGGCGGCGATCGGCTCGAGCTTCGCGACCGCCGTGAGCGTCTCATCATTGAGGTAGCGGGAGATCATGTCCGCCCCGCCCTTGTCATCAGTGGCGCGCGACCCGGCAGGGGCCGGCTGACCGACCTTGTACTTGCCGGTGAGGACACCCTGGGCGATCGGCGACCAGACGATCTGCGAGATGCCGAGCTCCTTCGACGTCGGCACCACCTGCGGTTCGATGACCCGCCACAGCATGTTGTACTGCGGCTGGTTCGAGATCAGCTGGATGCCGAGGTCCCGGGCGAGGTAGTGACCGGCGCGCAGCTGGTCGGCGTTCCATTCGCTCACACCGATGTAGAGCGCCTTGCCGGCCCGGACGATGTCGGCGAAGGCCTGCATCGTCTCCTCGAGCGGCGTCTCGTAGTCGTAGCGGTGCGCCTGGTAGAGGTCGACGTAGTCGGTGCCCAGGCGGGTGAGCGACCCGTTGATCGACTCCATGATGTGCTTGCGCGACAGTCCGGTGTCGTTGTGCCCCTTCGGGCCGGTCGGGAAGTAGACCTTCGTGAAGATCTCGACCGACTCCCGTCGCTGCCCGGCCAGCGCGTCGCCGAGGACCTGTTCGGCGGCGGTGTTGGCGTAGACGTCGGCGGTGTCGAACGTCGAGATGCCGGCGTCGAGGGCGGCATGGACGCTCTTCGTCGCGATGTCGTTCTCGACCTGCGAACCGTGGGTGAGCCAATTGCCGTACGTGATCTCCGAGATCTTCAATCCGCTGTTTCCGAGATACCTGAACTCCATATCCTCAGCCTACGACCGTGAGTCAAGGGGCTTCAGATCGTCATCGCCGAGGCGGTCCGTCGTCACGTGGGCTGTCCCCGCCGAGGTGGGGCGAGCTGTCCGCAGGCCAGCGCGGCCAGCGCGAGACCGAAGCCGGCGATCTGGAGCAGGGTGAGGCGTTCACCGGCGAAGAGCGCGCCGAGGCCCGCTGCCACGAGCGGTGAGAGCAGCCCGAGGAGGGCCGTCGCGGTCACTGGCAGGCGGCCCAACCCGCGGAACCACAGGGTGTAGGCGAGGATGCCGCCGACGATGCCGAGCCAGAGATAGCCGGCGACTCCCGCCGCATCGATGCGCTCCGGCACGCCCTCGACGGCCAGTGTGGGAACGAGGAGGACGAGCCCGCCCGCGGTCAGCTGCCAACCGGCGAAGCCGACCGCACTCAACCCCGGCGGGCGGCCCCAGCGCTTGACGAGGACGACACCGACGCCCATCGACGCCGCCCCGCCGATGCCGGCGAGGAGACCGATGGGGTCGAAGCCGGCCCCGGGCCCGAGGACGACCATGCCGACACCGATGACGCCGACGATGCCCCACGCCAGTCGCCACCGTGAGAGCCGTTCGCCGAGGATGACGACGGCGAGGACTGTGACGAGGATCGGCTGCGTGGCCCCCAAGGTTGCCGCGACTCCGCCCGGCAGGCGACCGGCGGCGACGAAGAGGAGCGGGAAGAAGACGCCGATGTTGAGGGTCCCGAGGACCAGCGCCTTCCACCACCACGAACCCTGCGGCAGCCGACGGGCGATGAGCAGGCCGATGAGGCCCGCCGGCAGGGAGCGCATGAGCGCGGCGAACAGCGGATGGTCGGCGGGCAGGAAAGCCGTCGTGACGAGGTAGGTCGTGCCCCAGACGGCAGGAGCGAGAGCGGTGGCGAGAGTCGCGCCGAGGCGGGACCGGGTGGGCGAGGGATGCGGAGGTGAGATCGTCGAAGTCATGTCTCCAGAGTCCGCCCGAATCAGCAATGAGTCCAACACATGCTTTTCATCTCAGCGATCGTGTACGACGATAAATGCATGGAGCTTCAGCAGATGCGCTATGCGATCGCCGTCGCCGAGGAGCGGAACTTCACGCGAGCCGCCGCGCGGTGTCACGTCGTCCAGTCGGCGCTCAGCCATCAGATCAAAGTCCTCGAACGTGAACTCGGCGTCACGCTCTTCGCGCGCACGAGCCGGCGCGTCGACCTCACCGATGCCGGTGCCGCGTTCATTCCCGCCGCCCGCGCCGCCCTCGAGGCCGCCGATCGGGCCGGGGCCGTCGCTGCGGCAGCGGCCGGTGAGATCCGCGGGACGCTGTCGATCGGCGTCATTCCCACGGTCACCGCCCTCGACCTCTCGGCCGTGCTCGCCGCACTGCACGCCAGACATCCCCATGTGCGGATCACGATGCGAGCCGGAGACAGCCGACGCTTCATCGCGGAGATTCGCGCCGGCGAGCTCGACGCCGCCGTGCTCGGACTGCCGGCCACGGTGAGCCCTGCGGGAACGGACCATCTCGTCCTCGCCGAGGAACGTCACGTCGCCGTCCTCGGTCCCGGGCACTGCCTCGGCGGACGACGTCGCCTCAGTCTCGCCGACATCGCGAACGAGACCTACGTCGATTTCCCCGTCGGCAGTCCCGGTCGGGAGCAGACCGACCGGGCGTTCGCCGCCGCCGGGCTGGCGCGCACCGTCGCGTTCGAGGTGATGACCGCAGAGATGATCCTCGATCTCGTCAGCGCGGACCTCGCGATCGCGCTCCTGCCCCCGGCGGTGGTGCCTGCGGGACGGGGCCTGACGACGGTGGCGGTCACCAGCGGTCCGACTCGCACCGAATACCTCGCGTGGAGTGATTTCAATCCGAGCCCGGCCGCGCTCGCCTTCGTCGAGGAGGTCAGGTCGGTCGTGGGCACGCACGGTCCGCGGTGACGAGAGGATCGACCCTGCGGTGACCGTCGCGGCTGCCCGGTGAACCGCGAGCTCAGCCGGCTGTTCGCCGTCGGCGCAGCACCGGCGGCAGCCCGAAGAGGATCGGCGGCCGCACCGCTGCGGTGGTCGCGGCGTCGCTGAGCGTCCACGCGCTCTCCCAGCTGATGAGCTCCCCAGCGTGGCAGACGGGATCGCCCCCGGACGACGGCGGTTCGGCCCAGAACCACAGGTTGATCCCGTACTCGATGACGGTGATGCTCGGGGTGCGCGGGGATTCGTCGGAAGTGTCGTCACCTGCGCTGCCGGCGCGGGTCCGCGCAGTGTTCTCCGCGACGAACTCTCTGTGGAGCTGCGCCGAGGCGGTCTCGGCTTCAACCCATCCGTCCGCACGATGGGGGAGGAGGACCCACGCCCCCGCGGGGACGTCGGCGGCAACGACCTCCTCGGCGGTGCGGACCGTGACGAATCCGGAGGGCACCTGTTCGAGTGCGTCGAGGAGGCTGCCGAGGCAGGCGGCGACCACCTCCGCCGACGGTGCGACGAGGAGGAGGCCGGTTGCCTCGACGAGGATGTCGTCCCTGTTCAGGCGCGTGAACGGACTGGCGTTCAGCTGCCTGACGACGACCTGCCAATGTGCGGGCACGGGAGCCTCGAGGAAGGCGTGCGTGACCGAGCGCTCGGCGTCGTGGCGCATCTTCACTCCTCCTCTCTCCCTCGATCGGCGGTGGGGTCGCACCGCACGAGGTGTCTTCAGCCTGCCACGGATCGGCCGGTCACGGCGACGGGTCGGCGATTTTGCGGATGGGCTGGGACAGACTGCGTCGTCGGGCCGCGAGGGACCCGCCGCCTCGGCGAGGTCGCTTACGAGAACACGCTGATCCCGTAGGCGGCGAAGACGATGAGCAGCGCCGCCCCGTGGACGGCGGTGACCCTCCTGGCGGCGAATGTCGCCACCGACAGGAGGATGATGACGCCGAGCAGGAGGAGGTTCGCCGGACCCTCGGCGAGGACGATCTGCTGGCCGGTGAGGAGGCCGATGACGAGGACGACGGGGATGGTCAGTCCGACGGTCGACACGAGCGCACCGTGGCAGAGGTTGCTCACCCGCTGCACCTCACCCTGCCAGGCGGCGCGGATGGCGGTGATCGTCTCGGGCAGGAAGACGATCATCGCGATGACGATGCCCGACAGGGCGGTCGGGGCGCCGAGGCGGCTGAGCCCGTCATCGAGCAGCGCGGCCATGTCATGGGAGAGGAGGACGATGGGCAGGACGGTGATGACGAGGAGGGTGAGGCGAGCGACGATCTCGACGCGGTGGGTCGCGATGATCTCGAGGACGCCGGGCCGTGCGGTGGCCTCCGCCGGGCCGGTGTGAACGGTGCCAGCTTGCGCTGTGCCGGCGCGCCCTGAGCCCGCTGAGGCGTCGGCCTCCGCCGTCTCGACCTGCGCCGCGCCTGAGCGCACGAGGCGCGGGTCGACCTCGCGGAAGTCATCGGCCTGCGCACCCATCTGGCGGACGAGGAAGAAGACGTAGATCGCGATCGTCAGCACGATGATCGGGATCTCCTGCCACGGCAGATAGCTGCCGTCCTCGCCGATGACGGCGGGCAGGCCGAATGCGAGCGCGGAGAGGACGACGAGGAGGCTGAGGTACGCCGAGGTGCCCGTGCGGTTGTGCTCCATGTCCCCGTGCCGCAGGCCGCCGACGAGCAGGCAGATGCCGACGACGGCGCCGAGGATGATCATCGCCACGGCCATGACGGAGTCGCGGGCGATCGTCGCATGGTCGCCTGGACCGAGGAGGACCGCTGCGATGAGGATGACCTCGATGAGGACGATCGAGAGGGTGAGGACGAGCGAACCGTAGGGATCGCCGAGGCGGTGCGCCAGATGCTCGGCTTCGTGGACGACTCCGAAGGCGCAGAGCAGGATGACGCCGATGATGACGACGAGCGCGGTGATGAGCAGCGGCGCCGGGGCAGGAGCCTCGAGGGAGGAGCCGAAGACGGCGAGGGCGACGACAGCGCCCCAGCCGAGGATGAGCCGGATGACGGCTGCGGGGGTGATGATGCTGCGGAGTGCGGCATTCATGACGGTCTGATCCAGTTCTACGAGGCCGTCCTCATCGCGTAGGACAGCGACCGGGTCGTCCCGATCGCCGCGTCACCTCCAGTCTAGCGAAGATCGCGCCGTTTGGCAGAGGAGGGGCATCGGCGCCGAGGTGGTCCGACCGGAGGAGGGTGAGCTGGGGATGCGACAAAGGCTGCCCCTTCCGGGGAATGCGACGAGAGCCGCTCGCCCCAGTGGGGACGAGCGGCCCTCGGAGCTGCTCTCAGTCAGGCCGTCACGACACGTCAGGCCGTCGCGACCGAGTGCGCACCGCTGGTGCGGGCAGCACGCGATGCCGACTTCGACTTCTTCGAACCGGTGAAGAGGAAGCGGTCGACGCTGAAGCGGCCGGGTCCCATCGCGGCGATGAGGAGCGCTCCGGCGGACAGTGCGGCGACGAGCTCCCAACCGCCCTCGCTGACGAACGGGGCGGGGATGAAGTGGACGATGACGAGGGCTCCGAGGAGGTTCGCGGCGATGAGCACGGCGACGATCGGAGTGAAGGCGCCGAGGATGAGCAGGGCGCCGCCGATGAGTTCGACGAAGGTCGCGAACGGGGCGGCCACCTCGGGGAGGGGCACTCCCATCTGCGAGAACGAATCGGTTGTTCCGGCGATGGTCCATTCGCTGAACTTCTGCCAGCCGTGGGCCATGAGGATGACTCCGAGCCCGATGCGGGCAATGAGGGCAATGACGTCGCGGGCAAGTGTCGGCAGTCCGGTGGTGGCGTACATGTTGTCCTCCAGGTGAGTTGAAATGACAACCAGAACCCTATTCACGGAGCTTGGCAGGACCCTGGGCGGACTTCGGCAAACCTCCGTGAATCTCGGCTCTCACCAGCATTGATGCGGGCAGATGCGGCGAATCCCGGAGAGCGGATTCTGCTCTCCGGGATTCGCTTGACGAACCAGCCTCATTGTCGCAATGCACCTGGCGGCGTGGCCGGCTCAGAAGCCGTAGGCGGCTTCCCTCTCCTCGCGGATCGCGGTGTACGTGCGGGTGAGCACGATGGTGTCCTCGACGAGGCGGTCGAGGCGCTGGGTGATGTCGCTGCTGACGATCTGATTGCGGTGGAGATCCTTCTCCTCGACGAACACGTAGGGCTGGACGACCTGCGCCTTCATGTACGTGAGGATCGGGGTGAGCTGCTGGGCGGGAATGAGGAAGTGCTTCGCCGAACCGGCGGTCGCAACCATGCCCACGACCTTGTCGCGGAAGGCGTTCGTCGGCAGCAGATCGAAGACGTTCTTCAGCGTCGCCGGGATCGAGGCCTGGAAGATCGGGGTGCCGATGATGATCGCATCGGCGTCCATGAGCGTCCGGGTGATCCGCCCGGTGTCCCCGGAGTACTCCGTGAAGTTCCGGCCGTCGCTGAAGACCATGTCCGCCTCGGCGAGGTCGATGAGCGTGACCTCGACGTCCGGGTCGAAGCTCATCACCGCCTGCGCGACGTACTCCATGACCGTGCGGGTCTTCGTCCCGACGTTCGAGCCGGAGAGGACGACGATTCTCATCAGACGAGCTCCTCACTCTTCGTGCCCGCGGTCTCGCCGTCACCCGAGGCCGCCTCGGCAGGGGCGTCGGAGCCGTCGGAATCGGCGGCGGTCGGCTGCGCGGTGTACTTCTTCACGGCGGGGATGATCTCCGAGCCGATCGTCTCGATCTGCTTCATCACCCGGTCGAACGGGATCCCGCCGAAGTCGATCTGGCCGAGGAAGCGCTGGTGGCCGAAGACCTCGTGCTGGTGGAGGATCTTCTCGATGATCTCCTGGGGGCTGCCGATGTTGACGATGCTGCGCGGGTCGACGCTCTGGGCGAAGAGCTGCTTGGGCATGCCCTGCCCGTTGACCCGGCGCATCCCCTCGTTGACGTGCGGGTAGAGCTCCTTGAGGGCATCCTGCGACGACGGTGCCGTGTAGAGGAACCCGGCCGTGGCGATCGGCATGGTCGCCGGGTCGTATCCGGCATGGCGGGCGCCTTCGCGGTAGGCGTCGACGGTCGTCTTGAACACCGAGGTGGTCCCGCCGAGGTGGGCCATGACCATGGGGACGCCCGCGAGTCCGGCCTTGATCGCGCTCGTCGGCGCACCGCCGACGGCTCGCCAGATCGGGAACGTCTCCTGCGCGGGGCGGGGGATGACCGCGGCATCGGTGAGCGGGGCGCGATACTGCCCGTTCCACGTCAGCGACTCCTCGCGGGCGATCTCGAGGAGAAGGTCGAACTTCTCCTCGAAGAGCTCCTCGTAGTCGCGCAGATCGTAGCCGAGGAGCTCGAAGAGGCCGACCCGTGAGGCACGGCCGGCGACGAGTTCGGCACGGCCGCCGGAGAGATGGTCGATCGTCGCGAAGTTCTCGAACACGCGGACCGGGTCCGAGGTCGAGAGGATCGTCGAGGTGCTGCCGACGCGGATCGACGACGTCGCCTGGGCGATCGCGCCGAGGATGACGGCGTGGGCCTGCGAGGCGAAGTACTCCTGGTGGCTCTCGCCGACGCTGAAGAAGTCGAAGCCGGCCTCCTCCGCGGCCTTGGCGTAGGCGACGAACTCGCGGATGCGCTCGCCGGCGCTCACGCGTGAGCCGTCGGCGGGGTTCGGCAGGTGGTCGCCGAGGGTGTACATGCCGAACTGCAGGCCCTGGCTGGGGTCGAAGTTCAGCTCCTTCATGAGGTTCTGGGACTCGGGCACGGTGTCTCCTTGGGTGACGATGACGTTCTCGTTTGTCATGTCAACTGAGGAGTCCGGAGGATTATTCCCCGTTGGTCCCAGGCAGTGCGCTGCGGCGTGCGGCGCTGCGCTCGTAGAGCTTCTTCATCAGCGCGTGGAGCTCGATGCGCTCGGATTCGCTCAGGGCGTCGTCGAACATCGAGGACTGGAGGGCGAGCTGGCTGGGGAAGGCCTCTTCGAGCAGGGCTCGTCCCTTGTCGGTGAGCGAGATGTACTTCGTCTTCCAGTCCTGACGGCGGGCGATCAGGCCGTCGCGTTCGAGGCGGGTGAGCATCCGGGAGATCCCGCCGCCGCTGACCGTGAGCCGCTCGGCGAGGTCGGACTGGGTGATCGGCTGATAGGCGCGGATGTTCGCGAGCGCCTCGAACTGTCCGACCGTGAGATCGAACTGCTTGAGGTGGTCGTTGGAGAGCTGATTGCTGTTCTGGACGAAGCGCACCATGCGCAGCCAGGTGAGCGTGCTCAGCGTCAGGTCGTCCATCGCGGCTCCTCGTTCGACACACCGGGCCTCGGCTGCCGCGGCGACTCACTCTCACTCTACTGACCATCATGCCGGCCTGTCGCCGGAGGGACGGGCGCGCGGCAGGTCGAGGGCGACCGGGGCACGCGCGCACGGCAGGGCGGCGTGGAAGAATGGTGGCGACCCCAGCGATGGACCAGTGAGGAGACGCGCAATGACGACGAGCGAGACCACGACCGACCGCCTCGGCGCGGGACGCTCTGCCGCTGTCATCATCGCCTCCACCTCGGCGGCCAGGGGAGAGGCACCGGATACGACCGGCCCGCTCCTCGTCGAGTGGCTGCGCGGACGCGGCTACGACTGTCCCGACGCGATCGTCGTCCGCGACGGCGAACCCGTCGGGCAGACCCTGCGAGGCCTCCTCATCGACACGCCTGAGGACAAGCGGCCGCGCATCATCGTCACCAGCGGCGGCACCGGTCTCGCGCCCGATGACCGAACTCCCGAGTTCACCGCCGAACTCCTCGAGCGGCAGTCGCCGGGGCTCATCTACGCGATGTGGCGCAAGGGCCTCGAATCGACGTCGTCGGCAGTGATGAGCCGCGGCGTGGCCGGGGTGCGCGGACGCAGCTTTGTCATCAACCTCCCCGGCTCGAAGGGCGGGGTCAGGGACGGCATCACCGTCATCGACGACCTCCTCGAACACATCCAGACCTCGGTCGAGGACACGACCGACCACGGTCCGCGGGTCTGAGCCGTGCAGCAGCGCAAGGCCGTCCGCGCCCGCGTCCACCGCTTCGACGCGACCGGTGAGATCAAAGCCGGACCGGACTCGCTCGCCGGGGAGGAGCCGCTCGAGGTCAACCTCAACGGCGAGCAGTTCTCCGTGACGATGCGCACCCCGGGCAACGACGTCGAACTCGTCTCCGGCTACCTGCTCTCCGAGGGCATCGTCGAGTCGATGGACGACATCGCCGAGATCGACTTCTCAACAGGGCTCGCCCCCGACGGCTCCCGGAACTACAACGTCGCCGGGGTGCGCCTGCGACCCGGGGTCTGGGATGCCGCCACGGCGCCTGCACGGTCGGTCTACACCTCGTCCTCCTGCGGGATCTGCGGCACGGCCGCGATCGACGCGGTGACGAAGGAGTCGGCATATCCGCTCGTGCCCGCCGACGGCCTCGGCGGGATCGACGCCCCGCGTCTCGACGAGGACGGGGAGATCGTCTTCCCTCCGCTGCTCACCCCTGCCCGCGTCGGTGAGCTGCCTGACCGGCTGCGCGCCGGACAGGCGGTCTTCGACAAGACCGGGGGAGTCCACGCCGCCGCGCTCTTCGCCGTCGGTGACGATCCCGGGGCCGAACCCGAACTCCTCGTCATCCGGGAGGACGTCGGCCGGCACAACGCCGTCGACAAGGTCATCGGCTGGGCGATGGCTGAGCGCGGACTGCCGCTCTCGCGCACCGTTCTCCAGGTCTCGGCCCGGGCGTCGTTCGAACTCGTCCAGAAGTCCGCGATGGCGGGCATTCCGATGATGTCGGCCGTCAGTGCCCCCTCGGCGCTCGCCGTCGACTTCGGGAAGACGAGCGGTGTCACCGTCATCGGCTTCAACCGCAAGGGCCGCTTCAACGTCTACTCCCACCCCGAGCGCATCGCCTGAGAAAGGCGCTGAATAGGCGGATTCGCCGCCTCGGCAATCCGTTCTCCCGCACTACGATGAGGGGACGCATCGGCGACGGGCCGAGGCGGTGAGAGCGAGGGTGATGAGATGGACCAGTCCGACGGCCGAGCCCTGCGCAAGGACACCCCGCGCTCACGCCATGCCGAGCTGCTGCTGCCCGCCGACCGCGACCCGGTCGGGGTGATCTGCCGGCAGAACGAGTCGCGGCTGCCCGAACTCCTCGGCATCCGCACCCAGCGGCTCGCCGAATCGCCGTTCAGCTACTATCGCGGGGCGGCAGCGCAGATGGCCATCGATCTCGCCGCCGGGACGACGACCGGTCCCGTCGTGCTCTCGAGCGCCGACGCGCATGTCGGGAACTTCGGCTTCTTCGCGTCCCGGGAGCGCTCCCTCGTCTTCGATCTCAACGATTTCGACGAGGCGGAGTTCGCCCCGTTCGAATGGGACGTCAAGCGCCTCGCCGCCTCGGCGTTCCTCAGTGCTCAGGTCCACGGGCTCGGTGATGACGTCGGGCGATCGGCGGCCTTCGCGGCGGTGCGGGGATACCAGGACCGGCTGGCTGCGCTCATGGCGGTGACCGCGCTCGACCGCTTCTACGCGATCGTCGATTCGGACACGATGCTCAAGGCGATCAGCGGCAAGGGGCATCGCAAGGCGACGACGAAGGCGATGAAGAAGGCCCGCAGCCGCACCGGTGAGAAGGCGCTGCAGAAGTTCGCGACGGAGACGTCGTCCTCGGGTCTGCGGATCGTCGACCAACCCCCGCTGACGAGGCACTTCGACGAACAGGGCATCGACGTCGCCGGGATCTTCGCGGAGTACCGGCAGACGGCGCGCACCGATGTGGCCGTGCTGCTCAGGCAGTACGGGGTGGCCGATTCGGTGCTCAGGGTCGTGGGCGTGGGCAGCGTCGGCACCCGCTGCTTCCTCGTCCTCCTCACCGGCCCCGACGGCGAGTCGCTGCTGCTCCAGGTCAAGGAGGCCCAGGAATCCGTGGTCTCGGCGTTCGGCGGTCTGCCGAAGTTCTCCTCCCACCCGGAGGGGCGGCGGCTGTCATCGGAGGGGGAACGCGTCGTCCGCTCGCAGCTCGTGCTCCAGTCCGTCTCCGATCCGTTCCTCGGCTGGACGACGTACGGGGGACGCGACTACTACTGGCGGCAGTTCCGCGACATGAAGGGCAGCTACGACCTCGCCGAACTCGATGCGACCCAGTTCGACGGCTACTCCCGGCTGTGCGGTGAGGTGCTCGCCCGCGCGCATTCCCAGTCCCCGCAGGCCCGCCTCGTCGACGGGTACCTCGGGACCTCGGATTCGTTCGCGACCGCCGTGGCCGCATGGGCGGAGAAGTACGCCGAGGTGGTCACCGCCGATCATGCGCTGCTCGTCGAGGCGGCGAAGAGCGGGAAGGAGCCGCTGCTCGGCGAGGTCACGGACCTCGCCTGAGTGACAACGCGTGAGTCAGGATTAGGCGTCACCCACCCGGAGAGTGATCTTCGTGCCCGCGCCCGAGCGCAGGGTGTCGATCGCGGTGACGACGTCGTCGAGGGCCATCTCCTCGACCCAGCCGGTCGTGTCGTAGTCGCCTGCCTCCATGCGCGCGATGACCTCGTCGAACTCCTCGGCGGTGTAGCCGACGGCGCCGATGAGTTCGGTCTCGCCCATCATCAATGCGCTCGGCTGGATCTCGAACCCGTGCTCGTGCGGCGACTGGAGGACGACGCGGCCGCCCGGGGCGAGTTCGGCCAGTCCGGTCGCCAGTGCTGCGGGAACACCGGCGGCGTCGTAGAAGACATCGACTCCGTCGCCGTCGGTGCGGTCGGCGACGATGGCGTGGAGGTCCTCCGTCGTCGGGTCGATGACGGTGGCCCCGAGGGCGGCGATCTTCTGCCGACGCTCGGGGCTCGGCTCGGAGACGAGCACGTCCCTCACCCCACGCGCGCGGAAGGCGTACCACGCCCCGATCCCGATCGGTCCGGCCCCGGCGATGAGGACGACGTCGTCGGCACCGGCCCGACTCCGGGCGGCACCGTGCCACGCCACGGCCATCGGTTCGACGAGCGCCGCCGTCTGCAGGTCGACGGACTCGGGCACGCGGTGGAACTGCGAGGCGGAGACGGTGACGTACTCGGCCATGCCGCCGCCGTCGGCGTTGGCCCCGAGCGAGGCCATGAGGCGGCAGCTCGTCGGTGCGCCGCGCCGGCACGCGACGCATTCCCCGCAACTGTAGGCGATGGGGAACACCGCCCCGCGATCGCCGACGGCGATGCCCTCGACGTCGGGACCCACCTCGACGACGGTCCCGGAGAACTCATGGCCCATCGGCTGGGGTAGGTGGGCGCCGGTGACCGGGTGCGGGGAGAAGAGGTCGATCGGAGAGGCCTCGGGGTTGAGGTAGAGGTGGACGTCGCTGCCGCACACCCCGACGTAGGCGTTGCGGAGCTTGACCTGTCCGGGGCCGACGGTCGGTTCGGGGATGTCCTCGATGCGCAGATCTTCGCGTCCGTGGAGTCGCGCAGTCTTCATCAGTGCCTCTCTTCGTGTTCGGTGACGGTCTCACTCTCCACGATCCACGGACGAGCCCGGGGGCGACAACCGCCGAATGCGGCGGATTTCCCGGCCGTCGTCCGCCATCTGTCGCCCGCCGGCACCCGGTCGCCGGGCGCGGTCGGAAGCGCTCTGGCCGATGTCAGTCCCTGAGCGCATAATAGAACGCATGAACGAATATCGGGTGCCGGAGTGGCTCACTGACTACCAGGACTTCAAGGCGCTGTGCTCAGCGGTGTCGGGGGAGTACATCCGCTTCTCCCTCACGACCGGGTGCGACGCCGTCGCCTACACGCATTCGCAGAACACGTCCGGACTGCCGCGCTATTCGTGTCTGCTCACCGCCGACGACGGGGCGACGCTGCTCCTCGTCCTCGACGACTGGGCAGAGCGGATGGACGAGGCGGCTCCGACCGTGCGTGCGTGGCTCGGCGCGAACGCGAGTCTGCGCGGCTGTCGGCCGGGGAAGTCGCACTACGTCGGCGACAGCTATTGGCGGAAGCAGTGGCAGCTGGCCAACCCGTGGTGAGGGGCGCTCACACCTCGACCTCATCGAGGGATTCCCCGAGGGCGTCGAGGAGCAGGGGCAGCTCGGCTGCGCTGAAGGCGAGCGGCGGCCGGACCTTGAGGACGTTGTCGTCCCGACCGATCCGGGAGATGACGACGTGCTTGGCCTTCATCGCCTCGACGACCTGCTTCGTCAGGTCGGGGGCGGGGGTGCCATCGACGGCGAAGTCGAGGCCGAGGAACATGCCCGCGCCCCGCGCGGTGCGGATGAAGTCGAAGCGGTCGGCGTACTCCTCGAGCCGGACCTTCGCCTCGGTGCCGAGGTCGCGGGCGCGCTCCATGAGCTCCTTCTCCGCCATCTCCTCGAGCACGGCCTGCCCGACGGCCGCGGACACGGGATTGCCGGCGAAGGTGTTGAAGAACTCATTGCGGGGACCGAACGCATCCATCACCTCGGCGGTGGTGATGACGGCCGACATCGGATGGCCGTTGCCGATCGGCTTGCCCAGGGTGACGAGGTCGGGGACGAGACCGACCCGCTGATACCCCCACATGTGGGTGCCGGTGCGCCCGAACCCGGACTGCACCTCGTCGGCGATGACCATTCCGCCCGCGGCCCGCACCCGGTCGGCGATCCCGGTCACGAGCCCCTCGGGCAGACGCGGCATTCCCTCGGTCGAGAACAGCCAGTCGAAGAGACACGCGGACACCCCGAATCCGGCCTCCTGAAGCGAGGCGATCGCAGCGTCGAGGTCGTCGAGCGTGGCGGCGAGCACCTCGTCGGCGCTGCGCTCATCGGTGTCGAGGTCGGGGATGCGCAGCGTGCGCACGTGCGGGCCGAGGCCCTCCTGCGTCTTCAATCCCGTCGTCATCTCCGCCAGCGCGATCGTCGTCCCGTGGTAGCTGAAATCGGAGACGATGAGGCCCGTCGCCCCGGTCAGCTGGCGACTGATCCGCAGGGCCAGCTCGTTGGCCTCGGACCCCGAATTGCCGAAGAACACCCGCTCGAGCCGATCCTCGAAGGTCCCCAGCAGCGCCTCCGCGTAGTCGACGACGCGGGCGTTGAGATAGCGCGTGTGGACGTTGAGCGTGCGCGCCTGCTCACACAGCGCATCGACGACGCGATCGTTGGCGTGCCCGACATGGGGGACGTTGTTGTACCCGTCGAGGTACCGCTGACCGTGGACATCGGTGAACCACACCCCCTTGGCCGAGACGAACTCGAGCGGTTCGTCGTAGAACAGCGGTGAATAGGGCCCCAGGGTGGCGTGACGGCGGATGAGAAGGTCGGTCATCGGTGGGCTCCGGAGCGTCGGTCGGCGACGAACGCGGCGGCGAGGTCGACGAGGTGGGGGAGGACGGTGTGGACGTGGAACTCCGCTGCCGGCTCGCCGCGACGATCGGCGGCCCACCCGAGGTAGGTGAGCCCGCGAGCGACGAGGAGGGCCGGGAACGCCGCGAGATCCGCGTCGTCGAGCGGGCGTCGGCGCTGGTAGCCGGCGAAGAGCGCGGCCTGGTACTCCGCGGACCGCGGATGGCGGGTGAAGAAGTAGAGGGCGGTCGCGAGGTCGAAGAGGTGCCAGCCGGCGGCGAAGTCGTCGAAGTCGATGAGGACGAGACCCGCGCTCGTGCGCAGCACGTTCTCCGGGGTGAGGTCGGCGTGGATCGGTCCGAACCGCTGCGGCCCGACGCCGTAGTCGGCGAGGACCGTGCGGATGTCGGCGATCGCCTCGGTGAGCGTGGTCAGCGCCGCGGAGTTCTCCGGCGCGTGGAGTTCGCGCACCCGCAGCGGGGCGCCCCACAGAGCGGACTCCCCGACGAGTCCCTCGGCATCCCAGCACGGGCGATCGTCGTCGACGGCGAACCCGGAGGCCACGGTGGCGTCGTGGACGTCTCCGATGAGCTCGCCGAGGCGGTCGAAGTCCTTCGGTTCGTGCGCAGCGGTCCCGTCGAAGGCCGTCTGCTCGTCACCGAAGCTCCCCTCGTTGGCGATGTGGAGCTGGAGGTCGACCTGATGGACGCCGAGGCGGTGGCCGTGACCGACGTGGACGAAGCTCCGTGCATCGGAGACCGGCACGAACCGCGGCACCGGGACGCCGCGACCGGCGAGGCTGCCGACGAACTCGAGTTCCCGCGCGAGCTCGGCATCGCTGTGATAGCCCCGCCGGTGGACCCTCAGGACGTAGGAGGTGCCCGCGTGCTCGAGTCCGAAGACGCTGTTCTCCCGGTGCTTGAGCAGGCGCAGTGCCGTCGACTCCGGCAGGCCGAACGCGGCCAGGGACTCCGCGGCGAGCTCCGCCGCCCCCGCGACGGCCGCGGAATCGGCGTCGGTCGCCGCGGAATCGCCGGCGTCCGCGGCTGCGGGGCCGGTGGTGCGCTGCGGTTCGGGCTGGGCCGTCCTCGACATCGCTGTCTCCTTCGGTCGCTCTGTCAGGTGTCGCGCTGCGGCGACCCCCGGGCCGATTGCAAAGTTATACTCGGAGTATAGAACATGAACTGGCAATCCATCCAGGGGTCGGTCACGATCCGTCCGCTGTGAGAGGATCGAGGCGTGAACAGTGCGACCGACACCGGTGACGCCGCCCCCAGTCTGCGGGAGCGGCGCCGGGCGCAGACCCGCGAGGACCTCGTGGCCGGGGTGCTCGCGGTCATCGACGCGCAGGGCTTCGACCGTCTGACGATCGAGAGGATCGCGACGGCGGCCGGAGTGTCGAGGGGAACCGTCTACGCGCATTTCCCCGGCGGGCTCACCGAGCTAGTCTCCGCTGCGTATGCGGAGATCGGGCGGACGATCGTCGCCCGCACGACCGCGGAGATCGCAGCGGTGAGCGTGTGGACCGAGGAGCTCACTGCTCACGCCCGGGCGATGTTCGACTTCGCCGCGAGCTCCGGCTGCGGCCACTTCTACAACGTCTCCGGACCGGCCTTCATCTCTGCCGGGGAGTCCCGCGGCATCGGCTCCGGGGCCAGTCGGGCGATGATCGCCGACACCCTGGCCCAGGCCCAGGCCGCGGGTCGGCTGCGGGAGGCCATCGTGCCCGAGGCTGTGGCCACCCTCCTCGTCGGCGCCATTCGGGAGGCCGCGATCGCCATCGCCACCGGGGAGGCCGATCCCGCCGAGGAACTCGCGGCCTTCTCCACCCTCGTCGCCGGCCTCGCCGCCCCGCACTGAGGGCTCGCGTCGGCACCAGGCGCAGCCACCGGGCCCAGCCACCGAGCACCGACACCGGCCACCGTCTCACCGGCCACCAGGCACTGTCCGCCGTCCCACCGTGCACGCTCAGCCAAGGATCGTGCACGCGCGCACAAGGACCGGTGCCCTCGCCTCGGCGAGGATGGACTCAGGCAGCGACAGCTGCCGACGATCCGCCGAGCGCGGACGTGCCGGTCACCAGATGACGGCAGGCGTCTCGGTCGGCTGCAGACAAGGAGTGCCCCGGGTATGTCAAAGAAGATTCTCATCGTCGGTGCCGGTTTCTCCGGCCTCATCGCAGCGCGCGAACTGCAGACCGCAGGTGTGGAGGTGGAGATCTTCGAAGCCCGCGACCGGATCGGCGGCCGCGCGTGGACCGACGAGCGGCTCGGGCGGCCGCTCGAACTCGGGGCCACATGGGTGCACTGGATGCAGCCGTTCGTGTGGTCGGAGATCGCCCGCTACGGTCAGGAGATCCACCCCAGCCCCGACTACGACCGCGCGTTCTGGATCACCGAGGGCAACCTCGTCGAGGGCCCGAAGGAGCGGATGAACGAGGTCCTCGACCGGCCGCAGAAGAAGATCTTCGAGGGCTCCCGTGAGCTCTTCCCCTTCCCGCACGACCCGCTCTACGTCCTCAGCGACCGCTACGACGGCCCCGCCGAGGTGGTCGAGCAGTTCCGGGCCGCCGATGGGGGAGGCGTCCTCGACGTCCTGCGCGACGGGGACTTCTCGCAGGAGGAGATCGACCTCTGCGACGCCTACTGGTCTGCGGCGTATCAGGGTCCGCTCGAGACCGGCTCGCCGCTCATGGCCAAGCACTGGGCCGCGCTGTCGGACCACCGGCTCGACCTCCTCGACGAGCAGACGCTCGAGTTCAAGCTGAAGAACGGCATGCGCGGACTCTATGAGGCGCTCGCCGCCGACCTCACGTGCCCCATCCACCTCTCGACGCCGGTGACGAAGGTCGAGCATGAGAACGGCGCCCGGCTCACGCTTGCCGACGGTTCGACCGTCGAGGGCGACGCCGTCATCGTCACCACCCCGATCGGGGCGATCAACACGATCGAGTTCTCACCCGCCCTGCCGGCCCCGCTGCAGGAGATCGCCGACGAGAAGACGAACAGCGTCGGATCGAAGATCTGGATCAAGATCGACGGCCACCACTCGTTCATCGCCACGGCCCCGAAGGGCGGTCCGCTGGCGATGATCAAGAGCGAGTACTTCCTCGACGACGGCACGACGATCATGGTCGGCTTCGGCAACGACCACACCGCCATCGACCTCACGGACACGGACCAGGTGCAGGAGATCATGCGACAGTGGCGCGACGACATCGTCGTGCTCGCCGCCGACGGCCACGACTGGGTGGCCGACCGGTGGAGCGGGCAGACGTGGGCGACGCTGAAGTCCGGCCAGTTCATCGACGGCTGGTCGCGCTTCGCCGACACCGACACGGCGATGTACTTCGCCGGTGCCGACTATGCGAAGGGCTGGAACGGCGTCGTCGTCGACGGGGCCATCGAAACCGGAATCACCACGGCCAGGCGCGTCCTCGCCGAGGTGGTCCGCGACCGATGACGGACCCCGAGTCCCAGCCCGGTTGAGCTGGGAGGACGGACCGCCTCGGCGCCGGTTGCCCTCACGGAGACCCCTGCATGAGTCTCAGACTCGGCGGGGGCCTTCGTACGTGCGGCGGGCGATGACGACGACCGCGGTGAGGACGAGGGCGATGCCCGCGGTGAGGGTGAAGAGCAGTGTCCATTCCCCGTGCTCGCCGAGGTAGCCGCCGGCCCAGGCGCCGAAGGCGCTGCCGGCGAAGAGGAAGCCGGCGAAGAGGGAGACGACGGTGCCGCGGGCCTGGGGGAGGACCGTCGTCGACCATGTCTGCAGGGACGAGTGGAGGAACGACCAGGTCGTGCCGAGGAGGAGGGCGGCGATGACGACCGTGACGATGGAGAGGTGGAGGGCGAGGACGGCGAAGCCGAGGGTCGCCGCGGTGCCGCCGATGGCCATGAGCAGCGGCATCGCCAGGCGCGGGGCGAGGAGTCTGATGAGGCGGCTGGTGAGGATGACGCCGACCCCGTAGGCGGCGGTCGCGAGCCCGGCGATCGCCGCGCCGACCCCGAGGGACTGGAGGGCGGGGGCGAGGAGCGTGAGGACGCCGAGGACGACGGCGCCCTCGACGACGACGAGGGCGATGACGACGAGCACCCACCGGTTGCCCAGCGCCATCCCGATCGTCGTCAGCATGCCCGCCCGCGGGGCCCGCGGCGCCCGCGGCGCCTCAGGGGCGCGGGCGAGGCCGAGGACGGAGAGGAGCGCGAGCACCGAGGTGATCACGAAGACGACCCGCCAGTCGAGGAGGTCGGCGATGATCCCGGCCAGGGCCGTGGCGACCGCCGTGCCGACGGCGATCGCGGCCATGAGATCGGCCAGTGCCGGCTGCCGGTGCCGTTCATCGACGGTGTCGCCGACGTATGTCAGCGAGGTCGGGACGATCGCGCCGTAGAACGCACCGCCCAAGGTGCGGGCGATGATGAGGACGGTGAGGTTGGGCGCGAGTGCTGCGACGATGCCGACGAGCGCCGCGGCGATGAGGCTGGCGCGCATGAGGCGGATCCGCCCGATGCGGTCTGAGAGCATCCCCCACAGCGGCTGACTCACCCCGTAGGCGAGGTAGTACGCGCTGGCCACCGCGAGCGCCTGGGCGAGGGTGACGCCGAGGTCGGCGGCGACGAGGACGAGCAGCGGACTGATCGCGAACCGGTCGAAGCTGCTGACGAACGCTGCGAGGGAGACCGCCAGCGGCGGCCGGGTGGGGGAGGGGCGGTTCTCCGGGGGATTCTCGGCAGGGTCGGTCTCGGGGCTCACGAATCCACACTGTACTCCCGCTCAGGTCGCCCGGAGCGTGGAGCTCACCTCGCGGAACGGGCGGCCCGCGCTCACTCGTCCCACGGGTCGTCGGTGAACCAGCCGGCGACGCCGTCGGGCAGTGCGGCGACATCCTCGGCGCTTGTCAGGCCGTACGGGGCCACCTGCAGTCCCGCAGTGGTCAGGGCGGCGACGTCGTCGGCCGGGAGGGACCTGTTCGGTCCCACCCAGGTGATCCCCGCCGCGGCGATCTGCTCCGGAGTCTGTTCCGGCAGGGTGCCGTCGAAGAGGTAGAGGGAGGTGAACCCGCGGTCGGCGATCGTCGCGGCCGTGTCGAAGTCGAAGGACTGGACGATGAGGGAGGCGGTGAGTCCGCGCTCGGTGAATTCGTCGAGGACGGAGTCGACCTCCGCCGAGGTGGCCCCGGGCTTGATCTCGGGCACGAGGACGACCTCGCCGCCGAGTTCGTCGAGCAGCTCGGTCAGCGTGACCGTCTCCGCGGGCGCCCCGCCCGTCGGGTTCGCGATCGTCGCAGCGTCCCACTGCTCGAGGGTGAGATCCCGGATCGGGCCGGTGGCGCCGTTGAGCGTGCGGTCCGCGGTGTCGTCGTGGATGAGCACGGGAGTGCCGTCGGACAGGAACTGGATGTCCATCTCGGGGAGGAATCCGTCCTGCGCCGAGGCGGTGAAGCCCTCCATCGACTCCTCCGGGTAGACGAGGGCCCCACCGCGGTGGGAGATCGTCACCGGGGAGGACAGGTCGGCGACGGAGGCGGTGTCACTGGTCGCGGTGTCTCCTGTTGAACCAGGGTCAACCGCTGTCTCCGGTGCGGAGGTCGCGCACCCCGCGGCAGCGACGAGGGTGAACATCGTCGCTGCCGCGGTGAGGGTGAAGCGTCGCAGTGGTGATTTGTTGGTGCTGATCATCTTCTCTCTGTCTCAGCAGACGACTGTGGGTTTCCGGGGTCCTCAGCCCTGCATCACGCGCTTGGCCTGGGAGCGGGCCATGAACGCCATGACGATGAGGAAGATGCCGAAGAGGATCGCGTAGACGCCGATCACCCAGAGCAGTGCGGTCACGGCGGCGGCCGGTGAGGTGAAGACGACGATCATGAGGATGATCGCGAAGATGATGTCGATGACGCCGAGGAGCTTCGACCAGCCGCGGTAAGCCTTCGAGGCGAGGCTGAAGATGCCGCGCAGCAGCATGCCGAAGGCCATGAACCACAGCACCAGGACGCCGGAGAGCATGGCGAACGCGAGCGGGGCGATGAAGATGAGCAGGCCGACGATGATGTAGATGATGCCGGCGGTCAGCTCCCACCCCCACGACAGCCCGGCCTTGCGGGCGGTGTTCGCGTTGACGATGGTGAGGATGCCGTCCACGAAGAGCCACGCGCCGATCCAGATGCCGATGACCAGGGCCACGGCGTCGGGGGCGGCGAAGACGAGGATGCCGAAGACGATCGCGAGGATGCCGCGGAGCAGGACGACCCAGAACACGCCCTTGCCGAGCTCGGTGAGCAGGGAGCGCGTCGAGTCGACCGGGTTGCGGTAGCCGTCGTTCGGCGGAGTGTCGGCGGCGGGGTTCGGGTCGGGGTTCGGGTCGGGGAAGTTCTGGGATTCGGGTGATGTGGTCATCTCAACTCCTCATGAAGGGGACTTGCCAAGGGATGGTGCCACTTCAGTCTAAGTCCGCCCGGAGGCGACGGCTGAGATCCGTTGGCACCGATTCGGTCACATCCACTTCTTCACACGGAAGACCGTGTAGAGGGTGACGCTGAGACCGACCATGAGGAGCAGCGC
Organism: Brevibacterium sp. NPDC056726; assembly: GCF_042790515.1. Lineage (NCBI taxonomy): Bacteria > Bacillati > Actinomycetota > Actinomycetes > Micrococcales > Brevibacteriaceae > Brevibacterium > Brevibacterium sp. NPDC056726. The sequence continues at coordinate 184,066 of NZ_JBHTYZ010000001.1, read as the reverse complement.
CATCGGGTACCCGAACCTCCAGTTGAGTTCGGGCATGTTCGCGAAGTTCATCCCGTAGATCGCGCCGATGAGGGAGGGGGCGAAGAGGATCGCGGCCCAGCCGGAGATCTTCTTCATGTCCTCGTTCTGGCGTTGGGCCACGAGGGTGGCGTTGACGTTGAGGATCTGGGAGAGGGATTCGCGCAGTTCCCCCGCCTCGGCGAGGACCCGGGTGAGGTGGTCGGTGACGTCGTTGAGGTAGGTGCGCAGCTCCTCGGGGATGTCGTACTTCGTCGCGCCGTTGCTCAGCGCCTGAGTGAGCCGACTGAGGTGGGTCGTGGCGTGGAGGACGTCGATGACCTCCTGGCTGAGGCGATAGATGCGCTCGGCTGCGGCCGGGTCGCCGCTGAAGACCTGGCGTTCGATCCCGTCCTTGTCATCCTGCAGACCGTCGATGACAGGAAAGTAGCCGTCGACGACACCGTCGAGCAGGCGGTAGATGAGGGCCTCGGGACCGAGCGAGAGCAGCGCCTTGTCGGACTTCCGGATGAGGTCGGCGTCGGAGAAGTGCTCCTCGAGGTCGTGGACGTCCGAGGGAATCGGCATGCCGTCGATGAAGCGGCCGTCCTGGCAGATGATGACGAGGTCGTCGCCCTTCATGAGGAGATGGAACTCGCTGAAGTCGACCTCCTCCTCGGCGTCGACGTAGAGCGCGGAGATGAGGACGACGAAGAGGACGTCGTCGTAGCGTTCGACCTTCGGCCGCTGATCGGCGTGGAAGAGGTCGTCGACGAGCACCGGGTGGAGATCCCATGTCGTCGCGATCTCCGCGAGCAGCTCCGGCGTCGAATGCGGGACGATGACCTGCGTGATCGTCCCCGGCGGGGTCGGACCCTGCGGTGCGCAGGCCGCGAGCGCCTCGGCGAAGGAGGTCGTCACGGAGACCGGCTGCGGCTGACTGTCGACGATCTGTCGGCTCAGCAGCACCGGCGCCGAGGTGCTCGCCTCCGGTCCGCGGTTCCCGCCCTTGCCGGTGGCGGACGGTTTCGCGTTCCCCGGCCGGCCCGCGCCCGTGGTCCCGCGGAGTCGACGGTTGATCGGGGGAGTGGGAAGTCGGCGTGAGGGGGCCATCGGATCTCCTTGGGTTGGGCTCACACCCCAAGGTACTCGACGGGGGTGGAGGACGGGCATCATTCCTCGGATGCGGGGTGAGGGCGTCCTGCCAGGCACAATGGAGGAATGACGAATCTGCCGAGGAGACTGAGCAGCGGCATCGCCGGCGGAACCAGGCTGGCCCGATCCGCTTTCCGGGTCGGTTCCCGGATCGTGCAGGGCCGCTGGGCCGAATCGCGCCTGCCGCGCGATTTCGCCCCGCAGGACACCGATCGGTTCGTCGTGTGCGCGTACTTCGCTTCGGACATGACATCGGCCTATCAGCTCGAGCAGTGGCTGTGGTCCTTCGAGCAGTGCGCTGCGCGCCTGCGGGAGGCAGGCCACGGCACGGAGCCCTTGGCGATCTTTGTCCGCGACGCGCAGGTGGCTGTGCACATCGCCGGCCTGACGAGCCTGCCCGTCCGCTTCTCCCGGCTGACCAAAGGGCTCGACCGGTTCATGACCGACCCGGAGCTTCGCGTGGTCTTCTACGTCAACCAGGCGACGGGCAACTTCCAAGCCCTCCGCTTCCCCCGTCCGGCCCATGTTCATCTCAGCCACGGGGAGAGCGAGAAGGTCTCGATGATCTCCAATCAGCTCAAGGCCTATGACTACGTCTTCACCGCCGGCCCCGCTGCGCGCGAACGGATCCGCCGCGCCCTCATCGGGATGCCCGAGGACCGGATGATCGACGTCGGGCGCCCCCCGCTCGATCGGCCCCGGACGACCCCGGCCGCCTGGACGGACTTCGCCGACACGGCTCCCGCCGGCCCCACCGTGTTCTGGGCGCCGACCTGGGAGGGCGACTCCGCGGCCATGGCCTACGGCACGCTCCCGGACACCGGTGTCATCGTGGCCGAGTCCCTGCTCGCCGCCGGATACCGGGTGATCTTCCGGCCGCATCCGCGCACCGGAGTGCTCGAGTCCGAGTTCGCCCGTGCCCTCGCCGAGGTGGAGAGCCGCCTCACCGCGCATCCGCGGGGCTTCGTCGACCGCACGCGAACGGTGGGCTGGCAGTTCGACGTCGCCGATGCCGCGCTCGCTGAGATGTCGTCCGTCGCCTTCGACTGGCTGTCGACGCGCAAGCCGCTCGTCATGGTCGAACCCGGGGGCCGAGGCGCCGAGGTCCTCGACGGCGGCCTGTTCGATCGGACGCCGACGCTCTCACGCGACGATCCCGCGGCCGTCGCTGAGACTCTCGCTCACGCGCAGGCCGATCCGGCCCTGAGCGCCCACTACCTCGGAGCCACCGAGGCGGGCCAGCAGCTCGCCCGCCTCCTCGCGGCCACAGAACAGGTCATCGCCGCACGCACGGAGGAGCTGAGCACACGCGCGTGACCGCCGTCTCTCGATTCCCCGCCCAGGTAACGGGCTGGTAAACTTGACGTGAAATTCTACGATATTGCGGGACGTGTCTGCCTTCGACGGCGCGTCCTTTGACAGTTGGGAAACACCGCGCATGCGTCGAGTCATCACCTATGGCACGTTCGACCTGCTGCACTACGGCCACATCCGGCTCCTGCAGCGGGCCAAGGAACAGGGCGACTACCTCGTCGTCGCGCTCTCGAGCGACGAATTCAACGCAGGCAAGGGCAAGAAGTCGTACTTCACCTACGAGGACCGCAAGCGCATGCTCGAAGCCATCCGCTACGTCGACCTCGTCATCCCCGAGGACAACTGGGAGCAGAAGGCCACCGACGTCGACAAGTACCACATCGACACCTTCGTCATGGGTGACGACTGGGAAGGCGAATTCGACTTCCTCAAGGACAAGGTCGACGTCGTCTACCTCTCGCGGACCCCGGAGATCTCCACGACCAGGATCAAATCCGAGCTCAGCAACTCCTGATCCTCAGTCCTCATCTCATCCCCAGCCATGAGGAGAACCCCCTAAGTGAATGAGAAGACGGCCGGAGCAGACCCGGTGCGCCTTTCGATCGTCATCCCCGTCTTCAACAACCCCTCCCACGTCCGCACCGCCGTCGACATCGCTGCAGCTCAGACCTGCGACGACGGACTGACGGAGGTCATCGTCGTCGACGACGGGTCGACCGACGACACACCGCAGGTCCTCGCCGAGGCGGCCGCCCGGCATCCGAATGTGCGGGTCATCCGCCAGGAGAACTCCGGCTGGGCGGGTGGTCCCCGCAACACCGGCCTGGACGCGGCCCGCGGAGACTACGTGTTCTTCCACGACGCCGACGACCGCCTCGACGGCGACTGCCTGGGAGCGGCCGTCGCCTACGCCGATGCGCAGGGCAGCGACGTCGTGCTCGTGACGATCGAGGGACGGGGAGGACGCCACACCCACGCCGACGTCTTCGCCGAGACGCAGGACGAGGGCGACATCCGACGCCTCGTGCGGTCGAACTACTCCTTCAAGCTCTTCCGCCGGTCCTTCCTCGCCGACCACGATCTGCGCTTCCCCGCGCACAAGATCAGGCTCGAAGACGCCCAATTCTGCTTCCGCGCCTACGCCGCGGCGTCGAAGGTCTCGATCCTCGCCGACCGCACCTACTACTTCGTCTACGACCACGGCGGGGGACACATCAGCCAGACCGGCACCGCTCCGGAGCTGCACGCGCAGGGCATTCGCGAAAGCCTCCTCCCGCTGACCTCGGGACCCTGGGAGCCCGAACTGCGCCGCGAGGCCATGGCCGACTGGTTCCGACGGGTCACCCTCAACCGCTTCAACGACAGCTTCGACGGTCGGCGCGTGGAGTTCCGCCTGTCGTGGATCGCCGAGTCGAAGAAGCTCGTCGACGAGTTCTGCCTGCCCTCCAGGCTCTTCGATTTCTACAGCCCCCTCAACCGGGCGCGGGTGTGGAGCCTCTCCACGGGGATCCCCGCCCTCGTCGAAGCCGTGAGCCGGCGCGGGAATCGCAGCCGCCTCGTCGTCGCCGAGGTCGACCGGGCTGAGCTCACCGGAGCCCGCCTCGCACTCGCAGGCCGCGCTGCCGCTCTCCTCGCCGCCCCCGACATCACGGCGCTGACGTTCGTCCTCCGCCGCGGCGATGACGACATCGCCGAGTTCGCGGCGGACCTTCTGCCCGTCGCCGCCGACTCACCCGACGCCGCTGCCAACGCCGCGAGGCGGTTCCGCGTCGAGATCCCGCTCAAGGCGCTGCTCGCCCACGGCACGGTCAAGGTCTACGCCCGCGCCGCCACCGGCACCGCAGAGACGAAGGCGGTCCGCGTCGGACTCGCCGACACCGGTGTGCTCTCCGCCCGCCGCTGGGGGCTGCGCGTCGAGGTCACGCCCACCAGCCTCGGCGGGGCGAACCTCCACGTTTCGAGCGGGGCACGCGCCTTCGCGAAGCGGCTGACCAGGCTCGGCCGAAGATCGATGGGATAGCATTCCGCAGACACGTCCCAGCCGGCGCTTCGCACCCCAGCCCCACCACCAAGGAACGCCATCTATGCCACTCAACCGCCTGCTCCGGCGAATCCGCCGCGCCACCGCCTCCAACTCGGCCCCACCGACCCGCATCTTCGACCTCACCTGGTCGATCCCCCAGGAGTTCGGCGGTCTCACCAAGGTCATGCTGCGCCGGTCACGGAACTTCGTCACCCTCCTCGGGATCGACGTCGATGTCCTCACCCTCGACTACCGCCTCGACGTCGCCGAGGCCAGGCAGCGACTGCGGGAGACGGGCGAACTCATCGACGGCATGCGTCTGCGCAACGCCTGGGACGAGGTCGCCGGGTACGATCGGCGTGCCCTGCGCCGGTTCGGCGGCCGCCCCGCCGAGGCCGGGGTTCCCCCACAGCACGCACCGGGGCCGACGAACGCCACCGACCGCTACATCGAGTACTTCGCCGCCGACGGCACGATCGAACGGGTCGATCATCTGCGCCCAGACGGCACGACGTTCCTCATCGACGACCGCACCGGGAGTGCGCGGCGGCTCGTGCTCCTCGACCACGACGGTGCCTGCGTGTCCGAGTTCGCCCGCGCCAGAGACTTCTACTTCGCATGGCTCGACGCCGCGACCGGCGGCGAGCCGTCGATCCTCATCAACGAATCGAAGTTCATCGCGACGTTCCTCCACCGCTACAAGCGCGACCACCTGCGCATCGGCCAGGTCCTCCACAATTCCCACCTCCACCCGGGAACCGCGTCGGTCAACGGTCCCTTCACCCGCTCCCGGATCGAGATCCTCAGGCACTGGTTCGACTACGACTTCCTCGTCTTCCTCACCGAGAAGCAGCGGGCGGACTTCGCCGCCGCCTTCGGCAGCGCGCCGACGCTCGTCGTCATCCCCAACTCGACCGCCGTCGACGAGGTCGGACACCCGTCACCGGAGAGCGATCCCCGGCCGCCGGGACGCGGTGTCGTGCTCGCCCGACTGACGGGTCAGAAGCGCATCGGCGAGGCGCTGGCCGCCGTCGCGCGGGTCGGACCCGAGATGTCCCTCGAGATCATCGGCGACGGGGAGAAGCGAGCCGAGCTCGAAGCGATCGTCGCCGACAGCGATGTCCTCAGCTCCCGCGTCGCCTTCTCCGGCCACGTCGACGGGGCCGCCGAGAGGCTGCGCGACCACTCCTTCATCCTCCTCACGAGTTCCTTCGAGGGCATGGGCGTCGTGCTCATCGAAGCCATGGCCAGAGGCTGCATCCCGCTCGCCTACGACATCAGATACGGTCCCTCCGACATCATCGACTCCGGGGAGAACGGGTACCTCGTCGCCGACAGCAACGCCATGGCCGACGCGATCACCGGCCTCCTCGACGCCGACGCCGCCACGATCGCCGCCCTGCGGCGCGCCGCCGTGGCGAAGGCCGCAACATTCAGCGACGACAGCGCCACCGCACGCTGGGCGGAGCTCTTCTCGCGGCTGCGGACAACCGCGAAGAACCGGCCGAAGACGACCGCCCCCGCACTCACCGCGGCACCCGAGACGACCGCCGACGGCGGGGTGCGGATCACCGTCGGAGGCACCGCCCCCGGTGAGGACTTCGCGGTCGTCTTGGGCACGCGCGACGGGAGCTATGCGTTCGCCTCGGCGGTCGATGCGCACGGCAGGGCCGTCTTCAGCGGAGAGGAACTGTCGATCGTGCCGGCAGGGGCGACGCTCGACGCGTGGTGGCAGTGGACGGGCACGGACGGAATCCACCACCCGAGGATCGCCTTCGGCTCGGATGCCGCCGCGGTCGCGACCGAGGACGCACAGGGCGCGGACGGGCGGATCTCCGCGTATCGCACGGTCAAGGACAACCTCAGCTTCACGGTGGGCTGAACGGCAACCGCCCACCGCTGCGGCGGGGTCGGTCAGGATGCCCTGCGGGAAACACGCGGTCGTGTCGGCGGTCACGGAAGTGGCCAGGGGTTTGGACAGTCGGTAAACTTGGCGTGAATTGTCGGGGTCAGATGCAGTCAAAAGGCAGGTCGGGAGTGAGCGCGGAGAAGCAGTCACGATACCCGACCCTGGCCGAACTGCGCGCCAAGGCCCAGCCGATCGAAGTCCGCACGCGGAAGAACGCCGAGCACTGGACGGCTCAGCTCTACCTGCGGCACTTCTCCATCTACTTCACGATGCTGCTCGTGCGCACCCGGATCAGCGCCAACGGCGTGACCGGGATGATGATCGTCGCCGGGTGGTGCATCGCCGCGTCGCTGCTCATTCCCGGAATCTGGGGCGCCGTCCTCGCCGTCTTCTTCTCGCAGGTGCAGATGTACATCGACTGCTGCGACGGAGAGGTCGCGCGGTGGCGCGGCACGAGCGGCGCCAAGGGCGTCTTCCTCGACAAGGTCGGCCACTACACGACCGAGGGCCTTGTCGCCTTCGCACTCGGAGCGCGCGCGGTCGGCGAATGGTCGAACCTCACCACCGATCCCGGCGGCACGTACCCGTACCTGCTCGCCGGCTCCATGCTCGCCTCCCTCGTCCTGCTCAACAAGGCGCTCAACGACATGGTGCACGTGTCCCGCGCCTTCAACGGCCTCGACAAGCTCGCCGACTCGCAGGCCGCCACCGCGCTCAACCCCGGCTTCACCGCGAAGCTCAAGCGCGCGGCCCGCTTCGTCCCGTTCCACCGCATCTACCATTCGGTCGAACTCTCGCTGCTCGCCCTGCTCTCGAGCATCGTCACCGCCGTCGTCGTGCCGCTCGGCGCCGCCCCGCTCGTCGGTGAGCGCTGGCTCGTGCTCATCCTCGTGCCGCTCTGCCTGCTCTCGGTCATCGGCCACTTCATGTCGATCATGGCGTCGAAGAGGCTGTCATGACGAACACCTCACGGGTCCTCGCCCAGCGCTTCGAGGCGAACCGGAAGTACACCTTCGGCGTCGTCGTGCTCACCCAGGGCAAGCGACTGGAGGAGCTCAACCGCGGCTTCGACTCGCTCCTCGCGCAGAAGGGCGTTGACCTCGACATCGTGTGCGTCGGCAACGGCTGGGAACCGCAGGGCATCCCGCCGGCCGTCAAGCGTCTCGCCCTGCCGGAGAACCTCGGCATCCCCGCCGGGCGCAATGCCGGGGTGCCGCACGTCAAGGGGGAGTTCCTCTTCTTCCTCGACGACGATGCCTGGCTGCCCGATGACACCACGCTCATGCGCATGGCCCAGCTGATGCGCACGAAGCCGAAGATCGGGCTCGTCCAGCCCCGCGTCGAGGAGCCGGGCGGACCGGCGTCGCCGAAGCGCTGGATTCCGCGCCTGAAGAAGGGCGAGGCCGACCATTCCTCGAACGTCTTCTCCGTGTGGGAGGGTGCCGTGTGCATGCAGCGCAAGGCCTTCGACGAATGCGGCGGCTGGCCGGCCCCGTTCTGGTACGCCCATGAGGGCATCGAACTCGCCTGGCGGGTCTGGGACGCCGGGTACTCCGTGTGGTACATGGGCGACCTCGCCGTCGCCCACCCCGTCATCGACCCGAGCCGCCATGACGAGTACTTCTACATGAACGCCCGCAACCGCGTGTGGCTGGCCCGGCGGAACCTGCCGTGGCCCTTCAATTGGATGTACGTTGGATCGTGGACGCTCATGCAGTGCCTGAAATGGGCGAACAAGCCCGACCAGCTGCGCCCGTGGTTCGAGGGGTGGCGCGACGGGTGGAAGCTCGACCCGTGGAGCGACGACGAGCAGCACCGGAAGCTGTCCGGGCGCGGTGTCCTGCGCATGGCGCGCCACGGCCGGCCCCCGGTCGTCTGAGCCGCCCCAGGGCAGCGCCCGACCGATAGAGAAGACAACGACGGAGAACACTTTGACTCACCCAGCGGTGCGCGCCGCCGACACGACCGCAAACACCCCGCCGGAGACCGTCTGGGGCATCGACGGACGGCCGTTGGTCACCGTGGTCATCATCATGTTCAACGACATCGCGAACGTCGGCACCGCGATCCGCTCCGCCCTCGACCAGACGCTCAAGGGCACCGAGGTCATCGTCGTCGACGACTGCTCCACCGACGGGTCCTTCGAGTACGTCTCCGAGCTGGCGCGGGACGAACCGCGGCTGCGGGTGTTCCAGACGCCGAAGAACAGCGGCGGGCCGGGGGCGCCGCGCAACATCGGAATGGAGAACGCGAGCGCCCCGTACCTGACGTTCCTCGACAGCGACGACATCCTCGAGCGCCATGCGACCTACAACCTGCTCACGGCCGCGGAGCGCAGCGATGCCGACATCGTCATGGCCAAGACGCGGCGCCGGGACATCGCGAAGAAGAAGTTCCGCGGCTGGCACCACCGCCTCTACCGGGAAGAGCAGCACTTCGACACGATCGAGGAGAACCCGGAGCTCTGCATCGACACGATCGCCGTGGCGAAGCTCTACCGCATGGAGATGCTGCGGGCCAACGGCATCCGCTTCCGGGAGGAACTCCACTACGAGGACCTCATCTTCACCGCCGAGGTGTTCGCGAAGGCAGACGGCATCCGCGTCATCCCCGAATTCGTCTATCAGTGGAACCTCTATCCCATCAAGGTCCGCAAGTCGATCACGAACCAGCGCGACGACATCAGGAACCTCCAGCACCGCAAGGTCGCTCTCGCCGAAGTCCTCCGGGTCGCCGATCCGGCCACCGTGCCGGCGCTCCATGCCCGCCTGCAGCTGAAGATCCTCCGCCACGACGCCCGGCTCTACCTCAACGACATCGCCCACGGCCAGGTGCCCAACCTCGCGCCTGAGCTCCTCGCCGAACTCAAGCCGCTCATCGAATCGATCCCCACCGAGATCTACGCCGACGTGCCCCGCGACGATCGACTGCTCGTCGCGTCGGCCCTCGCCGAGGATGTCGACCTCGTCTCCCGGATGGCCCACATCGCCTCGGGCACGTGGGATCTCTACGGCGACTGGGAGCCGGGTGGGCAGCGCAGCCTGTGGGAGCTGGAGACCTTCGCCGCCTACCCGGACGACTCCCGTGAGCACATGCTCGCGACCTTCGACGCCGCCGAGGTCGTCGCGATCCCGTGGTACGCGTTCAAGTTCTACAACGCCGTCGACGCCGTCGCCATCGACGGGAAGAACCGGGTGACGATCTCCGGGCGCATCCCCGACTCGTTCGCCAAGCTCGATCGGCCCGATCTCACCGCGCGGATGCTCATCAGGGAGCGCTGGGGCTTCCAGCGGGAATGGGTGGCACCCGTGCGCTGGGAGCGCACCGCCGACGGCGAGGTGGAATGGACCACCGAGTTCGAGTTCCCCGCCGCCATCGACCGTGCCGTGCGGCCGAAGATCTCCATCCGCATGGAGCTGACGAACGGCACCGCCTCGACGCTCCTCCCGCTGCGGGTGAAGAAGGGATTCGTCGGAAGCAAGCAGAAGACCCAGCCTCACGGGGTCGCCGAGTCGCTGGCCAACATCCGCTATCAGCCCTACGCCACGGAGATCGGTACCCTGGCCTTCCGCCTCGCCCGGATCGGGAAGCAGCGCCGGCGACTGCGCCGGGCGATCAAGCCGCTGCTCTCGACCGGTCAGACCGCGCTGCGGGACAGATACGTTCCCCTGCCCTCCCATGCGCTCGTCGCCGAAGGGGAGCGGATCGCCGCGGAGGCTCGTGAGCAGCTCGACGACCGCCTCGTCGTCGTCGAATCCCACATGGGCACCACCGAGTCCGACTCGCCCCACGTCCTCGCCGCGGAGCTGCGACGCACCCGACCCGACCTCAGGATCGTCGTCGTGGCGGCGGCCAACCAGCGCTGGGCGGCGGGCCGCGAGGACGTCGTCATCCGCAACACCGTCGACTACTACCGCACGCTCGCCCGGGCGAAGTACATCATCGACAACCAGACCCTGCCCGTCGGCTACGTCAAACGACCGGGTCAGGTCTACATCCAGACGTGGCACGGCATCCCCATCAAGAAGATGGGCTTCGACGAGCCGAGCCTCGAGTTCGGCGCGCGCGAGGACATCGCCGATCTCGAACGGAGAGTCGGCTACTGGGACTTCCTCAGCATCCCCAGCGCCTACTTCCGCGACACCTTCGTGCCGGCGTTCCGGTATGAGCGTGCGCAGCTGCCGGTGGGATCGCCGCGCAACGACGTTCTCGTCAGCGACACCGCAGGGATCTCCGCGGCCAAGGAGCGCCTCGACCTCGACCCGGCGAAGACGAGCGTGCTCTACGCCCCGACGTTCCGCACCCGCGGGCAGGCCTCGCTCGAACTCGACCTCACCGAACTCGTCGACGACCTCGGTGAGGACTATCAGATCCTGCTGCGGCCCCACTACCTCAACCGCATCGCCGTGCCGCCGCACCTGCGCGGCCGGGTCATCGACGTCAGCGGCATCGCCGACACCGCACAGGTGCTCCAGGCCGCGGACATCCTCGTCTCCGACTACTCGAGCATCATCTTCGACTACCTCAGTCTCGACCGACCGATCATCCTCTATGCGTACGACCTCGACGACTACGCGAACTCCGCACGCGGCACCTACTTCGACCTGCGCGACCATCGTCCGGGACCGCTGGTCACCGACCAGGAGGAACTCGTCGCGGCGATCAGGGCCGCAGGAGACGACGAGGCGGAGCCGCTGCGGCGCCGCTTCCGGGAGGACTTCGTCGGCACCGAACCCGGTGATGTCGCCGCGACGACGATCGCAATGATTTGGGGAGCTCAGTGATGGCGCAGACGCAGTTCGATCGGATCGTCCTCATGGCCAACGACGTCGACCGCCTCGGCGGTGTCGGACGCTTCATCAGCACGATGGCGGACGGGTTCCACGCCCGGGGATACGCCACCGAGCTCGTCGGGGTCTCGCCCCCGCCGGAAGGTCACGGTCAGGTCGTCGAGCGCTCCGCCGACATCACGGTGCGCACGCTCATGCCCGAGCCTCCGCCGCCGGACTGGACGATCCGCTCTGACGCGGACAAGAAGGACCGGGAGCGCATGCGGCGGTACCGGAAGCGTTTCGACCTGCGCAAGATCGCCGTCGACAAGCTGCGGACACTCCTGCCCGAGTGGGGTCCGCGCACGCTCATCATCTGCACGCAGGTCTACGGCATGGAGCACATGCTCGAAGCCCGTTACGACGCCGCCGATCCCCGCCAGCCGCGGGTCATCGGCCAGTACCACGGGTCCTACGACGGGGCCACGCGCACCGGGCGGGACGCCAGCCGCGTGCTGCAGGCCTACGCCGACGTCGACCGCACCGTGTTCCTCACGGCCGAGGACGCCGAGCGCTTCCGCCTCGCCGGGCTGAACAACACCGGGTGGATCCCCAACCCCGTCACCCTCGCCGGGGCGGAGACCGGTGCCGTTGCGGAGACCGGGCCCGCGCGCCGCAACACCATCGTCGCGCTCGGGCGCTACGACGAGGTCAAGTCGCTGCACTACCTGCTGGCGGCCTGGGCCGAGATCGCCCCCGCCCTTCCCGACTGGAGCGTCGAGCTCTACGGCGAGGGCGAACTGCGCGAGAGTCTGCAGGCCCTCATCGATGACCGCGCGATTCCCCGTGCCGCGCTCATGGGCAAGACCGACGCGGTCGCCGAGGTGCTCGCGAGCGCGAAGATCCACGTCATCTCCTCCCAGCACGAGGGTCTGCCGATCTCGATCGTCGAGGCCGGACTCTCCGGCGTGCCCACGGTGTCCTTCGACTGCTCACCGGGTGTCGAGATGCTCATCGACTCCGGGCGCACCGGGTACATCGTCGCCCAGAACAACGTCACCGCCCTCGCCGAGCGGCTGCAGACGCTGGCCGCCGATCCCGCGGCGCTGGCGCAGATGTCGGACGAGGTCCGCGCCGACATGGCGCAGTACGCCCCCGAGCGCATCCTCGACCGGTGGGAGGACCTCTTCCGCGAGATGGCCCGCTGAGGCCGAGGGTCAGGTCGCTGCGACCGACGGTTCGGTCGCTGAGACCGAGCTCTCAGTCGAGGTCGGTCTTCGCGAGCATCTCCCGCTGCCGTGAGGCGATGAGCCCGGAGATCGTGGCGACGAACTCCCGGGTCGAATCGCCGACGGCACGGCGCCCGAAATAGTACTCGCGCAGCTTCGCGCGCTGGGCCGCCGTGGTGTCGGCGTCGAGCTCGGTGGCGATCGTATCGGCGATCTCGGCGATCGTCGACTGCGACACGACGGGAGTGGCTCGGGTGATCGGCGAATCCTCGTTGATCGCCGCGAGATCGTCCCGGCGATCGGTGATGATGATCGGCTTCTCCGGCCGCAGGTAGAGGAAGTCGAGACCGACACTCGAGACGTCGGTGACCATGAGGTCGACGTCGGCGAACATCGGCAGGATGTCGCCCTGCATCGAGATGAGATGCCCACCGCCTGCCCCGGTGCCGCCTGGTCCCGCGCCGGCGGTCTCGGCGCGGTCCGCCTCGGCGATGAGCTCCCGAATCCGCGCATCGGCTGCGACGACACCGGGGTCGTCGGACTGTTCGACCCGGGGGTGCGGCTTGTAGACGAGGCGGGTGTTCGGGGTGCTGAGGATCGCTGCGACGATGGCCTCGCCGAAGAGATCGAGCGAGGTGTAGTTGTTCGCGTCGTTCTCGCCCTCCCACGTCGGGGCGTACATCACGGTGCGCTTCGTCGTCGGCGGCAGCGTCGATGTCTGATCGATGTCGAGCTGCGGCCTGCCGACCTCGACGAGCTTGCCGAGGTCGAACTCGATGAGCGCCTTCCGGTGCCGGTCGATCGCGGCGGGACCGGCGACGAAGACGCGATCGTAGGCTTTGACCTGGTTCGACACCATCGAGATCTTGTCGCTCTCACCGTGGTTGAGGTGCACGTGGACCATCGGTGCATAGCCGAGAGACTGGAAGTTGCGCACGCCGTTGTTGACGTAGAGGGCGACCTTCGGGTCGAGGTCGTAGTAGAAGTCCTGGAGCGGATCGAACTGGCGCTTGAGCACGAGAGGCAGCTTCGTCACCGCGCGCAGCTCCTGCAGCGCGCCGGGGGATCGGAGGACGATCGCCACCGGATGCGTCCGGTCGAGCTCTTCGAAGATGGGGATCCACTGGAGGATCTGGTAGATCTTCGCCGGTCCGTCGCCGAAGTACGCGATGACCGGGGTCTTCAGGCCCGAACCGTCGTACTTCGCTTCGAGGCGTTCGATCGCCTTCGCCCCCCGCAGCCAGCGACTGGTCGCCTGCCACGGCCGCGAGTTGAGAGCCGACAGCCCCGCCTTGCGCACCCACCGGCTGATGGGAGGCTTCTTCGCGGTCAGTGACTTCAGGGATGAACGCATGTCGTGCCTGCTCCATGTTCGTCCGACGATTCCGATTGCCCCGGAGAGTCTAGTGGACGACGGCCGAAGACCCTGCTCGAGCGCGAGTCCGGCCCGGTTCTCTCGGGAAAGTCACATTGCGGTCCGGTCACGAAAACTGCGCGAAACCAGAGTAACTCTTGCCATAATCGCAACAGGTGTGCACACTGGGATGGTGTTCGAGGGCAGAGAAGCAGATCACGGCGGTCGCGCCGGCCTCGGCACCCGTGTGCGCAATGCCATTCGGGACGCGGGAATCAACCACAGCGAGGTCGCCCGCAGCATCGGTCTCGAACCGAGCAAGCTCTCGAAGTCCCTCGCCGGCACCCGCAAGTTCCGCGTCGAGGAGATCACGCGCATCGCCCAGCTCACCGACGTCACCACGGACTGGCTCACGCTCGGGCGTGAGGAGGGCGCACCTCGGCGACAGACCGCACCGCTGGCTCCCACCCATTCGCTCACCGAGGCGGCCGGTGAGGGCGCGTCCGCACCGCCCGCCACCGGCGATGACCTCCCCCGTCCGGACGCGTCGACGACGTGGATGTCGAAGGGCACCCGCAATCGCCGCCGCATCGTCGCCGCCGCCTGGGAGCTCTACGCCGACCGCGGCATCGACGCCGTGCGCGTCCACGACATCGCCGCCGCCGCGGGCCTGTCGGCCTCGGCGATCAACTACCACTTCCGGACGAAGACCGCGCTGCTCGAGGCGGCCCTGCACTATTCGCTCGAGATCATCGCGACCGCCCGTGACCTCGTCGAACCCGAGGACCCCGCCGAGGTGCTCCTGCGGTTCTCCCGCGTCCATGCGGGAGTCGACCCCACCGTGCGCCGCGTGTGGTCGATCTGGATCCAGAGCTGGGCCCGCGCCGTCGTCGATGAGCGCTCCCGCCTCAACCTCGCCGCCGTCTACGCGAAATGGATGGACCTCATCCGCGGCGTCGTCGTCGCCGGTCAGCGCGTCGGCCAGGTCCGCGACGGCGACACCGACCTCATGGTCAAGAGCCTCAGCGTCTTCATCGACGGACTCGGCGTCGCTCGCAGCACCGCCCAGATGAGCCTGACCGACGACGACGCGCTGGCGATGATCGACACCTTCCTCCGCGCCCACATCCTCGTCCCCGGCGCAGAGCCCGCGCCGATGCGGGCAGCGACACGACCTCCGGACCCGGCCGCGCGGCCGCGGTCCGCGGAACATCTCCAGGACGAACCACTCCAGGAAGAAGGCCCATGAACACTCCGAACCGAAGACAAGCGCTGGGAGCGGGACTCTCTCTCACCGCGCTCGCCGGACTCAGCGCCTGCGGAGGCGGCGCGGCGGCCGGCGACATCTCCGCTGGCGATCCCGTCCGCGGCGGCACCCTGCGCGTCGGGGTCACCGGCGGCAACTCCGCCGACACCGTCGACGCGCACATCCCCGTCAACTCCGGCGACGTCGCCCGCACCGTCAACCTCTACAACTCCCTGCTCACCCGCACCGACGACTACAAGATCCAGCCGGAGCTCGCCGAATCCTTCGAGCCCAACGGCGACGCGACCGTGTGGACGGCAACGCTGCGGCAGGGGATCAAGTTCTCCGACGGGCGCGACATCACCCCCGACGACGTCGTCTTCACCTTCGAGCGGATAAACGACCCCGATGATCCGAAGACTGCGGCGGCGAGCTTCACGATGCTCGACGAGGTCGTCGCCACCGGCGATCGCACCGTCGAGTTCCGGCTCAGCGAACCCAACGGCCTCCTCGACGACTCCGTCTCCGAGTACACGACCGGCATCGTCCCCCGCGACTACGACCCGGCCGCACCCGTCGGCTCTGGGCCGTACAAGCTCGGATCGCACACCGCGGCCGTGTCGACCGTGCTCGAACGCAACGAGTACTACTGGCGCACGGACGGCAACTGGCTCGACGCCGTCCACCTGCTCAACTTCAACGACTCCGACGCTCTCATCAACGCCCTCCTCTCGAGCCAGGTCGACGCGATCGCGCAGATCCCGCTCGCCCTCGTCGAGGTCATCGGCGCCGACGAGCGGATGGCGATCCTCAACTCCGAGACCGGCATGTGGCTGCCGTTCACGATGCGCGTGGATCGTCCGCCCTTCGACGACGTCAGGGTGCGGCAGGCCTTCCGCCTCGTCGTCGACCGGGAGCAGATGATCGAGCAGGTCCTCTCCGGCTACGGCACGATCGGCAACGACATGTTCGGTCCCCTCAGCGAGAACTACCCCGATTTCCCACAGCGCACGCGCGATGTCGAGCAGGCCAGACAGCTCCTCGCCGAGGCGGGGCACCCCGACGGTCTCGACGTCGAGCTCGTCACCGCCCCGATCCAGTCCGGTGTCGTCGAAGCCGCGCAGGTCTTCGCCCAGCAGGCCGCCGACGCCGGCATCCGAGTGAGCATCCGCCGGGTCGATGCGACGACGTTCTTCGGGGAGAACTACCTGCAGTGGGACTTCGCGCAGGACTTCTGGTACACGCGTGACTTCCTCCCGCAGTGCGTGTCGTGTGTGATGCCGGAATCGCCGTTCAACGAAACCCACTGGGACGATCCGAACTTCACCTCGATCGTCGAGGAGGCGCGCTCCCTGCCGGATCCGGCCTCGCGGCGCAACCTCGAGCACGAGGCGCAGAAGATCCTCTACGACAACGGCGGCTACATCATCTGGGGCTTCGCCAACCAGGTCGACGCCTACCAGAAGTACGTCGGCGGCCTCGAACCGAATGCGACCGGCAGGCCCCTGGGCGGCTGGCGCTTCGACCGCGTGTGGATCGGGAAGGTGTGACATGTTCGCCAAGGTCATCATTCGCAGGCTGATCTTCTCCGCCTTCATCCTCCTCGCCGTCTCCCTCATCGTCTTCGGCGCCACCCTCCTCCTGCCCGGCGATGCGGCCCGCGCGATCCTCGGCCAGCAGGCCACCCCGGAGCGCATCGCGGCGCTCAACGAACAGCTCGGTCTCAACCTGCCGGCCTGGCAGCGCTACCTCGAATGGCTCGGCGGTCTCTTCGTCGGCGACTTCGGAACCTCGACGGCGACCGGCGGACCGGTCTCGGAGCTGCTGGGACCGCGGATCGGCAACTCCTTCGTCCTCATGGCGCTCGCCGCGATCATCTCCGTGCCCTTGGGCATCGGCCTCGGCGTCTACTCGGCGCTGCACCGCGGCACCCGCCGCGACCAGGCGCTGACCGGCATCAGCCTCGTGCTCGCCGCGATGCCCGAGTTCGTCATCGGCATCGGCCTCATCGCGATCTTCGCCACCTCGGTGTTCCAGATCCTGCCCGCCGTCACACTCGCCCCGCCGGGCCAGCCGGTGTGGCTGATTCCCGCGCAGCTCGTCCTGCCCACGGCCACCCTCGTCCTCGTCGTCACCCCCTACATCGTGCGGATGATGCGGGCGACGATGATCGAAGTCCTCGACTCCGGATTCGTCGAGATGGCCCGCCTCAAGGGCGTTCCCGAACGCCGGGTGATCTTCCGCCACGCGGTGCCCCATGCGCTCGGTCCGGTCGCCCAGGTCGTCGCGATCCAGCTCGCATGGCTGGCCGGCGGCGTGGTCGTCGTCGAGTTCCTCTTCCGGTACCCCGGCATCGGGCAGGCGCTCATCGACGCCGTCACCTACCGCGACGTCCAGGTCGTCCAGGCGATCTCGATGCTCGTCGCCGCCGTCTACGTCGTGGTCAATCTCGCCGCAGACATCGTCGGCATCCTCACCAACCCGAAACTGAGGAGCGCAGCATGAGCAGCAACCTCGACGACATGAAGTCCGACGCCATCGAAGCCGCGGAGGTGCCGAAGGAGTCGCAGACGACCTATGTGCCGTTCTTCCGCCGCGTCATCGCGCAGAAGCAGGGGCGCATCGGCCTCGTGCTCACGGCGTTCATCGTTCTCCTCGCCTTCTGCGGTCCCCTTCTCCTGCCGTGGGCGACGGGGTCGACGGCGACCGAGTTCGTCGCGAAGCCGTTCTCCCCGTACGGGCTCTTCGGCACCGACAACCTCGGCCGCAGCGTGCTCTCCCGGTTCCTCGCCGGTGGGCTCACGCTCATCATCTACTCGGTGCTCGCCACGGCGCTCGGCATGGTCCTCGGCGCGATCGTCGGCATGCTCGCCGCGTATGTGGGCGGGCGCTTCGACGCGATCCTCATGCGACTCAACGACGTCCTGCTGGCGATCCCGCAGCTCGTGTTCGCGCTGCTGGCGATCACCGTGCTCGGACCGCAGGGCTGGGTGCTCATCACCGTCATCGGCATCACGCACGCCCCGCGCATCGCCCGGGTGGCCCGGTCGGCCACTCTCAATGTCATCAACGAGGACTACATCCTCGCCGCGGAGATGTACGCGATGCCGCGGTCGAAGCTCCTCGTCCGTGAGCTCCTGCCCAACATCACCGGGCCGCTGAGCGTTGAGGCGGGGCTGCGCCTGACGTATTCGATCGGTGCGATCGCCTCACTGTCCTTCCTCGGACTCGGCCTGCAGCCGCCGGCCGCCGACTGGGGCCTGATGATCAACGAGAACCGCATCGCGCTGAGCATCCAGCCGTGGGGCGTGCTGCTGCCGGTCATCGCGATCGCGCTGCTGACCATCGGCACCAACCTGCTCGCGGACTCGTTCGCCCGGGCCACCGCATCGACGACAGTGGAGGAATGATGACCACGACCAATGACACCGCTGCCGGCGTCGACTCCGCGCCGAACGAGAGCATCGTCCTGCGCGTGAGCGACCTGCGCATCGACACCATGGCCGGTGACGAGATCCTCCACGGCGTCGACTTCGCCCTCAGCCGCGGAGAGATCCTCGGCCTGGTGGGGGAGTCCGGGTCGGGCAAGACGACCGCGGGGCTCGCCTGCATGGGCCACTTCCGCTCGGGTCTGAAGTACGGTTCGGGCTCGGTGAGTCTGTGGCCGCGCGGGGAGGACACCGCCGTCGAGGTCCTCGACCTCGGCGAGGAGGCCGTCCGCGCCCTGCGGGGGTCGCGGATCGCCTACATCCCCCAGGATCCCGCTCTCTCCCTCAACCCGGCGATGCGGGTGGGCGACCAGATCCGCGAGGTCCTCGAGATCCACGGCTTCGGGTCCTCCTCGGCGGAGCGGGAGGCGCGGATCACCGAGGTGCTCACCGACGTCGGTCTGCCCGGCGACCGGGCGTATCAGAGTCGGTGGCCGCACCAGCTCTCGGGCGGTCAGCAGCAGCGCATCGGCATCGCCATGGCGTTCGCGATGTACCCCGACGTCCTCATCCTCGACGAGCCGACGACCGGCCTCGACGTCTCCACGCAGGCCGTCGTCCTCGACACGATCCGGCAGATGACGGTGGCCAACAATGTCGCCGGTCTCTACATCACCCACGACCTCGCCGTCATCAAGGACATCTCCGATCGGGTGGCCGTCATGCTCCGCGGCGACCTCGTCGAAGAGGGACCGGTCGAGGAAGTGCTCTCACACCCGGCGCATGACTACACGAAGATGCTGCTCGCCGCGGTCCCCGACCTCGCCGGGGACAAGCAGATCGGCGACGAGCCGAGTGCGGCAGCCCCGGTCACGGCCGTCGACCGGGATGGGCGGGCCGCCTCGGCGAGCACCCCGCTCCTCGACGTCGCCGACGTCGCACTCGCCTACGGGAAGGCGCAGATCCTCGACGGCATCAATCTCACCCTCGAACCCGGGGAGTGCACGATGCTGCTGGGGGAGTCGGGGTCGGGCAAGACGACCCTGTCGCGGTGCGTGGCCGGGCTCAACGACGACTACTCGGGTGCGGTGCGTCTGCGCGGGGTCGAACTCGCGAAATCGACGCGGAAGCGGACGAACGAGCAGCGGATCGGGATCCAGTACGTCTTCCAGTCCCCGTTCTCCTCTCTCAATCCGAGGCGCTCGATCGGGCAGTCGCTCACGGTGCCCTTGGAGATGAGCGGGGACGGGACGGCGGCGAGCCGGAAGGCCGCTGTCGAGGAGGCACTCGATGCGGTGCGGCTGGGTCGCAGCTTCTACCACCGGCGCCCCGGAGACCTCTCCGGTGGTGAGCGGCAGCGGGCGGCGATCGCCCGAGCGCTTGTCAATGCGCCCGATGTGCTCGTCTGCGACGAGATCACCTCAGCCCTCGACGTCAGCGTGCAGGCCTCGATCATCGGCCTGCTGCGCTCCCTGCGCGCCGAACGGCAGCTGGCGATGCTCTTCGTCACGCACAACATCGCGCTCTCGCGGCACATCGCCGACAACCTCGCGGTGCTCAACAAGGGCAAGATCGTCGACTACGGGCCCGCGGGCTCCGTGCTCGAGAACCCGCAGCACGCGTACACCCGCTCCCTCATCGACGACGTGCCGACGTTCTGAGCGGGGATCGGGTTGACCCGGGCCGGGCTGACGGGGATCGGGCTGACGGTGTTCGAATGTGTGCTGACCCGGGCCGGTGAGCACCGGCCCGGGCCGGCCGGCGGCCGGTGCGGGTCAGCTGCTCGTCGAGTAGACCTGCTGGGAACCTCCGGTCGCGGTGCGTGAGCGATTGCGGCGGCGGGTCTCAGCGCTGGTCCCGCGGGTGCTCTGGGACTCTCCGCGCCGGGATGCGGCACTCCGCCTCTGGCCGGAGCCCGCAGTGGCGCCGCGGCGGGATTGCTCACCGCGGCGGGACTGCTCCCCGCGGCGGGGCTCGGTGCGGCCCGACGACTCCGTGCGACCCGAGGTCTCGCGACGGCCCGACGTCTCGCCGCGGCCCCGACCGCGGTTCCGGGAGCCTGCGCCCCCGCGGTTCTTCGCGCCGCCGGCCGGCGCCTGTGCACGTGACTGGGTACCGCCTGCCGACTCGGAGGACGCCGCGGCGCCCGACTGTCCGCTGCCACCGCTTCCCCCACGGCGTCCGCGGCGGCGCCGGGACGAGCGCTTCTTCGCCGGTGACGCCACCGTCTCGACCGGTTCCGTGCCGCGGACCCGCTCCGGGTTCGCTTCCTGCGGCTCGACGAAGGCAGCGACCTCACCGACGAGCTCGCCGACCTGGGGTGACTCGGCGGAGACCTTCTGCGGCTTGACGGAGATCTTCGCCTTTCGCAGCAGTGCGAGGGTGTCTTTCCGCTCCTCCGGGGTCATGATGGTGACCACGTCGCCGGTGCTGCCGGCACGCGCGGTGCGACCGGAGCGGTGGAGGTAGGCCTTGTGCTCGGTGGGCGGGTCGACGTGGACGACGAGTTCGACGGCGTCGACGTGGACGCCGCGAGCCGCGACGTCGGTGGCCACGAGCACCTTGACCCCGCCATCGGCGAAGGCCGCGAGGTTGCGCTCGCGGGCGGACTGCGAGAGGTTGCCGTGCATGTCGACGGCGGGAATGCCATGCTTTGTGAGCAGCCGGGCGAGCCGCTTGGCCCGATGCTTCGTGCGGGTGAAGAGGATGCGCCGTCCGGCCCCGGAGGCCAGTCGGTGCACAAGGTCGCCCTTGTCCTCGGGGGTGACCTCGAACAGGTGGTGGGTCATGGCATCGACGTGCGAGCTCGGGTCGTCGACGGAGTGGAGCACCTGGTTGTGGAGGAACCGGCGCACGAGCTTGTCCACGTCGTTGTCGAGCGTTGCGGAGAAGAACATCCGCTGGCCCGTGGCCGGGGTCTTCGCGAGGAGGCGGGTGACGCCGGGCAGGAAGCCCATGTCGGCCATGTGGTCGGCCTCATCGAGGACGGTGACCTCGATGTCGTCGAGGGAGACGAGGTCCTGTTGGAGCAGGTCTTCGAGGCGCCCGGGGCACGCGACGACGATGTCGACGCCCGCGTTGAGTGCCGCTTCCTGCTTCTTCTGCTTGACCCCGCCGAAGATCGTCGTGGTCGTCAGGCCGGCGGCCTGGGCGAGGGGATCGAGCACGGCGGTGATCTGCGTGGCGAGCTCACGGGTGGGGGCGAGGACGAGCCCACGCGGAGCCCGGCCTCGGCCCGGTCGTGCCGGCTGGGTGTCCGCGAGGTTGGCGACCATCGGAATGGAGAAGGCCAGGGTCTTTCCCGAGCCGGTCTTCCCCCGGCCGAGCACGTCGCGGCCGGCGAGAGTGTCGGCCAGGGTGTCCTGCTGGATGGGGAAGGCCTCGGTCTTGCCGTCGGCGGCCAGACGGTCGACGAGGGCGGAGGGGACTCCGAGAGCGGAGAACGACTGGGCCGGAGCGGTTGTGGAAGTGATGGGGTGGCCTTTCGACGCGCAGGTGCGCGCTGCGAAACCACGCAGTGGTGGCGGCAATCGTGCAACCCGGCAGGGTGTCCGAACGCGGGACCGCGTTCTCGTTCGCCGAGAGGAACGGGTTTCGCCGAGCATGCGCCGCAGCTGGGGTGTGCGGGCGCAGAGTCGCGTGATCCTGACGACGCAGGGATTTCGCCGAGCGAAATCGCAAGATCTTCAAGGATACATCGTTCGCCGTCAGTTCTCCGCATCGAGTCGCGCCGCGGCGAACTCCGCGGCTGTCGTGAGCGCCGCGTTCGCCTCGTCGAGGACCCGCCCGAAGTGGAGGAACGAGTGGAGCACGTGGGGGTATTCGATGAATTCGACATCGGTGCCGGCGCGCTGGAGAAGGGCGGCCAGGGCGCGGCTGTCGTCGCGCAGCGGGTCGAGGCCCGCGGCGGCGATGAACGTCGGCGGCAGACCGCGGAGATCGGCGCCGAGGTGGTCGATGTACGGGCTCTCGGCGTCGGCCGGTGAGGTGTAGTGAACGTTCGCGATTCCGGCGAGCACCTCGGGCCCCATCCCGTCCCAGGCTCCGCCGTAGAGGCGACGACTCGCAGAGTCGCGGAGGCCGTGCGAGCCGTAGACGAGGAGGAGAGCCCGGAGCGCGGCGAAGGACGAGTCGGCGCCGACCCGCTCGGGTTCGTCGCGCAGCAGCAGTGCCGATCCGAGCGCGAGCATCGCCCCGGCCGAATCCCCGGCGACGGCGAGGCGAGTGCCGTCGATTCCCCAGTCCTGGCCATCGCGGGCGAGGTGGGCGATGACGGTGGCGCATTCGAGAAGGGCCTGCGGGAAGACCGCCTCGGGGGAGAGGGAGTAGTCGACGGCGATGACGGCGGCACCCGAGGTCGCGGCGACGACCCGCGCGATCCGGTCGTGGGTGTCGAGATCACCGAGGCAGAAGCCGCCACCATGGAGGAAGACGATTCCCGGCAGGACCGCCTCGGTGGTCGGACGGTGAATGCGGATGGGCACCTCGACGTCGCCGACCCGCAGGTGCGCGTCCTCGGTCCGCGCCATCGTCGGTCCGCCCTCGTTCCAATGCGTGCGCTCGGCGCGGTACTCGGCGCGTGCCGCAGCGAACTCCGTCGGCGCCCCGGCGTCACGGTCGGTGCCGGGAGTGCCGGACTGTCCACCGTCCTGTCCGGCCCGTGCGGCGATCACCCGGTCGGCGGCCGCACGGCATTCGGCGGCGCGGGCCTCCTGGATGTCGAGGACGTCGCGCATCTGCGCAGACAGGGCGTTGCGGATGTCGGTCGGCATCGACTCGGACCACTGCGGGGAACGGGAGGGCGTCATCGGATCCTTCTTCGGAGATCACGGCGCGCGGGACCACGAGCAGCTCTCGATCGGCGCGCACCACTCCAGCCTACCCGCGCAGGGCACCGATCCATTGAGGTGAGAAGAGGTGCACGGGAATAAGCGGCGATGCCCGACGTTGTCATTGTCGAAGCGGCAGATGCGGGAGTGTCCGCGACCACTGCGGCAGCCGAGACGACGGAGGAAGCGAATGACTGAGCAGATGCGGCGACACGAGGCCGACCATGACGTGCCGTGGTCCCTGCCCATCGTCGTCCGCAAGTCGAAGACGGCGCTCGCCCGCCATATCGACGTCCTCGAGGCGACGGCGCGCGCCGTCGTCACGTTCCTCGACGACCCGCGCACCCAGCCGGAGGGGGAGTGGTTCGACGCCGTCGAGTACTGGCGCGACGGGGCGATCCGCAAGGTGGTGCGGCGCGGTGACGGCAAGAAGCTCGAGGACGCGCGTGCCCTCGGCAGCGTCGGCGTGAGCTTCGGCGGCACGGAGGAGTTCGCCCCGGCCGAGGCCTACGTCTTCCCTCCCGGTCCGGTCTCACCGCTGCCGCGTGAGCTGTCGAAGCTGCAGGTGGGGGACACGGAGTTCCCCGCTGATGGGGAGACGTCGATTCCCGCCGCCGAGGCGGTCGTCACCATCGAACTCTCACCGCTGGTCACGCTGACGACGGGCAAGGCGGCAGCTCAGGTCGCCCACGGCGCTCAGCTCGCGTTCGAGCAGATGCCCGCCGAGGTGCGCGATCGTTGGCGCGACTCTGACTTCAGCCTGCGTGTGGTGACGCCGACGAAAGCCGAGTGGGCTGATGCAGACCGTCCGATCAGCGTCATCGACGCAGGATTCACCGAGGTCGACGGACCGACGGAGACCGTGCGCGCGCACTGGTGAGGTTCAGCTGCTCTCGGTCAGCTCGTCCTCTTCGCCCTCTTCGAGAGGCCGCGTCTTCGTCCCGTTGCCGAACTCATCGAGGATGATGCGACGCTTGACCATCTCTCCGGTCTCCTCGTCACGCACTTCGATGATGTCGCCGGCATGGGTCTGCGGCTGGTAGTGGTCCTCGTTGACTCCGCTCATGGCACTGCCTCCTCTGGTTACTCTGACCGTACCCCCGTGTGACGTGAGTCTCAAGGATCATCCGCCGAGGTGGTCGACCCGTGTGCCGGTTCGTCACCGATGCATCGGGGCAGAGGGGAAGGGGTGGGTCCGACGCGAGAGCGTCGGACCCACCCCTTGACCGTTCATGCGGTGATCAGTGCCGGCCGCGGAATATCCTGTCTCGGCGCGAGGCGAGGATGACGGCGGCACCGCCGAGGACGAGCAGAGCTGCGACGGTGATCATCGCCGCCAGGCCGTCGGCGCCCGTCCGCGGCAGGTCTCCGCCTCCGGAGGCCGTCGAGCTCGCGCTCGACGAACCACCGGTGCCGGCCGAGGCTTCTGCGCTGCTGGAGGACCCGCCGCCGGCTGAGCTGCTCGCACCGCCTGAGGTCGAGGATCCTCCGGCACTGGATGTTCCGTCGGCTCCTTCCGCTGCAGCGGATCCACCGGCGTTCGCGGATGCCGCTGCATCGGCGGTGCTGGTCGACGTCGCCTGTGCCGCATCGGCCGCAGCTCCGCTATCCGATTCGGATGAGCCCTTCGGGTCCCCGTCGGAGGCCGCTGCTGCCGAGGCTTCGGCGCCGGAGTCCGCGGTGGCTGTCGCCGAGGCGGCGGCTGCGGGATCGGCGTCGGCGGCTGCCGTGGCAGCGGCGTTGGCGTCGTCCGCCGTGTCGGCCT
The DNA here is from genome assembly GCF_042790515.1 of Brevibacterium sp. NPDC056726. Classification (NCBI taxonomy): domain Bacteria; kingdom Bacillati; phylum Actinomycetota; class Actinomycetes; order Micrococcales; family Brevibacteriaceae; genus Brevibacterium; species Brevibacterium sp. NPDC056726. The sequence continues at coordinate 159,048 of NZ_JBHTYZ010000001.1, read as the reverse complement.
CTGCCGCTGCCTGTGAGGCGGCTTCGGACGACGCATCCGGGTCCGAGGTGGCGTCGGCCGAGGCTTCGGAGGAGGCATCCTCGGTGGCCGCCGACTCTGCGGCTGCTTCGGCGTTCTCGTTCGCCGCCGCCGAGGCGGTGGTGGTGGCGTCCTCGTCGGCTGCGGCTTCGGCTGCTGCCTGAGCGGCGGGGTTGCCGTCGTCGTCGGCACTCGCCGATGCCGACGCCGTGGCCGCGGCATTGACGTTGGCGGACGAGTCCGGATCCGATCCCGCGTCGGGGTCCGTTGACTGGTCAGCAGATCCTTCGGGGTCCGCAGACGCATCCGGATCAGTTGACGCGTCGGGGTCGGTCGATGCGTCGGCAGCGGCCGCGGTGTCAGGATCCGCCGAGGCGTCCGGATCAGTGGAGGCATCCGGGTCCGTGGACGCGTCGGGGTCCGTTGATTGGTCAGCAGATCCTTCCGGATCGGCTGACGCATCGGGGTCGGTCGACTGGTCGGCGGTGCCGTCCGGGTCGGTCGACGCATCGGCTGCTGCGGCGGCTTCGACACTGGCCTCGGAGGAGGAGTCGGCCGTCGAGGCCGCTTGGGCCGCCGAAGAGGCGTCGGCGTTGGCCGCTGCTGACTGATCGGCGTTCGTGTCGTCGGTGTTGTCAGCGGTGGCGGCGGCCTGGGCGGCTTCGTTCGCGGCGGCGTTCGGGTCCGCCGAGGCATCGGCTGTGGTGTCCGAGGTGGCCTCTTCGGTGGCGGCGGATTCCGCGGCTGCTTCGGCGTTGGCGTCGGCTGCTGCCGAGGCGGTGGTGGTGGCGTCCTCGTCGGCGGCTGCCTGTGCGGCGACCTGGGCGGCTGGGTTGCCGTCGGCGTCAGCGTTGGCCGAAGCCGAGGCGGAAGCGGCGGCATTGACGTTGGCGGATGAGTCCGCGCCAGCAGACGCATCTGGATCGGTCGCTGCGTCGGCAGCTGCCGAGGCGTCGGGGTCGGTCGACTGGTCGGCGGTGCCGTCCGGGTCAGTCGATGCGTCGGCAGTGGCGGCGGCTTCGACACTGGCCTCGGAGGAGGAGTCGGCCGTCGAGGCCGCTTGGGCCGCCGAAGAGGCGTCGGCGTTGGCCGCTGCTGACTGATCG
>NZ_JBHTYZ010000001.1:0-157830 GCF_042790515.1 Brevibacterium sp. NPDC056726 | reverse complement strand
GTTCGGCGGCTGCCTGTGCGGCGACCTGGGCGGCTGGGTTGCCGTCGGCGTCAGCGTTGGCCGAAGCCGAGGCGGAAGCGGCGGCATTGACGTTGGCGGACGAGTCCGCGCCAGCAGCCGCGTCGGGGTCGGCCGCAGCGTCAGGATCGGTGGAGGCGTCGGCAGCTGCCGAGGCGTCGGGGTCCGCCGAGGCGTCTGGATCGGTGGAGGCATCCGGGTCTGTCGACGAGTCCTGATCAGCCGCCGCGTCAGGGTCTGCAGAGGCGTCAGGGTCAGCCGCGGCATCGGGGTCAGCCGCCGCGTCCGGATCGGTCGCGGCATCTGGGTCGGCAGCCGCGTCCGGATCGGTCGATGCGTCGGCAGTGGCCGCAGTATCGGGATCGGTCGACTGGTCGGCGGTGCTATCGGGATCGGTCGACGCATCGGCTGCAGCGGCGGCTTCGGCGGAGGCCTCGGAGGACGAGTCGGCCGTCGAGGCCGCTTGGGCTGCGGCCGCCGGATCGGCGTCGGCCGCTGTGGATGCACCGGCGTTCGTGTCGTCAGTGCTGTCGGCCTGAGCAGCCGCCTGCGAAGCGGCCGTCGAGGACGCGCTCGCGTCCGTCGTCGAATCCGTCGATGCCTGGGACGAGGCATCCTCGGTCGCCGCGGATTCCGCGGCTGCCACGGCATCCGGATCCGCGGCTGCCGAGGCGGTCGTGGTCGCGTCGTCGTTGGCGGCCGCCTCCGATGCGGCCGCGGCGGCCGGGTTGCCGTCGTCGTCGGCACTCGCAGAGGCCGACGCCGAGGCGGCTGCATTCGTGTTCGCGTCGGGGTCGGCCTCATCCTGCGCACTCGTCCTCACCGAGGACGAGGCGAGATTGACGTCGACGGCATCGACGCCGGGCAGAACCTCGAGGCTCACGGCGCTGACGGTGAACATGTCCGTCGGTGCGGCGGCCGCGGCGAACGCCCGAGTCGCGTCCTGCCGCTGCGGCACGGGAGTCTCGACCTGCTCGTTGATCGTGACGCCGATGACCTGGTTGAGCGCCTCGAAGACGGGATCGAGGGAAGTGAGCAGCGGATCGACGATCCCCTGCACCGAGTTCGACACCTCGTCGGCGGTCGCGGTGATGATGTTCCCGATGATCGGCTCGGTGATCCCGAGGACGGCGTCGATGACCGGCGTCGTGATGACGTTGAGGATCGCTCCGGCGTCGATCGTCGTACCGAGCACGGAGATCCGCAGATCGGTGGTGACAGTCGGACGCGTGGCATCCGTGCCCGCCAGCTGACCGAGTGTCGCATCGACGGTCACCGCACCGGTGATCGTCTGCCCGAGCAGCGAGATGGTGGCCGGCAGCTTGATGATGAGATGGACGTTGTCGAGAGCCTCGGTGAGGGTGTCATTGACGCGTCCGGTGAGTGCGCCGAGCGCATCGGCCACGGCATCGGTGATCGTCGTGATCGTCGCCGAGGTGAGCACCTCGGTGTTCGGTGCCAGACCATTGAGATCCTCGCCGTTGCCACCTTCGACGATCTTCGCGAGATCGACCACGATGTCTCCGCTGCCGATGTCGATCGAGACGATGCCCGACCTGTCCTCGAGCTTCTCCCGGATGACGTTCTCGACGACGCTGTTGAGGGCGTCGCGGGTCTCGACACTGACCTTCGTGTCCGCTCCGCCGACACTGACCCGGCCGAGCAGCACATTCGCATCGATCCCGATCGTCGCGAGTTCGGACGCGAGTCCTTCGTCGCCGATGGCGTCATCGAGCACCTGCCCGGTCCCGTCGACCGCGACCTCGAGGGAGTCGGAGAGCCGACTGACCGCAGGACTCGAGATCGTGAGCTTCCCGTCGGCGACGACGTAATCGGAGGTCACCGAATCCGCATCCGCCTCGGCCCGGGAGGCCAGTGCCCCGAGCTCGAGACTGAGTTCGTCGACGACCTCGTCGGTGACGTCGCTGAGGCCGAGCTGTTCGAGCAGCGGTGTGAGGCTGACCGTGGCGTTGCCGTAGGCGCCGGGATTGTCGGGATCGACGTTGATCGCTCCGTCCTGTCCCACAGCGCCGGCACTCGCGACGGCGCTGTCGAAGGACGGTGCGTGACCGAAGGCGTTGAGCGCCCCGACCTCGCCGAGGTGGAGGAGACCATTTCCGTCCTCACCGCTGATGAGCGGGAGGGAGACGTTGGGCAGCTGAATGCTCAGGGCCTGGAGGGCCGCCACGTCGAGGGGAGTGTGGTCGGCCTCGGGGCTCGACGGATAGGTGCTGCGCGCCGAGGAGACGTCGAGGAGATCCGCAGTGATGAGGTCCGTGTCGATGACCTGCCCGTGTGCCTCGGCGAGTTCATCGGGATCGATCGGCACCGCCGTGCCCGGGGACGTGATGAGAACGGTCAGCCCCACGGCTGTCGCCGCGGCGACGGCGCCGATCGAGGCACGGTATCGGGAACGCACCCGGTTGCGGAATGTCTTCATAGCCCCCACTTCGGCAGTGATCATCTCTGATGCTGATGCTGAACAGACCCTGAGTGCTCGAAGGCAATCGGCTGGCAGTTCATCACCGAGATTACGGAAACACTAAACCGTCATCATCACGTCATAAATAACGTTATGACTCCGTTATAAATACTTTCCAGTAGATATTGCAGGCGCTCTACGGCTGTGATCCGATGATTGATCGAGCGCTCATTGCAGAATGGTTTACTCCGTAAAGAAGCTGCCTTGCGCCGGAGGAGAACCCGATCAGCTCATCGTTGTCCCTGGTCAAAGAGTCATATAGGCGCAGGGATGGATGCCGGCTGCGCAGCGGAGGTATACGAATTGTCGATTTCACATACTCTCGTGAATGACCCGATGGCATCGCACTCACAGCGAACTTCAGGTGTTATTCAATGAGACTGCGGGAATATGACAGTCATGGAGCCTTCGCGTTACCGGAAACGGTCAACTAGAGTCCGCAGCAGGCCACTGGACAAGACGGCCTCTCACACGACGGGACCATCGGCAGCCGGTCCCCATGTCAAAGGAGCGAAAGATGAGCAAGGTCAGGCGCATCGCCGTCATCGGGGCCGGCATCATCGGAGCGGCGGTCGCCCGCGAGCTCCTCCTGCGAGATGAGTCCGCCGACGTCACCCTCTATGAGAAGGAGGACGGGCCCGCAGTGCACCAGACCGGGCACAACTCCGGTGTCGTCCATGCCGGTCTCTACTACGAGCCGGGCAGCCTCAAAGCGCGTCTGTGCCGCCGCGGCGTCGAGCTCATCCGCGATTTCGCCGCCGCGCACGGTGTCGCCGTCGACGAGTGCGGAAAGGTCGTCGTCGCCACCGACGACGTCGAGGTCGGCCGGCTGCACGCCATCCACGAACGGGCCATCGCCAACGGGGTCCCCGACGTCGTGATGCTCGATCGCGACGGTCTGGCCGAAGTCGAACCGCAGGCCGTCGGTGTGGCCGCGCTCCATTCCCCGCACACGGCGATCATCGACTACCCGGGCCTCACCGACGCGCTCGTCGTCGACTTCCGTCGTCGCGGCGGTCGTGTGCGGTTCTCGACCCCGGTGTCCCGCGTCGAACGCCGAGGCGGACCGGCCGGAGAGCGCGCGATCGTCCACTCGGACAAGGACGCGCTCGAATTCGACGCCGTCATCGCGTGTGCCGGGCTCCAGTCCGATCGCCTCGCCGCCCGGTCCGGAGAGAGCGCACAGCCGTCGGTGGTGCCGTTCTTCGGGCAGTACTTCATCCTCGATCCCGCGTTCGACGCGGTCGTCAACGGGCTCATCTACCCCGTGCCCGACCCGAAGTACCCCTTCCTCGGCGTGCACGTCACGCGCCGCATCGACGGCGGCGTGATGATCGGCCCCAACGCGTTCCTCTCGTTCTCCCGGGAGGGATACTCAGGGCTCGGCCTCAACGTGCGCGATGCGCTGTCGATCGCCGCCGATGCCGGATTCTGGAGATTCGCCGCGGGCAATCTGCCCACCGCTGTCCGGGAGATCGGCGGGGTGCTCTCGACCGAGCGGTTCGTCGCCGAGGCGGCCCGCTACGTGCCGCAGCTGGCCGGGGCGACCGGGCAGCGGGCCACCCGCGGCATCCGCGCCCAGGCGATGAACCGGGACGGCTCGCTCGTCGACGACTTCGTCATCGATCGCGCCGGACCGGCGATGTTCGTCCGCAATGCTCCCTCGCCCGGTGCCACCTCGGCGCTGGCCATCGCCGAGCACCTCGTCGACCGAGCCCTTGCTGACTCCTGAGTAGCGAGCATCCTCACTGGTCAGAGGCGCACTTCGTGTCCCGGCGGTGCCCTCGACTAAGCTTAATCCGGCATCGCCGCGAGATCGAGACCGCGGTGAGGGACGAATGAGGGAGTTTCATGGCTGTACTGGTCACCGGAGGAGCAGGCTACATCGGTTCGCACGTGGTGCGCCTGCTCACCGAACGCGGTGACGACGTCCTCGTCGTCGATGACTTCTCGACGGGAATCGCCGATCGCGTCGCCGGACTGCCCGTCCTCGACCTCGACCTCGCCGCCCCCGACGCCGAGGACCGCCTCGTCGCCGCCATCGACGAGCACGGGATCGACTCGATCATCCACTTCGCGGCGAAGAAGCAGGTCGGCGAATCCGTCGAACAGCCCGTCCACTACTACCGCCAGAACATCGGCGGCCTGACGAACATCCTCGCCGCCGTCGAGCGCACCGGCATCGCCTCCCTCGTCTTCTCCTCCTCCGCCGCCACCTACGGCATGCCCGACGTCGACCTCGTCGCTGAGGACCTCGAGTGCCGGCCGATCAACCCCTACGGGGAGACGAAGCTCATCGGCGAATGGATGATCGACAACGCCATCACCGCGGCGCAGATGCGCGGAGTCCCGTTCAACGCCGTCAAGCTGCGCTACTTCAACGTCGCCGGCGCCGGCTGGCCCGAACTCGCCGACACCGCGGTGATGAACCTCATCCCGATCGTCCTCGGCCGGGTCGCCGCCGGCAAGGCCCCGATCGTCTTCGGCGATGACTACGACACCCCCGACGGCACGTGCATCCGCGACTACGTCCACGTCAAGGACCTCGCCGAGGCCCACATCGCCGCGCTCGACTACATGAAGTCCGGGGACACCTCGGAGACCGTGTTCAACGTCGGCACGGGCACCGGAGCCTCGGTCAAGGAGGTCATCGACACCATCGCCGAGGTGACCGGCCGTGACATCGTCCCGGAGATGGGCGAGCGGCGGGCAGGGGATCCTCCCGCCCTGGTCGCCGACGTCTCCCGGATCTCGGCCCAGCTGAGCTGGAAGGCCGAGTACGGACTCGACGAGATCGTCCGCAGCGCCGTCGCCGCCGCAGGGATGCTGCCCGCGGCCAAGTAATCCGCACCGTGCTCCCAGCGCCGGGTCCCCGGCGCCGGTTCTCGGTGCCGTCCTGACCTGATCAAGGAGACCCCGTCGTGGATCCCACACCCTTCAGCCCGTACGCCCTGCTCATCGACTCGGGCCTCCTCGGCGCGCTGCTCGTCGTCGGCACCATCCTGCGCGCCCGGATCCGCGTCCTGCAGACGATGATGGTCCCGGCCGGAGTGATCGCCGGATTCCTCGGACTGCTCATGGGCCCCAACGGCCTCGGCTGGCTGCCGTTCTCCGACCAGCTGGGCACGTACTCCTCGCTGCTCATCGTCGTCGTCTTCGCGTGCCTGTCGCTGACGAGCGACTTCAACATCTTCAAGATCGGCCGTTCCGTCGCCGGATTCGCCAGCTACGGCGTCCTCATCTATGCGACCCAGACGGCGCTCGGCATGGGGCTCGTCCTCGTCCTCCTCGGCCCCCTCCTCGGCGCTCCCGACTCCGTCGGACTCCTCCTCTTCGCCGGGTGGGCCGGCGGGTTCGGCTCGGCCGCCGCGATCGGCACGGTCTTCACCGAGGCGGGTGACCCGGCGGTGCAGTCGCTGGCCTTCACCGCCGCGACCGTCGGCATGCTCACCGGCATCATCGGCGGCATCATCCAGGCGAAGATCGGCGCCGCGAAGGGCCATGCCAAAGAGTTCGTGGGACTGAGCGAGGTCCCCGCCGAACTGCGCACCGGCGTGCTCGACCACGAGCAGGAGAAGCCGCCCATCGGCACCCACATGTTCTCCGGCAGCGCGATCGAATCCCTGACCTTCCAGGCCGGAATCGTCGCCACCGTCTCCGCTGCCGCGTACGGAGTCAACCTCATCCTCGGCGAGCTCATGCCGTCGGTGACGTTCCCGCTCTTCTCGATCGCGTTCATCGTCGGCCTCATCCTCCGCAGCATCCTCGCGGGCACGAAGACGACGAAGTTCATCGACAAGGAGACGCAGAACTCGATCTCCGGTCTCGCCACCGACGTCCTCATCGTCTGCGGCATCGCCTCGGTCGTCCCGTCCTTCGTCGCCGACCAGTGGCTGTCGCTGCTCATCCTCTTCATCGTCGGACTCGCACTCTGCCTCTTCCTCGGCCTCTGGGTCGCCCCGCGGGTGATGAGCGACGGCTGGTTCGAACGCCAGCTCTTCACGTGGGGGTGGGCGACCGGCGCCGTGGCCACGGGCATCGCCTTGCTGCGCATCGTCGATCCGAAGCTCAACTCCCGCACGCTCGAGGACTTCTCGCTCGCGTACCTCCCGGTCATCCCCGTCGAGGTCGCCGCCGTGACCTTCGCGCCGCTGCTCGTCCTCGGCGGGGCCGCGTGGGCGGTCGTCGGGATCTGGGGTGCGATCGCCGTCGGCGCGCTCGCGGTGGCGCTCTACATCATGGCCGCCAACCGCCGCGAGCTCGTGCCCGTCGGCTGACCGCACCCGCGCTCAACGCTGCGAGGCACTGCCGGATGAACCCATCCCGGCAGTGCCTCGCGGCATCTGGCTGCGACGGCATAGGCTCGGACACGGAACGATGCCGTCGCAGGGGGAGGAGCACCAATGACCGAGCACATCGTCATCGGTGCCGGGCTCGCCGGTGCCGCCGCGGCGTGGGCGCTGACCGCCCGCGGAGAGAACGTCACCGTCGTCGACCGGCTCACGCCGGCGAATGCGCGCGGCAGCTCGCACGGGTCCGCGCGGATCTTCCGCTATGCCTACCCCGAACGCCTCTACGCCGAGCTCGTCGTCCGCGCCCGCGACCTGTGGACGGCCGTCGAGGAGTCCGCGGGCATCGAGCTCATCACCCCCACCGGTGCCCTCGACCACGGGGAGGCCAGGCACACCGCCCAGCTGACCGCTGTCTTCGACGAGCTCGGGATCGACCACGAGGTCCTCGACGCCGAGGCCGCCCGGGCCCGGTGGCCGCAGTTCGCCTTCGACACCGAGGTGCTCTGGCATCCCGACGCCGGGGTCATCGACGCCGAGCGGTCGGTGCGGACGCTGCTCGACCTCGCCGTCGCCACCGGCCGTGCCCGGATCCTCGAGGACTGGACCGCGGCCGCGGTGGACCGGCGGTCGACGGGAAGCCTGCGGGTCACCTCGGCGGGAGAGGACGCCATCGCCGCGGATTCCGTCATCGTCGCGGCAGGCGGGTGGCTGCCGGCGCTGCTGGGGAACCTCGACCTGCCGGCCGGGTTCCTCTCCTCCCTGCCGACGTTCGAGGTGCGCGAGGAACAGGCGTTCCACCTGCCCTACCGCGACACCACCGCCGATGGCCGCCCGGCACAGGCGTGGCCGACGTTCATCCACAAGAGTGCGGAGATCTTCACCTACGGGCTGCCCGGCGGACGCGACGCCGGATTCGCCGGGCAGAAGCTCGCACAGTTCAACGGCGGACGCGTCATCGGCTCCGCCCTCGACCAGGACGGGCAGATCACCGAGACGATGCGGCAGCGGATGATCGCCTACGCACGGGCGCATCTGCCGGGCCTCGTGCCGGAGCCCTTCGCCGAGACGACCTGTCTGTTCACGAACACCCCGAGCGAGGACTTCCTCATCGATTCCGCCGGCGGGGTCACCATCGTCTCCGCGTGCTCGGGGCATGGGGCGAAGTTCGCTCCGCTGCTCGGCGAGTTCGCCGCAGCGCTGGCGACCGGCGGCGGAGTCCGCGACCAGCTCGGCGGGGGCGTGCCCGAGGAGTTCCGCGCCGCCCACCACGCGCATCTGTCCCGGCGGTGATCACACCTGCGTCGAGAGCCACGTGACCACCTCGGCGGCGAAGGCCTCCGGCGCCTCGAGGACAGCGAGATGTCCGACGGTCGGGAACCGTGTGACTTCGGGACCTCCGGGCAGCGCCGCGGCGAGTGCCTCGGCGTGGGCGACGGGGATCCACAGATCGGACTCACCCCACGCGATCCGCACGGGGCACCGCACCTTCGCGAGACGAGCGGCGATCGGGGCTGTGTGCTCCGGTCGCAGCGTCGCGATCTGCCGGTAGAACGCCGTCTGACCGGCCGGGGTCGTCCACGGGCGCGCAAGCTCGGTGATCCACTCCCGTGACAGCCCGGGGCCGCCCGCCCCGGCGATGTACTCGGTGACCAGGGCCCGATGCAGCGCCGGCGGGAGTGCCGCGAAGACCCCTTGACTCTCCGCGACGAGACGGAAGAACGGCGACCCCCACGGCGACAGGGTGACGATGTCGCTGAGATGGAGCGAGCCGAAGCGGCTGCCCTCGAACAGGTGTGCGCCGAGGGCTGCGGCGCCGCCGATGTCATGGGCGATGACATGGGGCGCGGCGAGGTCCCAGTGGCGCAGGAGGCGGGCGAACCGTGTGCGCTGAGCGACGAGATCGACCGGGGAGGCGGCATTCGCCTCGAGCGAAGTGCCGTACCCGGGCATGTCCCACAGGTGCACGCGCCACCGGCTGCTCAGCCGGCGGGCCAGCGGCAGCCACATCCTCGACGACCAGGGCGTGCCGTGGCAGATGACGACATCGCCGAGGCTGTCGCCGCCGGTCGCATCGAGAACGTACGTCCCGATCCGCGCCGTCGACGAGGCGTCGGGACCGCAGGGAATCGGGACGGCGACGCATTCGGGTGCCGGGAACTCCGTTGGTGGGGTGCTCATGCGTCGACGGTAGAACTTCAGGTCGACCTGAAGTCAAGGTGCGATGATGGGGAGATGAGGATCGGAGAGGCCGCCGCGGATCTCGGCGTCGCCGCGCATGTGCTGCGGCATTGGGAGGAGTGCGGTGTCGTCGTGCCCGACCGCACTCCCACCGGACATCGCAGCTACGACGACGAGCACCTCAGCCGGTGTCGGATCGTCATCGCCTGCCAAGGGGTGGGGATGAGCCTCGCGGAGATCCGTCAGGTCCTCCACCGGAGCGCGGCGGGGAGGGCGGCGGTGATCGCTGAGCGGATCGCGGCGATCCGTCGCCAGACGGTCGCCCTCGAGGCGGCCGAGCGCTTCCTCGTCCACGTCGCCGACTGTCGTCACGACCTCATGACCCGGTGTCCCGACTGCGCCGAGTACGCGGCGACACCGACGCACCGGGGCACCGCCTCGGCGCGGTGAGCGCTCGGACGAAATTCATCGGGTGTCAGTGGTCACAAAACGCGCCATGGCAGGCAAGATGGCCCTATGAGCATTGATCTTGACATTGCACTCGCCGCCGAGCTCGATCCCATCGTCGATGTCGCCGCTGACCTCGGGCTCGACCCCAAGGACATCATTCCGTTCGGATGGACGAAGGCGAAGGTGCCCATCGACGTCCTCGACGCGGCCGCCGAGTCGGCGACCGACGGCGCGCTCATCCTCGTCACCGCGATGAGCCCGACCCCGGCCGGGGAGGGCAAGACGACGACGAGCATCGGCCTCACCGACGGGCTCAACGAGCTCGCGAAGACGAATCCGGAGATCGGGAAGGCCGTGCTGGCGCTGCGGGAGCCGAGCATGGGCCCGGTCTTCGGCATGAAGGGCGGGGCCGCCGGCGGCGGGTACGCGCAGGTCGTGCCGATGGAGGACATCAACCTCCACTTCACCGGTGACTTCGCGGCGATCGCGGCGGCGAACAACCTCGCCGCGACGATGCTCGACAACCACATCCACCACGGCAACGACCTCGACATCGATCCGCGCCGCATCCACATCCGCCGGGTCGTCGACCTCAACGACCGGGCTCTGCGCAACGTCACGATCGGCCTCGGCGGCCTCAATGGAGGAGTGCCGCGGGAGGACCACTTCGACATCGTCGTCGCCTCGGAGGTCATGGCGGTGTTCTGCCTGGCCACCTCGGTGGCCGACCTCAAGGAACGGCTGGGGCGCATCGTCGTCGCCCACACCCGCGACCGTCAGCCCGTCACCGTCGCCGACCTCGGTGCCGCCGGGGCGATGACCGCGCTGCTGCGCAATGCGCTCTCCCCGAACCTCGTCCAGAGCCTCGAGCACTCGCCCGCGTTCATCCACGGCGGACCGTTCGCCAACATCGCCCACGGCTGCAACAGCCTGCTCGCGACCAAGGCGGCGATGACGCTCGGCGACTGGGTCGTCACCGAGGCCGGATTCGGCGCCGACCTCGGCGCCGAGAAGTTCCTCGACATCAAATGCCGGGCCGCCGGCATCTGGCCCTCCGCAGTCGTCGTCGTCGCCACCCTCCGGGCGCTCAAGTACCACGGCGGCATCGACGTGGGCGACGTCGAGACCCCGAACACCGAGGCGGTGCTGGCGGGGATGAGCAACCTCGAACTCCACTGCTCGAACCTCCGCGACATCTTCGGTCTCACCCCGGTCGTGTGCTTCAACCGGTTCCCCTCGGACACCGACGAGGAGATGGCCGCCGCGATCGACCACCTCGACTCGCTCGGCATCGCGGCGGTGGAATCGACGCACTGGGCCGACGGCGGCAAGGGTGCCGTGCCGCTGGCCGAAGCGGTCGTCGCCGCCGTCGAGAACGCCGGGGACGGGGACGCGGCGGCCCGCGCGCAGTACAGCTACGACCTCGACCAGCCGCTTGAGGACAAGATCCGCACGATCGCCCAGCGCATCTACGGCGCCGCCGACGTCGAGATCCCCGCGAAGGTCAAGCGGAAGCTGAAGCAGTTCACCGACGAAGGCTACGGCGATGCGCCGATCTGCGTGGCGAAGACCCAGTACTCGCTGAGCACGGACCCGAGCCTGCGCGGCGCCCCGGAGGGCCACATCATCGAGGTCCGGGACGTGCGCCTGTCCGCCGGGGCCGGGTTCGTCGTCGTCATCGCCGGCGACATCATGACGATGCCCGGACTGCCGAAGGAACCGTCCGCGCTGAAGATCGACGTCACCGAGGACGGGAACATCACCGGTCTGTTCTGAGGCGCGGTGCCTGGATTCTGCGCCACGTCCAGGGTGGATTCTCAGCCGATTCCGCCATGAATGCGGCTCACATCCGCCGTCGGATCGGTGCGCATCGACTCGGGGGTGCGCGGACTACCGCTGGCGCTTGGGCCTGCGCGGCTTCTGGAGCCACGGGCGCAGCAGACGCGTGCTCACCGGCAGGAAGATGTACGTCATCAGCGGGGTGAGCAGGCAGATGTTGAGCAGCACGGCGAGCACCGGCGGCCACGCCGACAGGTGGGGCAGCAGCAGGTAGGTCGAGAGCAGGCTGAGCGGGAAGAACGGCAGGAAGATGCTCACCGCCTGCTTCCACCGCGGTGGGACGACCGTTTCGGGAATGGTCAGCGCCGTCTCGCCCTGCGGTTCGAACCAGCCTTCGATGCCCGTGCGGTGTTCGACCTTCGTGTCCTCGATGAGTTCGGCGCCGCTGTCGATCCACCACTTGCGGTCATCGGACTCGTCCCAGGCGCGCAGCGACTTCGCATCGGCGAACCGGTAGAGGACGTGCCATTCGTTCGAGTCCGGTGCGGTCCGCACCCACCCGGATCCGAGGTAGCCGGGACGTTCGCGGGCGAGCTCCTGTCCGGCCTGCACCCATGCGTTGAAACGGCGGTGGTGTGCGGGCTGGACGGTGCGGGTGATCGCGACGGTGATGGCAGACGGCTGAGGCATGATTGCGATAATAGGGATCACCGAGGCGGCCCCGGCCGTGCGGGGTGCGTGTGCCCTGACACAGTCCGGCTCAGGGTCGCGGGGCGCCTGTCACCCGGGCGAACACAGCGTCGAGGGCGGCTGAGAGGCGCTGCCGGTTGCCTTCGTCCATCCACTCGCTGCGCACCTGCGCGTTGAGTCCGCCGGGCGTCTCGTGGGCGGCGACGAGATCGGCGATCGGGGTGTCGGTGTCGGCGAGCGTCGTGCCGAGGCCGACGAACTGACCGCGGACGACCGCCTCGGCGTCGGTCCTGCCCCAGCCCTGGGCGATGAGCCATTCGGTGATCGTCTCGAGGTAGGCGAAGTGCGCGGACATCGTCGCCGTCGTCGCCGACAGCGTGCTGAACATCGCTTCGGTCTCGGCGACCACCGTGCCGCCGAGGCGATCGAAGAGCGCTTCGACGGGCGCGTGCCCCGGGTGGACGGCTGTGATTCCGCGGCGTTCGCGGACCGCCGGCAGCGGGATGACACGCACGACCCGTGGGCGGTGGGGGAGCAGAGCCTCGAGGGCGGCGACCGAGACTCCGGCGACGGCACTGACGAGGGTCGTCGCCTCGGGAACGTCGAGCTCGGTGAGGACCTCATCGACCTGCTGGGGAAGGACGGCGAGGAGAACGGGGTCGCTGCGGTCGATGACCTCCTGGTTGGTCGCGGCGACCTCGACGTGAGGATAGGCCGCGGCGAGTCGAGCCGAGCGCTCCGCTCCGCGCGGGGAGAGGACGATGGCGGGTGCGTCCGCGGTCAGGGCCTGTGCTGTCCGCGCCTGCGCTGACTGTGTGCAGAGTCCGTCGACGATCGCCGAGGCGATCTCCCCGACTCCGATGATGCCGAGCGTCGTGCCCATGCTTGGTCCTCCTCCGGTCAGCGGTGACGTCTCCTGCATTGTGTCATCGCCGGGGCGGAGTCGCCGTAGCGAGTGACGAGTTCGGTGCCGATGCGGGCGAGTTCCGCGCGCACCGCGGGTGGGCCGACGACCTCGATCGTCGACCCCCACCCCGCGAGCTGTTCGGCCAGTGCCGCCGTGAGGTTGGCCCCCACCTCGGCGATGGCCGTGTCCTCATCGGTGGAGATCACGGTGATCTGCCGTCCGAACTGGTGCATGAGGATCGGCAGCACCCAGCGGGGACATCGCACCCGCGCCGTCACTGCCGATCGCAGGGCTTCGACCTCGTCGACGTGAGCCGTCCAGAAATCGACGAGATCGATCTGTCGGTGGAGGTCCTCAGCCGGGCCGGACCGTGACGGTGCCTCTGGCCCGACGGTGACATCAGCGTCGGTGACGGCATCGATCCGGTCGACGGCGAAGGTGCGCACCGTGGCCTCCCATCCCGGTCCGTGGGCGGGCGCCTCGGTGGTGACCTCGTGGGCGACGAGGTACCAGACTCCGGCCTTGGCGACGAGGCCGACGGGACAGATGGTCACCGTGCGTCCGCGGCCGTCCCTGGAGCGATAGCGCATGCGCAGGTGGGTGCGCGACAGCAGCGCAGAGCGGAGCTCGCCGAGGCGTCCGCTCATGTCCGCGGAATCGTCACCCTTACTCGCACGCCCCCACGGGGAGTGGTCGTAGTGGACGGTCGTGGCGAGGATCTCGGCCTCTGCCCGCTGGCTCTCCGGGAGGGCGCGGAGGAGCTTGCGGGTGGCGAGGCGCGTCTGCGGGGAGGCGAGGCCTGCGGTGCCGAGCATCCAGAACAGGGCATGGGCCTCGGGGGAGCGCAGGCCCGTGAGGTCGGTGCGGGCCCCGCCGAGCAGCTGCCACCCGCCGCCGCGACCGGGCTGAACGCTCACCGGAACTCCGGCCGCCGAGAGTGCCTCGAGGTCTCGTCGCGCGGTGGCCACGGAGATCTCGAGCTCGGCCGCCACCTCGGCGGCGGTGACCTTCCCCCGTCTCTGGAGGAGGAGAAGCAGGGCGAGAAGTCGATCTGCGCGCATAGGACAAGTATGCGCCTAAAAGTGATCATAACGTGAGCACTTTGCCTGGAAGAGTTGCTCCCAACGGCAGCCATCGGGGGTGCCGCCGAACCGCACAAGGAGCCGACATGAGCACTCTCAGAGGACTGACGACCATGGTGCTGACCGCCGACGACGTCGAGGAGGCCGCCGCCTGGTACTCCGGGGTCCTCGGCATCGCGCCGTACTTCCGGCAGCCGCCCGACGGCGACCCCGCCTACATCGAGTTCCGCATCGGCCCCGACGAGGACGAACTCGGGATCATGAGCAGAAGCTATGCTCCCGACGGCACCCCGACAGGCAGCAGTTCGGTGACGTACTGGTTCGTCGATGACGTCGCGGCGGTGCTCGCTGACCTCGTCGCGTGCGGGGCGACGGTCCATGCGCCCGTGACCCCGCGGGGTGAGGAGTTCGTCACCGCCTCGGTGACCGACCCCTTCGGCAACGTGCTCGGACTCATGCACAGTCCCCACTGGCTCGCCCGGCACTGAGGAGCCCGCCTCGATTCACCGCCGGTCAGCGGGAACCAGGCGCCGGGGTCAGGAGTGAGGCTCGCGCGACGTCATCTGCTCGCCGGCGAAGGCGAGGAGCCCCGACACGCCTCCGCGCGCCAAGGCGTCCCGCTGCCGGTGAGCACCGGTCCCGGCGTCCAGCAGGCGGCGGACGCCGGCGCGCACGCGTTCGTCATCGCCGTGGGCCGCCAGGGTCGGCTGCGCCCGGTCGACCGCGGCCCACACCGCGGCGGCCGCGGGCACTGACCTCTGCACGTCGGCATCCATGAGGGTCCCTGCGGTGCCGAACCGCGCGGCCTGCCAGTGGGCGACGTCGAGCAGGGCAGTCGGGATCGCTTCGGCCACCGGGTCCTCGATCTCGACCTCGACGAGGGAGCGGATGAGGAGCGCGAGGGTGAGCGCATCGTCGGCGCTCAGCTGCACATCGCAGGTCCTGATCTCCACGGTGCCGTGCCGCGGTGACAGGCGCGCCAGCCAGCCCACCATGGCCTCCTCGCCGATCACGTCGGTGCGCCGGAGCGCTGCGATGTGGGAGTCGTAGTCGGCGGCGTCGGCGAAGTGGGGAGGAGTGCCGTTGACGACCCAGCGGCGGTAGTGAATCGATCGCCAGCTGGCGAAGCCGCTGTCGACGCCTCGCCACACCGGAGAGTTCGCGCTCAGGGCGGTGAGCACCGGCAGCCACCGGCGAATCCCATTGAGCGCGCGCACGCCGGTCTCCTGGTCGGGGACACCGACATGGACGTGCATGCCGTTGATGAGCTGTTCCGCGGCGATCGCCGGGGCCAGCGCCGTCATCTCCCGATAGCGCTCGCCGTCGCTGATCGCCGCAGGCACCTCCGCGAGCTGAGGCGCGGTGCCCAGCGCCGCGGCACTCAGCCCCAGCCGGTCGGCTGCGGCCGTGAGCGCCTCGCGGAAGCCGATGAGTGCGTCGAACCCCTCCGCGGCGGTGCGCAGCACGGGGGACGCATACTCGACCTGGCAGGCGAGCCACTCGGTGGTGATCTGCCCACCGGTCGGCGGGATCGCCGTCAATGCCCTCAGCTGCTCGCTCGTCGGGGCAGCGGGCAGCAGAGTGGCGCGGTCGACGAGGAGGTACTCCTCCTCGATGCCGAAAGCGGACAACTGACCTCCTCGGTGCCCTCATGCGCGTGTGCTGCCCGCGTCGTCTCCCGCCAGTAGGTCATCCGGCGGGGCCGTCTGTCAAGCTCCCGCACCCGCCCGGCAGCGGCGGGTGCGGGTCAGCGGACCGCAGGTGATCAGAAGCTCGGGAGGACCGATCCGTCCGCCCACTTCTCCTCGATGAACTGCTTGACCTCGGGGGAGTGGAGCAGGTCGTTGAGCTTGGTGATGTTCTCGTCGTCCTTGTTCTCCGTGCGGGCGGCGAGGAAGTTGCCGTAGGGGTTGTTCTCCGCCGATTCGAGGAGGATTCCGTCCTCGGCGGGGCTGAGACCGGCCTCGAGGGCGTTGTTGCCGTTGATGACCGAGGCGTCGACGTCCTGGAGGGTCCGTGCCAGCTGCGCGGCATCGGCCTCGACGAACTCGATGTTCTTCGGGTTGTCGCGCACATCGGAGAGCTTCGCGCTGACCGCGTCGACCCCGTCGTTGAGGGTGATGAGCTGGGCCTCTTCGAGCATCTTCAGGGCTCGACCCTGGTTCGCGGGATCGTTGTTGATGCCGATCTTCGCGCCGTCGGGCAGATCGTTGACGTCCTCGACCGTGTTCGAGAACAGGGCGAAGGGCTCGAGGTTGATCGGTTCGAAGCCGGTGATCTCATACCCCTGGCCCGCGATCTCGGAGTCGAGGTACGGCTTGTGCTGGAAGTAGTTCGCGTCGATGTCGCCGTCGGCGAGCGCCTTGTTCGGCAGCGTGTAGTCGGTGTACTCCTTGACCTCGATGTCGAGGCCGGCATCGGCGGCGAGGTTCTCGTCGACGAATCGGAGGATGTCGCCCTGCGGCACCGGGGTCGCCCCGACGGTGAGCGTCGTGACGTCCCCGTCCTGCTGGCCGACGGTGTCGGTCCCGCCGCCCATGAGCCCGCAGCCCGAGAGCAGCAGGGACGCGGATGCGGCGACGGCGATGAGCTTGGTCTTCATGATTCTCCTGGATGTGTGTCGTGTGCTGGTGAAGGTCGGTGGGGCCGGGACCGCTCGGGCCCCGGCTGAGGTGGTGCCGGTGGTGCCTCAGCGGTGGTCGACGAGGCGGGCGATGCGGTCCCCGACGAACTGGATGAGGGCGACGATGACGACGAGGACGATGATGCACGCGATCATCGTGTCCGACTGGTAGCGCTGGTATCCGTAGGAGATCGCCAGCGCGCCGAGCCCGCCTCCGCCGACGGCTCCGGCCATCGCCGTGTACGACACGAGCGTCACCGAGGTGACCGTGGCCGCACCGATGAGACCGGGCAGCGCTTCGGGGATGAAGACCTGCCGGATCACCTGGCCGTTCGAGGCTCCCATCATCAGGGCCGCCTCGACCTTGCCGTCGGAGACCTCCCGCAGGGCGTTCTCGACGAGGCGGGCGTAGAACGGGATCGCCCCGACGGTGAGCGCCACGACCGTGGCCTGCCAGCCGAGAGCGGTGCCGACCATGAACCGCGTGAACGGGATGAGCGCGATCATGAGGATGATGAACGGGATCGACCGGGTGATGTCGACGATGAGCGAGAGCACCCGGTAGACGATCGGGTGCGGACTCAGCCCGCCCTTCGACGTCGTGAACAGCCAGATCCCCAGCGGCAGGCCGAAGAGGACCGCGAGGCCCGTCGACCACACGGTCATGAGCAGGGTCTCGATCGTCGCCGGCCACATCTGGTCGGTGATCGCGGGATTGTCGAACCACATCGGATCGTTCACTGGGCTGCCACCTCCTCGGCGTGGATGCCCTCGGAGGCGAAGGCGATGACGAGCTCCCTGGCCTGCGCGGCGCTCGCCACGGAGAAGCGGATGCGGCCGACCTGACGGTTCTCGACGGTCTCGACGGCACCGGCGAGGATCGCCTCGGCGTCGAGGCCGACGGTGCCCGCACTGCGGAGCACGGCCGGCAGGGTCGTGCCGGCAAGCGCCACCTCGACGATGCCGGCGTCACCGTCGCCGAGTCCGACCGGGGGCAGGGGGACGAGATCCTTGGCCAGGGTCGAACCGGGCTCGGAGATCACCTCGGCGAGCTTCCCGGTCTTCGCGACCCGACCGTCGGCGAGCAGCGTCACGGAGTCGCAGATCTCGCGGACGACGGACATCTCGTGGGTGATGATGAGGACGGTGATGCCCAGCCGGTCGCGCAGGGAGCGGATGAGGCCGAGGATCTGCTCGGTCGTCGAGGCGTCGAGGGCCGAGGTGGGTTCGTCGCAGAGGAGGACCTTGGGTTCGGCGGCGAGCGCCCGGGCGATGCCGACGCGCTGGCGCTGTCCGCCGGAGAGCTGCGCGGGATAGTTGTCGACACGGTCGCCCAGGCCGACGAACTCGAGGAGTTCGCGGGCCTTCGCGTGACGATCGGCCTTGCCGACTCCGGCGATCTGGAGCGGATGGGCGACGTTGTCGAGCGCCGTGCGCGAGTCGAGGAGGTTGACGTGCTGGAAGACCATCCCGATGTTCCGCCGTGCCCGGCGCAGCCCGCTGCCGGTCTGCTGGGTCAGGTCGGTGCCGTCGATGGACACGGTCCCCGAGGTGGGGCGGTCGAGCCCGGTGAGGCAGCGGATGAGGGTCGACTTTCCGGCGCCGGAGCGTCCGACGATGCCGTGGATCTCGCCTGCGGGGACGCTGAGGTCGATCTCCTCGAGCGCGACGGTGTCTCCGAACACCTTCCGCAGGCCGCGCAGTTCGATCACAGGCTCAACTCCTCGTTGTCGTCTCCGGCTCCCCGGCTCGGTGGAGCGGCAGGGGTCCGGAGTGCTTCATGGTTCATGGGGGTGCTCAGTGCTCATGAGCGCAGGACCCGGCCGTGGCCGGATCTCGTCGTCGGCCCGCCGCCTGCGACGGTGGGGCAGGGGCGGGCAGTTCAGCATGTCAAATTGTCCGACTCCCGAGGGGACCCCCAGGACATAAAACGTCGCATTGGCCGGCCAACGTGACGAACGCCTCAGTGAACAGATGGGGTCGTGATTTCGTCGGCGAGAGTTACCCCGCGGTTCAGACGTGGGTCATTGTCCGTCCATAGCGTGTCTGCCCGTGGCCTCCCGCGGACCCGTGCGGAGGCGAAGACTTCTCAGAGAGGTGGACGATGAACGACGAGAACCCCCACAGCGCCGAGGCGGCCGGACACGGCGGACGCAGCGGCTGGAACCGGCGCGGCATGCTCCAGGCCGCCGGTGCCACGGCCCTCGGTGCCGGACTGGCCGGCCTCGGGGCGATGCCCGCGGCCGCGAAGCCCGGCAAGTCCAACGGCAAGGGTGCGGGGAACTCGGCGCAGGAGGGAATCGTGCGCAAGGAGCTGAAGTTCTCCTCCTCCGGGGCGTTCACGATCGTCCAGTTCAACGACACGCAGGACTCGCACCGGACCGACGTGCGCACCACCGAACTCCAGAACGCTGTGCTCGACGATGTGAAGCCGAACTTCGTCGTCATCAACGGTGACGTCATCAACGGCGGACCCGGATCGGTGACGGAGGTCAAGCAGGCGATCAACAACGTCGTCCTGCCGATGGAGCAGCGGAAGATCCCGTGGGCGCTGACCTTCGGCAACCACGATGAGGACAGCACCGGCAAGACCGGCTTCGACGAAGCCGACATGATCGCCTTCATCGACCAGTACGAGTACAACCTCAACACGACCGGTGCCGACGTCACCGGCACCTCGAACCAGGTCGTCACGGTCGCGGCCTCGAACGGCAACGCCGACGCGTTCGCGATCTGGCTCCTCGACTCCGGTCGCTACGCGCCCAAGGAGATCGCCGGGCAGAACTTCGACGGCTACCCCGACTGGGACTGGCTGCGCTACGACCAGGTCGAATGGTACGCGGAGACCTCCCGGGGACTGGAGAAGAAGGCCAAGCGCAAGGTGCCGGGCCTCGTGTTCCAGCACATCGCCCTTCACGAGCACCGGGCGATGTGGTTCTCGAGCATCGACTCGCGCACCGCCGGCGACCACGAGCGCGCCGTGAAGAAGCACAGCATCGTCGGGGAGCGCAACGAGGCCGAATGCCCGGGACCGTTCAACTTGGGGATGTTCAACGCGATGCTCGGCCGCGGCGACGTCCGCGGGCTCTTCGTCGGTCACGATCACATCAACAGCTACAGCGGCAACTACTACGGCATCGAACTCGGCTACTCGCCGGGCACCGGCTTCCAGCCCTACGGTCTGCCCGGGGCGGAGAAGAACCGGATGCGCGGTGCCCGCGTGTTCACCCTCGACGAGGGGGCCGAGGGCGTCTACACGGGGTCGGAGATCAAGTTCGCCCGTGACTACGGCATCGACACGAGCTCGGGCAACCAGCCGGGCGAGCCCGCGGAGTTCCCCTCCTACGTGAAGTGAGCTGACCCCGTGAGCTGGCGGGACTGCGCCGTCGCCGATGAGGCGGCGTGTTCGCGGTCCCGCCTTCGCCGTCAGCTCCTGGCCCGGTCCCTCCCGGCAGAGGTGCCGCCTCGGCCCTGCGTCACTCGGGTGGCGGGGGAGCCGGTGCCCGGAAGCCCACGAGGCGGTGGCTGCCATCGCAGAGGGGCGGGATTCCGCTCTTGCCGCAGCGGCACAGGGCGACGACTCCGCGGTCGGTCACGGTGTCCTCACGACCGGGCCCGGCGAGGATCTCAAAGCTGCCGCGCACGAGGAGCGGACCGTCGGGGCAGGGGGTGATGGTCGCTGCGGGTTCGCTGTCGTCCACGGGAGTCACCCTTTCTCAGGCGCCGTCGGTGTCCGGAGAGAGGTGCGGTCGTTCTGCCAGCTCTCGAGCATGTGGGCTCCCGTCAGATCGTCGAGGTGGAGGCAGGCCCGCGCCCCGAAGAGGATGTCGGCGATGAGGCTCGGATCGTCGTCGGCGGCACCGCCGGCGAGGTCTCTGCCGGCGATCTGCTCGTGCACGGCGTCGGCTTCGACATGTTCGTCGAAGTACTCCGTGACGTCCGCGCCGCACCCGTGCCGACTGAACGCGCGCGAGTAGAGCCGGTTGGGAATCGACGAGGTCATCTCGAACGCTGCGAGATGACCGATGGTCGCTCCCCGCAGGCGCCGGTTGAGCCCGAAGAGGTTCATCGCGTTGAAGGCCGCGAGAGTGAGTGCGGGAACCTCGTCGAGGTAGTGGTCGGGTTCATCGCTGAGGCCGTAGCCGCGCATCGTGCGGGCGAAGATCTCCGCGTGGACCCGGTCGGGGGAGCCGCCGCCGTACTCGTCGGCCTGGATCTCGACGAGTGCTGCCTTGGCGCGTCCCCGCAGGCGAGGGATCGCCCACGAATGGGCGTCGGCCTCCCGGAGCGTGTAGATCGATTTGTGGATGAGTAACTCCCGCAGCTGTTCTGCGGTCGCATGACGCGACGCCCAGGTCGCCAGCGTCGGCTGCGTGACCTCGGCAGTCATCGCGAAGAGGACCTCTGAGACTTCCTCTCCGCTGTTCGGCAACGGGTCCGCCGTGGCGGTGCGCTCTCGCAGGGCGGCTTCGAAGGGCTCCTCGACGCTCCGGCGCAGCGCGATCAGACGCGGATCCCACTCGAAGTCCCCGCGGACGAAGGGGGCGGGTCCGATGTGGAGCAGGTGGAGGAGGAACAGCGACAGCTGGAGGTCCTCGTCGCCGACGATGTCCGGCGTCTCCCGCAGCGCCACCGTGGCCGCTTCGTCAAGGCGCTGCCACAGCGGGGCGGCTTCCTCGCTCTCCTCGTGGGCGAGCACTGCGAGCAGCGCCGCACTCAGCGGCCCTCGCGGTTCGGGGACGCCTCCTGGCAGTGTTGTCGCCGCAGTTGGGTCTGCTGCCGGCTCGATGGGGGTGGTCGTCATCTCTGCTCCCGTCTCTCCCGCGCGGTTTCGTCTCGTCTCAGGGTGCAATCTTCCTTGTTCGATGAAATAGCACGCCAGGCGATCGGTCAAGTGCCATCGCGCCGCGCAGAGGTCGGACCGCCTCGGCGAGTTTCGTCACAGACGAGCACGGGATCGCCAGGTGGGCGCCGTGATGGGCCGGGCCGGCGGCGCCGATGGGATAGAGTCGATGAGGTTGTTTTTCTGCGCGCGGTGACCCGGGCGCTGATTCCTCGAAGGACCTGCTCATGCCCTCGCCCGAAATCCTCTCTGCTCCGACGCACGTCGATTCGACGACGCGTCCTGACTATCGGTCGACCCGGGCGCGGATCCACCTTGCGCTGCTCATCGTCGTCACCGGTCTGCTCGCCATCGGCACCTCCGTGGTCTTCGCACCGGGCGGAATGAACCCGGACACCCGATGGCAGCTGCTTCAGGTCCTCGGCAACGAGCCGCTCTCGGACTGGCATCCGGCGATCATGACGATCACCTGGATGTGGCTGGCGGAGCTGACCGGGCACGCCTCGGCGGTGCTCTACGTCCAGGTGCTGCTCATGTTCGTCACCGGGTTCGGGTTCGCCCTCTACCTCTTCGATGTCACCCGGTCGCGGGCCTGGTCCTGGGTCGGTCTGCTCTTCCTCCTCGCCCCGCACCTCTTCACGTACATCGGCGTGCTGTGGAAGGACACGCAGATGGCGGAGATGTTCTTCGCTGCCGTCGTCTGCGCGCTGCTCGCGCAGCGGTTCAAGCGTCTGCGGTGGATTCTGCTCATCATCGGTCTCCTTGCCCTGACGTATGGGACCGCGGTGCGCAAGAACGCGTTCTTCGCCGTGCTGCCGCTCATCTATCTGCTCTCCTTCTCCGTCTTCGCGATCCGCTCCGCGCGTCCGCGGACGACGTGGCGGAAGCGGCTGCTCTCCCCGGCGTTCGCGGCGACGACGGCTGCGGTGCTCGTCCTCGTCCTCGGGTCGGGGGCGATCCTCAACGCGATCTATCAGCCGCTCAAGACCCACCAGGTGTCCCAGGTGATGCTCGACGACGTCGTCTTCACGGTGCCCGGCTCGGAGCTGAGGACCACCGAGATGGACCCGCAGCTGCGGGAGAACCTCCTGGCCGCCCAGAAGGTCTGCCGGGAGAAGGACGCCTATGAGGACTCCTACTGGCGCTGCTACGGGCGCGGGGCCGACGGGATCTACACCGCGATCGAACATGTCGACGAGCTGCAGGACCTGTGGATGCGGACGGTGCTCACGCGACCCGACCGCTACCTCCTCTACCGCACGCAGACCTTCTCCCATCTCCTCTTCGACAACTACACCGACTGGGACGGCACGACGGTCGAGAACGACCTGGGCTGGGAGACGAAGTACAAACAGGCCAACGATGCCGCGGAGACCTACGTCGAGAAGTTCGGGGCGCGGGATCTCTCGTGGCTGTTCACCGGGTGGTTCTGGCTGCTGGCCGCGGTGCTCGGCCTCGTCTGCCTCCGTCATGTCCGGCGCCTCGAGGCCTCATCCGGTCTCGCCCACCTGACGACGACGGTGACAACCCTGAGTCTGTCCTCGCTCATCTACATCGTCGGGTACTTCCCGATCGTGCCGGCCAACCACTTCCGCTACATCTACTGGCCCGCGCTGGCGATGAGCATGGCCGCCATCATGCTCGCCGCCGCCGGCTCGCTGGCGTGGAAGGCGAAGCGCCGATCCGAGCCGGGTGCCGGAGCCGACCCGGCTGAGCCAACCCCCTGAAGGATCCCCACATGCACTCTGCCGACCACCCGACGTCCGACCGGCCTGCCGCGGCGCTGCGACCCGACTACCGCTCTGCCTCGGCCCGGATCCATCTGGCTGTCCTCGGCATCGTCGCGCTCGTGCTCGCGATCGGCACCAGTCTCGCCTTCGCGCCGGGCGGCATGTATGCGGACACGCGCTGGCAGCTGCATCAGGTGCTCGGCAACGAACAGCTCTCGGATTGGCATCCGGCGATCATGACGATCACGTGGACGTGGCTGTTCGACCTCACCGGACACGCCTCGGCGATCCTCTACGCCCAGGTGTTCCTCATGTTCGGCATCGGCCTGGGCTTCGCGCTCTACCTCTACGACGTCACGCGGTCCCGTGCCTGGTCGTTTGCGGGGTTGGGATTCCTGCTGCTGCCGAACATCTTCACCTACATCGGTGTGCTGTGGAAGGACACGCAGATGGCGGAGGCGTTCTTCGCCGCCGTCGTCTGCGCGCTGCTCGCGCAGCGGTTCAGGCGCCTGCGCTGGCTGCTCCTGGCTGTCGGTCTTGTGGCGCTGACTTACGGCACCGCGGTGCGCAAGAACGCGTTCTTCGCCGTGCTGCCGCTCATCTGGCTGCTGGCGTTCTCGACGTGGACGATCTGGTCGGCCCGGATCGCGCGCTCGTCGCAGCGCGCCGAGGCGGAGGCGACGGCGACCTCGGGACCGTCTCCGGCTGTCGCAGAGGTGGCCGCCGCCGAGTCCGGACAGCGCGCCGAGGCGGGGCGGCCGCTGTGGAGGCGGATCCTCGCTCTGCCGTTCGTCGTCCTCACGGGAGCGGTGCTCGTCCTCGTCATCGGTTCGGGGGCGATCCTCAATGCGGTGTATCAGCCGCTCAAGACGCATCAGGTGTCACAGGTGATGCTCGACGACGTCCTCTTCACCATTCCGGCTGCCGAGCTCAAGACCCTCGACACCGACCCGGATCTGCGGGACCGGCTCGTCACCGCGCAGGCCAAGTGCCGTGAGGCGGGGTCGTACGAGGACGCGTACTGGCGCTGCTACGGGCAGGGGGCCGACGGCATCTACACGGCCATCGACCACACCGAGGAGCTCCAGGACGTCTGGCTGTCCGAGGTCGTCACCCGTCCCGATCGCTACCTCATCTATCGCACGCAGACGTTCTCGCATTTCCTCTTCGACAACTACGCCGAGTGGGGCGGAACGATCGTGGAGAACCCGATGGGCTGGGAGGTGAAGTACAAGCAGCTCAACGATGCCGCGCAGACCTATGTCGAGAAGTTCGGCATGGAGGACCTGCCGTGGCTGTTCACCGGCTGGTTCTGGACGCTGCTGTCCGTCGTCGCCCTTGTCGCCCACCGGCGGATTCGCCGCCTGGGGGAGGCCGCTGGCTGGGGGCACCTGTCGACGGCGGTGACGGCGATGAGCCTGTCGACGCTGATCTACGTCGTCGGCTACTTCCCGATCGTGCCGGCCAACCACTACCGGTACGTCTACTGGCCGGCCATGGTGATGACGATGTGCGCGATCATGATCGCTGCCGCCGCACAGATGGCGTGGAGGGCGAAGCGTCGGAGGACCGTGAAGGTCGACGCAGGCGCCGAGGCGGGGCGAGGGAACGACGACGTCTGACGGCCCGTGAGGTGAGGCGGCCGAGGCAAGCGGTCGTCCGAGAGCAGAGAACGCCCCTTCCTGATGGACGGGGCGTTCTGTGATGCGGGGGCTGGGACTGGCCCTAGTCGCTGGGACCGGCGCCGTATCGCTGGAGCTGTGGAGCGGAGCCGGATTGTCGGGCGGTCGACTCAGGGGCGGGTGACGTGCAGCCGGTTCCGCGGTGCGGTGCTGCTCGACCCTGACTCCGACGCCGACTGCGGCTTCGGGGACGTCTCGCTCGACTCCTGGGCCGGGCGCTCGATGGGCGCGTCGCGCTCGTCCCGGTCGTCCGATACCGGCGTGGCGGACTTGAGTTCCGGGATGACCGGGGCGACTGCCTGCAGGCCGAGGTAGTGGAGGCGCGCGAGCTCTCGACGACCACGGCGGATGCCGTCGAGGATGAGTCCGATGCTGCCCATGAGGATCGCCAGGAGCATGAGGATCGCTGCGAGGAACGCCGTCGGGAAGCGGGGGACGAGGCCGGTGTTGAAGTATTCGACGATCACCGGGATGCCGAGGATGAGCGAGAGCGCGCCGAAGATCAGCGTGAGCAGGCCGTAGTAGAGCCGGGGCCTCTCGTGCTGGACGAGCTGGGTGATGAGGCCGAGGATGCGGAAGCCGTCTCCGAAGGTCGAGAGCTTCGACTCGCTGCCGTCGGGGCGGTCGCGGAAGCCGACGGGGTATTCGGCGCTCGGCAGGCGCAGGGCCATCATGTGGACGGTGAGCTCGGTCTCGATCTCGAAGCGCTTGCTGATCGCCGGGAACGACTTGACGAAACGACGGGAGAAGACCCGGTAGCCCGAGAGCATGTCGGTGACATGCGACTTGAACAGGCGGCTGGTGAGCCGGTTGAACATCTTGTTGCCCGACTCGTGACCGGGCCGGTACGACGAGGTCTCCTGGGTGTCCTGCCGGACCCCGAGCACATGATCGTAGGGTCCCTCGAGGAGCAGATCGATCATCGCCGGCAGATCGGCGGCCTCGTACGTGTCATCGCCGTCGATGGTGACGTAGATGTCGGCTTCGATGTCGGAGAACGCCCGGCGGATCACGTTGCCCTTGCCGGTGAAGTACTCGTGGCGGACGACCGCACCGGCGGCGAGGGCCTCCTCGACGGTGCGATCGGTGCTGTTGTTGTCGTAGACGTAGACCGTCATCTCGGGAACTGCGGCCGAGAGATCACGCACGACCTTGCCGATCGTGATCTCCTCGTTGTGGCACGGCACGATCGCCGCGATGCGCAGTCCGGTGGGACGGTCGGTCATATGAAGCTCCTTGGGGATGCCGTGAGTGCGTGCGAGGGTGCACAGGGCTCCGGCAATTATAGCCAGTTGCCAGGATCGACACACCGGACGCTCAGCTTCCTCGTGGGCGTCACCAGGGGCGGCGGCCCGCGGGCGAACTCCACCTGTGGTGAAGCGCACAGGCGCGGGCGGCGGACAGCCGTCTTCGGCGGTGCCGGACGACGACGTCGCTCTCACCCGATCGGTGCTGCATGGCGAACAGGTGAAGTGTCGAGGAAGCATCTGTGAAGTCGTGCGGATTCCGGCGCTGCGCGCGGTCGGCGCGGTTACGGTGGTCGCTTGACTGAGTCACCGGGCCCGGCGACTGCGCGGCCCGATCCCCGACCTCGACATCAGTCGCTGAGGAGCCCCCATGAACTCTGCGCGATCGATAGCCCGTTCGGGCTGGGTGTGGGACGTCGTCCTCGGTGGCCTGAGCATCGGGTGGGCTGTCGTCTTCGTGCGCCTCTACGCCCCCGGTCGCGTCAACGTCGACATCGCCAACCAGTACGCCCAGGCGACGGGCGCGATCCCGTTCTCCGACTGGCACCCGCCCGTCATGGCCGTCGTGTGGCGCGGCCTCATCGACCTCACCGGTGAGCAGGCGAGCCTGTTCGTCCTCCAGACCGGTCTCATCGCCGCGTCGTGCTGGGTGCTCGGTGTCATCATCCACCGCTGCGGCGCGCCGAGGTGGGTCAGCCTTCTTGGTCCCGCCGTCATGGCGACCCCGTGGACGCTGTCGCAGATGTCGATGCTGTGGAAGGACACGCAGATGGCCGCGGCGCTGCTCGCCACCGTCATGCTGCTCACCGTCGCCCGCCTCGTGCCGAAGACGTGGCTGCTGTGGGTGCCGGCGCTCGGTCTGCTCATCTACGCGGTCGGACTGCGCAAGAACGCCGTGTTCGCGATCATCCCGATCGCCGTCTACCTCGGGTGGTGCCTCGTCACGGCACTCGCTGCGCGGCGGAGTCGACGTCGCGAGACGCCCGGTTTCGAGGCGCCCCCGTCTCGCCGGACACGGGTGCGCTCGGTGCTCGCCACCGCCTCGGCGGGAGTCGTCGTCCTCATCATCCTGGTCGGCGGGGTGAAGGCCAGTGACGCGATCATCGCCGCCCGCTACGATGTCCAGCCCACCGGGCAGATCTCACAGGTCCTCCTCGACGATGTGATGTTCTCAGTGCCCGACAAGGAGCTCATGGCCTCCGACGCGCCCCCGGAGCTCAAAGCGAAGATCGGTCAAGCCCGTCCGAAGTGTCTGCAGATGGGGGAGATCTGGGATGCGTACTGGAACTGCTACGGCAAGGGCGCGACCGGTGAGAACTTCAGCCCGATCGCCGACCAGGACGCACTCAGGCAGCTCTGGCTGGACACCGTCATCACCCACCCGCTGCGCTACGCCGAGTATCGGGCGACCGTGTTCTCCTATTACTTCTTCTCCTCCAGCCTCGAGTACTGGCCCGCGGAATGGCATGGGGAGGGGACGAAGGTCGGCATCGCACAGGGCGATGAGAAGGCCGACTACCTCTTCCGCCCGTATGTCGAGGACTTCGCCCTGGCCACGTTCCCGATGGTGTTCAAGCCGTGGTTCTGGTGTCTGCTGGCGGTGCTCCTCGTCGTCGCCGCGCGTCACCTGAGACCAACCGATCGCGCCGGGGTGGCTTGCTCCGGAGGCCCTCGACCGGCCCCCAGCGTCGTCCCGGAGATCGTGATGCTCGCCACCTCGGCGCTGTGCTATGTCGCCGGTTACTTCCCGATCGTGCCGGCCAACCACTTCCGATACACCTTCTGGCCTGCACTTGCGGTGACGGTCGGCGTGGTCCTCGCCCTGGGAATGTGGTCAGCGCGACGTCGAATCGCACGAGCACGTTCAGCGAGTCCGGAAGCGGACGACTTAGAGTAGAGCTGTCATGCAAGAGTCTGTCTCGATCCGGCTTCGGCACCTCGCGGTGGAAGCCTTCAAATTCCTCACCGTCGGCGGCGTCGGTTTCATCGTCGACGTCGGACTCTCGAACCTCCTCACCTACGGGCTCGGCCCAGTCCCCGCGCTTCTCGAGGGCAGCCCCATCAAGGCGAAGATCATCTCGACGATCGCCGCGATGATCGTCGTGTGGATCGGCAACAAGCTGTGGACCTACGGTGATCGCACCACGGACTCCAATGTCCGCGGCATCATCCTCTTCATCGCCGTCAACCTCGCCGGCATGGCGATCTCCGTCATCCCGCTCGGCGTCACGTGGTACCTGCTCAACATGCGCGACCAGCTCACGTACAACATCTCGACGAACGTCATCGGCATCGCCCTGGCCATGGCCTTCCGGTTCTATGCGTACCGGACGTGGGTGTTCAAAGAGGCATCCCCTGCCGCCGAGGTGGTCGTCGAACTCGACGAATCGAGCTCGGTCACCGACGACCGCAACTGAGAGTCACGCCCCGCTCCTGGAGCTGTCGAACGTCGTTTTGCGTCCCGATGCGGCGTGCTCAGCGGCCGTACCGGATGCGGCGGTAGGCCCTGACGATGACAGGCGGGGTGAAGATGCGGGCTTCGGCGCGCAGCAGCATCCGCTTCTGCTTGAGCACGGCCTTCCGGCGATTCGGCAGCTGACCGGTGCGGGACCGGGTGGCGAGCAGGCCGAGACTGCGTCTCAGACTTCCGTCATCGATGTGGAAGTAGTTTCTCGCCAGCCACTCCTCGCTGGGAAAGCCGATCCTGCCCGCCGCGACATCGGCGAGACTGCCGGTCGCGCCCGAATCCGCGAAGACCTCGTTGAGCAGTGCCCGGTCGAAGCCGAAATCCGCGATGAGCAGAGTGGGAATGCCGCGGTCGATCGATTCGAGTGCCGCCGTGGACGAGAGCGTGACGAGCGCCGAACCGGGGGTGAGGAACGCCGTGAGCGGACCGTAGCCGATCTCGAGTCGATCGGCTCCGGGCACCTCGCGAGCCTTGAGCTCGTCGATGATCTCGAAGTACGAGTGCTGCTCGCGGTGCGTTTCGTGCTCGCCCGGCCGGGACCGCATCTTCACGACAGTGCGGGAATCCGGGTGCCGGAGGGCGAACTCCGCGAGGGCGGCGATGATCGACTCCCGCTCGGCGGCTGAATCCGGCACCTTCGCCTGTGGGGCGAAGACCAGGGTCGTCGGCGCTGTTGTCGGTGACCCGGCGACCGGGCGCTCCGGTACCCCCGGCGACCGCAGCATCGGGAGGCGGGCGAGGAGGATGTCGGCGGGCACCCGTCGCAGCGCGCTCACGGCCCGGTACTCGTCCACCTCGGTGAACGAGTGGGCGAGGAACGCATCCATGAGCCTGCGGTAGTTCATCCCCTTGCCGCTGGCCGGCAGTCCCATCCCGGGCAGTCCCGAGACGAGCGCGGGACGCGGTTCGAGTGCACTGGCCGTGAGGAACAGCTGGGCGACGATGGGACCGGTGGCCGCACCGAGGACGATGTCGGGGGCGTGATTGGCGATGACCTCGCCGAGTTCGCTGCGGCTGATGATCGGAACCTCATGGCCCTCCCACGCGGTACCGGCGATCGCATGGGTGATCTGCTCGTTCGTGGGCAGGATCGGATTGTCGATGAGGTAGACGTGGGCTTCGACATCGGGCAGTGTGCTCAGCAGCTGAGTCGCCCATTTGAGGTACGACTCGCTGTCGGAGACGGAGACGACGCTGATCGTCTCCCGATCCGTGCGGGCGGACGCGGAGTTCTCGGCACCGACGGGGCGAACAGTGTCAGCGGGAGTCGCCGGGGTGCCGGCAGGATGCGGCATGACGGTGTCGGCCACCGGAGTCTCGTGCTCGGAGGCGTGAGGGGAATCAGGAATCGAGATCACCGGCCACAGTCTGCGCATTGAGGGACGTACGCAGACTATCGGGAGACGTCCCGGTCCACCATTCGCCGGGAATCTCCGTGACATCGATGCGGACATCGGGGTTGAGCACCGCGAGGGAGACTGCCGCCGTGCTCGGGAGGCTGCGGATCACCGATTCGGCCGGCAGGTTGATCAGACGCAGTTCGATCGGCAGTCCGACGTGTTTGATCCGCACCCGCTCGTCAGCTCCGAGCTTCGTGAGGAACTCCGCGGACTCCCGACGGTGCGGGTAGTAGGTGATCGGACCGGCGGCGAGCAGACCGTCGAGCCAGGCGAGGTAGGCCTCTTCGCGGATGAGTCCGTCAGCGGCCAGCGAGGACCCGATGACCGGAGTGTCGCGCGAATGGCTGCCGCCGGTGGGCAGCGACTGGAGGTGTTCGAAGCGATGCCGGGTGATCTCCGCCCCGGTGCGCAGAAAGGCGTTGCGCAGCGCCTTCGGCACGGGAAGTGCGGTGTGCCAGCGGAGCTTGCCCCCGGACGCCAGGCCGCGCAGCCGGTCGGCGACATAGGCGGCCATGACCTCCCGGGACGGTTTGAG
This sequence comes from Brevibacterium sp. NPDC056726, assembly GCF_042790515.1. NCBI lineage: Bacteria > Bacillati > Actinomycetota > Actinomycetes > Micrococcales > Brevibacteriaceae > Brevibacterium > Brevibacterium sp. NPDC056726. The sequence continues at coordinate 127,425 of NZ_JBHTYZ010000001.1, read as the reverse complement.
CTTCTGACGCGGGCGCACGAGCGGACCCCGCTTGGCGGCGAGGGTCTCGATCGTCGAATACGTCGCCAGCCCGTCATCGAGGATGACGATCTCCGGCATCCGCCTCTCCAGATACGCCATCGACAGCGCTTTGTGCACCTGGCCCGAGCAGGCGTCACCGATGTAGATCCTGGTCGGCGACATCTTCCTCAGGATGCCCGGCTTGGCTCCCTCACGTTCGAGGCGAACGCGCTTGGGCAGCCAGGCAGGGTCGAAGGCGTCGAGGAACGAGGTCATCCCCTTGGCATTCGCGCGAGCTCGGATGAGCAGCTCCTCGTGCGGTTCGTGCGCTTCGAGCGCGGAGAGGAACTGGAGAGGCGATTCTGCGAAAGCGATCGCCGTGCGAGCCATGTCAGCGGCGTCCGGTCAGCTTGGCGACGTCGATCTTGATCCCACGGCGGTCGAGCTTCGACAGCGCGGACTTCGCATTCTTGCGCAGGATCCGCTTCCCCGTGCGCAGCACTCGTCCGCGGTTCGACGCCTCGAGGCTGCCCGGCAGATCGAGGCGGGTGAGGCGCTTGCGCTTGAAGTACACCATGTCGCCCGTACCGACAGCCGCCGTGAGGAAACGCTCGGCGGGTTCCCGCAGGTGAGTCATGATGGTCGACTGCATGCAGTAGGTGACGGCGTCGATAAGGGCGTTGAAGTCCCTGAGTCCGCGGCCGCCCGGGCGGTCCTCGAGGACATAGCCGCCGCGATTGAGCGCATCGACGATCGTCAGCGGGATGCGGTTGCTGTTCTGATACGGGGCGATCCGCTCGAGGAGCAGCTCCGTGCCGACGACAGCGGTCGCGGTTCCGTACAGTGCCTGGGTGGTCACTAGCCCGGTGGAGAAGCACGAGACGACGAGCCGCGGCTGCGTCCGCGATGCCACCACCTCGGCGAGGACGGGCACATCGGCGAGGACGAAGCGCAGGCCGAGGGCCTCCGCGCGCCGCCTCAGCGGTTCGGCGACGGTCCGGGCGGATGTCGGGTGGGGCTTGAAGATCACCGTGCCCACTCCGCGCTTCTTCACCTCGTCGAGCATGTCGAGGTGGAGCTGGATCTCCTCCTCCTCGGTGATGAGCTCGATCTCCGCAAGGTACTGGCCGAGGACCAGGGCGCTGTCGTCGATCGGGGCCGACAGGCCAGCGGCGGTCAGGGCGTCGTCGGATTCCCGGGCCATCTCCTCGATGACCGGACGAAGTTCGTCGACGGTCAGGGCGATCCGATTCGGAGCGTGTTCGGCGAGCTGTCGGGGCATGACTCCGGGCAGCAAGTCGGTGTAGTGGACGTTCTCGAGGCGCTGCCAGAGCGGACGTCCGAGCGGATTGCGGACCGGTCCGTAGCTCATCAGGCCGTCGGAGTGCACGGAGATCGGCGCGTCGGCGAAGACCTGGGTGAGCGCGTGGGCCGGGTGACCGGGCAGCGACTCGACGACAAGCGAGATGTCCTCGTCGGGGGAGAGCGACCACAGGTGTTCGAGCAGCGTGCGCATGATCGGTGCCCGCGTCGGTGAGATGCCGAACTGCTTGGGGTGGCTCGGCCAGATGGCGGCATTCCAATCGACGACCGAATCGAACCGACTGAGCAGGGTTGCGGCGCCGAGCAGGTCGATCGCCGACGGGGTGATCTCAGGCGCGTAGGCGTTGTTGGCGACCACGAGGATGCGGCGCTCGTCCGCCGGCCCGAAGTGACCGGCGTCGATGTTCGCGGCCACGTTGGCGAGCTGATACAGGGTGGAGACCTGGATGAGCTGTGTCATGCCTGTGCCCTCCTCAGAACCGGGGCGATGACCGGAACGCGGTCGTCGCCGAACTTCTCGACCACCCGATCGACGAGTTCGGGTTTGATCATCTTGACGTTCGTCGTCGCACCGGCGAACAGCTTCTGCTTCACCTCGGCGGTCATCTGGTCCGACCGTTTGACGAGCTGGTGGTAGAGGATCGACAGGAAGTTCCGCACGGCCTTCGTTTCGAACTCGTCGATCTCCGGATCGCTCTCGAGCATCGCGAAGACAGTCCGGAAGGCCGGGATGAAGTCGAGCTGCCGTTCGTCGTAGATCGAGGTCAGCGACGTCGACATTCCCTTGCGATAGCACAGGCCCGCGGAGTTGATGACGGCGAACGAATCCGACTCGAGGTGCTGTCGCCACGTCCAGGGGCGGTCCTCGCAGGTTCGCAGGGCGGGATCGAAGGTGAGCAGGCCGCGATCGGCCATGCTGCGGGTGAAGATGCCTGTCCAGCACGCCGGGTAGTCGACCATCGTCGGCATGTTCGCGGGCATGATGTAGTCGCGCGGATTCAGCGGACGGTTCCGGAGAGCACAGGGCGCCTGATTGAGGCTGCGCTTGGTGCCTTCGACGAGCACGTAGTCGATCTTGACGAAGTCGACGCCGAGCCCGGTGATCGCATCCGTCATCTTCCGCAGGTGACCCGGCGCGTACCAGTCGTCACCGTCGAGGTAGGTGATGGTCTGGCCGGTGGAGGCCTCGAGCGCGAGGTTGCGCGATGCCGAGACGCCGAGCGAGGTGGGGTTCTCGATCGTCACCATATTGAGCTTGTCCTCGTATTCGGCGATGACCTCGGCCGAATGGTCGTCCGATCCGTCGTTGACGACGAGGACTTCGAGTTCATCGGGGGTGAACCCCTGCATGGTCAAGCTCTTGAGACTGCTCCCAATGGTCTGTTCGGCGTTCTTCGCCGCGATGATGACGCTGGTCAGGGGAGTGGTCATGGGGTCCTTTCGCTGCTGAGCACGGCCGCAGGGGAGTGCCGCACGTGCATGGGCTCAGACGATGGTAGACATGACTGAGTAACAGCAGGTGACGACAGGGTTAACGACGCGGTCCGAGGAGTTCACCGAAGGTTGGCCTCGATGGTCCTGTGCGCATGCGGAAACCGCCCCGCCGGACTGCAGTCCGGCGGGGCGGTGCGCTGGCGACCTCAGGGGGTCGCGATCAAGCGGTGACCTTGCGGAGGGAGTCGATCTTCGACTCTTCGCCGGGCATGACGCGCTTGACGCCGTCACCCATCGCCTGCTCGAGGACGCGCACGCCCTTGACGAGCGAGGCGAACTCGCGAGGCTCCATCGAAGCCGACTGGTCCGATCCCCACATCGAGGAGTCGAGGGTGATGTGACGTTCGATCGTCACCGCGCCGAGCGCGGCGGCGGCGAAGGAGATCTCGAGGCCGAGCTCGTGACCCGAGTAGCCCACGGGCACCCCGTAGCGCTCCCGCATCGCGGGGATCGCGAGGAGGTTGACCTCCTCCGGCGGCAGCGGATACGTCGAGGTGGCGTGCATGAGGACGAGCTTGTCGCGGTCGAAGACCTCGACGGCGGCATCGAGGGTCTCCCAGTCGGACATGCCGGACGAGCAGAGCACCGGCTTGCCGGTCTCGGCGATCTCGCGGAGCAGCTCGAAGTCGGTCAGCGACGCCGAGGCGACCTTGTAGGTGAGCGCATCGAACTGGTCCTCGAGGAACTCGACGGAGTCGACGTCCCACGGGGAGGCGAACCACTGCAGGCCGAGTTCCTTCGCGTAGCGATCGATCTCGGTGTACTCCTCGCGCTCGAACTCGACGCGGAACTTGTAGTCGAGGTACGTCATCTCGCCCCACGGGGTCGAGCGCATCTTCGACTTCTGGTGTTCGGGCACGGCGACGTCGGGGTTGCGCTTCTGGAACTTCACGGCCTGCGCGCCTGCGGTCGCTGCGGCATCCATGAGCTGCTTGGCGATCTCGACGTCACCGTTGTGGTTGATGCCGATCTCACCGATCATGTACACGGGCTGGCCGGGTCCGACGAGCTGGTCGCCGATGGCCACGGGGGCGATGTGATCAGTCATGAATCCTGCTTTCGTTCGTACGCGGTGGGTGCCTCCGCGCGGGGTGGGTGGTGCGATTCCATGTGGAGTTGTGTCTGTGGATGAACTGCGGTGTGGAGTTGTCGGTGGGGCCGCCGGTCGGCCGCGATCCGGTGCCTGACTCAGTTGCGGGTGGGGATGAGGTCGCAGACCTCGCGGACCGCGCCCCGTCCGCCCGGCCGGTCGAGAACGACTCGAGCGGCGGCGAGCACCTTGGGGTGGGCGTCCGCGACGGCGATCGGCCACCCGACGACTTCGAAGGCTTCGAGGTCATTGATGTCGTTGCCGACATAGGCGACGCGGGTGGCGTCGAGGCCCTGCGCGTCGATCCACGACCGCAGAACCTCCGACTTATTGTCCACACCCTGGGTTACGTCAATATGAAGTTTCTCCGCCCTGCGGGTGACCACAGGGTTGCGTTCCTTTGAGAGAATCATGACAGGGAAACCTGTTTTCACCAAGCGTGAGATTCCCATTCCGTCGCCGCGGTGGATCCTGACCTGCTCGTTTCCGTCCTCATCGACATAGGCGCCGTCGTCGGTGTGGACGCCGTCGAAGTCCGTGACGAGCGCATCGACGTCGATGACCTGAGCCGTCTCCTGCGTCGAGGCGATCGCACGGACCAGCGTGAGGTCGGACATGTCGTCGATCTCGCGGGCGTGCTCGGGCGGGACCTCCTCGATGCCGACCCGGCCGAAGAAGCGGTGTCCGCTCTCGAGCAGCCCGGCCGTGCGCATGACGTAGAACGCCCCGGTCTCGTTGAAGTGCTTGGCTCGGTCCTGGCGCCGCGGACGGAATGCCTTGTCATGGCCCACGGCGACCGCCTCGGCGTCGTCATCGAGGCGCCAGAGGAACGAATGGTCCTCGACGGCGGAGAACACGACGTCGTCCTGCCCGTCGGCGACCCGGCACACGGCATTGTCGATCGAGGCGGAGTCGATGAACGGCGACGTGCACTGCATGAACACGGTGACGTCGAAGTCCTCGTCAAGGGTGTTCAGGGTGTGGATGATCGCCGATTCGCTCGTCGCCGTGTCCCCGGCGATCTCCGCGGGACGGTGGGACACCTCGGCGCCGGCCCGGATCGCCTCTGCGGCGATGCCGTCGTGGTCGGTCGAGACGATGACCCGGTCGATGCTCGGGGTGGCCTTCGCCGCGTTGATCGCCCGAGCGAGCAGCGAGACGCCCGCGACCTTCTGGAGGTTCTTCAGGGGGATGCCCTTCGATCCGCCGCGGGCGGGGATGATGGCGACGGTTCGCGATGTGTCCGGCTCTGATGTCCTCGTGTCCACCGAGGTGGGAGCGGGTGTCGCCGAGGCGGGAGCTGGGTGGTTCGGTATGGCGGTGTCAGTCACAATGCCCCGAACCTAACGACGGGCCGTGACGCGCAGGTGAACAGCCGGTGTCGCCGAGGCGACCCCGTCATGTCGAGTTCAGGTCAGCGCCAGGTGACGTTCCACATCCTGTTGTTCCACGCTTCGAACGGGATGACCTCGCCGGTGTAGATCGGCCAGAAGTACGCGAACGCGAGCACCGCGGCGGCGAGGATGAGACCGACGCCGAGGCGGCGGGCCAGGAGCGTCCACGACGGTCGGCGGCCTCGGCGGCGGGGGGCGCGGGCGGTTTCGGGGGTCGTCGGGGTGCCGGTGTCCGGGGACTGACCGGGGGTGGTCTGCGGTTCGGGAGCGGAACCCGGCGTCGCCGGGGACGGTCGGACCGCCTCGGCGAATGGGGGAGCGGGATCCCGCCGCCCCCACAGCAGCGCAAGGCAGTACGTGAGCGCGAGGACGACGAAGGGAACCATGACGATCGTGTAGAACGTGAAGATCGTCCGCTCCTGGTAGGCGAACCACGGCAGCCACGTCGCGGCGAGCCCGGCGAGGATGACCCCGCAGCGGACGTCGCGGCGGATGATCCACGCGGCGAGGACGATGAGGAGGGCGACCGGCGCCAGGCCCCAGATGACGGGGTTGCCCACCGAGGTGATCGCCGAGGAGCACCGGATCGCCTCGCATCCGAGGTCGCCCTGGTTGAGGGATTCGTAGTAGAACGACGTCGGCCGCCACTGGACGATCCAGCCCCACGGGTTGGACATGTAGGGGTGCTCGGCGTCGAGGCCGACGTGGAACGAGTACGCCGTGTAGTGGTAGCGCGCGAGCGAGGGCAGCCAGTACAGCCACGACGGGAGGGACTGCCACCAGCCGGGCGTCTCGGCCGCCCACTGCCGGTCCCAGCCGTCGTCGGAGAGGATCCAGCCCGTCCACGTCGCGATGTAGGTGATGAGGGCGACGGGCACGAGGGAGAGGAACGCCGGGATGCTGTCGCGGATGAGGGCGCCGAGCCACGGATGGACGACGCCGGCGCGGAAGCGGGAATGAACGTCCCAGGCGACGACGAGGATGCCGAACGCGGCCAGGGCGTAGAGGCCCGACCATTTCACGCCGGTGGCGAGCCCCAGGCTGATGCCCGCGGCGATGAGCCAGGGCCGGGCGCCGAGGCGGGGGCCGAAGTTGATCGCGTCGGCGAACTTGGCGCGGGCGGACTTCGCGGCGGGGCTCTGGGCTTCTGCGGCGGCGTTGGCTGCAGGACCGGCGGGGTCCGTTGCGGGATCGCCCGTCGGTGGGGGAGCGCCGTCGAGTCCCGCGGTCCAGCGGGCGAGCCGCTTCGTCACCTGCTCGCGGTCGAGGAGGATGAAGTAGAAGGCGAGCAGGATGAAGGCCATGAGCACGATGTCGAGCAGGCTCGTGCGGGAGTGGACGAAGTGCTCGCCGTCGACAGCGAGCAGGCCTGCGGCCACGCATGCGAAGAAGGCCGACCGGAACAGCTTCCAGGCGACGAGGCCGATGAGGAAGATCGTCAGGGTGCCGACGATGGCGACGGAGAAGCGCCAGCCGAAGGAGTCGTCGGCACCGAAGAGGTCGATGCCCCATCCGATGACCCATTTGCCCAGCGGCGGATGGACGACGTACTCGGGGCCGGACTCGATGACGCTCGGGTCGCCGGCGTTGAAGGAATCGTCGGCGTTCTCCGGCCAGGCGCGCTCGTAGCCGAAGGTGACGACCGAGTAGGCATCCTTGACGTAGTAGGTCTCGTCGAAGATCAGCCGCGGCGGGAAGTCGAGGCGGAAGAGGCGCAGGGCGCCGCTGATGAGCGTGATGACGATGAGCGCAGGCCACATCCAGACCGGTGCCCGGGTCGCCCACATGCCGGCGGAGAAGGTCTCCCTGCGCAGGGCCGCGGCTCCGGCGAGGACGGCTTCGCGCCGGCGGGCTCGGGTCTCGCGCGCGACGCGGCGCGATGGCCGCGCGGTCGGGCCACGGTCAGTGCCCCCTGCCTTGTCGTTGCTTGCAGACTTCTCGGAGTCGGGGGACGTCGACGAGATTGTGTCGCGCAGCGCTGCGGTCGCTGCAGAGGTCGCCGGAGTCGCCGGTGTGGTCGCTGCGGTCGAACCGGGGTCGGTCGTCGGTTCAGGGGCGCCTGTCGGTTCGGCGCGCCGCCTCGGCGATGGGGGATCATGGGGAGCTGTCATCACGGCCAAGTCTAGGGCGCGGTGTCGGTGAAGCCGTTCAGCGTTCGCACGGTCGTGTCTCGGACGTCGGCCCGCCTCGGCGCGGTTCGCACCTGCCTGCCGCGCCTCGTCGGGGGCCGTTGCGTCTTGACGGTGGCTGAGGTCAGACGCCGCTGACTGACGAGAACGGTCGCTGCTGAATTGAATTGCACAGCTGTGGGGAACTGACGTGAAGCTGGCGGTATCGCACGCGGGGGATGGCGGTTAGGCTGATCACTACAGGCATTGCATGACGTGCTGTGCGAGAAGTTCCGTGTACGAGCGAAGACGGTGATGAGAGTGTCGAACAACCCGAACTACCGCCCGAGCGACCCGCCCCAGGTCGGCTCCCAGCAGTTCGGCTCCGGATACGGAGCGTCCCAGCCATCGCCCGGTTACGGTTCCGGTCAGCCCGGCTACGGATCGGGCCAGACCGGCTACGGTTCAGGCCAGAACGGATATGACCAGGTCAGCTACGGTGGCGGCCAGTACACGGACTACGGTCAGTACCTCGACTCGGTGGGACCGTCGGGCGGGCAGCCCTCGATGAGCCAGCCCGGCGGTTTCAGCCAACCGGTCACCTACGGAACGTACGGCGCGCCGATGGTCGTCTACCGCAAGCCGAACGCGTTGGCCGGGTGGTCGATGTGGATGGGCATCATCGGCCTCGCCGGCGGTTTCGTCTGCTGGCTGCTTGCGATGATACCGGTCATCGGGTGGCTCTTCAGCTTCCTCGCGATGCTCCTGTGGCTGGCTCCGATCCTCGCGGTGATCTTCGGACACGTGGCGCGCGGCCAGATCAAACGCACCGGCGAAGACGGCCGCGGTCAGGCAACAGCGGGCCTCATCATGGGCTACATCAGCATCGGCCTGGCGCTCCTGGCCATCGTCATCATCGCGATCGTCGGCGCGAGCCTGTTCGCGATGTTCGCCGTGACGGCCTGAGGGGCGGGCTCGCCCTGTGTCTGCGGGGCGAACTCAGCACGTCTCTGACGAGCGGAGTCTGGGGCGCACCCCTTTCTCCGGCGGCACGCTGCTCCGCTGCGATCCGCCTGGCATCGGTCGCAGAGGAGGTCTCCGACGGCCGACGATGCAGGATTGCAACACGTTCGCCTTTGGTCTCGGTGCCGTGCTCGGTACGGTTGAGGGAGAATCCCCGAGGAGAGAAGTCATGAGCAGTCAGAACAACTGGAACAATCCCGATATGTACTACCAGCAGCCGCAGTCCGGGCAGCCGTCGAACAGCTACGATCCCAGCGGCTACCAGGCCGCGAACAACCAGCAGGTCGCGAACTACGGAAGCACGTACGGTCCCGCGAGCTACGGCAGCGCCGGAGTCGGCTACCAGCAGCTGGCACCCACCAACACCTTGGCGATCATCGCCCTGGTCGCCTCGATCTTCGGCACCGTCTCGGGCTTCTTCCTCGCGAGCATCGCCGGGATCGTCATGGGCCACATCGCCCGCAAACAGATCAGAGAGCGCGGCGAGCGCGGCGACGGCATGGCGATCGCCGCCCTCTGGGTCGGCTACATCGGCACCGGAATCTGGATCCTCATCGGACTGTTCATCATCTTCATCTACTTCGGTGTGTTCGCCCTGATCTTCGCCACCGGAGCAAGCGCTTCGTGACGCAGGAGCCCGGTATTTCTGAGCCTCTCGCCGGCGACGCCGACTCCTCCGAACACAGTTCCGACCTGAGCGAACACGGACCTGACCTCACCGGCGGACGACTCATCCTCGTCGGGACTCCGATCGGCAACCTCGGCGATGCGAGCCCGCGGATGCGGGAGGCCATCTCGACTGCTGACGTCATCGCCGCCGAGGACACCCGCCGTTTCCTCTCCCTCGCTCAGCGTTTGGGCATCGCGCACACGAAGCGCGTGCTCAGCGTCTTCGACCACAACGAACAGTCCCGCGCGCACGAGATCGTCGACCTCGTCCGCGGCGGGCAGACCGTCGTGCAGCTCAGCGATGCTGGGATGCCGGCGGTCTCCGACCCCGGATATCGCGTCGTCAGGGCGTGCGCCGAGGCCGATCTGCCGGTAACCGCGACGCCGGGGCCGTCGGCGGTGCTCATGGCGCTCGCCGTCTCCGGTCTGCCGAGCGACCGTTTCAGCTTCGAGGGCTTCCTGCCCCGGAAGTCCGGGGCTCGCAGGACGCTCTTCGAGGAGCTCAAGTCGGAGAAGCGGACGATGGTCTTCTTCGAAAGCCCGCACCGGATCGCCGAGGCGATGGACGACCTCGCGTCGGTCATCAGCCCCGACCGGCCGATGAGCATCAGCCGGGAACTGACGAAGACGTACGAGGAGACGCTGCGCGGCACCGTCGGGTCGCTGCGCGAGCTCGCCGCCGGTGGGCTGCGCGGGGAACTCACCCTCGTCCTCGCCGGCGCCACCGCAGTGGAGACGGCTCCGGAGGACCACCTCGGCGAGATGGAGGCGCTCATCGATTCGGGTGTGCGCGCGAAGGACGCGGCCGGCCAGATCGCGAAGCGCTTCGGCCTGTCCAAGCGGGAGATCTACGAGGCCTGGCTCCACCGCGAGTGACCCGGGGCCGTGCTGCGGGTCGTGCGCGGTCGGACTGTCGGGCCCGCCGGACGGTCCCACTCGTGTGCGATCGGCTGTGGACGGTTTGGGCTCACCTTCGTTTGGGCGGCTCTGTTAACAACGTGAGCCGCTCGTACTCGACAGAGCTCAAGCGGCGCGGGCGAGGTCTGCGGTCCGTTCAGCTGCGTGGTCTCACGCTTCCGATGTGCCTGACAGTGTCGATGAGTACTCGAATCCTGGCACTCTCGCCTGCGGTGATGCGTCTGTGAGGAACTGCGACGGCTAGCGACATGGAAGAACGGCGATGTCAGGAACGCCGACGCGGGTGCGGTGCCGTCGAGCCCCCTGGGGACACTGTGGGCACTTGTGCTCGCATAGCCTGTGGACGCTCATCGCGTTTCCACAGGGCACCCGCCGGCAGATGCGGCGGCCGACTGCCGGCGCCAGAGTGTGCGCATGGACGATCACAGGGAACAGCAGACGTGCAATGTGGTGACCTCTCAGACCCTGCGTGCAGCCGGGGTGACCAGCGTGGAGATCAGTCGAGCTGTCGACTGCTGTCTCATCCGCGTCTGCCGAGGGGTGTATTCGATCGCCGTCGCCTGCACCGTTCCTCGTCATGCGCGCATCCACGAGCTGATCACGGACACAGCGTGGACTGAGCAGTTCCAGGACTCTTCGATGGCCGAACGGATCGAGGATCGTGCGATTCGCGCCAAGTTGGCGCGTCTCGAGGTCATGCACTACCCGCATTATCGCCGGGGCGATGTCGTCTCCGGTGTGTCCGCAGCGCTTCTTCACGACCTGCCGATGTTCGACCTGCCATTGAGCCCGCTGACGGTCATGCATCCGACTGCGAGCACACTGAGCCCAGCCATCCGCCGCTTCCGGCGCGCGGTGCCCAGTGCTGATCGAGCGATCCTGTCTGACGTGGAAGTGACGAGCTCGATCCGCACCAGCCTGGACCTCATCGAGTACGGCGGCCCGGTTGCGGGATTCGCCGCCTTGGAGGCCACCCTGCGAAGAGGCGTCCACCAGCGGTACGGACTCAAAAAGCGTCTGGGGTTCGCCAATCCCCGTGTGCTCGCGGACATCGGCCGCAACCTCGTCGCCCAGGACTTCGCTCCTGCTGCTCTCCGACTGGCGCGTGGACGTAGACGAGCTCTCACCCTGCTTGAGCACATCTCTCCGCTGTCGGAAAGCTACGCGGAAAGTCGAAGCTCGTTCAATCTCCATCTCCTCGGCCTGCACGATTTCGACCAGCAGTGGAATGTCGCCCACGACGGGGACTTCCTCACGCGGCTGGACTTTCTCCACCGGCAGACGATGACGGCGCTGGCCGTCGACGGTTCCGGCAAGTACGAGGAGTTCGGACGCAGTCGCCTGAAGCGGGAGAGCTACCAGCACAACATGCTGCTGACGATGGGGTACAAGGTCGTCCACTTCGCCTTCAGAGACATTCTCAATCCGCAGGTGTTCGGGGCGAAGCTCTTCCAACAGGCGCCCGAGCTGCTGAAGTTCAGGGGCAAGCCCCTCCGGCTCTGAGCCTGTTCTGACCCGCCCTGCGTCGACCGGGAGGGGGTGCCGGTCGGGAGTTCTTGCCACAGCTCACCCTGGTTTCCAGAGCTCATGCCAAGAACCGAGCCCTCCAAACCAGGGTGAGCTCTAATGCCGTGGGGCTGCAGGCGCGCCTTCCCGCCGGCCCTGTGCGCGGGAACTCACCGCGCCCAGACCCGCCCCGCCGAGGCCCGCCCCGCCCCGTCGGCCACCAACGCACCCACCCCCGCGGACGCCGTCCGTCCCGCCGCTGCGCGTCCTTTAGACTGATTGACCTATGGGTTACTACGTGACAACAGCGATCGCCTACCCCAATGGGGCCATCCACATCGGGCATGCATACGAGTACATCGCCGCCGACACCATCGCGCGGTTCAAGCGCCTCGACAACCACGAGGTGTTCTTCGCCACCGGCACCGATGAGCACGGTCTGAAGATGCTCCAGGCGGCGAACAAGCTCGGCATCACTCCCAAGGAACTCGCTGACGACAACGCGAAGAACTTCCGCGACACCCAGCTGGCCCTCGGCTCGACGTTCGATCGGTTCATCCGCACGACCGACCCCGACCACTACGCGGCCTCGCAGGCGATCTGGCGCCGGCTCGAGGAGGCCGGCGACATCTACCTCGACTCGTACTCCGGCTGGTACTCGGTGCGCGACGAAGCGTTCTACACCGAGGACGAGACCGAGGTCGTCGATGGCGTGCGCCTGTCCAAGGAGACCCGCACCGAGGTGACCTGGACGGAGGAGGAGTCCTACTTCTTCCGTCTCTCGAAGTACCAGGACCGGCTCCTCGAGCTCTACCGCGACCACCCGGAGTTCATCGGGCCCGACTCCCGCCGCAACGAGGTCGCCTCGTTCGTCGCCTCCGGACTCAAGGACCTCTCGATCTCGCGCACGACCTTCGACTGGGGCGTGCCCGTGCCCGGCAACGACAAGCACGTGATGTACGTGTGGATCGACGCCCTGACGAACTACCTCACCGCCGCCGGCTACCCCGACGACGAGGAGGCCCTGGCGAAGTGGTGGCCGGCCGACGTCCATATCATCGGCAAGGACATCATCCGCTTCCACAGCGTCTACTGGCCGGCGTTCCTCATGTCTGCGGGCATCGAGCTGCCCCGCCGCGTCCACGCCCACGGCTTCCTCTTCAACGCCGGGGAGAAGATGTCGAAGTCCGTCGGCAACGTCGTCGATCCCATCGACCTCGTCGATGCGTTCGGTCTCGACACCGTCCGCTTCTTCCTCTTCCGCGAGTTCTCCTACGGCCAGGACGGCTCGTACACGAAGGACTCGATCATCACCCGCAAGAACGCCGACCTCGCCAACGAGTACGGCAACCTCGCCCAGCGCTCACTGTCGATGATCGCGAAGAACTGCGACGGCCAGGTTCCGCAGCCCGGTGAGCTCACCGAGGCGGACGAGACCCTGCTGGCGCTGGCCCGCGGCACGCTGGCGACCGCCCGAGCCCACGTCGACACCCAGTCGCTGCATCAGTATGTCGACGCGTGCTGGAAGGTCCTCTCCGAGGCCAACCGCTACTTCTCCGCGCAGGAGCCGTGGAAGCTGAAGAAGACCGATCCCGAGCGCATGGCCACCGTGCTGTGGGTGACGATCGAGGTCGTGCGCATCATCTCGATCCTCATCCAGCCGGTGATGCCCGAATCCGCGGGCCGGATCCTCGATCTCCTCGGGGTGCCCGCCGGTGTCGCCGAGGCGGGGGCGAAGGTCCTGCCGACCGCCGTCGAATCGGGGTCGGGTGCCGAAGTCATGGACACCGTGTCCGCGGGTGCCGCCGTCGGCGTCGTCGCCGGGGCGGGTGTCGCTGCCGCCGGCATCGCCCCGTCGTTCGCCGAGGAGGCCGAAGGCTCCGTGGCCGCCGCCGATATCGATCCCCGGTCGTTCGCCGCGATCGACTACCCGCTCGTGCCCGGCACATCGCTGCCGAAGCCCGAACCGGTGTTCCCGAAGTTCGTGGAGGAGACGGAGTAATGGCCTCGCGCGCCGCCGGAACGTATCCTCCGGTGCCCGAACCCCTGCCCCACCCGATCGTCGACACCCACACTCACCTCGACATCGGCACGGGAATGCGACTGCCCCTGGGTGCGGGCGAACCGGCCCCCGAGGTGACTCCGGACGAGGAAGAGGAGTTCCCCGACCTCGACTTCTTCTTCGACACCGCCGAGCAGGCCGGGGTGCGGCGGATCGTGCAGATCGGCTGCGACCTGCCGGCCGCCCGGTGGACGACGGCGCTCGTGGCCTCCCAGTTCGCCGGCCGTGCCGGTGTCGCCGATGTGAACGGGAGCCATGCCGGAACTGGCGGCAGTCAGGCCGATGCGAACGGCAGCCAGACCGACGCGAATGGTCGAAGCGCGGCGTCCGCCCTCATCGACCCGAGCGTCGTCGCGACAGTGCCGGCCCCGCCTGAGAGCCCGCGCACGTGGATGCTCGGCGGCGCGGCCCTCCACCCGAACGAGGCTCCGCGGCTGGCCGAGGCCGGTCTGCTCGATGATGCGCTCACCGAGATCGAAGCCCTTGTGACGAGCACTGACCGGATGCGTGTCGTGGGGGAGACCGGCCTCGACTACTTCCGCACCGGCGAGGACGGGATCGCCGAGCAGCAGCGGTCCTTCCGCGCCCACATCGAGATCGCCAAGCGCACCGGCCGCGCCCTGCAGATCCACGACCGCGAGGCCCACGCCGATGTGCTGCGCATCCTCCGCGAGGAGGGCGCCCCCGAGGTGACGATCTTCCACTGCTTCTCCGGCGACGAGGCGATGGCCCGCGAATGCGCCGAGGCCGGTTACTTCATGTCGTTCGCCGGCAACATCACGTTCAAGAACGCCGATGAGCTGCGCAGGGCCGCCGCGAGCGCCCCGCTCGAGCTGCTCCTCACCGAGACCGACGCCCCATTCCTCACCCCGCACCCCTACCGCGGCAAGCCCGGCGGTCCGTACCTCACCCCGATCACCGCGAGAAAGCTCGCCGAGGTGCGCGGGATGGACGCCGGTGACCTCGCCGAGGCGGTCTGGACGAACGCGGAGACCGCGCTCGGCAGCTGGGACTGATGACGGGGAGCCTGCGAGTCAGCCGGTATGGCGACCGGGGCGGACCGGCATCGCGGCCACAGCTGACCAGCCACGTGTGACCGGCCGGGGCTAGGTGACGCCGAATGGCTGCATCGAACGGCGGCGCCGACCACGCGGAGACGACGGGTCACGACGGTGAGGTCACGGCCGCCTCGGCGGTGGTGTCCGTCTCACCCTGAGAACCCGGGAAACGGTCCTGACGGCACGTGACCTGCGACGATGGCAACGGCCGCGATCGCCGAGAATCCGGGAGTCTGGGAACTTCCTGTTACGGATTCGTGATCTTTTGCGTTACATGTAACGAATCGGTTACAGTGGACGAGTTGCAAACAGCTGATCAACTCTGCTCGGGGATATTTCTGTGATTGATTTTCTCAAGAACCGCAAGGTGCAGATCGCCGCACAGGCGGTCGTCATCACCGGTCTCGTCGGTGGCACCGGCGCCGTACTCACCATGAACAAGCCCGTCACCCTCGAGGTGAACGGCGAGCCGAAGGAGATCCGCACGTTCGGCGGAACCGTCGGCCAGATTCTCGACAGCCAGGACATCGACCTCGAGAAGAACGATGAGGTCAAGCCCGGCATCGACACGAAGATCGACCGCGATATGACGGTCACGGTCAACACCGCCAAGGACATCTCGCTCACCGTCGACGGCAAGAAGACCGACGAGTGGACGAACGCGAACACCGTGGGTCAGGCGCTCGCCGACCTCGGCGTCGACGCCAAGGACGCCGACCTCAGCGCCGATGCCAACGACAAGCTCGAGGTCGAGAGCCCGACCGACATCGCGGTGACGACCGCCAAGGCGCTCACCGTCGTCGCCGACGGCAAGGACGTCAAGGTCACGGCTCCGGTCGAGACCGCAGAGGACGCCCTCAGCGAGGCGAAGGTCGAACTCGGCAAGGACGACTTCCTCTCCGTGCCGATGAGCGCATCGGTCACCGACGGCCAGGTTCTCACCGTCAACCGGGTGGAGAACAAGACCGTCAAGGAGAAGGAAGACATCAAGCCCGAGACCCAGACCAAGAAGTCGGACTCGCTCTACGTCGGCGAGACGAAGGTCGAGGACAAGGGCAAGGCCGGTGAGAAGGAAGTCGAGTACGCGGTCAAGACCATCAACGGCGACGAGGTCGAGAAGGAGAAGAAGGGCGAGAAGGTCCTCTCCGAACCGCAGGCCAAGGTCGTCGTCGAGGGCACGAAGAAGAAGGAAGCCCCGGCGCCGAAGGACGACTCCGGTTCCGGCTCCGGTGGCAGCGACTCCGGTGACTCCGGCTCCGGCGGCAGCGACTCCGGCGACTCGGGTTCGGGCTCCAGTGGCGGCGGTTCGATGTCGACCGAGGAGATCAAGGCGATGCTCGGCGGACCCGGCTCGAAGTGGTACCAGGTCGCCAAGTGCGAATCGAACTTCAACCCCCGCGCGGTCAACAAGCAGAACAACGCGCACTTCGGACTCTTCCAGTTCAAGCTCGCCACCTGGCGCAGCGTCGGCGGATCGGGCAACCCGATCGACGCCAGCCCGCAGGAGCAGTTCGACCGTGCGAAGAAGCTGCAGGCGAAGGCCGGCTGGGGCCAGTGGGCCTGCGCGTGACCTGCCTCGTCTGAGCAGTAACGCGCTGAGCGCGGCGGCCTGAGCAGGGCGGTTGCGCGAGCAGAACAGCTGAATGGCAGAAGAGGGACTCCGGAAGATTCCGGGGTCCCTCTTCCGCATCCCCGCCGAAGCGTGTCCGTCCGGGCCCTCGCCGAGGCGGTCCACCGCGGCCACCGGGCGTGCCCGTTCCGCCTGCGTCGGCACCCTCGCCGAGGCGGCCTCCCCGCCCCGACGCCAAGCGGCCTTCCCCTCACCCTGAGCTTTCGCCGAGAGCGTGACAATTCTTTGGCACTCGAGTTGACCGAGTGCTAAAGGAGTCATAGAGTCGAATTAGCACTGACGCTCAGTGAGTGCCAGTTTCATGAAGACGGTCGAACTCCTCGGCACCCGCGACGACGAGAGGTTCCTCAGGCAGCCGCCGCCGTCTGACTTCACGCAAGTTATTCACCCAGCGAAGGGAGAGAGCCCGATATGTCGGTCTCCATCAAGCCACTCGAAGATCGGATCGTCATCCGTCAGGTCGAAGCCGAGCAGACCACTGCCAGCGGTCTGGTCATTCCCGATACCGCCAAGGAGAAGCCGCAGGAAGGCGAAGTCGTCGCAGTGGGCCCCGGCCGCGTTGCTGACAACGGCAACCGCGTTCCCGTCGACGTCGCTGTCGGCGACAAGGTCATCTACTCGAAGTACGGCGGCACCGAAGTCAAGTACGCCGGCGAAGAGTACCTCGTTCTCTCGGCGCGCGACGTGCTCGCCGTCATCGGCTGAATCCACCTGAACAACGCTTAGAGAACAGGAGGACGAATGCCTAAGAATCTGGAATTCAACGACGAGGCCCGTCGTTCACTCGAAAAGGGTGTCAACACTCTCGCTGACACCGTCAAGGTGACCCTGGGACCCCGCGGACGCAACGTCGTTCTCGACAAGAAGTGGGGCGCCCCCACGATCACGAACGATGGTGTCACCATCGCGCGTGAGGTCGAGCTCGACGATCCCTACGAGAACCTCGGCGCACAGCTGGCCAAGGAAGTCGCCACCAAGACCAACGACATCGCCGGTGACGGAACCACCACCGCGACCGTCCTGGCTCAGGCCTTCGTCAACGAAGGTCTGCGCAATGTCGCCGCAGGTGCCGCCCCCGGCGCGCTCAAGCGCGGCATCGAGACCGCCGTCGAGGCCGTCTCGGACGAACTCGGCTCCATCTCCCGCGATGTCGCCGGTTCCGAGGAGATCGCCCACGTGGCCGGTCTGTCCGCCCAGTCCGAGGAGATCGGCTCGCTCATCGCCGATGCCTTCGACAAGGTCGGCAAGGACGGCGTCATCACCATCGACGAATCCCAGGCTTCCGACGTGGAGCTGGAGATCACCGAGGGCATGCAGTTCGACAAGGGCTACCTGTCCCCGCACTTCGTCACCGACGCCGACCGCCAGGAAGCCATCCTGTCCGATGCGCTCATCCTCATCAACCAGGGCAAGATCTCCAACATCCAGGAGCTCCTGCCCGTCCTCGAGAAGGTGCAGCAGGCCGGCAAGCCGCTGTTCATCATCGCCGAGGACATCGAGGGCGAAGCGCTGTCGACGCTGGTGGTCAACAAGCTGCGCGGCATCCTCAACGTCTGCGCCGTCAAGGCTCCCGGTTTCGGTGACCGCCGCAAGGCCATCCTCGAGGACCTCGCCGTCCTCACCGGTGGTCAGGTCGTCACCCCGGACATGGGCATGAAGCTCGACCAGGTCACCCTCGACGAGCTCGGCAACGCCCGCACGATCACCGTCACCAAGGACACCACCACCATCGTCGATGGTGCCGGTGCCGATGACGCAGTGGCCGGGCGCGTCGCCCAGATCCGCTCCGAGATCGAGAACACCGACTCCGACTGGGATCGTGAGAAGCTGCAGGAGCGCTTGGCCAAGCTCTCCGGTGGCGTTGCGGTCATCAAGGTCGGCGCCGCCACCGAGGTGGAGCTCAAGGAGCGCAAGCACCGCGTCGAAGACGCCGTGTCCGCGACCCGTGCGGCCATCGAGGAAGGTGTCGTCGCCGGTGGCGGTTCGGCACTCATCCACGCCGCCAAGGTGCTCGACGGCAAGGACTTCGGTCTCGACTACGACGGTGCCACCGGTGTGGAGATCGTCAAGCGCGGAATCGTCCAGCCCCTGCGCTGGATCGCCGAGAACGCCGGCCAGGACGGCTACGTCGTCGTCTCCAAGGTGCAGGACCTCGAGTCCGGCCAGGGATACAACGCCGCCACCGACTCCTACGGCGACCTCATCTCCGCAGGCATCATCGACCCGGTCAAGGTCACCCGTTCGGCTCTGCGCAACGCAGCGTCGATCGCGGCCCTGGTGCTCACCACCGAGACCCTGGTCGTCGAGAAGAAGGACGACGAGGACGAGGACTGACCTCCCCGACCCGTCCCCTCACGGGCTGATCGGATCACCGCAGGCTCGAGCAGCCTGACGGCCCGGTCGGCCCGAGGACACCGCGAATGGCCCGGAACACTGCGTTCCGGGCCATTCGTGCGTTTCAGTCCGCTTCGAGGATCGCGGCGAGCCGATCGAGGTCGGCGGCCACCGCCGCCGCGTCGCGGTCGACGTCCGCAGCGCTCATCCCCGCGCGGTGGACGACGGTGAAGGCGACCTCGCTGACCTCGCCGTGGGGGAGGACCCGGAAGGGATTGTGATTGACCGTGCCGTCGGGGAACACGACGTCGTGGTCGAGGACGCCGGCACTCCGATCGCCGGTGAACCGGACTTCGACCGTGCCCATCGGGGAGTCGGTGATCCAGCGCCCTCCCTCAAGCCGGATTCCCGAGCTCAGCCCCGCCGCCCACGCCGGCAGGTTCGCCGGGTCGCCGGCGTACGCGGCCACCGCGGCGGGGGAGCGGTCGATGAGTCGGGAGATCGTGCGCGTCGCATCATCCATGGCCCCAGTAGACCACAGGAGCGCGAGATCGGCCTCCGGCAACGTGAATTCGCGCTCCAGGAAGGCGGGGCAGGGTCGGCCGCGGGCAAACCCCGAGGTCACAGGCCCTCCGTTGATTCATCATGTGAGGGGTGCCATACTCGTCAACGGTTGAATATTCATTCACCTTTGCGAGAGAGGGGCGCTGTGGCCCACCTGGAGACTGCCCGAAGTCGTGCCAACACCGCGCAGCGGCGCGCACGCATCGAACATGCGGCGCGCTTCGTCGTCGCCGACGGCGGGTTCGCCGCCGCGACCGTCCCCGCCGTCGCCCACGCCGCGTCGTGCACCACGGGGGTCATCGACAGCTGCTTCGACGACCGCGACGAGCTCCTGGCGTCGGTGTTCGCCGCTGCCGCCGGACGTGAGCTCACGGTCATCACCGAGGCGGTCGACGCGTGCTCGACGCCCGAGGCCGTCGTCGGGGCCGTCGTCGACGTCTTCATCCGCCGAGCGGTCGCCGGCCGCGGGCTGGCCTACGCTCTCCTCCTCGAAGAGGTTCCCGAACCCATCCAAGCCCAGCGCCGTGCCCTGCGCCGCGGATTCGTCGCCGCGATCTCCACGGCGCTCATGCGCTGCCTCGGCCCCGAATTCCCCACCGAGCTCTTCGCCCGATCGCTTGTCGGAGCCGTCAGCGAGAACGTCGTCGACCTCCTCGATCCGGCCCGGAGCACCCCGAACCCGCTCGAAGTCGAATGGATCGTCGACCGCGTCTCCGCGTTCTCCCGGGCAGCGCTGACCGCAGTGCCCCGCGACGGTGCCCTCACCGTGACCCCGCAGGCCTCCGCAGGGCGCCCGGGTATCTCCGCCTCGTAGACTGGGCACCATGCCCCGCAGCCCCCTTCCGCCCCGAGACGGCATCTCGGCAACGTCGCTGCGGGCGCCCGGGGGTCTGGCCACCCATGACAAGGCCCACCTGCCCGTGCCCACCTCGATCGGCGCCTGGCTGGTATCCGAATTCCCTCACGCCACCGACCTCGAGCTCCGCAGCCTGGTCGCCCGGTCGACGACCGAGCTCGAGGGTCTGCGCGCCGCGGCCGACGAACGCCACCACTCTGCCCCGCGTGACGGGGGCGACCTCATTCCCGGTCAGCTCAGCGATGCCGCCGGCAGGCCGGTGGCCTGGGGTGATCCCGTCGATCCCGGCGGCTTCTACTTCTTCCACCGACCGGTGCCCGCCGAGGCGCGGATTCCCTACGAGGTGGCGATCGTCTTCGAGGACGAGGACCTCCTCGTCGTCGACAAGCCGCACTTCCTCGCGAGCACTCCCAACGGCCGCTTCGTCCGCGAATGCGTCGTCACCCGACTCCGCGTCGACCTCGACCAGCCCGACCTCGTCGCCATCCACCGCCTCGACCGCATCACCGCCGGCCTCCTCATCCTCTCGAAGCGGCCGGCGACCCGCGGCCGCTACCAGCGGCTCTTCCAGGACCGGCAGGTGACGAAGACGTACCGGGCGCTCGCGCCCACCCCGCCCGCCGACCTGTCCTTCCCCCTCGAACGGCGCACCCGCCTCCACAAGCCCGCCGGGGGCCGGCAGGTCATCGAGGTGCCCGGGGAGGTCAATGCGATCAGCCGGATCGACCACCTCGGCGAGATCGAATCCCACGGCCGCGGGACCGGACGGGTGAGCGAATACCGGCTCGCACCCCTCACCGGCAAGACCCATCAGCTGCGCGTGCACATGAACGCCCTCGGGCTGCCGCTGCTCGGCGATCCGGTCTACCCGGTCGATCGCAGCCCCGACCCCTACGACTTCTCCGCACCGCTCCAGCTGCTCGCCGCGATGATCGACTTCACCGACCCGCTGACCGGCAGCCTCCGGCACTTCGAGACCGGGCTCGACCTCGACCGCACGGGACAGGGGATGCGGCAGGCGTAGTGGGTCGGCGACGCGGAAATGAGACGGACACGGTAGCCTGGAGGTATGAGTCCCAACGCCCCCGGATGCACCTCTGAGGCGATCGTCGCCCTGGTCCGGACCCGAATCACGAACGGTGAGTACCCTGCGGGGTCACCGGTGCGCGATGGTGCGCTCGCGAAGGAATTCAACGTCTCGCGCAATACCGCCCGCGAGTCCCTCAGCCTGCTCCGTCACGCCGGCCTGCTCACCCAGGAGCCCAACCGCGGCTTCTTCGTCCGCACCTTCGGCATCGACGAGCTCAAGGATCTCTACCGGGCCCGCCGGGTCTTCGAGATCCGCGCCGTCCAGGAATCCCAGGACGCCTCCGACGAGGCGATGGCCGCTGTCGAGGTCTCCGTCGTCCGCGCCGAGACCGCCCCGGAGAACGAGAGCTGGGCCGATGCCCAGGAGCACTCGGCCTCGTTCCACCGGGCGATCGTCGGTCTGCTCGGCTCGCCGCTGCTCGACGAGTTCTACCTCAACCTCATGGCGCGGCTGTCGACGACGTTCTCCCGCTCCCCGGAGCCGGGCAAATACCATTCGCACTGGGCGAACCCGCACCGCGACATCCTCGAGAAGATCAAATCGGGCGACCGACAGGGCGCCGAAGGGCTGCTGCGCATCCACCTCGACGACTCCGAGGCCTCGACGCTCGACCTCGCCCGCTCCGTCGGCGCCGGCCGCTGAGGCTGGGGCGGGCACCGTCCCGACCGCCTCGGTGAGCTGACCAGGACACCCGTCCGACCGCCTCGGCGGGCTGACCAGGGCACCCGTCCGACCGCCTCGGCGGGGTGTCCATTCTCACAGCCCGCGGCAGTTGAAACTGTGGATCGTCCACATGCCGCTTCGATACCATTGATCAACTGATCTCTCCGCGTCGAAAGGCTGGTCTCATGGGGAACCTCGAGCCCGCAAACGATCCGTTCTCTCTCACTGGGCTCACGTATGACGACGTTCTGCTCCTGCCCGGCGACACCGACGTCATTCCCTCGGAAGCCTCGACGACGACGCGCCTGACCAAGGAGATCGAGCTCAACATCCCGCTCGTCTCCGCGGCCATGGACACCGTCACCGAATCGCGGATGGCCATCGCCATGGCCCGCATCGGAGGACTCGGCATCATCCACCGCAACCTGTCGAAGGAAGACCAGGCCGACCAGGTCGACTACGTCAAGCGGTCCGAGTCCGGGATGATCAACGACCCCCTGACGATCACGCCGGAGAAGACGCTCGAGGAGCTCGACGAACTCTGCGGTCGCTACCGCATCTCCGGTCTGCCCGTCGTCGACGAGAACGATGTGCTGCTCGGCATCGTCACCAACCGCGACCTCCGCTTCGTCTCCCGCAGCGAATTCCCCACGCGCACCGTCGCCGAGACGATGACCCCGATGCCGATCGTCACTGCCCCCGTCGGCGTCGCACCCGAGAAGGCGTTCGAACTCCTCGCCGACAACAAGGTCGAGAAGCTCCCGCTCGTCGACGAGAACAACGTCATCAAGGGCCTCATCACCGTCAAGGACTTCGTCAAGACCGAGGAGTACCCGCTCGCGACGAAGGACGCCGAGGGCCGTCTGCGCGTCGGCGCGGCCGTCGGCTTCTACGGTGACGCCTACGATCGCGCCGGTCTCCTCGCCGAGGCGGGCGTCGACGTCCTCGTCGTCGACACCGCGAACGGCCACGCCCGCGGCGTGACCGACATGATCAAGACGATCAAGGCCGACCCGGCGTTCTCCCACGTCCAGATCATCGGCGGCAACGTCGCCACGCAGGAGGGCGCGCAGGCACTCATCGACGCCGGAGTCGACGCCGTCAAGGTCGGCGTCGGACCGGGATCGATCTGCACGACCCGCGTCGTCGCCGGTGTCGGCGTCCCGCAGGTCACCGCCATCCACCTCGCCGCCCAGGCCGCCCGCGCCGCCGGCGTCCCGGTCATCGGCGACGGCGGCCTCCAGTACTCCGGTGACATCGGCAAGGCGCTCGTCGCCGGTGCCGACACCGTCATGCTCGGCTCGCTTCTCGCCGGCTGCGACGAGTCCCCGGGCGAGCTGATCTTCGTCAACGGCAAGCAGTACAAGGCCTACCGCGGCATGGGCTCGCTCGGCGCGATGGCCCCCCGCAAGGGCAAGTCGTACTCGAAGGACCGCTACTTCCAGGCCGACATCGCCACCGACACCGAGCTCATCCCCGAGGGCATCGAAGGCCGCGTCGCCTACCGCGGACACCTCAAGCAGGTCGCCCACCAGCTCACCGGCGGACTGCGCCAGACGATGTTCTACGTCGGCGCCCGCACGATCGACGAGCTCAAGGCCAAGGGCAAGTTCGTCCGCCTGACGACTGCTGGGCTCAAGGAGAGCCACCCGCACGACATCCAGATGACCGTCGAGGCACCGAACTACGTCTCGAAGTGAGCGTCTGGTCGCAGTGAGCGGCTGAGCACAGTGAGCGGCTGAGCACAGTGAGCTTGTGAGCGGCCCTCACCGAGGTGGGGCCGCGGTCCGACTCACGGTGCGGATGCGCCCTGCTTCGCGGTCCACGCGACGACATCGACGAACGGCTGCGCCCCCCGGGTTCGGGGGTCGCAGCCGTTGTCTGTGATGAGCATCACACGACGAATTCTCGGGCGGTTCTCGACGTGGCCGTGACCGTCGCGATCCGCGCGCGCTCGCGCCCGATGGCACCTCTCCGGCACCCGGCAGTCACGCCTGTAGTCCTCTGACCTGGGCTTTCGCTCAGCACTTTTCGTCTTACTTAGGGTAGGTTTCCCTAATGCATCCGGGTTGACCCGGGACGCAGACGAAGGAGGCAACGAACGCTCATGACTGCTCAGCACTCAGTGACACCCGCACCGCCGTCCCCCACACGCGACGACTACTCACACGACTACGACCCGCACGACCCTGGCGTGCACGTCCACGACGCGCATAACCTTGGCGTGCACGACGACGCGCACAGCCCTGGCGCACACGACGACGACACCCACATCCACGACATCGTCGGCATCGGCATCGGGCCCTTCGGACTCGGGCTCGCCGCCCTGTCCGATCCGCTGCCCGACGTCGACGCCGTCTTCCTCGACCAGCGCGCGGAGTTCCGCTGGCATCCGGGCATGATGATCGAAGGCGCGACCATCCAGGTGCCCTTCCTCGCCGACCTCGTGACCATGGCCGATCCCACATCGCCGTACTCGTTCCTCCAGTTCCTCAAGGACCGCGAGCGCCTCTACCCGTTCTTCATCCGCGAATCCTTCTACCCGCTGCGTGCCGAATACGACGAGTACTGCCGGTGGGTGGCCGCCCAGCTGAGGACGCTGCGCTGGAACCGCACGGTCACCTCGGTGACCAATGACGGCGGCATCTACCGGATCATCGCCGAGGTGACCGACGCCTCCGGTCGGATCGTCGACACCGAGACCTACCGCGCGAAGCACGTCGTTCTCGGCGTCGGCACCGCACCGGTCCTTCCCCCGGCGCTGCAGGCCCTGACCAGCGGTGACGCCGAAGCGGCCGGCAACGGCCCCGTCATCCACACCGCGGACTACCTGGCCAACCGTGAGCGGCTGCTCGCGGCGGGGTCGGTGACGATCGTCGGCAGCGGACAGTCCGCCGCGGAGATCTACCGGGACCTCATCGAGGACGCCGAGGACCGCGGGGTGAGCGTCGACTGGATCACCCGCTCGCCCCGGTTCTTTCCGATGGAGTACACGAAGCTCACCCTGGAGATGACGTCACCGGAGTACACCGACCACTTCCGCGCCCTGCCCGATGACCTGCGCGGACGCATCGGACGCGAGCAGCGCAGCCTCTACAAGGGCATCAGCGCGGACCTCATCGACGACATCCACGACACGCTCTACCGGCTCAGCCGCGGCGGTCGGCGACTCCTGACGACCCTCGTCACCGATGCGGAGCTCATCTCCGCCCGTCCCGCCGAGGCGGCCGCCGGGTACGCGCTGACCTTCCGCAGCCCTGTGCTCGGGCAGACCTTCACCCGGGCGGCCGGCGCCGTCGTCGCCGCCACCGGGTACCGCGCCGGTGTCCCGGCGTTCCTCGGTCCGCTGGGCTCGGAGATCCGCCGCGACCGGGAGGGGCGCCTCGACATCAGCCGCGACTACACCGTCAATGCGGCCGGCACGATCCACGCCCTCGGCATCGAGGAGCACACTCACGGCGTCACCGGGCCCGACCTCGGTTTCGGACCGTGGCGGGCCTCCGTGGTGCTCTCCCGGGTCACAGGCCGTGAACCCTATCCCATCGAGCGGTCGATCGCATTCCAGACCTTCGGGGTACCCGGCACCGAGGCGGCCGCCGAGCCAGGCCGCCCCACCGAGGAGACCGCGCACGCCGCCGACGCATCCGTCCCCACGAAGGAGATGACCCACGCATGAGCACCGCGACGACGACCGACACGATGGACGATGCCGGTGCAGGCACTGACCTCGACACCTGCCCGACGACCGACACCAGCCGCACGACCGGAACTGCGGCGAGCGGACCTGCCGCGACCACGCTGCCCGCGGCAGGGGATGCCGGAGCCGCCGAGATCGCCCGGTCGATCTCGATCGTTCCGCTCGACCCGAAGGGCCACGCCGAGGAGGTCCACGCCTGGCTGACCCACCCGCGTTCGCACTTCTGGCAGATGACCGACTTCGACCGGCAGGCCGTGCGGTCCTACCTCGAGGCGATCCGCTCCTCACCGGATGAGAACGGCTGGATCGGGCTCATCGACGGGGAGCCTGCCTTCTACGTCGAAACCTATGCGCCGTCGCTGCTCATCCCCACCGCTGTCGTCGCCGAGGAGCCCGGCGACATCGGGATGCACCTCCTCATCGCCCCACCGCAGGGCCGGCCCCGCCGCGGCCTCACCGACGCCGTCATGGCGCGCGTCATCGACTTCTGCCTGCGCCCGCATGCGCAGGGCGGACGCGGGGCCAGCCGCGTCGTCGTCGAACCCGACGTCGGGAATGCGGCGATCCACGCGAAGAACGCGGCCGCCGGCTTCCGCGTCATCGCCGAGGCGGAGGTGCCGCTGGGGGAGGCGACGAAGACCGCGCTCGTGAGCACGTGCACCCGCTCTGACTTCGCGACCAGCCGCCTCGGGCGGCTCCTCGCCGGAGCCGGTGGCACCGGGAAGGGCGGGAGCGACCCCGAGCATCTCACGCAGGACGACTATGCCCACCTCACTCCTGAGACGTTCGCCGTGGTGAGCCGCTATCTCGTCGCGAAGGCGATCGCCGAGTTCGCCCACGAACGGCTCATCGCCCCCAGCCAGAACGCTGAGGCCGGCGAGCACGCCTGGATGCTGGTGATCCCGGCCGACCCCGACGACCCGGGAAGCGAGCTGGATGACCACTCGGGTGCCCCCGTCATCCACTACACGTTCGAGGCGCGCGTCCTCCCGCTCGAGCACTGGGTCATCGACGAAGCGAGCATCACGCGGTTCCGGGACGGGCGGGCGGTCAACCTCGATGCGCAGGAGTTCGTCCTCGAACTCCAGGACAGCCTCGGCGTGCCCGAGGACCTCATCTCGACGTACCTCGAGGAACTCGCCTCGACGGTGGCCGGCAGCGCGTTCAAGCTCACCGCGGCGCGCAGGGGTGAGCGCCCGGATTCCGCGGCGCTCGCCGATGCCGACTTCCAGACGATCGAGGCGGCGATGACCGAAGGCCACCCCGGCTTCATCGCGAACAACGGGCGCATCGGATTCGGACTGCGCGACTACCGCAGGTGGGCGCCGGAGACCGGCACACGCAACCGCCTCGAATGGGTCGCCGTCGACCGGGAGCAGTCGCACCTGGCGCTCAGCGACGGACTCGATGAGGACGACCACCTCAGGTGGGCGCTCAGCGACGACGAACGCGAGCTCTTCGGCAGCCGCCTCGCCGCCGCCGGCAGGCGCCTCGAGGACGTGCACCTCATGCCGATCCATCCGTGGCAGGCCGACCACCGGCTGGCGATCACGTTCGCCGCCGACATCGCCCGCGGCGGACTCATCCCGCTCGGGCCCGGCCTCGACGAACACCAGGCGCAGCAGTCGCTGCGGACGTTCTTCAACCATTCGCGACCGGGCGCGCCGTATGTCAAGGTCGCGCTCGCGGTGCAGAACATGGGGTTCCTCCGCGGACTCTCGCCGACCTATATGCGCGACACCCCCGCGATCAACGACTGGGTCGCTCGCCTCGTCGACGGTGACCCCGCGTTCGCCGCCTCCGGGTTCCGTCTGCTGCGCGAACGCAGCGCGATCGGCTACACCGGCGACGTCTACCACCGCACCCGTGCGACGAACCCGCACCGGAAGATGCTCGCCGGGCTGTGGCGGGAGAACCCGCTGCCGCTGCTCACCGACGGCCAGCGGACGATGACGATGGCGGCCCTGCTTCACCGCGACCACCTCGGCGAATCCCTCGTCTCCCACCTCATCCGCCGGTCGGGTCTGGGTGCGGAGGACTGGGTGCGGGCCTACCTGGGGGCGTATCTGCAGCCGCTCGTCCACGGGCTGCTCGCTCATGATCTCGTGTTCATGCCGCACGGGGAGAATCTCATCCTCATCCTCGACGCCGATGTCGTCACCGGGGTCTTCATGAAGGACATCGGCGAGGAGGTCGCCTACCTCGGCGAGGGGAAGCTGCCGCCCGCCGTCGAGCGGATCCGCGCGGTCGTTCCCGGTGAGGAGAAAGCGCTCGCGATCTTCACCGATGTCTTCGACGGGGTGCTGCGGCACCTGGCGGGGATCCTCGACGTCGACGGACTGCTCGAGGCCTCCCGGTTCTGGGCGCTCGTCGCCGAGGTGCTCGACGCCTATCAGGGAGAGAAGGCCGAGGCGGCACGCGGCATCGCCGGCGACATCGATCTGCGGGCGCCGCGGTTCAAGCATTCGTGCCTCAACCGGCTGCAGCTGCGCAACACGAAGGAGATGGTCGACATCGGCAACCAAGCCGACTCGCTGATCTTCGCCGGCACCATGCGCAACCCGGTGGGGCGCTGATCCCGCGCGGGGACCCGTACGCTGATCCCGCGCGGTGACGCTGGGCGGGGTTCGGCGGTGCCGGTAATATCGATCCCACGGCCGCCCATTCCGGGGCGGTCGCCGGGGTCGAGGCACCGGACCGTTTCGAAGGCGCACACATGGGCAAGCAGAACGACCGGCCGACACTGGCCACGGTCGCCGAACGCGCCGGTGTGAGCATCAAGACCGCGTCCCGGGTGCTCAACGGGGAGAAGCACGTCGCCAGCGCCACGGCCGCGAAGGTCGAGACGGCCGCCGAGGAGCTCGGCTTCCGCCTCAACTCCGCGGCCCGGCGCCTGCGCGAAGGCAGCCGCTCGCCCTACATCGGGGTCGTCCTCTCCGACATGGACGACCCCCTCCAGGTCCGCCTCCTCGCGCGGCTCGAAGCCGACCTGGCCGAGCGGGGGCTGCGGACCGTCGTCACCGTCACCGGGGGAGACGCGGAGCTCGAACGCACCTTCGTCGACGAATGCCTCAGCGGTGACATGTCGGGCATCTGCGTCGTCTGCTCCCAGCCGGAGTCGGCGAGCATCTACGCGACGATCTCCCGGGGTCCCGCCGCGGCGAAGACCGGTGAGATGGCCGTCGTCTCCCTCGACCCGGCGGTCACGGGGCCGGGCATCGTCACGCTCGCCGCCGACGATGTCGACGCCGGACGGCGGGCCGCCGAACAGCTCGTGCGCCACGGCCACATCAGCATCGGCGTCATCGGAGACCGAGCCCACCTTGAATCGCAGAAGCGCAGGCTCGCCGGGATCCGCGAGGTCCTCGGCGACCGCGGCGACATCGGGTGGCGGGCCTTCCTCGACGAGGATGCGCACGACCAGGCGAGTGCGAAGAACGTCGTCGCCGCCCTCCTCGGCTCCCGGGCCGCTCCGACCGCGCTCATCACGCTCTCGGCGACCGTGACGAAGGGCGCGATCGACGCCAGTCGCCGCCTCGACCAGTGGCCGGCCGTCGTCGGGATCGACGACTTCCCCGGCGCGGATCTGCTCGACGTCACCGTCGTCGACGCCGACATCGATGCGATGTCCGCCGAGGCGGTCCGGCTCCTCGACGGGGGCGTGCCGGAGCGTGGGGCGGGGCGGGGCAACGGGGCGCGAGGCGACACCGCGGCATTCGCCCGCGTCCACCTCATCCGCCGCGGCAGCGGTGAGGAGTCACCCCGGCAGGTCTCCGGGCGCTGAGTCGACGCGACAGAGGAATCACCGGACAGATGGTTGACAAACGACACCGGTGGGCGAAATATGTTGACCAGCCTGACAACGTTGTCAGAATGATGAAAGGTTTCGCGAATGCGCAGGTTCCGCCCCCAGTCACACGCACAGAAATCGTCTCTCACCGCCGTGCCCTCCTCGCTGAGGAAGCCGCGCCGGCTCGCGGTGCTCGGCGCCGCGGTCGCGATCTCCGCCCTCGCGCTCAGCGGCTGCGGCAATCAGAAGGGCCAGGGCAACGAGGCCGCCGATTCCGGCGGCGGTGACGGCCCGGTGACGATCGCCCTCCTCCTGCCGGAGTCGAAGACGACGCGCTACGAATCCCTCGACAAGCCGAACTTCGAGAAGTACGTCGCCGAGGCGAGCCCCGATGCAAAGGTCGAGTACCGCAACGCCAACCAGGACGCGACCCAGCAGCAACAGCAGTTCGAAGCCGCGGTCACCGAGGGCGTCGACGTCATCGTCCTCGACCCCGTCGACGCCTCGGCGGTCTCCTCCTCCCTGGCGAAGGCCGAAGCGAAGCAGATCCCCGTCGTCTCCTACGACCGGTTCTTCGAGGGAGCCGACTACTACACGTCGTTCGACAACAAGAAGATCGGCAACCTCCAGGGTCAGGCCCTCCTCGACGGACTCGAGGCCAAGGGCGTCGACCCGACGTCCGGACCGGTGTGGATGGTCAACGGCGACCCGAAGGACCCCAACGCCGCGGACTTCAAGGCCGGTGCCGAGGAGACGCTCAAGGGTGCCGGCGTCGACATCGCCGCCAACCACGACACGCTCGATTGGAACCCCGACGATGCCCGCCAGTGGGTCGAGGGCCAGCTGCAGGGCGGGGGTGAGAAGCCGATCGCGATCTACGCGGCCAATGACGGCACCGCCGGCGGGGTGCTCGCGGCGACGACGAAGGCGAAGCAGGATCCCGTCGTCACCGGGCAGGACGCCGAGGTCGACGGACTGCAGAACATCCTCAAGGGCGAGCAGTACGCGACGATCTACAAGTCGATCCCGCCGCAGGCCGAATACGCGGCGAAGGCCGCGGTCGCACTGGCCAACGGGGAGAAGCCCGAGGCCGGCACGACGTACAAGGACACCCCGACGGACTTCGTCGAGGCGAAGGTCGTGACGAAGGACACGATCAAGGACATCGTCGGCGATCAGATCAAGGCCTCCGACATCTGCTCGGGCATCGATGAGAAGCTGTGCACGGATGCCGGAATCAAGTAGGACGGTCCGACCAGCCCGATGACCTCACAGACGAACGATCCGACGCCCGCTTCCGGGCGGGCGTCGGAGACGCCCCAGTCCACTGCTTCCCAGCCCGTGCTCCAGCTGCGCGGGATCGACAAGCGATTCGGCGCCGTCCAGGCGCTCACCGACATCAACCTCACGATCGGCCGCGGCGAGGTCGTCGGCCTCGTCGGCGACAACGGCGCCGGCAAGTCGACGCTCATCAAGATCATCGCCGGCGTCCACTCCGCCGACGGAGGCGAGCTCATCATGGGCGGACGCCCGCAGAAGTTCTCCTCCCCGAAGGACGCACAGCGAGCCGGGGTGGCCACGGTGTTCCAGGATCTCGCACTCTGCGAGAACCTCGACGTCGTCGCCAACCTCTTCCTCGGTCACGAGCACACCCGCGGCGGCGTCCTCGACGAAGTCGCGATGGAGGCGAAGTCGTGGGAGCTGCTGCGCAGCCTGTCCGCGAAGATCCCGAGCGTGCGCGTGCCGATCGCCGCCCTGTCCGGCGGCCAGCGCCAGACGGTGGCGATCGCCCGGTCCCTCCTCGGCGAACCCTCGCTCGTCATGCTCGACGAACCGACGGCCGCCCTCGGCGTCGCCCAGACCGCCGAGGTGCTCAACCTCATCGAACGCCTCCGTGACCGTGACCTCGGGGTGCTCCTCGTCAGCCACAACATGGCCGATGTCCAGGCCGTGTGCGACCGTGTCCACGTGCTGCGGCTGGGCAAGGACGCCGGGGACTTCCCGGGAGACGAGCGCACCGACGTCCTCGTCGCCGCGATCACCGGAGCCAACGACAACGTCGTGACCCAGCGGGCCGCGCGGAGGGGTGAGCGCCGATGACCCGCAATTCCCTCATCACCGACGAGCGGATCTCCGACGAGGGGCTCGTGCGGACGTTCGTCCGCCGGATCCGGGAAGGCCAGCTCGGGTCGTTCCCCGTCATCCTCGCCCTCGTCGTCATCGTCATCGTCTTCCAGTCGGCGAACAGCAACTTCCTCTCACCGGCGAATCTCGTCAACCTCTCCACCCAGGTCGCCTACCTGGCGATCCTCGCACTCGGGATCAACCTCATCCTCCTCCTCGGCGAGATCGACCTCTCGCTCGCCCAGCTCGGCGGTCTCGCCGCCTCGGTGCTCGGTGTCCTCGTCGTCCGGCAGGGGGTCCCGCCGGTGATCGCGGTGACGATCATCCTCCTGCTCGGCCTCGTCATCGGGGCGATCCAGGGCTGGTTCTTCGCCGTCGTCGGGATTCCCGCGTTCGTCGTCACCCTTGCCGGTCTGCTCGCGTTCACGGGGCTCACGCTCACGGTGCTCGGCACCCAGAAGAACCTCTCGATGGCCGATACGTTCGTCTTCGACTTCGCCAGCTACTACTTCCCGGCGTTCTGGGCCTACGTCTTCGGGGCGATCGCCGTCATCGGCTTCGCCGCCGGCATCATCCATTCGAAGCTGCGTCGGCACTCCGCAGGCCTCGACAGCCCGAGCTGGACGGCCGTCATCGTGCGCATCGTCGTCCTCGCGGCGATCGTCTTCGGCTTCCTCATCCTCGTCAACCAGGACTTCGGACTCGCGCTGCCGTTCTTCCTCATGATGGTCATCGCGATCATCATCGACCTCGTGCTGCGCAAGACCCGCTACGGACGCTCGATCTACGCCGTCGGCGGCAAGGTCGAAGCCGCCCGGCGCGCCGGCATCCGGGTGACGTGGGTGCGCATCAGCGTGTTCATGACCGCCGGGGTCCTCGCCGCCCTCTTCGGCTTCGTCAAGGCCGGAGTGACGACGAACGCCGGGTCGACGCTCGTGGGCACCCAGGACCTCCTCAACGCGATCGCCGCGGCCGTCATCGGCGGCACCTCCCTCTTCGGCGGGCGGGGGTCGGCGTGGGCCGCGGTCCTCGGGGCGTTCGTCGTCGGCGCGATCAACAACGGTCTCTACCTCATCGGCTTCAACTCCGATATGCAGCAGATCATCACCGCCCTCGTCCTCCTCACCGCCGTCGTCATCGACGCCGTCAGCCGGCGCGGACAGCGGTACGTCGGCAGGGGGTGAGGTCTGCTCCACCAGCGCCGAGGCGGGGGCGAGGTCAGGGGGTGACCCCACCTCACCCCCGCCTCGGCGATTTTGGTACAGTCATGGGCAATGACATGGGGTGCCCGGCGGCAGTCGCGCCGGGCTGAGAGGACACCCATCGAACCTGATCTGGGCCATGCTAGCGAAGGGATCGTCATGACTGACATCGATCTGTCGTCGGCGCACGCACGTCTGCGCGCGGCGAATCCGCTCATCCAATGCATCACGAACACGGTCGTGCAGCAGTTCAGCGCGAACGTGCTGCTCGCCGTCGGTGCGTCCCCGGCGATGCTCGACCATGAAGCCGACGCCGCACAGTTCGCGCACCTCGCCGGCGGTCTGCTCGTCAACTTCGGAACCGCGACGAACCAGCAGTTCCTCGCCGCCGACGCCGCGATCGGAGCCGTCACCGCGGACTCGACTCCGTGGGTGCTCGACCCGGTGAGCATCGGCGCAGTCGACCACCGCACCACCCGCATCCGCCGGGCCGCCGCCGATCGCCCGACCGCGATCCGCGGCAACGCCTCGGAGATCGCGGCCCTGGCAGGAGCCGGGGCCGGCGGGCGCGGCGTCGAATCCACCGACGAGGTCGACGCCGTCCTCCCCGCGGCGGCCGAGCTCGCACGGACCAGTGGGGCGATCGTCGCCGTCTCGGGCAGACGCGACGCGATCGTCGCCCACATCGACGGCGTCGATCACATCGCCCGTGTCGACGGGGGCCATGAGTTCATGCCGCTCGTCATCGGCACCGGGTGCTCGCTCGGTGCCGTGACCTCCGCCTACCTCGCCGCCGTGCCGCCGGCCGGTTCGAGTTCCGGTGCGGGGCCGGCCGGACTCGCGGCGTTCGAACAGTTCACCGCCGTCGTCGCCGCCCACGCCCACTTCGCCGTCGCCGGCGAAGCCGCAGCGGCCGGTGCCGCCGGACCGGGCAGCTATGCCGAACACTTCCTCGACGCCCTCTACACCACCGACGATGCGCGCATCGGTCAGGCACGGGTCGAAGTGACGAGAGCATGAGCGCGACGAGTGAGCGCCTGGCCGGCGTCGACGCCCGCCTCTACCTCGTCACCGATTCCGCCCAGAGCCGGGAGGCCGGACGCACCGTCGCCGAGACCGTGCTCGCGGCCGTGCGCGGGGGAGTCGGCATGGTCCAGGTCCGCGACAAGGACATCGACGACACCGAGTTCCTGACCCTGACCAGGGAGGTCATTGCCGCCGTCGCCGAGGCGGTGGCGGGTACGGACCGCCGCGTGCCCGTTGTCCTCAACGACCGGGTCGCCGTCACCCGGCACCTCCTCGATGAGGGCGCCGACGTCCACATCCATGTCGGACAGACCGACACTCCCGTCGCCGAGGTGCGCGACCTCGTCGGACCCGACCCGCTCATCGGTCTCTCCGCCGCCAGCGACGCCGAGTTCGCCGCCGCCCGGGCTGCCGGCGCCGTCGACCTCGTCGGGATCGGGCCCGTCTTCGACACGACGACGAAGACCGACGCACCGGCCGGGATCGGTCCCGACCGCCTCGGCGAACTCACGGCCGAGGCGGGTCTGCCGGCGGTGGCGATCGGCGGCATCGATGCCAGCCGGGTCCCGCAGCTGCGCGGCCGCGGACTGCTCGGCTTCTGCGTCGTCTCGGCGATCTGCCGGGCTGCCGACCCGGAACGGGCGGCCCGGGAGCTGCTCACCGCGTACGGCGACGGGACCGCGCCGGGTGCCGGCGAGGACGGGGGAGCGGCATGAGCACGCGGCCACCGATCACCCTGTCGATCGCCGGCACCGACCCCTCGGGCGGGGCGGGCATCCACGCCGACCTCAAGACGTTCACCGCCCTCGGGGTGCTGGGGACCACGGCGATCACCGCGCTCGTCGCGCAGAACACGCACGGGGTCTCCCGCGTCTACCCGATCGATGAGGACTTCGTCGTCGCCGAGCTCGACAGTGTCCTGAACGACATGCCCGTCGATGCGACGAAGACGGGGATGCTCGGGTCGACGTCGCTCGTCGACCTCGTCGTCGATCGGGCGCGCACCTCCGATCTCGGGTTCTTCACCGTCGACCCGGTCATGGTGTCGACGTCCGGGCACCGCCTCCTCGAGGTCGATGCGGTCGCCGCCGTGCGGGAGCGTCTCCTGCCCTTCGCCGATCTCATCACCCCGAACCTCCCCGAGGCCGCCCTCCTCCTCGGCGACGATGTCGCTGAGGCCCAGACCCCGGCTCAGATGCGCGACCAGGCACGCGAGCTCATCGCCCGGGGTGCCCGGGCGGTGCTCCTCAAGGGCGGTCACGCCGCGGACGGGGACGTCGCCGACATTCTCGTCACCGCTGATGGGGAGATCGCCGAGTTCTCCCACCCCCGGATCTCCACCCCGAACACGCACGGCACCGGGTGCACCCTGTCGGCTGCGATCACCGCCGAGGCGGCCGTGCTCAGGCGGGCGAACGGCGGAGAGGCGCTGAGTGCCGAGGAGGTGCACGGGGCCGTCGAGCGCGGACTCGACTTCCTCGCCCGCGCGCTCGCCTCGGCCGCGGACTGGCAGGTCAGCCTCGATGCGGCCGGTGCGCACGGGCCCGTCGACCACCAGGTCGACGTCCGCCGTCGCGGATAGCCTGTCGACCCGGCCGCTTCCCACCCGGCTGATTCCGGACAGTCCGATTCCCGTCTGATTCCCGTCCCATTCCGACCCCGAGGAGAGACCACTCATGAGCATGAACTTCGCCGCCGGACCGCACACCACCGCGCTGTGGGAGGACGTGCGCCCGATCATCGACGAGATCGAAGCGCTGCCGTTCCTCACCCAGCTCGCCGAGGGCACGCTCGCCCCGCTCGCGTTCACGAACTACATCACGCAGGACAGCATCTACTTGAGCGGGTATGCGAAGGCGATGTCGTTCCTCGCCGGGAAGACAGCGGACAGAGGAGAGTCCCGGTTCTGGTCGACCTCGGCGGCGGAGGCGATCACGGTGGAGGAGGAGATGCACGCTCAGCTGCTCTCCGATGAGCGGCTCGCCGTGGCCCACGCCGAGCTCGAGGCCACCGACCATCTGGGACCGTCGCCGACGACGCTCGGCTACGTGTCGTTCCTCGTCGCCACTGCGGCGAGCCGGTCGTACGGGGAAGGTGTCGCCGGTGTCCTCCCGTGCTTCTGGGTCTACGCGCACATGGGCAAAGTGCTCGTCGAGAAGGCGGGAACGATGAGCGAGAATCACCCGTACCGGACGTGGGTGCAGACCTATGACTCCCCGGAGTTCGACGAATCGACCCGGCAGGCCGTGGCGATCTTAGAGCGCGAGTTCGACCGGGTTCCGGCTGACGAAGCCGCACGGATGCGCGCGGCGTTCGAACGCGCATGCGTCTACGAACTCCACTTCTGGGCCTCAGCGCATGCGATGCAGAATTGGGACGCCTCCGTCTTCGCGAGGTGAGGGGCGGACGCCAAGGAAACTACGGCCGACCCTCCGGAATCACCGATGACGACAGTGCTGACTTCCGTATTGTGGTTGGATATGGTGTATGGGAACGAGATCTGATGGCAATCCGGTAATGGAACTTGCCGATCTGTTTGATGCATGGAATACCAACGAAACGCCCAAAACGAGCCGGGGGTTCAAACGGGATCCAGGCCAAGCGACTCAACGTCACATTGAGGCGATGGAGCTCTTCACTGAAACTCGTCGTACTCTTGAGTTCCTCAGCACCCACAGCTTGGTCGCTGAGCGTTGTCTCCAGCACGTTCCCAAGATGGCCCGCGCGATTCTGGCTGTACAGTCCAGCTGGGATAGTAGCCAGCTCGACTCATACAACTTCGATCCGGTGATGATGGAGGCCTTACGCCTCGCCGCTTACGATGTACAGAGAATCCTCGACGAGAACACGCGGCACGCTCCCCGGGTGGACGATCTCCTCGGCGAAGTCCGCCAAATTCTCGTCGAAGACGAGTCGATCAGCGGCGAAATGAAGCGGTACATCAACGAACTCTTAAGCTCGATTCGAGCCAACATTGAACGGAACGGCCTTGGACAAGAATTCGACTTTGGCCATGCGATGGAGCAACTGTGGGTTGCACTCTTAGCTGCTCAGGGCGCGTCGGAGGATGAAAAATCGCGATGGGCGGCGGCGGCAAGTCAAGTAAAGAATGTCGCAACCGGATTCATCAAGTACGGAGCTGCTTGGGCAGCTCTCGGGTTTCAAGGCTACGCTCAGTTCGCCATTGGCGCTGGTCGTTAGCCTTCAAATAGGCAAACAGAAGGGCGAGGCGGGTGTCCACATCATCTAGCACTTGGTCACTCGCCAATTCCGCATCTATCGCAGCAAGAGGTCAATTTTTTAGCCCGATTCGCTTTTAGGCAGCGCTGTCCGGACGGTCGTCGATGATGAGGGTGAGCGGAGCGATCGCGCTCATCGCCAGCCACCCGCGGCACAGCGTGGTCCAGAGGATGACGCCGTCGACCTCCGTCAGCGGCACCCGATCGCGGCGCGGACGCGTCAGCCGTCCGATGAGGAAGACGATGCCCGTGAAGCTCGCTGCGATGAAGAGCAGGGCCACGAGATCCATGACGGTGCCTCCTCCCAGCCGAAGCGGATCCTGTGATTCCAGTGTCTCTCCGCATCCAGAGCTTGGAAAGAGTCCAATCGCTCATCAGTGGACTCTTCGCGGCAGGTGAGAGGGGCCGTGTGAGGGCTGAACGGCGTGAGACCGCAGTCCGGACCGAGTCCTCAGGTGACCCCGAGGCTCAGGAGACCGCGAGGCTCAGGGGCCTGCGGGACTCAGGAGACCGCGAGGCTCAGGAGAATGCGAGGCTCAACCGCTTCGCCGACTCGACGACGGCGGCCGCGGCTGCCGCCCCCTGTTCGGGGGTGATCGAGGCCGGAAAGGTGAAGCGCACACTCGTCTTCGCAACCTCGGCGTCGATGCCGAGAGCGAGGAGCACATGCGAGGGCTCATCGGAGCCGACCGCGCACGCCGATCCGCTCGATGCCGTGACACCGAGCCGCTCGAGCTCGAGGAGCACCGCCTCCCCGCTCGTGCGCGAGAAGCAGAACGAGGCATGGTTGGGGGTCCGCGCCGCAGCGCTGCCCGTGAGCAGTGCGCCGTCGACCGCCCCGACCACCTCGGCGATGAAGGCATCCCGGATGCGGGCCACCCGTGCGGCCGCCTCGACCCGTTCCGCCTCGGCGAGTTCGAGGGCCGTGGCGAACGCGACGGCCAGGGCGACGTTCTCCGTGCCCGACCGACGCCCCGACTCCTGACCCCCGCCGTGGATGATCGGCTCGACCGGGACCCGGGCACGGATCGCGGCGACCCCGATGCCCTTCGGCGCCCCGATCTTGTGCCCGGCGAGCGTGAGGGCGTCGACCCCGAGATCGCCCAGCGGCAGCCATCCGGCGGCTTGGACGGCATCGGTGTGCGTGAGCGCACCGACCTCGCGGGCGATGTCGGACAGCGTCGAGACATCGGCGACCGTGCCGATCTCATTGTTGGCATACCCGAGGCTGACGACGGCGGTGTCCTCTCGCAGCACCGCGCGCAGAGCCTCGGCGGTGACCGT
This sequence comes from Brevibacterium sp. NPDC056726, assembly GCF_042790515.1. Classification (NCBI taxonomy): domain Bacteria; kingdom Bacillati; phylum Actinomycetota; class Actinomycetes; order Micrococcales; family Brevibacteriaceae; genus Brevibacterium; species Brevibacterium sp. NPDC056726. The sequence continues at coordinate 89,281 of NZ_JBHTYZ010000001.1, read as the reverse complement.
GCCGTCGGGCTCGACGTCGACGAAGGAGACGGTGAAGCCGTGACGTCGGCGCAGATGATCCGCCGAGGCGAGCACCGCCTCGTGCTCGAGCGGTGAGGTCACGAGGTGGCGGCGGCGGGCGGTGCCACCGTCCTCCGGCAGGCCGCCGAGCGCCATCCCGATGACCGCGAGATTCGCCGCCTCGGTGCCGCCACCGGTGAAGACGATGTCCGTGCTCCGCCTCCCGAGGACCCGGGCGACTCGCGCCCGGGCGTCGTCGAGGGCCTCCGCGGAGCGCCGCCCGATCTCATGATGGCTCGACGGATTGCCGAAGGCCCCGGCGAGATACGGCCATGCCGCCTCAAGAGCTTCGCGCCGCACCGGCGCGGCGGAGGCGGTGTCGAGGTAGAGCGGGTCCATCTCAGTCGGCCGCCGTGCGGATGACTGGATCAGCGGCCGCGGAGGCAGGATCCGCGCTCGCCCCGGGTGCTGGAATCGGCGCATCATCGGCCGCGGGTGCCGCCGCGGCGGCGGTGAGCACGAGGTCGAGGCCGAGGTCGATCGACCGGACACTGTGCGTGAGCGCACCGGAGGAGATGACATCGACGCCGGTGGCCGCGATCGCCTCGACCGTCTCGAGCGAGACGTTGCCGCTGGCTTCGACGATCGCCTGATCGCCGATGAGGGTGACCCCACGGCGCAGATCGGCCAGCGAGAAATTGTCGAGCATGATGATGTCGGCCCCGCCGTCGAGGACCGCGGGAATCTGCTCGAGCCGGTCGACCTCGACCTCGATCATCGTCGTGTGCCCGAGCCGCTCCCGCGCCGTCAGCAGCGCGGCGGTGACGTCGCCGCCGGCGCCGGTGAGCACGCCGAGGTGGTTGTCCTTGACCATGACCGCATCCGAGAGCCCGAACCGATGACTGTGCCCACCCCCGCAGCGCACCGCGTGCTTCTCGAACGCGCGGAGGCCCGGAGTGGTCTTCCGAGTGTCGGCGATCCGTGTCCTGCCCCCAGCGGCATCGACGAATGCCCTGGTCAGAGTCGCAATTCCGCTCATCCGCTGGGTGAAGTTGAGAGCGATCCGCTCGGCGCGCAGCACACCGCGCGCCGGCCCCGACACGGACGCGAGCACCTGGCCGGCGGCGAAGGCATCCCCGTCGGCCAGACTCACCTCGACGTCGATCGTCGGATCGGTGAGGGCGAACGCGGCGGCGAAGACCTCACCGCCTGCGAAGACGCCGTCCTCCCGGGCGCGCAGCTCAGCGGTGGCCGTGGCCTCCGCGGGAACGAACACCTCGCCGGTGATGTCACCCCAGGGTGCGTCCTCGGTCAGCGCAGTCCGCACTGCCGTCTCGATCGTCGCCGTCGTCAGCATGAAGCCGCCTCCTCGGTGTGGGGGTGGATCGTCGTCCGACCCCCGGACCCAGTGGTCACGGGCGTCGAGGCCGCAGGGGCCGCCTCGGCGCAGGTCGCATCGGGCAGGGCGTCGGGCCGATGAGGTTCGTCGGTGCGGACATGAGCGCCGATGCTCTCGGTGCGAGCCAGAGCGTGCCCGGCCATCGTCCGTGCGATGAGCGTGAGATTCGCGGTTTCGAGGTCATGCCGTTCGAGCACAACGTCGTCACTCGGGCGAAGGTCGTCTCCTTGTGGCGTGCCTGGGCGGTCGTTCGATCCGGCGCCGAGGTGGTCGAGGAGTTCGGTGAGGCCGGCAGCGGTGCGTTCGAGGCCGAGGTGCTGCCAGGCCAGCGCCTGCAGCGCCGTGCGCGACAGCGGCGCTGGGCGATGGAGCTCGTCGGTCGCCGAGGCGGTCTCCCGGTTCGGTGCCGATGCGGTTCGGTTCTCCTCGGCTCTGGTGCCGGATGCCGTCGTGCCGGCGAGCGTCATTCCGCTGTGCGTCTCCTCGTCGAGGTCGGCGGTGATCGCGGCGGCGGCCCGCGCTCCGAAGACCGCGCCTTCGAGCAGGGAGTTCGAGGCGAGACGGTTGGCTCCGTGGACGCCCGTGCAGGCTGCCTCGCCGACGGCGAAGAGGCCCTCGAGCGAGGTGCGCCCCTCGAGGTCGGTGGTGATGCCGCCCATGACGTAGTGCGCGGCGGGGGTGACGGGTATGAGGTCGTCGGCGAGCGAGAGCCCGTGGGCAGACAGGTGCGCGGCGATGCTCGGGAACCGGGCATCGACGTCGGGGATCGCCCGCGCATCGAGGTGACAGGGCCGACCGTTCTGTCCGGCCATCGTCCGGCGGAGGGCGAGGGCGACGACATTGCGCGGTGCGAGCTCGGCGCGCGGATCGATCGCGGGCATGAACCGTCGACCGCGGGCATCGCGGAGCAGCGCCCCTGCACCGCGGACGGCCTCGGAGACGAGGAAGCCCGATCCGGCGAACGCCGTGGGATGGAATTGGACGAACTCGAGGTCGCTGACGGCCGCGCCCGCGCGGATCGCCGCGGCGAGACCGTCACCGGTCGCCGCCGGCGGATTCGTCGTGTGGGCGAAGAGCTGTCCGGCCCCGCCGGTCGCGAGGACGACGGCATCGGCGGCGATGCACTCGACAACGCCGTCGCGCCCATGCACGCGGACCCCTGTCACCGCCGGCGCCCCGGCAGCCGCCGCAGGCTCGGCGGACTGCGCAGGCCCGGTGACGAGGTCGACGAGCATCGTCTCCGTCCGCACTGCGATCCGGCCGGCGTCCGCCTCGGTGCGGACCGCGGAGCCGAGGGCCTCGACGATCGCCCGCCCCGTCGCATCCCTGCCGGAGTGATAGATCCGGGCCGCGGAATGCGCGCCCTCGAGGCCCCGCTCCCACCCTGCGGGATCGAGCGGATCGACGCGGGGCTCCAGCCCGCCGGCAGGCCCGGGATCGCCGGTCCCGCCTCGGCGATCGAAGCGCACCCCGGTCTCCGCGAGCTCACGGATGCGCGCGGGACCCTCGGTGCAGAGCACCCGGACGGCGCTCGCATCGCAGAGCCCGACACCGGCGGTCAGCGTGTCGGCGATGTGGGCGGCAGCGGAGTCATCGGGGCTGAGCACTCCGGCGATACCGCCCTGGGCCAGCGCCGTGTTCGAGTCGCCGAGGCGGTCCTTCGTCACGAGGGTGACCTCGTGGGCGCCGGCCAGGTGCCGGGCCGTGGTCAGGCCGGCGATGCCGGAGCCGATGACGACGACGTGGCCCACGTCAGATCCTCGGCTTCGCGGCGAGCATCCGGTCGAGTGCCACCCGGGCCGGGTCGGCCACCTCGGCATCGACCGTGATCTGATTGACGACCCGACCGTCGAGGAGGGATTCGAGGACCCACGCGATGTAGCCGGGGTGGATGCGGTACATCGTCGAGCACGGGCACACGACGGGGTCGAGACAGGAGATCTCGTGCTGGGGATGGTCGGCGGCGAGCCGCTGGACGAGGTTGATCTCCGTGCCGATGGCGAACGCGGTCGGTTCGGCAGCGGTTTCGATCGCCTTCGTGATGTAGGCCGTCGACCCGGACTCGTCGGCGGCGGCGACGGTCTCGCGCGGGCACTCGGGGTGGACGATGACGCGGACGTCCGGATTCGCGGCACGGGCGGCAGCGATCTGGGCGGGAGTGAAGCGCTTGTGGACGGAGCAGAAGCCCTGCCAGAGGATGACGCGGGCGTCGTCGAGGACCTCGGCGGTGTTGTTGCCCAGCGGTCGGCGGGGGTTCCACAGGGGCATCCGGCCGGGGTCGATGCCCATGTCGATGGCGGTGTTGCGGCCGAGGTGCTGGTCGGGGAAGAAGAGGACGCGGTGCCCGCGTTCGAAGGCCCAGTCGAGCACCACCTCGGCGTTCGATGAGGTGCACACGATTCCGCCGTTGCGGCCGCAGAATCCCTTGATCGCGGCCGAGGAGTTCATGTACGTCACGGGGACGACGGGCACCTTGCCGGATGCGTCGGGTGCGGTGCCCCACAGCTCGGCCAGTTGCTCCCAGCAGTCCTCGACCTCATCGATCGTCGCCATGTCGGCCATCGAGCACCCGGCGGCGAGGTTGGGGAGGATGACGGCCTGGTCGGGGGTGGAGAGGAGGTCGGCGGTCTCGGCCATGAAGTGGACGCCGCAGAAGACGATCGCCTCGGCGTCGGGATGGTTCTGTGCGGCCCCGGCGAGCATGAACGAGTCGCCGATGTAGTCGGCGTGCTCGACGACTTCGACGCGCTGGTAGTGATGGCCGAGGAGGACGACGCGGTCGCCGAGCGCGGCCTTGGCGGCGATGATCCGCTCCCGCAGCTCCTCCGCCGAGGCGTCCCGGTACTCCTGCGGGATCTCACCCTGGCGCGGGGCGGAGGCGGGGATCGGGTCGGCGGTCGAGGCGCCGGGGCCGTAGCCGGGGGAGGCGTCGACGTCCCAGGGGGCGGTGATGAGCTCGTCGCCGCACATCGACCCCGCGGCGGTGCCGGCGGAGATGTCTTTGAGGGTGAGCTCGATCGAGGCTGTCGTGGTCATCGTCGTCCTTCGGGGTTCGGCGCCTTATTTACGCACTTTTGAGCTTAATCACCTGTGGCGGGAAAGTGCAACCGACGCGGACCCGGGTACGCTGGTGGCAGGCTCGCGATCCGGGCCGGCTCCATGACGACGGTGCTTGCGACCGGTGCAGGCGGGCAGTGCGCGACCGCGCGGATGCCCCGGCCCACCGCGCACGCCGAGACAGCCAACCACAGAGGATTCCCATGCCCGATGCGGCAGACGACAGCAGGCAGGCAGAGACGACACCCGTGTACGCGGCGGGTCCACCGCCTCGGCGGGTGCGCACCGTCGACCTGCTCAAGGCGAAGGCCGCGGGGCGGCGCTGGGCGATGCTGACCAGCTACGACCAGTACACGGCCGCGCTCTTCGAGGAGGCGGGAGTCGAGGCGCTCCTCGTCGGCGACTCCGCGGCGAACAACGTCTTCGGCTACGACACGACTCTGCCGGTGACCGTCGACGAGCTCATTCCGCTCGCCCGCGCCGTCGCCCGCGCGACCTCGCGCGCGCTCATCGTCGCCGACCTGCCCTTCGGCAGCTACGAGATCTCCGACGAACAGGCCGTCGCCACGGCCGTGCGATTCATGAAGGAGGCCGAGGTCCACGCCGTCAAGCTCGAAGGCGGGCAGCAGGTGGCCTCCCGGATCCGCGCGATCACGGCGGCCGGGATACCCGTCATGGCGCACATCGGCTTCACCCCGCAGGCCGAGCACAACCTCGGCGGATATCGCGTGCAGGGCCGCGGTGACGCCGCCGACGCGCTGCTCGCCGATGCCCGGGCCGTCGCCGAGGCGGGAGCGTTCTCCGTGGTCATGGAGATGGTGCCCGCCCCGCTGGCCGCCCAGGTCACCGCCGAGCTGACCATCCCGACCGTCGGCATCGGGGCCGGCGCGGACTGCGACGCGCAGGTCCTCGTGTGGCAGGACATGGCCGGGCTGCGGCCCGGGAAGGCGCCTCGCTTCGTCAAGCGCTACGCCGATGTCCGCTCCGTCCTCACCGAGGCGGTCGAGACCTATGTCGCCGAGGTGGCCGGCGGGCAGTTCCCCGAACCCGAGCGGAGCTTCGAGTGATGTCGTCGGCGCAGGCGGCATCGGGGACGGAGAGCCGGGCGGGCGGCCTGGAGATCGGCGGGATTCCCGCGCTGCGCGCATGGCGCAAACGGCAGACGGGGACGGTCGCGCTCGTGCCGACGATGGGCGCCCTCCACTCCGGGCACCGCGCGCTCATGGAGCGTGCCCGGCAGACGGCCGACCACCTCGTCGTGTCGATCTTCGTCAATCCGCTCCAGTTCGGCCCCGGCGAGGACTTCACGCGCTACCCGCGGCCCTTCGCCGAGGACATCGCCGCGTGCGAGGAGGCCGGAGCCGACTTCGTCTTCGCCCCGGCGTTCATCGAGATGTACCCGTCGGCTCCCGAGGTCACCGTCACCGGCGGACGCATGGGCGCGGTGTTCGAAGGCGCCGACCGGCCGGGCCACTTCGATGGTGTGCTCACGGTCGTGTCGAAGCTCTTCACTCTCATCGACCCCGATGTCACCGTCTTCGGACTCAAGGACATTCAGCAGTTCTCCCTGGTCAGGCGGCTCATCGCCGACCTCGACTTCGACATCGAGCTCATCGGTCTGCCCGTCGTCCGTGACCGCGACGGCCTGGCGACCTCGAGCCGGAACGAATACCTCAGCCCGGGGGAGAGGGCCGCGGCGCTCGCGATTCCCCGCGCACTGGCGGCAGCGGAGAAGGCGGTGCGCATCGACCATGCGCTGCCGCCCGACACCCTCGACGTCGCCCGCCGGACGCTCGGCATCGGCCTCGCGACGGCCCGGGCGGAGGGCGGACCCGACGTCAGGGTCCACTACCTCAGCCTCGTCGACGCGGCGACCCTGCAGCCGGTCTCCGACCATTTCCGCGGTTCGGCGCTGCTGCTCGCCGCAGTCACCGTTGGTACGACCCGGCTCATCGACAACGTGCCCTTGGAATTCGCCGCAGAGTAATTGCCGGATCATTCCCGACGATCACGAGATGATTGTCTGACGTTTCCGCCGAGGTTATTCCGGTGGCACGTGTGCGATTCCCGCCGGTGCGCGACGATGAGCCGGCACGGTCTCAGTGCCCGGCATTTCGCAGATCGATCTCGGGCCGTCTCCTATTCGCCACCGGCGTCTTCCGTCTCAGGTCAGAGCGGTGCGCGAGGCCCGTCCTCGGGGTGCTGGAAAGCGATCTCGATGCGCAATTGTGATCGCCATATGAACGTCTTGTTAAGGCATTGAAATAAACGCATGAATGCCGCCGCCGTCAATTGCCATTTCGGCCGAAATCCGAGATGAAAGCTGACACACCCTTGTCCGGTGTGCTCCATTCGAATAGGCTCCGAATCAACAAGCGGCAATGACGCCTTGTTAGTCCGCAGAATCCGAAGGAGACAACGGAAATGCAAGACATATGGCCGGTCCTCATCAATGTGGGCCTTGCAATTCTCATTCTCATCGTCACGTGGATCGTCGCCTCGATCGTCAAATGGGCGATCGGCAAGCTCGTGGCCAAGATCCCGGCTCTGCAGAGAGACGGGCACAACGGCCAGCAGATCGGCCGCTCGGTCGGGCAGATCGCGGGCCTCGTCATCTGGATCCTCGGTCTCATCGCGGTACTCCAGCTGTTCGCCCTCGATCAGGTGCTCACGCCGCTGCAGGGACTGGCGAACGGAATCTTCGGGTTCCTGCCGAACATCATCGGCGCCGGTTTCATCTTCCTCATCGGCTACGTGTTCGCGAAGATCGCCAAACAGCTCGTCGTCACCGCCCTCGGCACCGTCGATCTCAGCCGGCTGACCTCGAAGTTCCGGTCGATCGGTGATCGCGCGGTCAGCGTCGCGGACTCCGATGGAGGCTTCCGTCGTCCCGGTGGCACATCGCAGCCGACGGCGAACCTCGACCAGGTCAATCCTCAGGGCGCGCCCATGGGTCAGGGCGGACCGGCGGGACCGGGCCAGCCCGGTGGTCAGCCGCCGCAGGATCAGCCGATGCCGCCGCAGGGTCAGCCCGGCCAGGGTCATCCGGGTCAGGGCCATCCCGGCCAGGGCCATCCGGGCCAGCAGGGCTACGGTCAGCCGGGGCATCCCGGTCAGCAGGGGCACCCCGGCCAGCAGGGACACCCTGGCCAGCAGGGCTACGGTCAGCCGAACGCGCAGGCCGATGCGAACGCTCGGGTGGTCAACCTCGTCGGCAATCTCGTCTTCGGAATCATCATCATCGTCGTCTCGATCGCGGCGCTTCAGGTGCTCGGCATCGCAGCTATCTCCGATCCCGCGCAGCAGATGCTCGAGATGTTCCTCCAGGCGATCCCGCTCATCATCGCCGCGGCGATCCTGCTCACCATCGGCTGGGTGATCGCGAAGTTCCTCGGCAACCTGCTCGAGGAGATCCTCCGCGGTGTCGGCACCGATAAGGCGATCGACTCGATCGGCATCTTCCCCGCGGGCACGAGCGCGTCGTCGGTGATCACGAAGATCGTCCAAGTCGCCATCATGATCTTCTTCGCGATCATGGCCACGAGGATGCTCGGCTTCCCCGAGATCACCAACATCCTCAATGAGATCCTCGCGCTGGGCGGCAGCGTCCTCTTCGGTGCGGTGATCATCGCGGCCGGCTTCCTCATCGCGGCGCTCATCGGAAAGTTCATCACGAACAACATCGCGAGCAAGGTGCTGCGCTATTCGGCGATCGCTCTGTTCATTGCGATGGGCCTGCGCTACATGGGCATCGCGGACTCGATCATCAACCTCGCGTTCGGTGCCGTTGTCATCGGTGGAGCCGCCGCCGCGGCACTCGCCTTCGGCCTCGGCGGTCGAGAGGCCGCAGCACGGCTGCTCGGCAAGGTCGAGGATGAGGCGGCCGACGTCGTCGAGTCCTCGGTCGGCGATCCGACCGGCGACCGCCTCGGCGGTGCGACCGGCCGCGCTCCCGGTGCCGGTCCGGTCGGCGGTGCCGGCCCAGTCGGCGGCGGTGCGGCTCCCGGTGCCGGCCCTGGTACGGGCTCGGTCGGTGACGGCCCCCGCAGCGACGGCCCCAACCACAGCGACTGAACCTCGTCCGGCTCGAGCCGCTCGCCGCATTCTCCGCGGGGGCAGCTCGGCCGGAATGGCAGTCAGCGGCGCCGGTGTCCGAGAGCGATCTCGGGCACCGGCGCCGTTTCGCGCGATGGCGCGCCGGATGTGGCGCTTGCGAAAAGTTGTTCTGCAGGCGAGAAGTTCGGGGCGCGCGGGTTCTGCGGGCCAAAAGTAGAACTGCGGGCGATCAGTCGTCCACAAATCTACTTTTGGCCGACATGGGCCGTGGCGAAGGCGTGTCGTCGCACTGATCGTGTGGCGAGGAGCTGCGCCGTACGGGCAGTGTCGCGGTAGCCGCGGGCCGCAGCACCGACTGTGTAGTGACTGGCTCGCTGTCGCCCCGCCGCGTCGCACCGATCGGCAATGGCGCGCCGCATGTGGCGATGGCGAAAAGGTGTTCGGCAGGCGAAAAGTTCGGGGCGCGCAGGTTCTGCGGGCCAAAAGTAGAACTGCGGGCTTTCAGTCGTCCGCAGTTCTACTTTTGGCCGACATGGGCTGTGGCGAAGGTGTGTCGTCGCACCGATCGTGTTGCGAGGCCGCGCCGCACGGGCGGTGTCTCGCGCGGTAGACGCGGGCCGCAGCGCCGATTGTGTAATGACTGGCTCGCTGTCGCCCGCCGCGTCGCACCGATCGGCAATGGCGCGCCGGATGTGGCGCTGGCGAGAAGTTGTTCTGCTGGCGAGAAGTTCGGGGTGCGCGTGTTCTGCGGGCCAAAAGTAGAACTGCGGGCGTTTAGTTCCCTGCAGTTTTACTTTTGGCCGACAGGGGCCGTGGAGAAGGTGTGTCGCCGCGGCGGACCGTGCGGTGGGGGCTGCGCCGCGCCGCACGGGCAGTGTCGCGGCAGCCGCGGGCCGCAGCGCCGACTGTGTAGCGGCAGACACGACGTTGTCCGGCCATGTCGCACCGACCGCGGCGCACCACCTGCGCCACAACCCCAGCGGGGGCGTCACATGGGGATGGCGGCGACCGTGATGCCCATGACGGCGAGGATGCCGGCGGAGACGGCTTCGATCCAGAAGTCGGTGCTGCGGCGCTGGAGGGCAGCGGCGGCGTATCCGGCGATGAGGGCGAGCAGGATCTGGTAGGCGAGCAGCAGGCCGACGACGATCGCGACGAGGAGCACGTAGTCGGTGCCCGCGGGGGAGGCGGGGACGAGCGTCGGCATGACGGCGAGGAAGAAGAGGCCCGCCTTGGGGTTGGACAGGGAGGAGAGCAGGCCGCGGCGGTAGGAGATGATCGAGGCGAGCTGGCCCCACGGGTGGGCGCCCTTGGCCGGGGCCACCTCGGCGACGAGGTCATCGGCGACGATGTCATCGGTGGCCGCCGCGATCTCGCCGACGGGGCCGAGCGGGGCGGTGCCGCGCAGTTCGCTGCGGATCTTCAGCGCCTGCCGGGCAGCGAGGACGCCGAGGAAGCAGAGGTAGGCACCGCCGACGATCTTGAGCACGAGGAGCGCCGAGGGGTAGGCGGTGAGGAGTGCGGAGATCCCGGTGAGCGCGGCGATCATCCAGATCGTCATGCCGGTCGCCGAACCGAGGGAGTAGATGAGCCCGGCCTTGCGGCGCAGTGCCGAGAGACGCACGGTGAGGATCGTCTCGGGTCCGGGGGTGACCGCGAGAACGGTGGCGGCGCCGGCGATGGTGATGAGCTCAGGACCGGTCATGGGACTCCTGTCGGGGTGGTGGTGCGAGTGCTGGCGAGGACGAACGAGCCGGATGCCGGCCGATTGCGGCCGAGACGCGGCGGCGCGAATCACGCCGATGACCAGTCTGCCGCAGAAAAAGCGTTGCGAAAAGCAATCATTCTCAAACGATCATCAGGCGGCACCGAACGATCTCGGCTACCCTGGACGGATGTGGGACCTCCAGCGCCTGCGCGTGTGGCGGGCCGTCGTCGCGACCGGCTCGGTCGTCGCCGCCGCGCGCAGCCTCAACTACACCCCGGCCACTGTGAGCCAGCACATCACGACTCTGCAGAAGGCGGTCGGCGCCGAGCTCTACCGCCGGTCGGGACGCGGGATCGAGATCACCGAACTCGGGCGCCGCCTCGCCGAGGAGTCCTCCGACGTCTTCACCGGCCTCGGCCGCCTCGACGGCCTCGTCGAGAGCTTTAGCGCCGTCCACCGCCCGCGGATGCGCATCGCGGCGTTCACCTCCTTCAACGCCGTCCTCCTGCCCGACATCATCGGCCCCGTCGCCCTCGAACACGAGGACCTGCGCTTCGACATCCAGCTCAACGAACCGGCGAAGGTCCGCCGCAGCCACTGCACGATCGAGATCCGCAACGAGGTCCCCCAGGACGAGGAGGGCAGCCTGCCGGGGATGTCGCGGACCGTGCTCTTCGACGACGACTACCGGGTCGTCGTCTCCGAACGCCATCCCTTCGCCGGCCGCGACTTCGTGCCGTTCAAGGAGCTCGCCGACGAACGCTGGGTCAACTACGACCTGTGGAACGGTCCGACGAGCCGCGTCGTCGATCTCGCGTGCGCTGCCGCAGGATTCGAGCCGACGATGTTCGCCGCCTCCGAGGACGACTACGCCGCACTCGCCCTCGTCGCGGCGAACCTCGCCGTGACCGTGCTGCCCCGGCTCTCGACCGAGCACCTGCCGCCCGGCCTCGTCGCCGTCGACCTCACCGACCCCACCCCGGTGCGCCGCGTCGTCATGCACGTCCGTGACCGTGAAGCCCACCTGCCGCACGTGCGGGCCTTCGCCTCCGCCGCCGAGGCGGTCGCCGCCGACCGCTTCCCCTGAACAGTCGTCCGGCTTCCCCCGGACACCGCACCCCGGACTGCGGTTGGGGCGCTCCCCGAGGTGGATCCCGCTCGACTTCGCGGCGAAAATCGAGCGGGATCCACCTCCGGGAGGCAATTCCCACGGCCGCGCCCCGGCACCGACCCGCCTCGGCAGCCGCTGCCTCCCTCACAGTCGGCTGAGACCTCCTGAGAGTCCGGTGGGATAGGCTGTGCGCGTGAGTTCTGAAATCGAGATCGGCAAAGGCAAGCGCGGTCGTCGGGGCTATTCGCTCGACGACATCGCCATCATCCCCGCACGTCGCACCCGCGATCCCGAGGATGTCTCCCTGTCCTGGCAGATCGACGCCTACCACTTCGAGCTGCCGTTCATCGGCGCGCCCATGGACTCGGCGATGTCACCGGACACCGCCATCGCGCTCGGGCGCCTCGGCGGTCTCGGCGTCCTCGACCTCGAGGGCCTGTGGACCCGCTACGACGATCCCGCCCCGCTGCTCGCCGAGATCGCCCAGCTGCCCTCGGACATGGCGACCTCCCGGATGCAGGAGCTCTACTCCGCCCCGATCCGCGCCGACCTCATCACCGCCCGCCTCGCGGAGATCCGCGACGCCGGCGTCACCGTCGCCGGGGCCCTGACCCCGCAGCGCACGCAGCAGTTCTACAAGACGGTCGTCGATGCCGGTGTCGACATCTTCGTCATCCGCGGCACGACCGTCTCGGCCGAACACGTCTCCTCCCAGGCCGAGCCGCTCAACCTCAAGCAGTTCATCTACGAACTCGACGTCCCCGTCATCGTCGGCGGGGCCGCCACGTACACCGCCGCCCTCCACCTCATGCGCACGGGCGCTGCCGGCGTCCTCGTCGGCTTCGGCGGGGGAGCGGCGGCGACGACGCGGCGCACGCTCGGCATCCACGCCCCGATGGCCACCGCGATCGCCGACGTCCACGCCGCCCGCCGCGACTACATGGACGAATCCGGCGGCCGCTACGTCCACGTCATCGCCGACGGCGGTCTGGGCACGAGCGGCGAGATCGTCAAGGCCTTCGGCGTCGGCGCCGACGCCGTCATGCTCGGCACCGCGCTCGCCCGCGCCACCGAAGCCCCCGGCCGCGGCATGCACTGGGGTGCCGAAGCCCACCACCCCGAGCTGCCCCGCGGCCACCGCGTCGAACTCGGCACGGTCGGCAGCCTCGAACAGGTCCTCTTCGGTCCCGGTCGCACTGCGATCGGCGAACTCAACCTCGCCGGTGCGCTGCGCCGGGCGCTCGCCACGACCGGGTACGTCGACCTCAAGGAGTTCCAGCGCGTCGACGTCACCGTGTCCCCGTACCAGCCTGGATCGGTGGTCTGATCTGTTCCGTCTGGCACTGACTCCCAAATGGCTGGGGTCCCTGGTCTTCGTCCTCGTGCTCGTCAGCTGCTTCGTCGGACTGTCGGCATGGCAGGTCGACCGTGCCCAGCACAAGAACGAGGTCGTGTCCTCGACCGATGTCGACGAGACGAAGGACTTCAACGAGCTGATGGGCGCCCAGGCCCCGATGCCGGGCATCCTCGCCGATCAGCGGGTCAGTCTCACCGGCCGCTGGCTGCCCGACGACCAGGTCGTCGTTCCCGGCCGGATCAACGACGGGGAAGAGGGGTACTGGGTCGTCACGATGTTCGCCCCCGATGACGCCCGCCTCGGCGAGGGAGCCGTCGCGGACACGACCGGCAAGACGATCGCCATCCCCGTCCTCCGCGGCTTCACCACCGACGAGGCGACGGCGATGAACTCACGGGCGCTCGAGGGCCCGGTGTCGCTCGTGGCGCGCATCGGTCCCGTCGAAGGGCCCGAACCCGGCACCGACCTGCCGCCAGGGCAGGTGAAGACGGTCTCGACCTCGCAGCTCATCAACCTCTTCCCCGACCTGCTCACGTACTCCGGCTTCCTCATGCCCGAGTCCGCCACCGGCGCGGCCGCCTCGGTGGGCACCGGGGGACTGACCCAGGTCGACACGACGACGACCCGCGACGAGGGCGGCTTCAACCTGCAGTCGGCGGTCTACGCCATCGAATGGCTGATCTTCGCCGGCATGGCCCTCTACATGTGGTGGCAGCTGCTGCGCGACGACTACGTCAGGACCCGCCTCGGCGAGGCCGGGGGCAACGGGAAGGACCCGTCCACCGGCGGCGACTACGTCATCGTCAAACCTGCCGGCCAGGCGCGGATCGACCCCGAGGTGATGTCCGGGCTGACCGGACTGCCCGCCCACCGGCACGGCGGGGCGAAACCGCGCAGAGCCGACAGCCAGACCCAGCCCTCCCCGACTGCCAGCACCACGACCGAAGGACCCGAAGCGTGAGCGACCACCCCGAGAACCTCGATTCCCGCCCCGAGGTCGACGAGTCGAACCTGTGGAGCGTCAAGCGCTTCACCTCGGCGCGCAATGCCCTGAAGTTCTATCGCGTCATGGCGATCATCACCGGCACGATGCTCATGATCCTCACGGTCGAGATGATCTACAAGTACCTCATCGCCCCGGACCCGTCGACGGCGCTGATGTTCGGTGACTTCAATCTCGCCGCGGCGATCGCGATCAGCCACGGCTGGTGCTACGTCGTCTACCTCATCGGCTGCTTCTGGCTCAATCAGCAGATGCGCTGGAGCCTCGGCCGCTACCTCATCCTCGCCCTCGCCGGCGTCGTTCCGGTGATGTCGTTCATCCTCGAGCGCCGCATCCACCGTCAGGTCGAAGCTGAGCTCGCCGCCGCGGTCGTCGTCGCTCCCAGGAGCTGAGGACCCTCGCCGAGGCGGTCGCTGAGTTCCGTCCGGAGCCGGCGATCCGGCGCGTCCTGCCGTTGATTAGACTTGGGGGCATGACGAACCCCCAGAGCACACAGGTGCCTCCTGTTCTCGTGGTCGATTTCGGCGCGCAGTACGCGCAGCTCATCGCCCGCCGGATCCGTGAGGCGGGACTGTATTCCGAGATCATCGCCCATGACGCCCCGGCGGCCGAGTTCGCGGCCAAGAACCCCGTGGCCATCGTGCTCTCCGGCGGACCCTCGAGCGTCAACGACGAGGCGGCGCCGCCCTTCGACGAGGCGGTCTTCGACCTCGGCGTCCCGACGATGGGCATCTGCTACGGGTTCCAGCTCATGTCGACGAGCCTCGGCGGTCGCGTCGCGAAGACCGACAAGCGCGAGTACGGCTCGACTCCGGTCGCCGTCGCCGACCAGGGGGCACTGCTCGCCGAGACCCCCGATGCCTACACCGTGTGGATGTCCCACGGGGACTCCGTCGCCGAGGCGCCCGCGGACTTCACTGTCCTCGCCTCGACTCCCGACACCCCGGTCGCGGCGTTCGAGCACCCCGAACGGAAGTTCGCCGGCGTCCAGTGGCACCCTGAGGTCCTCCATTCCGAGAACGGGCAGAAGATCCTCGAGAACTTCCTCTACCGGGTCGCCGGTCTTGAGGCCGACTGGACGAACGAGTCCGTCATCGACGAACAGGTCGACCTCATCCGCCAGCAGGTCGGGGACAAGCAGGTCATCTGCGCGCTCTCCGGCGGCGTCGACTCCTCGGTCGCGGCCGCCCTCGTCCACAAGGCGATCGGCGATCAGCTCACCTGCGTCTTCGTCGACCACGGGCTGCTGCGCGAAGGCGAACGGGAACAGGTCGAGAACGACTACGTCAACTCGATCGGCGTCCGCCTCGTCACCGTCGACGCCCGTGAGCGGTTTATGAAGGAGCTCGCCGGGGTGACCGACCCGGAGGAGAAGCGCAAGATCATCGGGCGCGAATTCATCCGCACCTTCGAGACCGCCGCCGCCGACCTCGTCCTCGAGGCCAAGGACGAAGGCGAGGAGATCGGCTTCCTCGTCCAGGGCACCCTCTATCCCGACGTCGTCGAATCCGGCGGCGGGTCGGGCACCGCGAACATCAAGAGCCACCACAACGTCGGCGGGCTGCCCGAGGACATCCAGTTCCAGCTCATCGAACCCCTGCGCGCCCTGTTCAAGGACGAGGTGCGCGCGATCGGCCGTGAACTCGGCGTGCCCGAGGCTATCGTCTCCCGTCAGCCCTTCCCGGGCCCGGGCCTCGGCATCCGCATCATCGGCGAGGTCACCGAGGAGCGCCTGGCGATCCTCCGCCGGGCCGACGCGATCGCCCGTGAGGAGCTGACGAAGGCCGGCCTCGACGGTGAGATCTGGCAGTGCCCGGTCGTCCTCCTCGCCGATGTCCGCTCCGTCGGCGTCCAGGGTGACGGCCGCACGTACGGCCACCCCGTCGTCCTCCGACCGGTCTCGAGCGAGGATGCGATGACCGCCGACTGGACGCGGATCCCCTACGACACGCTCTCGGTGATCTCGAACCGGATCACCAACGAGGTCGATGACATCAACCGCGTCGTCCTCGACGTCACCTCGAAGCCTCCGGGCACGATCGAATGGGAGTGAGCGCCGCTCGTGTGCGGTGACCTCGGGCGTCCGCGGGTGCCGCGACCGGTGCCGAGTCGGGCGCTGGGTCGGGTGCCGCGTCGGGCCCTGGGTCGGGCGCTGGGTCGAGCCCTGCCAAGAAGCGGGGCACGATCTGTGCCCCGCCGACAACTCCTGAACGGTGTTCAGCTACAGTGGGGTCAGCCCGGGTGAGGCCCGGGACGACCCGACCGTTGGAGAACCCATGACCCACGCAGACAGCACCGCCGCCTCGGCGGGCACCGCTTCGCTCAAGACCCCGAGCCGGGCCGGCGACATCGCGCTCATCGCGGTCTTCGCCGCCCTGCTCGCGGCGTTCGCGATGCTGCCCCCGATCCCCGTCGGCCCGGTGGGCGTGCCGATCACCCTGCAGACCTTCGCTGTGGCGCTGTGCGGCCTCGTCCTCGGCCCGTGGCGCGGGGCCGCCGCCGTCGGGCTCTACGTCGTCCTCGGATTGCTCGGACTGCCGATCTTCTCGGGGATGCGCGGCGGCATCGCCGTCCTCGCCGGCCCGAGCGCCGGCTACATCATCTCCTTCACCCTCTACGCCCTGGCCGCCGGATTCGTCGCCCGTTGGGCGCTGCGCCGCTATCGGGGCGCGGCCCTGTGGGTCGCGATGTTCCTCGGCTCCCTCGGCGCGAGCTTCCTGCTCAACCACCCGCTCGGCATCCTCGGCATGTCGATCAACGGCGACCTCCCGCTCGGCGTCGCCTTCGCTGCGGACCTCATCTACTGGCCCGGTGACATCATCAAGAACATCCTCGCGGTGTCCGTGGCCCTGCTCATCCACCGGGCCTTCCCCGACATCCTCCGCCGCCGAGGCGTCCGCCCCCAGATCCCGGACGCCGAGTGATCTTCCGCCGCCGCCCATCATCGAACGCCCCATCGACCGCCGAGGCGGTGCCCGGGTCCGCAGCCGACCCCGAGGCGGTGCCCGGGTCCGCCGCAGACCCCGGGGCCGCCTCGGTGTCGGCCGGATCCACCCCTGCCCGGGCGAGGGACCACCGGGAGATCTCCCTGTCCGGGGTGACGGTCGGCGTCGTCGACGACACTCCCACAGGCGATGCCTTCCGGCCGATCCTCACCGACATCGACCTGCGGCTCACCGAGCCCGCGGTCGCCGTCATCGGGGCGAACGGATCGGGCAAGTCGACGCTGCTCCAGCTGCTCAACGGACTCGTCACCGCCAACGCCGGACAGGTCCTCATCGACGGCATCGATCCCGCCCGGCAGCCCGCCGAGGTGCGCTCTCACGTCGGCTTCGTCTTCACTGACCCGGCCGCACAGCTCGTCATGCCGACCCCACTCGAGGACATCGAACTCTCCCTGCGCCGCCGCGTGCCCAAACGCGAACGCCGGGCGGCGGCCCTCGCCGTGCTCGACGAACTCGGGATCGCCGACCTCGCCGACCGCAGCGTCTATGAGCTCTCCGGCGGGCAGCGGCAGCTCGTCGCCCTCGCCGCCGTCCTCGCCGTCGACCCGCAGATCCTCGTCCTCGACGAACCGACGACCCTGCTCGACCTGCGCAACCGGGAGCGGCTGCGCGCACGGCTGAACGACCTCGTGGCCCGACGCGGCGTCCGCATCATCGTCTCCACACACGACCTCGAGTTCGCCGGGATCGCCGACCGCGCCATCGTCGTCGAGGCCGGGCGCATCGCCCACGACGGCACCCCCACCGAGGCGGTCGCGGCCTACCGGGAGATCGTCATGAGCGAGACCCATGACTGAGTCAGGGCAGAACCAAGCAGGGCAGACCCAGGCAGCGCAGACCCAAGCCGGGCAGACCCAAGCAGGGCAGACCCAGGCAGCGCAGACCCAAGCCGGCCAGGCACGAAGCGCGGGCCGGTCGCGGGCCGGGGTCCGGCGTCGCCCTCAGTTCTTCGGAACGGTGAGCAGGCAACGGGGCTGGCTGCACGGGGTGCCGACGGGGTGGAAGCTCGCGGCAATCGCCGTCATCGGTCTTGTCGCCCTGATCTTCCGCGACCCGATCATCAACTGGTCGATCTTCGCCGTCCTTGTCCTCGTCGGCTTCAGCGCCCGCCTGCCCGTCCGACGGTTCGCCCTGACCTGGGCGTATGCGGCGGTTCTCGTCGTCATCGTCATGGTCCTCCAGGTCTTCTTCGGAACCCTGCAGGCCGGTCTGGCCGTGGCCGGCACCGTCTTCGCCTGCGTCCAGGCGGCACTGCTGCTCACTCTGACGACGACCGTCGGCCAGCTCCTCGACGCGTTCGCGGCGATCGTCTCCCCGCTGCGCCGCCTCGGCGTCGACACCGAGGTCATCGCCCTGACCGCCGGACTCATGGTCCGCGCGATCTCGCACATCTCGGGGCTGCTGACCGACGCCGACCGGGCCGCCCGCGCCCGTGGGCTCGAGACGAGCCTCAGGGCTCGGGTCGTGCCCGCGATCCTCCGATCGGTGAAGTACGCGCAGGACACGGGGCGCGCCCTCGACGCCCGCGGCATCGTCGACTGATCGCCAGCAGAGATGCCCACCCCGATGACCCGATCTCCGGAGTACCGTCGGAGACAGCGGGGCGAGTGACCCCGCACAGAGGGGAGATGCTCATGAAGAACCACACCGGCACCGTCCTGCTGGCCATGGACTTCCAGAACGGCATCGCCGGGCCCTTCGCCGAGGCTGACGTCGTCGCCCGCACGAAGGACGCGATCGCCCACGCCAGGCAGGTCGGCATCCCCGTCGTCTGGGTGCACGTGGCGCTGCGACCCGGTTATCCCGAGCTGCCCGAGACCTCACCGTTCATGCGCATCGCCTCCCACGGCGACCTGTCCGAGGAGAGCGAGGCGACGCAGATCCTCGATGTCATGGGGCGCCGGGACGATGAGCTGCTCGTGACGAAGCGCCGCGTCGGGGCGTTCAGCGGCAGCGACCTCGCCGAGGTGCTCCGGGGCCTCGGGGCCACCGAGCTCGTGCTCGCCGGGATCGCCACCCGCGGCGTCGTCCTCGCCACGATGCGGCAGGCCGCCGACCTCGACTATCCCGTGACGATCCTCGCCGATGCCTGCGCCGACCGCGACGAGGAGGTCCACCGAGTCCTCATCGAGAAGGTGCTGCCCTGGCAGGCCGATGTCGTCACCGTCGCCGAGTGGGTCGGGAAGTAACGCCCCAGCCATCGAGACGGACACTTCGCGTCGAGACCGGCACTGACAACTGTCGGTCTCGACGCGAAGTGTCCGTCTCGATTTCAGGGAGGCCCAAGCTGCGGCCCATGACCTGCGGGTTGAGCCGCCGCGAGCACGCGAATCCGTGTGTGCGTGGTCCTGTTACGGTGGAAGCGGACCGCAACCGAAGAGAGGATCGCATGCCCCTGGTCATCATCGCCGCTCTGCTCTTCTCCGTCATCAGCGTCGGCCGCAACGGACAGAGCGTGCCCGAGACCGCGAGCGCATTGTCATCCGTCCAGGTCATCGCCGCAATCCTCGCTGGTGCGGGACTGTGGGTGAGCCTGCGGCGGAAGGTTCGAGCAGTCCCGGCCGACCGGTTCGCGCTCCTCGGGGCTCTCGTCTATCTCGTCGTCATGATGACCCTCAGCAGCGGCATCGTCTCGCCGATCGCGATCTACGCCACTGCGCTGCCCCTCTCGTTCTATGTCGCGTGGCTGGTCACCCGTGCGCAGGGCGCGAACGCTGACGGCACGGAGTGAGCCGCAGCCGGGTGCGTTGGCCGGGTGCGCAGCCTGCCACCGGCACTGGCGGCTCGATCGTCAGCGGGTCGTGGTGCCTTCCGCACCCGCCCAGGCGAGGACGTTGAAGCTGCGGCCCATGACCTGCGGGGTGGGATTCTCGATTGCGCGGGAATAGTGGCCGACGAGCTGGGAGCACACGCTCTTCCACGACCGAGACAGCACCTGCTGGCGTCCGGCGACGCCGAAGGCCCGGCGCTTGGCCTCGTCGCCGAGGAGATCGACGACGTGCTGACGCATTGCGGCGAGGTCCTTCGGTGCATACAGCCACCCGGTGTGCGAGGAGTCGACGAGATCGAGGGGACCGCCGCGGGCCGGGGCGATGACCGGCACTTCGGAGGCCATGGCCTCCTGGATCGTCTGGCAGAACGTCTCGAGCTCACCGGGAGCGACCATGAGGTCGAAGCTCGCGACCGCCTGAGCGAGGGCGTCCCCGCCGAGGAAGCCCGCGAAGTGGGCGTTCGGCAGCAGACGCTCGAGCTTCGACCGCCACGGACCGTCGCCGACGATGACGAGCTTGGCATGGGGCACATCGGCGAGCACGCTGAGGTCCTCGACCTGCTTCTCCGCGGCGAGCCGACCGACGAAGCCGATGATCCGCTCCCCGTTCGGAGCCACCGAGCGCCGCCACTGCTCGGAGCGGTGGCTGGGGTCGAAGCGGCTCGAGTCGACTCCGCGGGCCCAGTGATCGACCTCGGCGACGCCGAGACCCTGGAGCTGCGCGATCGTGTACGACGAGGGCGCGAGGGTGAGGGAGGCGTGCTGGTGGATGTTGCGCACGTGGGTCCACAGCATCGCCTCGATGCCGTGCATCCCGTAGCGCGCGGCATAGGCGGGCACCTCGGTCTGGTAGATCGCCACGGTCGGCAGGTCGAGGCTCTGCGCGGCGAGCACCCCGCGCCACCCGAGGACGAAGGGACTGGCGAGATGGACGACATCGGGGGAGAACTTCTCGAGCAGACGCCGGATCCGGGTGACGCCGCCGGGAGCGACGCGGATGCGCCGGTACTTCGGCAGGGCGATCGAGGGGACGCGCACGATCCTCGCCCCCGACACCTCTTTGGGGCCGTCGCGGCGAGTGCCCGGGGCGATGACGAGGACCTCGTCGCCGCGATCGGACAGATGCTCGAGGACCCGCAGGAGTGAGTGGGTGACCCCGTTCATGTTGGGGAGGAAGGATTCTGCAATGATCGCTACTCTCACAGCACTCAGTCCACGCCGCCAGAGTGAAGACACGGCGACGGACAGGCGACGTGTCGGCGACCACTGTCGGAAATCGGCCCGGCCAGGTGACCGGGGGTCGACGCGTTCGCGACGAGGGTGAACCCTGCGTAAACTTGAACCGCCGAGGCGGTCGCCGGCACCTCGGCCGACTGCACGTGAGAGGAGCCCGGGTGTTCTGGACCATCGTCACCGCCGGTGCGGTCTCGGTTCTCGTCGTCGCCGCGGTCATGCTCATCATCCTCCGGTTCAACCAGCTCTCGATGGCCCGCTCCCTCTGCGACGAGGCGAAACGGCAGCTCGTCGTCGAACTCCGCGCCCGGCATGCCCTCGTCCCGGCCTACCTCGGCACCCTCCAGCAGGTGACGACGCGTGATCTCTCCCCGCTCGAACTCGCGCTCGCCTCCGCCGAACGCGCGCCGTTCGGCCCTCGGGGAGCGGCCGCGGAGAACGCCCTGACGGCGGAGATCAACGATGCCGCGGCTCTCCCGGGACGCCGCGCCGAGGCGACCGGCGGACCCGACGCCTCGACGGGGATGCGCGACGAACTCGACATGACCGTCCAGCTGCTCCACGGTCAGCTCAGCGTCCTCTCCGAGCGCATCATCGCCGTCTCCCGGCTCTACAACGCCAACGTCGACCGCTACCACCACCAGCGCCGCCGCACGCTCTCGCGCCTCTTCGGTCGGGTCTTCACCCCGCGGGAGCACTTCACCGAGGCGCTCGCGGACTCCGCCGTGCCCCGCACAACGGACAGGACAGTGACCCGCGGACCGGGGACGACCACCTCGGCGCGCGATGCGGACAGCGCCGACCAGGGACCGGAACGGGGAGTGGTCGAGGCGTGACCCGCTTCCGCCTCGACCTCGGCTACCGGGGCACGGACTTCCACGGCTGGGCGAAGCAGCCGGGCCTGCGCACCGTGCAGGGCAGCCTTGAGGACGGGCTCGCCCGGGTCACCGGCACCGAGGTGGCCACCGTCGTCGCCGGCCGCACCGACGCCGGCGTCCACGCCCGGCGTCAGGTCGTCCACATCGACGTCGACGAGGCCGGCCTGGCCAAGCTCATCGGACGGTCGGGGCGCTCACCGGAGCAGGCCCTGCTCTCGCGCCTGCGCGGGGTGCTCACCGTCGACGGCTCCGACGACCTCGTCATCCACGCCGTGACCGAGGTGCCCGCCGACTTCGACGCCCGCTTCTCCGCACTGTGGCGCTCCTACCAGTACCGTCTCGCCGACCACCGGTCGTTCCTCGACCCGCTGCTCACCGCGATGACGCCCCGGCACAAGGGGGAGCTCGATGCCGAGGCGATGGCCGAGGCCGCGCACGAGGCGCGCGGACTCCACGACTTCCTCCCGTTCTGCAAGCCCCGGGACGGGGCGACGACGATCCGCACCCTCCACGACCTCGATGTCGCCCGCGACCAAGACGCCGTCATCACGATCGACCTCCGCGCCGACGCGTTCTGCCATCACATGGTCCGCGCGCTCGTCGGCGGCCTCATCCGCGTCGGGTCGGGGGCGTGGCCGGTGACCCGGCCCGCGGAACTCCTCGCCGAGGCGGACGCCGGGATCACCGCGACCGGACCGATGCACGTCACCCCGGCCCACGGTCTCGTCCTCACCGGGGTCGGCTACCCGGATCCGGCCGACTACGCGGCCCGGGCCGCGCAGACGATGGCCCGCCGCGACCTCGGCTGAGCAGGAGCCGGGTCGGTCGAGCAACGACCGGGTCGGCTGAGCAGCGGCCGGGTCGGTCGAGCGACTCTGACCGCCCCCTGGGAAAACAATCCGTCTTGATGACCCGTCATTGACCCTTTACTACAGGGATGGTGGAGTTCTCAGTACCCCACCGACCCCGATGGGGCGTTCCATCCCCACCCTCGCGGCTGACCGAGCCGCGTGGAGAAAGCAGGTGCGTGTCATGTCAGAAACCAACATCATTCTCCTCACCTGGGACAACTCAGGATCCGCCTATGAAGCCTTCAGCAAGTTCCGCGACCTCGACTCCGAGGCGCTCTCGATCGTCGCCTCGGCGGTCGTCGAACGCAATGACAAGGGCCAGCTGCGGGTCACCGACGGTCAGGACAACGACCTCGGCCTCTCGACCCTCGGCGGGGGCGGCATCGGCGCGCTCATCGGCGTCCTCGGCGGACCGCTCGGGATGCTCCTCGGCTTCGCCGCCGGTGCGCTCATCGGCTCGACGGTCGACGCGGAGCGCTCCTTCGACGCCGAGGACGCGCTCTCCGTGTTCAGTGCGGCTCTGCCGGCGGGGAAGACCGGTGTGATCGCCGAGGTCGTCGAATCCGATCCCACCGTCCTCGACGACTTCGCGAAGTCGACCGGTGCGACGCTGCTGCGCCGTCCCGAGGACGAAGTGCTCGACGAGGTCGCCGCGGCCGAGGACGCCGCCTACGCCGCCGCCGAAGCCGCGCGTCAGAAGGTCAAGGAGGAGAAGAAGGCCGAACGCAAGGAGAAGCGCCAGGAGCGCATCGACAAGATCAAGGCGAAGCTCTGAGCCCGACTTATGCTGAGCCTGGCTCGCGCAGAGCCGGACTCGCACTGAGTCTGGCTCGCGCTGGGCCCGACTCGCGCTGAGCTCAGACGGCGGCGCACGGCCCGAACGCCGGGTCGTGCGCCGCTCTCCGTGCCCAGGGCGGCGGCCCGACAGCGCGGTTTCCGACTGCTGTCCTTGTCGTCATCGGTCGCGATTTTGAGAGGAATCCTCTTCCCAGGTGTGAGAATCCTGTGTAGATTCACGTACACGTCACTCATCGTTCGCTTCGCTGCGACACGATGATCACGCTCGTTCCTCTTCTCCTCCCGCCGCCCGGCGGCGGACGCCACGACCACAAGGATGCGAATCTATGTCGAAGCTTCTTCCCAAGGTGCTCGCCGCCGGCGCCGCCGTCTCGCTGCTGACGCTGCCCGGAACCGCGCCGGTCGCCGCGGCCGGACTCGGAGAGTCCTCAACGACCTCGACCCAGGAGCCGACCGACGACAGCGCACCGGCAGAGACCGGTGCATCGGATCCCGGTGACGCCTCGCCTGCCCCGACGACTGCCCCGACCGCCGATCCCAATGCCGCTTCGGCCGGCACGAAGGTCCAGCTCATGGGGATCACCGACTTCCACGGTCGGATCTCCGAAGCCGGAGCCCAGGTCGCCTCGGTGGTCGAAGAGGAGCGCGCGAAGTTCGCAGCCGAGGACAACGCCGCCGGTACCGCCTTCATCGCCGCCGGTGACAGCATCGGCGCCTCGACCTACGTGTCGTCCTCGCAGGAGGATTCGCCGACGATCGACGTCCTCAACGCGATCGGACTCCAGGGCTCGGCCACGGGCAACCACGAATACGACAGGGGCATCGACGACCTCACCGGCCGCGTCGTCTCGGAAGCCGACTTCCCGTACCTCGCCGCGAACGTCTACGACAAGGGCACGACCGACGTCGTCGACGGTCTCGAGGACTACACGACGCTCGACGTCGGAGGTGTGAAGATCGCCGTCATCGGGGTCGTCACCCAGGACACCACCTCACTCGTCTCCCCGGCGGGCATCGCCAACGTCGACTTCGGCGACCCGACGGACGCCGTCAACCGCGTCGTCGGTGAGATCGAGGCCCTGCCGGAGGATCAGCAGCCGGACATGACGGTCGTCGAGGCCCACCTCGGCGCCTCTGCCACCGACAGCCTCGAGGCCGCGGAGGCCTCGAACGCGGAGTTCAAGAAGCTCGTCACCGAGGCCGATGCCTCCGTCGACGCCCTGCTCACCGGTCATACGCACCTCGCATCGAACTTCAACGCCCCCGTCCCCGGCGACCCCGAGCGCACGCGGCCGGTTCTCCAGGCGGGGAACTACGGCTCCTATGTCGGGCAGATCAAGCTCGAATCCGACGGTGCGGGCAATTGGACGACATCGAGTTCGGATCTGCTGTCGACCGAGGACAAGGACTACGCCTCGCCGGTCGTCGACGAGGTGAAGCAGATCGTCGCCGACGCCGAGGAGCAGGCGAAGGGTCCGGGCTCCGTCGTCGAGGGCACGATCACCGAGGACATCACGCGCGCGTTCACCGAGGACGGTGCGGAGGACCGCGGGGCGGAGTCGACGCTCGGCAACCTCGTCGCCGACTCCCTCAAGGACGGGGTCGAGGACTCCCAGCTCGCGCCCGCGGACTTCGGCATCACCAACCCCGGCGGACTGCGCACGGATCTCAAGTGCGACGACATCTACAACAACGAGCAGCCGTGCGAGGTCACGGCCGCCGAACTCAACGCGGTGCTGCCGTTCGCCAACGACCACGGCGTCGTGACGATGAAGGGCGCCGACGTCATCGGTCTCTTCGAAGAGCAGTGGCAGCCCGACGGCGCCTCGCGCCCGTTCCTCCACCTCGGCATCTCCAAGGAGCTCGACGTCGTCTACGATTCGACCGCGGCCCGCGGCGAACGCGTGAAGTCGGTCAAGGTCAACGGTGAGGAGATCGATCCGAACCGGGACTACCGCGTCGCGACCCTGAGCTTCCTCGCCGCCGGCGGTGACAACTTCTCCTCCTTCGCGAAGGGGTCGTTCGAGCTCTCGGGCCTCACGGACTTCGAGACGTGGACGAACTACTTCCAGAAGA
The DNA here is from genome assembly GCF_042790515.1 of Brevibacterium sp. NPDC056726. Lineage (NCBI taxonomy): Bacteria > Bacillati > Actinomycetota > Actinomycetes > Micrococcales > Brevibacteriaceae > Brevibacterium > Brevibacterium sp. NPDC056726. The sequence goes on along the minus strand of NZ_JBHTYZ010000001.1, from coordinate 63,979 downwards.
ACTCGCCGGTGGCGCCCGACAAGTCCGAACGGCAGGCCGACGCGGCCCAGGACGTCATCAGCACCGGTGACGTCACCGCCGAGCTGACCGCCCCGGCCGACGGCATCGCCCCAGGTGCCAGCGGAGACTTCGTCCTGAAGACGGATTCGAAGGGCGAGGTGCCCGGACCCATCGACGTCACCGTCGACGTGCCCGAGGGCTACAGCGTCGAGGCGGGGACCCCGCAGTCGGCGACGGCCAAGGCGTCTGCCGCCGAGGCGGGGGCCCAGGCCGCTGCCGCGACGATCACGCTCGACGGGATCCCGGCCGGGACGAGCGAGGTTCCGATCACCGTCACCGCACCCGAGGACGCCTCCGGTGAAGTCACCGTGACGACGACGCTGCAGGCGGGCGAGGCCGACTGGTGGGACAACAACCCGATGCCGCTGCCGCACCCGTTCGAGGCGACGGCGCAGATCGTCGGCGGGTCCGGTTCCGATGCCGGAGCCGACGCCGACGGCGGCAGTGCGGATGCTGATGGCGGCAGTGCCGATGGCTCGGATCAGGGCGGTTCGGACGCGTCGTCGAACGGCGGCAGCGCCGACAGCTCGGACCAGGGCGCCTCGGATGCGAACGGTGCGAACGCTTCCGCAGACGGTGCGAACGCCTCGTCGAACGGCGGGGGAGCGGGCTCGGGTGCCGGTTCGGACTCGGCGTCGAACGCGTCCGGCTCGAAGGATGGCGGTGACCTGCCGCGCACCGGTTTCGAGGCCCTCAATCTCGTCGCCACCGCACTTGCACTCATCGTCGCCGGCGGCGCTGCCATCGCCGTGGTGCGGCGCAGGAAGGCGAACATCAGCATCTGAGAATGAGAGCGCTCAGCCCGTGACACGAGTGCTGCGGGGGCGCGGTGAGCGCCGCTGGTTTACGCCGGGCGCCGTCGCCGCTGGCGCGACGTGAGCCGTGACCAGGACTGAGCGCAGCGCTTGGATGAGGGGCCGGGGAGTGATCTCCCCGGCCCCTCGCTGTCCTCTCGACTGACTATCTCATCCCGATTGTTGCTGTTGCCCCGACGCAGCCGCTGTACGCCGGAGTGCGTCGTTGTTCTCCGGACGTCGTCACTGGTGTCCGGACTGCTCCGCCGCAGGACGCCCCGTCGCCACAGGCAGACGCCGCTGACATCGGGACTCGTCCAGACGTCGCAGTCGTCGGGACCGTCCGGACGAGACGTGGCCGCCGGTGCCAGGATGTGATCGCCGGTGACAGGGCATTGCCGTCGTCATCATTCTGCGTTCGCGGCAGGGTCAGTTGGACGACTGACGGTCGCCGGAGGTTCCGGCGTCCTCGCGACCGGCCGGCGCTTCGGCGCCGACCGACGCACCGCGGTGCGTCGCCGACCTCGCACGAGCGTCAGCGCCATCCGACGCGTCACCGTCAGCGGAGACCCCGTCAGCGCCACCGGACGCCCCACCGAGACCCGGCGTTGCGCGCCCGGAGCCCGCGGTCGCCTCGGCGCGGGGGTGCGTCTCGAGATGGGCGAGGACGGGGACGAGGAAGAGGATGCCGACGGCGGGGACGACGATTCCGGAGTCGTTGATGAAGGTGCCGACGCCGAGGAGGATCGCGAGGCTGATCATCGCCGCGCGCAGCAGCGGGAAGCGCGCGTAGAGGTCGGTGAGCCCGTGCATCGAGAAGCGCGCGGGGGTGAGTGCGACCCAGAACACGGCGATGATGATGAGCGGCAGGATGACCGTCATCCACGACTGCGTGAGGATGTCGATGTTCATGTCGATCTTGCGCGCGAGCACCCCGAGGGCCTCACCGTTGATGAGCGAGTCGAAGAAGCGGCCGAAGTGCGTGCGCTGGGCAGCCGGGCGCAGCCAGTCGAGGAAGAGGACGAGGAGCATGACGAAGCCGGCGATGCCGACGGTGAGGCCGAGCCGTTTGACCGAGAAGCGGATGCCCGCCGAGGCGAGGGCGAGGTAGGCGACGCCGATGATGAGCGTGGGCACCGACCCGAACTTCGTGCCGAGCCCCGGAGCGGCCAGCAGCACGCAGGAGAGGAGGACGGGCACGAGGACGATCGCCAGGCGCGTCAGCGGTCGTCTCGCGAGGGAGGCGAAGCCGGCGACGGCGAGCAGCAGGGCGCAGCAGTAGAGCGCGAGCGCGGAGTTGCCGATCCCGTAGAACCGGGAGGCGATGAGGAGGGGCTCGCCGAGGAGGGTCGACATCTGCAGCTGCGAGCCGGTGATGACGTCGTAGGCGAGCACGCCCACCGTGACGGCGGAGACGAAGAGGACGGGGCCGAGCTGCGACCGGCGCCACGGCCCGAGGAGCGCGAGTGCTCCGAGCACGACGGACCACCCGACGAGCGCACCGAGCATCGCGATGTCCGGGTTCGTCGCCCGCTCCCACGGGAGGACGTTGACGAGGTACGTCGACACGGGCATCGCCGCGAAGACGACGCCGAGGCGGTACGCCGTGGAGTGGACGAGCTCGCGATGGCGGCGGCGGAGGAACCACGCGAGGGCGAGCAGCCCGGCCATGAGCGAGGCGACGACGGGGAAGAACCACGTCGAGATCTCGTTCTGCGTCGTCACCGCGACCTGCCGGTCGAGCACCGACTGGAAGCGCGACTCCCACGACCCGCCGGGGTTCGATGTCATCGGCGCCCCGGCGACGTTGCCCATCGTCTCCCCGCCGCTCAGCTGGACGAGCGTGGGCGCGATGTCGGGCACCTGGATGAGCCCCGGCTGCCGCGTCGACGAGGAGGTGAGGAGACCCGGCTCGGCCCCGGGTTCGAGCATCATCGTCGCCTGCATCGAGGACCCGTCGTGGGTGCCGTCGGCGATCGAGGCGAAGATGATCGGCGAGGTGCCCTCGCCGATGCCGGCCGCCGGGTCGGCGCCGAGCCAGCCGGTCGCGGTGAGGATCGCCCCGACCCGGCGGTCGAGGTCTTTGAGCGAGTAGCCGTCGGCCTCCGAATTGCCGAGGTCGACGATGGCGAGCTCGCCGGACTCCGACGACGAGGCGGCCCGGAGGCCGATGTCATCGGCGATCGGCTCCCACTGGCCGATGCGACCGCTCGGATCGGCCGCGGCGATCGCGGCTCCCGGACCGTAGGCGGAGACCGCCGGGACGGCTTCGGCGAGACCGCCGAGGGCGGCGTCGTAGTTGTCCCCGCGTGCGACCTGCTGAAAGACGTCCCAGTCAGCGACCCAGCCGTCGAGCGGCGGCTGGGGCTTGCGGCACTGCTGCCGCGGTTCGTCGGCGGCACGGCGGCCCGATCCCACGGCGAGCCACCCGTCGACTGGGCAGCTGACGGAGCGGACGCTGCGCGGGGTCATCGTCCCGATCTGGGAGGACTGCATCATCGCCCAGAGGTTCGGAGTCGTCTGCGGGTCGAGGTCCTCGAACGTGAACCCCGAGGTGCCGATGAGGATCGGGGCGTTCTCCGCGGGGCGGGGGGCGTCGGCTGCCTGGCCGGAACCTGCCGCCTGCGCGGTGCTCGCGGAGTGCGCGATGTCCGCGGAGTGGCCGGCACTGACAGCCTGCCCGGCCTGCGGCAGGCCGGTGATGAGGACGAGGGCGGCCAGCGCCCCGAGGACGACGCGCAGCAGCCACGGACGCACAGCAGCGCTCATCGGCCCGGTTCCCGGGTCGCGTCGGCGGCGGGCGTGAGGAGAGCGGCGGCACCGCGTGTCGTGTCAGTGCCGTGTGGGACGGTGAGGTCATCGGCGCAGAGCGCGAGGAGGTAGGGCAGGAGGACCATCGCACCGGTGGAGGGCACGGCGATGCCGGAGTCCGTGAGCACGAGACCGACGGTGAGCCCGGTGACGGCGGCGAGGAAGCCGAAGTGGAGGTCCTCGTCGGCGAAGACCTCGGGCAGGCGTCCCCGCCAGTGGTCGAGGAATCGCGCGGTCCGGGTCGGCCCCTGGAACCGGGGGAAGTGGAGGAGGTAGCGGAGGAAGACGAGGATCGCGATGACCGCGAGAGGGGTGACGATCGACAGCGCCGGATTCACCTGGATGATGTGGAGGTTCGCGCTGAGCTTTCGACCGACGACCTGCAGCGCCTCACCGGTGACGAGCTGGTCGAAGAAGTTCCCGAAATGGGAGCGGCTGCCCGCCGGTCGCAGCCAGTCGAGGAACGCGATGCCGATGAGCGCCGCCAGTGACGCGACGCCGATGAGCCCGAGCCGCAGCAGCGAGAGCCGGATGCGGCTGACGAGGGCGAGGAGGACGAGGAGACCGGCGAGGGTGGCGATCGTGCCGCCGAACTTCGCTCCCCACGACGGGTTCCCGGAGACGAACACCGCGAGCAGGCCGATGATGGCGGGGACGATGAGGACGAGCCGCCGGTGGCCTGCGGCACGCAGTCGGGAGACGAGGAGGCCGAGGAAGACGAAGAGGCTCGCGATGAAGATCGCAGCGCCCTGATTGCCGAGCCCGTAGTAGCGGCCGCCGACGATCGGGTTGTAGCCGAGCAGCGAATTCGCCTGCAGCCGTGACCCCGTTGCCAGGTCGACGGCGATGACGACGACGGTGAGGAGGGAGAGCGCGGCGACGCGTCCCCGCCACGTCCGACCCCACGGCGGGAGCAGGGAGAGGAGGAGCATCGCTGCGGCCCCGAGGGCCACGGAGAGGAAGAGACCGAACTGCGGGTGCGGGAACCGCGCCCACGGCAGCAGTCCCGCGAGGAACGCCCCCATGGGAATCGTCGCGAGGACGAAGGCGATCCACGCCAGCGTGCGGTGGACCCAGGCGCCGGTGGTCTGGGCCGTTGCAGCGTCGGCGAGTCCGGCACTGCCGGCGTCCGGGGCCTCCGCGGTGTGGGCCGCGATCAGGCGACCGGAGCGACGGGCGATGGCGCTGCGGGCGATGGCGCTGCGGAGGCCGGGGGCCCAGCGGTCGATGAAGATCGTGCTGAGCAGAAGCCCGCAGAGGATGACGAGGACGTAGAAGGCGATGTCGAGGAAGAGGGAGAACGTCGAGAGGTTCTCGTAGACGAACTCCGATTTCGTCGCCTCGGTCTCGAGGTCGAGGCGACGGTCCTCCGGTGACGCCGATGACGGGGTGACGTCGAGGGAGATCCCGCTCGGGGAGTCGATGCCGAGGTGCTCGAGGATGCCCGGGGCGAGGTCGGTGATCTGGAGCAGACCCTCCGTCCGCGTCGACGCCGAGGAGAGCGTGCCCGGAACGAAACCGGGTCCCGAGGCGAGGAAGGCCCGCAGCCGGGGAGAGCTCGAACTGTCTCCGAGTCCGGCGATGATGACGGTCGGCTCCGCCTCCGACTGGGAGCGCAGCTGCTCGAGCCGATCACCGAGGCGGCGGTCGGCCTCCTCGACGGAGGCGCGCCGGTCGTAGTCGGTGGGCACGGTGTAGGAGTAGTTGGGGATCGGGTCGAACAGCCACGAACGGGAGCCGATCGATCCGAGATCGACGAGTGCGAGGCGGCAGTTAGCCGCGATCGCGTCCTCGGTGTAGTTGCCGATCTGCCCGTTCTCATCGGCGACGGCGTACGCCGCTCCCGGACCCTCGGCGGCGACGCAGGCGTCGAGGCCGGCAGGCGCGCCTGCCTCACCGACGAGGCGGGAGAGCATTCCGTAGTCGACGGTGTAGCCGGTGCCCTGATTCGGCTCCTTGACGGCGTCGAAGTCGGGAATCGTCGCCGGCACCGTCTGTCCGGGGCGAGTGAGGAGACTTTCATCACCCTCAGGCCCTTCGGCGACCTCGACCTCGTCGTCGGCGGCCGGATCGGTGCTCGTCGACGGGGCGATGAGGGCAGGGCAGCGGGCAGGGTTGTCGACGTCGGGTTCGTGAGGGGGACCCGCCTCGGCGCGGGCACCGGATCCGAAGGACAGCCAGCCCGATGCCGGGCACGTCGCGGACCCGATCGTGCGGACGTTGAGGTTCGCCGCCGACCCGGTGCGGAAGACCTCGAAGAGATTCGGAGTCCGCTCCGGGTCGATATCTCCTATGGTCAGACCCGGTATGCCGAAGACAACCGTCTTGCTCTCAGCAGCCGCAGCGGCGCTGTCACTGGAGTCGGCCGGCGCCTCGGCGGGGGGTGCCGGAGTCGACTGCGCCCACGCGGGAGATGACGCGGGGGAGACGAAGAGTGCCACGAGCCCGACGATGATCCCCAGCACCAGGAGCCGGTGGGAGGGAAGGCGGCGGGGCAGGACGGATTGAGGCGGCACAGGACAATGGTATCGGGTGCGGCATTTCACCCTCCTGACCCCGACCTGGACGTTTGCTCACCGGGCCGCGGGGCATGTATATTTGATTGTCGTTGTGTGCGCTCGTCGTGCTCCCTTGCATAGCCTCTTGCGTTGCAGGCCCGTAGGTGGGGAAGCACTCGACGAACGGACCCGATTGAAGACAGACAGTGTTCGGACGCATCAGCCTCACGACCCGATGAGTCCGCCCAGGCACTGGCCCCATGAGATACGAAAAGAAGGCTACTTTTGCGTACGTACACCCCCAAGCCCGGCGATGTCGAGCGCCAGTGGCACGTCATCGACGCCACTGACGTTGTGCTCGGTCGTCTTGCCACCCAGGTTGCACGCCTGCTGCGCGGCAAGCACAAGACCACGTTCGCCCCGCACATCGATTCCGGTGACTTCGTCATCATCATCAACGCCGACAAGGTCGCGCTGACCGGCGCGAAGCTCGAGCAGAAGCGCGCTTACCACCACTCGGGCTACCCGGGCGGCCTCAAGAGCGTCAACTACGCCGAGCTGCTCGCGTCGAACCCCGAGCGCGCAGTCGAGAAGGCTGTCGCCGGCATGGTTCCGAAGACTCGCCTCGGACGCGCCCAGATGCGGAAACTCAAGGTCTACGCGGGCGCCGAGCACCCGCACGCCTCGCAGAACCCGCAGCCGTACGAACTCAACCAGGTCGCGCAGTAAGCGCGCTTGAGTCACAGAGATACCGAGGAGAACCGTGGCTGACACCGCCAACGCGACCGAAGTCGAAGAACTGACCGAATACACCTCCGAGACCCCCGCAGACGCCGGCCTGGGCGACCAGACCGCCGGTGGACGCGGACAGTCCCTCACCGCCCCCGGCAACGGAGTGGGCCGCCGCAAGCAGGCGATCGCCCGCGTCCGCCTCATCCCGGGCTCCGGCGAGTGGACGATCAACGGACGCACTCTCGAGGAGTACTTCCCGAACAAGCTGCACCAGCAGCTCGTCAACGAGCCCTTCCGCCTGCTCGACCTCGAAGGCCGCTTCGACGTCGTCGTGCGCATCTCGGGCGGCGGGCCCTCCGGACAGGCCGGTGCCGTCCGTCTGGGCATCGCTCGTTCGCTCAACCAGATCGACGCTGAGTCGAACCGCCCCGAACTGAAGAAGGCAGGCTTCCTGCGCCGCGACGCTCGCGTCAAGGAACGCAAGAAGGCCGGTCTCAAGAAGGCCCGCAAGGCTCCGCAGTTCTCGAAGCGCTGATCCGCTCGCACCGTCTGCGCATGGTCTGCCACTGATGCGCAGTCGGCGGCGCACGTGCGGCCCCGAACCCGTTCGGGGCCGCACTTCGTGCATTCACCGCCGAATGGTCACCGCGCGCTCCTCAACGCGCAGATGACCATCGACTAACATCGAAACGAACCTTGAGGAAAGGACTTGCCCATGGCCAGACTCTTCGGTACCGACGGAGTGCGCGGACTCGCCAATCGCGACATCACCGCGAAGCTCGCGCTCCAGCTCTCCGTCGCCGCCTCCCGCGTGCTCACCCGCTCCTGGGACGGCGACCGCCGCCCCTTCGCCGTCATCGGACGCGACACCCGCGTCTCGGGAGAGTTCCTCTCCGCGGCCACGAGTGCGGGCATCGCCTCGGCAGGTGTGGACGTCCTCGACGCGGGCATGCTGCCCACTCCGGGCATCGCCAGCGTCGTCAAGGACACCGGAGCGGCCTTCGGCGTCGTCATCTCCGCCTCCCACAACCCCATGCCCGACAACGGCATCAAGTTCTTCGCCGCCGGCGGCACGAAGCTCGACGACGCCGTCGAGGACGCGATCCTCGACATCCTCGACCAGGAGTGGGAGCGCCCCATCGGCTCCGACGTCGGCCGCATCTCCCGGTACCCGGCCGCCGCCGACGAATACACCGAGAAGCTCGTCCGCTCGATCGCGCCCGACGGCGTGCGCCCCCTCTCGGGCCTCAAGGTCGTCGCCGACTGCGCTCACGGCGCCGCATCGATCGTCGGTCCCGCCGCACTGCGTCAGGCTGGGGCCGAGGTCATCGTCTCCGCCGCCGAACCCGACGGCCTCAACATCAACGACGGTGTCGGGTCGACCCACCTCGAATCCCTCCAGCGCCTCGTCGTCGAGACCCAGTCCGACCTCGGCGTCGCCTTCGACGGTGACGCCGACCGCTGCCTCGCCGTCGACTCCCTCGGCCGCGTCGTCAACGGCGACCAGCTCATGGGCATCCTCGCGATCGGACTCAAGGAGCTCGGGGAGCTGCGCGGGAACACGCTCGTCACCACGGTGATGTCGAACCTCGGCCTGCGCCTGGCGATGGACAAGCACGGCATCAGCACCGTGCAGACGGCCGTCGGCGACCGCTACGTCCTCGAGCGGATGCTCGCCGATGACTTCGCGCTCGGCGGAGAGCAGTCCGGTCACGTCCTCATGCTCGATCACGGCACGACCGGTGACGGCGTGCAGACGGCCCTGCACCTGATGAAGCGGATGGCCGACGCGAAGCGGACCCTGGCCGATCTCGCCGCCGAGATCCCGCAGCTGCCGCAGGCGCTCGTCAACGTCAAGGGCGTCGACAAGCACCGTGTCGACATTCCGGAGGTCGCCGCCGAGGTGGCCGCCGTGGAGACGGAACTCAACGGCACCGGCCGGGTGCTGCTGCGCGCCTCGGGCACCGAACCGCTCATCCGCGTCATGGTCGAAGCCGAGACCGAAGAGGTCTCGCAGGTGCAGGCCGAGCGCCTCGCCGCTGTCGTCAAGGAGCACCTCGCGCTCTGAGCGCACACGACGACGAGGGGCCCTGCAGCAGATCTCTGCTGCAGGGCCCCTCGGTCATTCACGCTGGTCGGTCGCACCGCCTCGGCGGGCGATCTGCCTCAGCGACCGCCTCGGCGGGATCATCTCCTCACAGGGCGAGCTTCTTGCGCACGCCGGCGGAGAAGAGGTCGACGGCGATGATGAGAACGAGCACGATGAGGATGTAGGTGAGCATCGAGTCGAACTGGAACGACTTGATCGCCTGGTTGATGAGCAGTCCGATGCCGCCGGCCCCGACGAGGCCGAGGACGAGCGAGGACCGGACATTGACGTCGAACCGGTAGAGGAGCAGCCCGAAGAGCTGGGGGACGACCTGCGGGAACGTCGCGTTCGCGACGATCTGTCCGCGGGAGGCCCCGGCGGTCTTCAGCGCCTCCGACGGTCCCGGATCGATCTCCTCGATCGCCTCCGACCACAGCTTGCCCATGACTCCCGTGTTGTGGAAGATGAGCGCGAGCACGCCGAGGAAGGGCCCGAGGCCGACCGCGGTGACGAAGACGAGCGCGAAGACGATGTCGGGCACCGCGCGGAGGAACGACATGATCGAGCGCGCGATCTGGTAGACGAACCGGTTCGGTGACGTCGTGCGCGATCCGAGCACTGCGAGCAGCGCCGAGGTGGGGATCGACAGGGTCGTGCCGAGCAGGCCGATCCACAGGGTGATGCCCGTGGCCTCGATGCCGGGCCACAGCGTGTCCTCCCAGCTGAGGTTCGGCGGGAATGCCTCGGAGAGGAAGTTGATCATCCCTTGGCGACCGTCGAGGAGGGTGACGAACGAGAAGTCCGTCTCCCGGATCGCGACGACGTGGAGGAGGACGATGACGACGATCGCCGTCGCCAGCTGCCACCCGCCGAAGCGGCGGATAGGCGGCTGGAGCGCTGAGGTCGTGTTCCTCAGCGGCACGGTCCGCAGGGTGGTGCCGCGGGTGTCGGGAATCGTCTTCATCTACTCGTCCTCCGCGATCGGGGCGGTCGTGTACAGGGAGGTGATCGCCTCGGCGGAGACCTCCTCGGAGGTGCCCCGCAGCACGATCTCCCCGGACTGCAGGCCGATGATCGTATCGGCGAACTCCCGGGCGAGATCCGGCTGATGGAGGACGGCGGCGACGGCGAGGCCCTCGTTGTGCGCGAGATCGCGCAGCAGGGACATCACCGTGCGCGCGGCCTGCGGGTCGAGGGCGGCGACGGGTTCGTCGGCCAGCAGCACCTCGGCGCCCTGGCACAATGCCCGGGCGACTGCCACACGCTGCTGCTGACCGCCCGAGAGCGTGCCGGCCCGGTCGGTCGCCCGGTCGGCGAGACCGACGCGGTCGAGGGCGACCATGGCCTCCCGGCGGATCGCCGCCGGGAAGAGCCACGGATGGAGCGAGGCGAGGCTCGACATCCGGCCCAGCGCTCCCGCGCACACGTTGTCGAGCACCGAGCGGCGGGCGACGAGGTGGATCTTCTGGAACACCATGGCCGGGCGGCCGTGGCTGCCGCCGACCTCGATGTCCCCGCTCTGGTAGGGAGTGAGACCGGCGACGGCACGCAGCGTCGTCGACTTGCCCGAGCCGTTGGCGCCGAGGAACGCGAGCAGCTCACCGGGGGCGACGCTGAAGCTGACATCGTCGAGCACCCGCTTCGACCCGAAGGACACCGCGAGGCCGTCCACCCGGAGCAGGGGAGGCGCCGAGTCGTCGCTTCCCGCTGACCCGGCCGCCTCCTCGGCGGACGCGGGCTTCACGGTCTTCGTCGCCATGCTCACACGTCCTCTTCGGTGAGGTTCATCGTCTCCGCGAGGTCGAACAGCGGCTGGTAGGTCGACTTGTCGACCTCGATGAGCTGGCCGGCCGGGGTGACACCGAGGTAGCCGGCAACCTCTTCGAGGTCATCGGCGGGCATGTTGAGCAGGGCGTCCTTGACGGCGGCCTTGAACTCGGGGTCGGCGTCGGCGCGGACGGTCATCGGGTCGTTCGGGATGGGATCGGACTGCCAGATCTGACGGAAGTCCTCTTCGTTGAAGGTGCCCTCCTTGATCGCGGTGCCCATCGTCTGCGAGTTGATCTGCGCGGCGTCGACGGCGCCGTTGGTCAGGGCGAGCAGCGACTCGGGGTGGCCGCCGGCGTAGTTGAGGTTGATGTCGGATTCGGCGATGTTCGCCTCGGCGAGCGCGAAGCGGGGGAGGGCGTCACCCGAGGTCGAGCCCACGCTGCCGAGCGCGAGGTCCTTGCCGCGCAGGTCTTCGAGCGTCTCGATGTCGGAGTCCTTGGCGACCCAGATGCCGCCGGTGTAGGAGCTGAGCTCACCGTCGGCGGTGCCGAAGGACACGAGCGGTTCGGCGCCGGCGCGCTCGGAGGCGAAGACGTAGCCGAGCGGGCCGAACTGGCCGATGTCGAGCTTGCCGTTCTCCATGGCGAGCACCTCGGCGGAGTAGTCCTCGAGGACCTGGACCTCGACCTCGCAGTCGAGGGCCTCACCGAGGGAGGCGCCGACAGCCTGGTAGGCGGGTTCGAGCTTCTGCGGATCCTCGAACGGCTCGATGCCGAACGTGATCTTGCCGTCGGGGCACGTGGCCGATTCGGCCTCCGCGGCCGGAGTGCAGCCGGCGAGGACGACGGGGGCGAGGACGAGAGCGGCGGTGGCAAGGGCGATATGAGAGCGTTTCATGGCGATCCTTCTGGTGTGTGGTGGTTGGTGTCTGGTGATCGGTGCGTGGTGACGGGGTCGATTGCGGGCAGGACGGAGTTGTGGACAGGACTGTGGTGTGGACGGACAGGGTCTGGTCAGGACGGAGTTCGGTCAGGTCAGGTCTGTGGGCACGGGCGGGCAGGGCGCGGCAGTCTCTGCCGTGCCCTGCCTCCTCAGGCGGCGGGGCGGTCGGCGCGGCGGATGCCGGCGAGGGTGCGCTCGGCGAGTCCGAAGGCGATGGTCATCCCGATCCCGGTCGCCACGGTCGCGACCGTGGTCCGCTCATCGACGGACTCGACGATGAGCGGGCGGGACTCGCTCGAGGCGTAGACCCCCTGCCAGCGCTGGCGGATCGAGAACCCGGTGGGCTGATCGAGGACGGCGGCCGCCTCGGCGAGCAGGACCTCCGTCGTCGATTCGGGCAGGAACGGGTCGACGTTCTCCCCGTAGACGTGGGAGTCGCCGATGATGATCGTCCCGTCGGGCCGGGGTCCGAACATGACGTTCGCGCCGACCGCGAGGAGTTCGGGAGCGCTGCGGGCGACCTCGTCGCGGACCGCCTCGGCGGCGGGCATCGTGGCGAACGCGTCGTAGCGCAGCAGCGAGGTGCGGGAGAGGATCGCGGCATCGGTGCGGATGTGCTCCGGGGTCGCGGCCAGGGCCATCGACAGCGCGCATTCGACGAGGCCCGCCTCGGCGGCGAGCTCGGGGAAGAGCGCGGGCAGCTGGTGCCCCGTGCAGACGATGACGTGGTCGGCGGTGAACGTGCCCCGGTTGGTCTCGACGACGCCGTCGCCCACCCGACCGACCCGGACTCCGGTGCGGAGCTCGATCGCCGAGGCGGCCGCCAGGGTCTGCGCGATCCGCGGTGCCGCGGTGCGCGGGTCGACCCGGAGGTCGGCCGTGAGGTGGGCGCCGCCGACGGCGCCGCGCAGGCGAGCGTGCGGGTCACCGGTGACGGCGGTGGCGAGCCGTTCGGGGGTGAGGAGGTCGATGGCGCCGGGCGCCTTGGACAGTCGTGCCTGTTCGAGCACGGCCATCTGCGCGTGGGAGGTGGCGACGACGTACGCCCCGGTCTCCGCGGCCCAGAAGCCGGACTCGGCGGCCGCGGCGATCCACTGGTCGCGGCCGGCGGAGGCGAGCTCGGCGAACTCGTCGGTCTGACCGGTGATGCAGGCATGTCCGAAATTGCGCACCGAGGCACCGCGCGGGGCGGTGTCGACGTCGAGGATCGTCACCGAATGCCCCCGCCGGGCAGCGGCCCGAGCGTGGGCGAGACCGACGATGCCGGCCCCGACGACGATGATGTGAGAATGGTTCATGCCTCGAGACTGCCGTGTCGGGAACGTCTGGGACAAGCCGATTCGGGGCATGTATATATAAGTTGTTGAGCCGTTCATATACGATCCCGCAGAGTCAGAATCTGTTCACCCGGCGTTCAAACGAGATGCCGGTCGGGACGTGGGGAGTGGGTTAGGGTCGAACCTATGATGACAAGTTCTCGTTCACCTATGGAGCCGCGCACCGCGCTGCACCGGGTCATCGGCGACGAACTCCGCGCGCGGATCACCGATGGCCGCCTGCCGATCGGAGCCGCAGTCCCGAGCGAAGCCGAGCTGTGTCGTGAGTTCTCCGTCTCCCGCGGCCCGGTGCGCCAGGCGCTGTCGGCGCTGCGGGCCGAGGGGATCATCGCCGGCGGACAGGGGGCGGTCGCGCACGTCGTCGGCTCGATCCCGACGCAGTCGATGACGAGCTTCCTCTCGTTCTCCGAGTGGGCGCATTCGACGAACCGGACCCCGGGCCAGCGCACGGTCGAACTCGCCAAGCGCGCGGCGAACCAGGACGTCGCGCTCAACCTCGGCGTCCCGGTCGGAGAGCTCGTCGTCGAGATCATCCGCCTCCGCCTCCTCGACGAGGTGCCCGTCATGGTCGAGCGCACGGCGTTCACCCTCGACGCGGGACGCCACCTCTTCGACTTCGACACCGACAGCGGGTCGATCTTCGCCCACCTCAAAGCCAACGACGTCGAACTCGTCGCCGCCCGGCACACCTTCGACGCGATCGCCGCAGGCGACGTCGACGCCGAACTTCTCGACGTCCCCGTCGGTTCGCCGCTGCTGCGCGAACGGCGCATCACCTCGACCGGGTCGGGCGTGCCCGTCGAGTACTCCGACGACCACTATCTGCCCGACCAGGTCACGTTCACGATCAACAACACCGCGGGGGCGGCGAACTCCGTCGTCCGCCTCATTCCCGACACCTGACACTCACTCAAGGAGCACACCCATGACCACCATCGAACTCGCCGTCTTCGACATGGCCGGCACCACCCTCAACGAACACGGCGACGTCTACCGCGCACTGCGCCAGAGCGTCGAGGAGAACGGCGTCGAGGTCTCCGACGAGAACCTCCAGACGTGGATGGGCGCGGACAAGGTCGAGGCGATCCGCAGCCTGCTCCGCCTCGGCGGGCACGCCGGCGACGAGGCGACGGTGGCGGCCTCGTTCGACCGCTTCCGCGCGCTACTCCGCGACTTCTATGCAGCGACCCCGCCCGAGCCGCTGCCCGGCATCCCCGAGGCGCTCGCCGAACTCCGCTGCAACGGCGTCAAGGTGGCGCTGACGACGGGGTTCTCGACCGATGTCGCCGGGCCTCTGCTCGAGGGACTCGGCTGGGCGACGGGGGAGGACGGCAACCTCGACGCGGTCGTCTGCTCCGATGAGGTCGCCGCCGGGCGCCCCTACCCGTACATGATCCAGCGCGCGATGGAGCGCACCGGCACGAAGGACGTGGCCGCGGTGCTCGTCGCCGGTGACACCGTCGTCGACGTCGAGGCCGGAGCCGCCGCCGGCGCCGGTGTCGTCCTCGGGGTCGAGACCGGCAAACTCACCGCCGCCGACTTCGCGGCGCAGGACGGGGCGCAGTCCCTGCCCTCGGTCGCCGAGATCCCGCAGTACCTCGGCCTCCGCGACTGAGGGGCTCCCAACGCGCCGCAGCCCGGCCGCCGGCGCCGCAGCCCGGCCGGGCTTCCCGCGTGGGGCCGTCCGCGCCGTACCCCGCCGCCCGGTGCCTTCAGCTCCGCACACCTCCTCCCGGGTTCTTCTGCTCGTTCAACAGTTGGCGCGAATAAATGGTCCCCAAAGGCCGCTTTTTCGCGCCAACTGTTGAACGAGGGACTTCGGGTTCGGCGAAGCGCTGACATTCACGCGAAGTGTTGAGCGACAGCCTGCACCGAAGCCCACTACCAGCCCTGAAAATTGCGCGACCTGTGCACTCAAGTGACAAGTTATCCACAGATTGATCCAGAGGTATTGTCACAGTGCTGTCTTTTGATCACTCTTGATGCATGTTCATATGCATGAGCGCTGCGGAGCTGAGAACGGCAGGCCTGAGCGAGTACGACATTCTCAGAGCCGAGAAGTGCTGCCTGCGGCGCGTCCGCCGGGGAATCTACGTCGTCACCAAGTCATGTGCGGTGGATGCTCACCGGTTCGTCTCGAACGTCGCTGCGGATGACGCCACCGACCTCCCTCGCGAGACAGAAGGGCAGCTCAAGCGCAACGAAGATCTGCGCATCCTGGTCCGGTCGTACGTCGGCAAGATTCTGCCGCACGCGGTGTTCTCCCACCGCAGTGCGCTCATCATCCACGGACTCGCTGTCCCCTACATCGAGCATGAGCGTGATGTGTTCGCCGAGTCAGTCCATCAACGGTGTGGTCTGCGCAGGCCGTCGATGCAGGTGAGGCGCCGCTCGCTCGACGAGCGAGACATCGTCCGTGTCGACGGGATTCCGGTCACCTCAGTCCTCCGCACTCTGTTCGATCTCGCGCGGGACTATCCGCTCGCCCTCGCTGTCGCTGCGATCGACGACGCTCTGCATCGATCGGTCATCACCGAGGCACAGCTCCAGACCTACGTCGCCGACCATCCCGTGCGCACCCGGCAGCGACGGATCGACACAGTGATGGAGAACGTCGACGGGCGTCGCGAATCGGTGGGAGAGTCGATCACCGCAGTCCGCTTCGTGGAGTTCTCCGTTCCGGGGGTCGAACCGCAGGTCGTCATCGTCGACGAGAACGGCCGGTTCGTCGCACGCACCGACTTCGCGAACAGGCAGGCCAAGGTGGTTGCCGAGTTCGATGGCGCAGGGAAGTACCACCTCAAAGGTGTGGACCCGAAGAAGGCATTCGAGCAGGAGCGGCGCAGAGAGTACGCCCTCCGCAATCTCGGATACGAGGTATTTCGACTGACGTGGCAGGACCTCTTCGCCGCGACCCAGTTTCTCCGAATCAAAGCGGCGATCGAACGACGGACACCACCGCGGCCTGTACGCTCAACCGCAGGCTGAGTGCCGCTGCCCGTGCTCTGCTCAATCAACAGTTAACGCGAAAATGTGGTCTCCAAAGGCCACATTTTCGCGCCAACTGCTGAGCGAGGGAGTTCGGGCTCGGGGAAGCGCTGATATTCACGCGAAATGTTGAGCGACAGCGCGCCGCGCAACCTGCCCGGGCTCCCCGCAGCGGCTTATACGCTCAACGGCAGGCTGAGTGGTGCCTTTGCTCTGCTCATTCGACAGTTGGCGCGAAAATGTGGTCTCCAAAGGCCACATTTTCGCGCCAACTGTTGACCGAGGGAGTTCGGGCTCGGGGAAGCACTGATATTCACGCGAAATGTTGAGCGACAGCGCGCCGCGCAACCTGCCCGGGCTCCCCGCTCCGCAACTCCGCACTCTTTAACTCGTCCGGGCACCCCTCGCTCTGCTAACCGCTCGGGCCCCTTCCCGGGCCTCAGCTGGCGGAGAACTGCGTCGCGTAGAGCTCCGCGTAGCGGCCGCCGCGGGAGAGCAGCTCGGAGTGCGAGCCGGATTCGACGATGCGACCGTCTTCGACGACGAGGATCGTGTCGGCCTGCCGGATCGTCGAGAGCCGGTGGGCGATGACGAGCGCGGTGCGCCCCGACATCGCCTGCGTCAGCGCCTGCTGCACGGCCGCCTCGTTGGTCGAATCGAGCGCCGAGGTGGCCTCGTCGAGGACGACGATCTCCGGGGCCGCGAGCAGCATCCGCGCGATCGTCAGGCGCTGGCGCTCGCCGCCGGAGAGCCGGTAGCCGCGCTCGCCGACGACCGTGTCGAGGCCGTCGGGCAGGCTCGCGATGACGGTGTGCAGCTGCGCCCGGTCGAGAGCGTCGGCGAGTTCCGCCTCGGTGGCATCGGGCTTCGCGAGCAGCAGGTTCGAGCGGATCGACTCGTGGAAGACGTGACCGTCCTGGGTGACGACCCCGACGGTGCGGCGCAGCGTCTCGGCGGAGAGCTCGCGGACATCGACGCCGCCGATCGTGATCGCTCCCTTCGTCACGTCGTAGAGGCGCGGCAGGAGAGAGGCGATCGTCGACTTGCCGGCTCCCGAGGACCCGACGAGGGCGACGGTGTGCCCGGCCGGGATCGTGAAGTCGAGGTCGTGGAGGACCTCCTGCCCGCCGCGGGAGTCGAGGACGGAGACGTCCTCGAGGCTCGCGAGGCTGACCTGCTGTGCGCTCGGGTACGCGAAGCTGACATCGTCGAATCGGATGTCGAGCCCGGTCGCCGGCAGCTCCTTGGGCTGGGTCGGCTGCTTGATGAAGGGCACGAGGTCGAGGATCTCGAAGACCCGCTGGAAGCTGACGACCGCGCTCATGATGTCGAGTCGGGCGTTCGCGAGCATCGTCAGCGGCGTGTAGAGCCGGGTGAGCAGGAGCGCGAGGGTGACGACCTGACCGGCGTTGAGATTGCCGAGGACGGCCTGGGCGCCGCCGATGCCGTAGACGAGAGCGAGGGCGAGGGCGGAGACGAGGGTGAGCGAGGAGACGAACGTCGACTGGAGCATCGCGACCTTGACGCCGATGTCGCGGACCTGACCGGCACGATCGGCGAACTCGCGGTTCTCCGTGGCCGGATTTCCGAAGAGCTTGATGAGCGTGGCACCCCCGGCGGAGAACCGCTCGGTCATCCGCGTCGACATGTCCGCGCTGTTCTCCGCGGCCTGGAACTGCAGGGACGCGAGCTTCCCGCTGAGCAGCCTGGTGGGAATGATGAAGAGCGGGAGCAGGAGGATCGACAGGGCGGTGACCTGCCAGGAGATCGTCACCATCACGCCGACGGTGAGGATGAGCGAGACGATGTTCGACACGATCCCCGACAGGGTGTTCGAGAACGCCCGTTGCGCACCGATGACATCGGTGTTGAGGCGGGAGACGAGTGCGCCGGTGCGGGTGCGGTTGAAGAACGCGATCGGCATCGACTGCACGTGCTCGTAGACGGCCGTGCGCAGGTCGAAGATGAGGCCCTCGCCGATCTGCGAGGACAGGTAGCGGTTGGAGATGCTGATCGCGGCATCGGCGATCGCCAGGGCACCGATGGCCACGGCGATCCACACGACCGTGGCGACGGGGCCGCCCCCGGTGATCGCATTGACGACGTCACCGGCGAGGACGGGGTTGAGCACGCCGATGATCGCCGATCCGACGGAGAGGGTGAGGAAGACGGCGAGCTTCTTCTTGTGCCGTTTGGCGAAGCCGACGATCCGCCGGTAGGTGCCCGGCTGGATCTTCGTGTCCGGGGTGCGCTTGTTCTTCACCGAGGTGTACATCAGTCGGTGGGCTGACTGCATGCTCATCGTGGCCTCATTTCCTCTTCTCGCCCCTCGGCGTCGCGTGCTCGTGATCGCGCAGCGGCCCGGGCGAAGGCGCATCGCCTCCTCGGAGATCTCGAACTGTGCACCCTGTGCAACTATTTGCGCGGCGATTCTATTTCCGAGATCCGCAGGAGATGCCGCACCGAGGCGGTCAGAGCTTGCGCAGCTGCACCTTGCGGATCGTGTGGTCGGCGGACTTGTGGAGGACGAGGTCGGCGCGGCCGCGGCTGGGCAGGACGTTCTCCCGCAGGTTGGGGAAGTTGATCGAGTCCCAGATCTCCGTCGCCAGCGTCACCGCCTCGTCGTCGCTGAGCTTCGAGTACCGGTGGAAGTAGGAGTCGGGGTCCTGGAACGCGCCGTGCTTGAGCTTGAGGAAGCGGGAGACGTACCACTCGCGGATGTCGCGGGAACGGGCATCGACGTAGACGGTGAAGTCGAAGTAGTCGCTCGTCGACAGGCCCACGGTGCCGTCGGGGCGGGGTCGGGCCGGCTGGAGGACGTTGAGGCCCTCGACGATGAGGACATCGGGGGAGCGGACGACCACCTCGGCGCCGGGAACGATGTCGTACGTGTGGTGGGAGTACACGGGCGCGCGGACCTCGGGGGCACCGGACTTCACGGCCGAGAGGAACCGGAGGAGCCTGCGACGATCGTACGACTCGGGGAAGCCCTTGCGTCCGCCCAGGTGACGGCGTTCGAGTTCGGCATTGGGGTAGAGGAAGCCGTCGGTGGTGATGAGCTCGACGCGCGGGGTGTCGGGCCACCGGGCGAGGAGCTCGCGGAGCACGCGCGCCGTCGTCGACTTGCCGACCGCGACCGACCCGGCGACGCCGATGACGAACGGGGTGCGCTTGGCGTCCTGCGGTTCGAGCCCGAGCTCGTGGAGGGGGGAGAAGAACTCCCGCGTCATCTGGTGCTTGCCCTGCCGGGCGGAGACGTAGAGGTTGAGCAGGCGGGAGAGCGGCAGGTAGACCTGAGCCACCTCGTCGAGGTCGATGCGATCGCCGAGGCCTCGCAGCCGCTCGATGTCGCGCTGGGTCAGCGGCAGCGGCGTCGACTGCGCGAGCTTCCCCCACACCTCCCGGTCGAACTCCCAGAACGGCGAGCTCGGCTGGTCCTCGATCTTCTTCGCGGTGTTGAGTCCGGCGAGGCGGCGCGCACGGTCCAGCTGGGGGTCGACATGAGGCATGGGGACAATTGTGTCATGCGTCATGTGAGGTGCCGTGCGCACCCGGTCACCGGCAGCGTCCTCGCCGAGGTGGGGCAGCGGTCGTCACGGCCGTGCGGTGGGTCGGTCGCCTCGGCGCAGTGCCTCCGTTCACGCCCGCGTCGTGCCCCTGGTCACGCCCGCGCAGTGGGGCCGGTCACGGCCGCGCAGTGGGGCCGGTCACCTCGGCGGGAGAGCGGGGGACCCGGTGAGCGGTGGGCTTGACGCGGCCCAGTAAAATTC
Organism: Brevibacterium sp. NPDC056726; assembly: GCF_042790515.1. NCBI lineage: Bacteria > Bacillati > Actinomycetota > Actinomycetes > Micrococcales > Brevibacteriaceae > Brevibacterium > Brevibacterium sp. NPDC056726. The sequence goes on along the minus strand of NZ_JBHTYZ010000001.1, from coordinate 44,188 downwards.
TGCTCATGTGTGGAATCGTAGGTTATGTCTCCAGTGCGCCGGTCGCCGATGTCGACCATACTGCGCTCGACGTTGTGCTCGCCGGTCTCAAACGGCTCGAATACCGAGGATATGACTCCGCTGGAGTCGCCCTCGTCACCCCCGATGGCGAACTCGCCACGGCGAAGAAGGCAGGCAAGCTCTCCAACCTGACCGATGACCTCGAAGCGAACGAGCTGCCGCTCGCGCAGACGGGCATCGGCCACACCCGGTGGGCGACCCACGGCGGACCGACCGACGTCAATGCCCACCCCCATGTCGCCGACGGAGGGCGCCTCGCGCTCATCCACAACGGCATCATCGAGAACTTCGCGCAGCTCAAGGCTCCGCTCGTCGCCGAGGGCTTCGAGTTCACCTCGGAGACCGACACCGAGGTGGCCGCCGCGCAGCTCGCGAAGAACTACCGCGCCACCGGTGACCTCACCGCCGCGATGCGCGAGACCGCGCAGCAGCTCGAGGGCGCGTTCACCCTGCTCGCCGTCCACGCCGACCTGCCCGGCACCGTCGTCGCCGCGCGCCGCAACTCGCCGCTGGTCATCGGCCTCGGCGAAGGGGAGAACTTCCTCGGCTCCGACGTCGCCGCATTCATCGACTACACGCGCACAGCCGTGGAGATCGGCCAGGACGAGGTCGTGACGATCACGCCCGACTCGGTCGTCATCACCGACCTCGCCGGCAAGGTCGTGCCCGGTGAGCAGTTCGAGGTCGACTGGGACACCGCCTCGGCGGAGAAGGGCGGATTCTCCTCCTTCATGGACAAGGAGATCCACGATCAGCCGCAGGCCGTCGGCGACACCCTGCTCGGGCGCTTCGACACCGACGGCAAGCTCTCGCTCGACGAGATGAACATCGACGAGGCCGTGCTCAAGACGATCGACAAGATCGTCGTCGTCGCGTGCGGCACCGCCGCCTACGCCGGTCAGGTCGCGAAGTACGCGATCGAGCACTGGTGCCGGATCCCCGTCGAGGTCGAACTCGCCCACGAGTTCCGTTACCGGGACCCCGTCGTCAACGAGAAGACGCTCATCGTCGCGATCTCCCAGTCGGGCGAGACGATGGACACGATCATGGCCGTCCGCCACGCCCGCCAGCAGGGTGCCAAGGTCATCGCGATCTGCAACACCTTCGGCTCGACGATCCCGCGCGAATCCGACGCCGTGCTCTACACGCACGCCGGTCCGGAGATCGCCGTGGCCTCGACGAAGGCGTTCCTCTCGCAGGTCGTCGCCTGCTACCTGCTCGGCCTCTACCTCGCGCAGCTGCGCGGGAACAAGTTCCGCGACGAGATCTCGCTCATCCTCAAGGAGCTGCAGACGATCCCGGAGAAGATCCAGCGGATCCTCGACGAGGGCAAGGACCAGGTCCTCGAGCTCGCGCGGCGCAACGAGGATGTCGGCTCGGTGCTCTTCCTCGGCCGCCACGTCGGCTACCCGGTCGCGATGGAGGGTGCGCTCAAGCTCAAGGAGCTCGCCTACATCCACGCCGAGGGCTTCGCCGCCGGTGAGCTCAAGCACGGCCCGATCGCGCTCATCGACGACGGCCAGCTCGTCATCATCGTCGTGCCGTCGAAGCGCGGCCGCGACTCGCTCCACGCGAAGGTGATCTCGAACATCCAGGAGGTCCGCGCCCGCGGTGCGAACACCGTGGTCATCGCCGAGGAGGGTGACGAGGAGGTGCGCGAGTTCGCATCCGAGGTCATCTACGTCCCGGAGACGACGACGCTCATGGCGCCGCTGCTGACCACCGTGCCGCTGCAGATCTTCGCGATGGAGCTCGCGACGGCGAAGGGACTCGACGTCGACCAGCCCCGCAACCTCGCGAAGTCCGTCACCGTCGAATGACGCACCCTCGAGCCCGGGCCGCGCATGATGCGGCCCGGGCTCGAGTCTCACACTGACCGGGCGCACGCTGACCAGTCGCATGGCACGCATCCGAGTCGCACTGGAGAACGTCGGACCGGAGAACTGTCACTCTGGAGAACAGGGGAGGCCATGGCCATTCTGGGAATCGGCACCGACATCGCCGATGTGCCGCGCTTCGCCGAGCACATCGAACGCGTGCCGGAACTCCTCGACCGCCTCCTCACCCCTGCCGAACAGCTCAAGCGCAACGGGAAGCGCCGCACGGACGCGTCCCTGGCGGCGCGGTTCTCCGCGAAGGAGGCGCTGAAGAAGGCGATCGGGTTCCCCGGCTGGCTGCCATGGCAGTCCGCCGAGGTGGTCCCCGCCCGATCCGGTGCCCCCTCGTTCCGTCTGCGCGGGCTCGTTCTCGAGCACTTCCGCCTCATCGGCGGCACGAACCTCCACCTGTCGATCACCCACGACGCGAACGTGACGATGACCTTCGTCATCGCCGAGGGTGAGGGGCCCTCACTCAGCCCCGGCGTCGAGTGGGACGCGAACCACTTCGGGTAGACGCCGGCCGGTGCGACCGAATCGAGGTCGCAAAGTGTCGATTTCGGACTCGCACATCGACACTCTGCGTCCGGAAAATCGTCTCGGAGCTCGCCGTGGGCAGGAATAGACTCATCCCATGACCTCCGCCGCCGACCCCCGCGACCCCGAATCCCCTGCGTCCGCCACCGAGGCCGACTCCGCCGACCCCTCCTCCGCTGAATCCGCCGCGTCCACCACCTCGGCGGCTCCCTCCGACACCCCCGCGACCGCCACCGCGGAGCCCCTCCCGGACACCACCTCGGCGGCGCACCCCGGCACCACTGCGGCAGGCCTCCCCACCCCCGCTGACGCCGCGGCCATCGCCGGGGACCTCGTCGCCCTGCGCCGGGCCCTCCACGCGAATCCGGAGGTCGGCCTCGACCTGCCCGCGACGCAGGCCCTCGTCAGGGACGCCATCGCCGATCTCGACGTCGAGCTCACCGCGGGCCACGCGCTGTCCTCCCTCGTCGCCGTCCTCCGCGGCGGCAAGCGCACCGCGGACTCGACCGGCGTCGTGCCCGCGGTCCTCCTCCGCGGTGACATGGATGCCCTCCCCATCACCGAGGCGACCGGCTTCGACTTCGCCGCGACGAACGGGAACATGCACGCGTGCGGCCATGACCTCCACACCGCCGGACTCGTCGGGGCGCTGCGCCTCCTCCACGACAAGCGCGCCGAGCTGCCCGGCGACGTCGTCATCATGTTCCAGCCCGGCGAGGAGGGCTACGACGGTGCCGGGTGGATGCTCGACGAAGGCGTCCTCGACGCGGCCGGACCGCGGGTCAAAGCCGCCTACGGCATCCACGTCTCCGCTGATCAGGACCTCGGCGTCGGCTCCTCCCGGCGAGGGTCGTACATGGCCGCGTTCGCGAAGATGACGATCACCGTCCGCGGGCTGGGCACGCACGCGTCCCGCCCGGCCAGCGGTCGCGACCCCATCGAGGTCGGGGCGATGCTCGTCGGCCAGCTCCAGGAGTACGTCACCCGCCGCTTCGACATCTTCGACCCCATCGTCGTCACCGTCGGCCAGTTCAACGGCGGCACCGCCCCCAACGTCATCCCCGACTTCGCCACCCTCGTCGTCAGCGTGCGCACGTTCTCCGACGAGGTGACGACCCGCGCCGAGGCGGAGCTGCCCCATCTCGTCACCACGCTCGTCGCCGCGCACGGGCTCGAAGCCGAGGTCGACTACGAGCGGATCCTCCCGCCGACGATCAACGACGACGCCGAGGCGGACTTCTTCCTCGCGACCTTCGCCGACCTCTTCGGCGCCGACCGCACCGTCACCAGGGCGAACCCGCTGCCGGGGTCCGAGGACTTCTCCCGTGTGCTCGCCGAGGTGCCCGGCGCCTACGGGCACTTCGGCGTCGCCCTGCCCACCCTGCCCGTCGCCGAGCGCGAAGCCAACCACTCACCGCGGGCCCGGCACAGCGACGAGGGCCTGGCTGACCAGGCGCTCTTCCTCGCCCACCTCGCCGGGCGGAAGCTCAAGCAGCTGGCGGGGGAGTGAGTTGATCCGTGTCGACCGAATCTGGTTTCCGGGAATCTGCCAGACACGCCCGTCAGGATCTGCGAGGATTTTCCGCAGAGCGGGCGGGCGTTTGACGCGTCGCAAAGATTGTTCGCAATTCCTGACCGCCGATCACTGAGCGGTCCGCGATCTCCAGTGTCAGTGCATTCACCTCGTCTGCGTGGGCAGCGAGGATTTCCGTTGCCTGGTCGCTGGCCACTCGAAGATAGTTCTCCACAGTGCCCTCGGCCGTGAAGCCCTGCGGGGTTCGTCCCCGTGCCACGAGTTTGAGAGCGATCTTCTCCGCTTGCTCGAAATCGCCACCGTCGCCGTGGGCGGACAACGCTGAGTGTCTCTGTGCTGCGATTCCGGATACCGCTATGCGAAGGTCCTGCCAGAGTTCATCGACTGGGTCGATGGGAGGAAAGGCCGGGTAGAACGAGGTTTCGCCTTCGAACTCACCATCTTCATCCCAGATCGCGGCCATTCGGGGACAGCGACCCAAGGCCATTCCGACTGCGACATGTGAGGCTTCATGTCGCGCGACTTCGTGCTCGCTCTCAGCGTTAAACCACTCGCCCCAGCGCTGTGCGGCGAGGCGGATCAACGTCTCCGGGCTGTCCTCAGGGTCTGCTTGGTCAATGATCCATAACGCGAAGTCATCGTCCCCGTCATATTTGTCGGTGAGCTGCCTCCATACCTTCTTGCGCGCAGCGGGGACGAGATCGCTATGGGCGTAGGGCGAAGTGGAATGCGGCTCATCATCGTCAAGGTCACCATCGGCGAACTCAGGACGACAGAGCAACCCGGCAATGAACCCTGAGAGCGCGACGACAGCGACCGCTCCGAGAATCACAACGAGGACAGCAGCAGCACCGGTCTCGTCCGGGTTGTTCTCGTCGAAGAGGCTGAGCACGCCCATGCTGGCGGCAATCCACAGGAGGAGGGGGATAGTGGTGACGAGCAGGACGAAAGACCAAGGAAAGGAGTGGGGAGTGAGAGATCGGGGCATTCCGCAATTATCCCTGAGCTGTCCCAGTCTGAATCCGATTCCGAGGGTGATCACCTTCTCAAATTCAGCGTTGCACGGGCTTAGACTCGTGTCGTCGGGCGTGCGTTGTCGGTGACTTTGCCGTCTGCAGTCAGAAGGAGCATTCGATGAGCACGTTCGCGTATCCGAGTCAGGTGATCAGGGACGCCGAGGCGCCTCTCCTCGAGGCAGGCGTCCCGCTCATGGCTCGGGCCGCCGGTGCCCTCGCACGGTATGCCGCGCAGACCCTGCGCTCCGCGCGCGGACAGATCGCCGGAGCGCGGGTGTGCGTGCTCGCCGGACCCGGCAACAACGCCGGCGACGCGCTCTTCGCCGCCGCCGCACTGGCCCGCCGCGGTGCCCTCGTCGATGTCATCACCCTCTTAGACCGCACCCATGCCGAGGGACTGACCGCCGCACAGCGCGCGGGAGCCGCTGTCCTCGCCGCCGGTGAGCCCGCCCATGCCGAAGCGCTCACCGCACTCGATCGCGCCGACCTCGTCCTCGACGGCATCCTCGGCACGGGCGGCCGCCGCGGGCTGCCGGGCCCCGTCACCGCGCTCATCCGCAACTGGCGGGCCGGCGACCCGACCGGCGCTGTCATCGCCGTCGACGTCCCCTCCGACCTCGACACCTCTGCCGACTCCGCACCCGACGCCCGCATCCACGCCGATGCCACGCTGACGTTCGGCGGACTCAAGGCCGGCCTCGTCGACCCCCGGGCCGCCGCCTTCACCGGGGCCGTCGACGTCGTCGACATCGGGCTCGATCTCGACCCCGCCGAGGCGGTCGCCGAGGTCCTCGACATCGGCGACCTCATCGCCGAGTTCCCCCGCCCCGTCGCCGCCGATCACAAGTACTCCCGCGGGGTCCTCGGCGTCGTCGCGGGGTCCGCGATGTACCCGGGCGCGGGCGTGCTCACCTCGGGTGCGGCGGTGAACACCGCGGCCGGGATGGTCCGCTACCTCGGCGACGGGGAGGTCGGGGACCGGATCCTCGACCGGCACGCCGAGGTGGTCCTCGCCGCCGGTCGCATCGACGCCCTCGTCGTCGGATCAGGGGATCCCGAGCAGGGGTTCGTCGAGGCCGCACTCGGCGCGATCGCCGAGACTACGGTGCCGCTCGTCCTCGACGCCGGAGCCCTCGACCTCGTCGGACACGACGAGCCCGATGCGAACCGACCGGTCGTTCTCACCCCGCACGCGGGTGAGCTCTCCCGCCTGCTCAGCCGCCTCCTCGGCGAGATCATCACCTCCCGCCGGGTCGCGGCGGACCCCCTCCACTGGGCGCGGAAGGCCGCCGCGGTGACCGGGCACGTCGTCCTCCTCAAGGGCGCGCAGACGGTCATCGCCTGTCCCGACGGCTTCGCGGTGCTCCCGTCGCCGGGGCCGGCGAGCCTCGCGACGGCCGGGTCCGGCGACGTCCTCACCGGCATCATCGGCACCCTGCTCGCCGCGGCCCAGGCACGGCGGCGGACCCGTGGCGAGGACGGACCGCTGCCTGCGCGCGCCGCCGCGCACACGGCCGGCCTCGGCGTGCTGCTCCACAATGCGGCCGGGGAGCTGTCGATCAACGCCGAACAGCTCGTCACCGCGACCGGCACGGTGACGACCGCCCTCGTCCACGGGGACGGTATCCTTGTCCAGTGACTTCTCGCGAATCCCAGGGCTCTGTCGTCAGAGCTGAGATCGATGCGGCCGCCCTGCGCGCCAATGCCGCCGTCCTCGCTGCGGGAATCGCGCCGGCCAGACTCAAATGCGTCGTCAAGGCCAACGCCTACGGGCACGGCGTCGACATCGTCGCGACGGCCCTCCACGCCGCCGGACACCGCGAGTTCTGCGTCGCCACCCTCGACGAGGCGCTGCATCTGCGCGGTCTCCTCGGTCCCGACGCGGACATCATGGCCTGGCTCTACGGTCCCGAATCCGACCTCGACGGACCCCTGCACGCCGACATCGCCCTCGGTGTGTCCACACTCGGGGCCCTCGACCGGATCCTCGAGGCGACCGAGCGGACGGGCACGACCGCGCGGATCCACCTCAAGATCGACAGCGGGCTCGGGCGCAACGGTCTGACGCCCGACGATGTCGCCGCCGTGCTCGCGAAGCTCAGGGCTTGTGCCGCCGCGGACCGTCCCCGCCTCGTCGTCGCCGGGGTCATGAGCCACTTCGCCGTCGCCGACGAACCCGACCGCCCCGAAACCGCGCAGCAGCAGCAGGTCTTCGACACCGTGCGCGACGACCTCGTCGCCGTCCTCGAGGCCGCCGGCGGTCGCCTCGGCGAAGTCGACGAACTCGACATCCACATCGCGAACTCCCCGGCCGCACTCACCCTGCGGCCCGTGCCCGGCACCGCGGCCCGGGTCGGGCTCGCCCTCTACGGGCTCTCCCCGCTCGAGGACCGGTCGGCGCGGGATCTCGGCCTCACCCCGGTCATGCGCCTCGTCTCGGAGGTCGTCAACCTCAAGGACATCCCCGCAGGTCACGGGGCCTCCTACGGGCTGACGTACACCGCGGAGACCGACACGCGATTCGCCCTCGTGCCCGGAGGGTACGGCGATGGGCTGCCGCGGTCGGCGTCGAACCGCGCAGCGGTGACGATCCGCGGGCGGCGCTTCCCCGTCATCGGGCGCATCGCCATGGATCAGTTCATCGTCGACGTCGGCGACGCCGAGGTGGCTGTCGGCGATGAGGTCGTCATCTTCGGTCCCGACGGCCCGAGCGCCGACGAGTGGGGGGCGTGGGCGGACACGATCAACTACGAGATCGTCACGCGCATCAGCGCCCGCGTCGACCGCCTCGGCGTCGACGTCACCCGTGCCGATGTCGACGTCGACGGCAGCGGAGTCGACGTCGACGGCAGCGGAGTCGACATCGTCACCGGCGGGCGTGAGGGGGCGCCATGAGGATCCGCGTCACCTCCCTGGAGCGGATGCGCACCCTCGCCGAGGCGGTCGCCGAGCAGCTGCGCGCCGGTGACCTGCTCATCCTCACCGGCGATCTCGGGGCGGGGAAGACGACGTTCACGCAGTCCCTCGGCGCCGGCCTCGGGGTCGCGGGGCGGATCACCTCGCCGACGTTCGTCATCGCGCGGGAGCACCCGTCGACCCACGGCGGGCCTGCGCTCGTCCACGTCGATGCCTACCGCCTCGGTGCCGCCGAGGAGCTCTCCGACCTCGACCTCGACTCGGAGCTCGAGGAGTCGGTGACCGTCGTCGAGTGGGGCGAGGGACTGGCCGAGCAGCTGAGCGCCGACTACCTCGATCTCACGATCACCCATCCCGGCACCGCCGAGGCGGGCGACCCTGATTCGTTGGACGCCGGGGCGGGCAGCACTGACTCAAGCGACGCCGAGGCGACCGGCGACTTCGACCTCGACGATCCCGCCGATGACGACTACCTCGTCGACGAGAACCGCACCGTCGACATCGTCGGCCACGGGCCCGGGTGGGAGAGCCGCCTCGGCGGTCTCGCCACGGCGATCCGCACCGCCGGATTCGACGTCGCCGATGGTCCCGGGGACGATGGGTCGTAAGGAGGACCACGCATGATCATTCTCGGCATCGACACCTCTCAGGCCGCCTCGGTGGCGCTCATCGACACCGAATCGGGGGAGGTGCTCGCGGCGGAACAGGCCGATGACCAGCGCCGACACGTCGAGTTCATCGGACCGGCGCTCGAGCGCGTGCTCGCCCACCCCGCGGCGCCCGACCTCGTCGTCACCGGCACCGGCCCGGGGCCGTTCACCGGTCTGCGGGTCGGCATCGCCGCGGGCATCGCGGTCGGTCTCGCGCGCGAGATCCCCGTCCACGGCCTCCATTCGCAGGCGGCGATCGCCGAGGAGTTCCGCCGCCTGAACACGCCTCCTGATGCTCCGGGCACCGCCGGCGGTGACTCGGGACTCGTCCTCATCGCCGGGGACGCGCGCCGCAAGGAGGTCTACGCGAGCGTGTACTCGCCCGCCGCCGATCTCGTCGCCGGCCCGCTCGTCGCGAAACCCGCCGACCTCGCCGTGGAGCTGACCGCCCACGGCGTTGATGACGCGGCGATCGGCGAGCGTCTCGGGCGCGGCTTCGCCCTCTACTCCGACCTCCTCGGCGCCTCGACCCGACCCGACATCGTCGACCCCAGGGCCGAGTTCCTCGCCTTCGCCGCCGCCCGTGAGCTCGCGGCGGGGCGAGAGCTCGGCGAACCGGTCCCCGAGTACCTCCGCGAACCCGATGCCGCGGCGACGCCCGTGCGCCAGAGCACGCTCAAGTAGCCGCGCCCGTGCAGATCGCCGACCTCCCGTGGTGGGACCTCGCCGAGGTGGCCGAGGCCGATGCGCGCATCTTCGGCCCCACCGCCTGGACCGTCCAGTACTACTGGGCGGTGCGGGCCCAACCGGGCACGGCGATGTTCGCCGCGCGTCTCCCGGAGGTCGGGGAGGACGAGGCGGTGACCGGTGGGCCTCCCGATCATGCGTCTTCTGGGGTGCTCGCGGGCTGGGTGGTCATGTCGGCGATCGGTGCGGAAGCCGATGTCATGACGATCGCGACCACCGAGGCGGCCCGCGGACACGGGGTCGGCCGCAGTCTCCTCACCGCCGGGCTCGACTGGGCTGCCCGCCAGGGTGCCGAGATCGTCCACCTCGAGGTCGCCGACGGCAATGACGCGGCGCTCGGCCTCTATCGGTCGCTCGGCTTCGAGGAATGGGGAAGGCGCCCCGACTACTATCCGGGCGCCGACGCGATCCTCATGCGCCGCAGCCTGCGCTAGCGACGTCGCCTCGAGCGAATGAGCCCGCGGCCTGACGCGGGTCTTACGCGACCGGGGCGGACCGGTCACTGAGCTCGGAGAGCAGCGCCCCGTTGAGGTCGAAAGCCCGCAGCGTCTCGGCGATGACGGCCTCCTCGTCGCCGCCGGTCGCCGCGACCTCGTCGAGACGACCGCGATAGGCGTCCTTGTACGGCTTCCCCTTGCCGAGCGCGGTGAAGTCCCACATCGTCAGCGCCTCCTCGGGAAGCCCGTAATGCCTGCCCATGAGGGTGCCTATCGCCTGCCCGCCGGAGAGATCGCCGAGGTAGCGGGTGTAATGGTGCGCGATCATCTGCTCGGGGGTGCCGAGGGCGGCGAGATGATCGGCATAGGCCTGCGCACTCGTCGTCACCGCGATCCCGGAGACGTCGATGCCGTCGACGCGATCGAGGGCGGCGAGGTCGGCGCTGATCCGCGCGGAGCGCTCTAGCCGGGGGTCGTGGAACGGGGCGAACACGGGAGAGGCGGCGAAGTCACGGGCCCGTGCCTCGAGGGCTGCGTAGATGACCTCGTACTGCCTGAGCAGTGTCGCGTACGCAGCCGCATCGAGCCGGCCCTCCATGAGCTCGACCATGAAGTCCGTGTGCTCGACCTCGTCGTGGATCGTCGCCGTGCTGCCCTTGAGACGAGCGGAGAACGGGTCGGTCATGGCTGCTCCTCTGATGTCGCCGGGTGGACAGAGTCTATCGCGGCAGGCTCCGTGACCGCTGGGTTCGCACCCCCTCCATCCTCAACCCGACCTGAGGACGGAGAACCGCCTCGGCGAGTAGGGTGGAGACATGACACGAGTGCAACTGGCAGACACGAATCTCATGGTTCACCCCCTGCAGCTGGGCGGCAATCCGTTCGGGTGGGGCGCTGATCGGGACGAGAGCTTCGCCGTCCTCGATGCCTACGCCGAGGCGGGGGGTAATTTCATCGACACCGCCGATGCCTACTCGGTCTGGGTCGAGGGCAACTCGGGTGGGGAGTCGGAGACGATCATCGGCGAATGGATGGCCGCCCGCGACAACCGCGACGAGATGGTCATCGCGACGAAGGTCGGGATGCTCCCGAAGCAGAAGGGGCTCGACCCGGTCAACATCCGCGAGGCCCTCGATGCCTCACTGCGTCGGCTCGGCACCGACCGCGTCGACCTCTACTACGCGCACATCGATGATGAGAAGGTCGACCAGGTCGCCGTCGCGGAGACGTTCGACGCGCTCGTCCGCTCGGGCAAGGTCAGCTACCTCGGTGCCTCGAACTTCTCCCTCGACCGGCTGAAGTCGGCGATGAAGATCAGCGAGAAGTACTCGCTCGCGCACTACCGGGTCGTTCAGGACAAGTTCAACCTCGTCTCCCGGGGCGCCGTCGATGCCGATAAGCAGGAGTACCTCCGCAGCCGCGGCATCGCCGAACTGCCCTACCACTCGCTGGCCTCGGGCTTCCTCACCGGCAAGCACACCGGCGGTGACGCCACCGGCAGCGTCCGCGGCGAACGGGTCGGAGACCTCCTCGAGGACCAGAACGCCCTCCGCGCCCTCGAAGTCCTCCACGACGTCGCCGCCTCCCACGATGCGTCGATGACCGCGACGGCGATCGCCTGGCAGCTCAGCCATGACTTCATTCCCTCGACGATCGCCTCGGCGCGGGTGCCCGAGCAGCTCACCGAGCTCCTCGCCGGCACCGAGCTCACCCTCACCGATGCCGAGATCGCGCAGCTCGACGACGCGTGGGCCGACGCATGATCGCGCCCGATCCGCGCCTTGTGACCTGGGAGAACGGCACCGACCTCGTCATCGAGCTGCCGCTGACGGTGACGCCGGCGGCGGCGTGGGCACGCCTGACCGACGGGGAGCGCGCCGGTGACTGGTTCGCTCCCTTCACCGTCGACGGCGACTCCGTGTCCTTCGACCTCGGCGTCTCCGAACTCGGGCAGACCGAACTCGTCGGGGAGATCCTCAGCTGCGAGGACGAGGAGCACGTCCTCGTCGAGTTCGTCGAATTCGGCGTCCTCGGCATCCAGCTGCTGCCCGTCGCGGTCGATGCCGCCGCCGCGTCTGCTGACCCGTCGCTGGGTCCGGAGGCGGCGACCGTGGCTGCCGCGGATGAGACCGACGGCACCGTCCTCGTGTTCACCCAGTCGGCCACCGACGCCGAGGCGGCCCGCCAGAAGGCCGCCGACTTCGGTCCGATGTGGGACACGCACCTGCGGATGTTCGCCCGCAGCCTCGGCGTCGAGGCGCCTGAGGCCGACGACGACGACCTGCTGCGCACGTACGCCGACCTCGAACTCGAGGTCGATGACGCCGCTGAGGACGACCTCGGCGATCCGGATCTCGACGATCTCGGGACCGCTGAACCGGAGGACGCCCGCGTCGGCGAGCCGCACCGCGGTACGGAGAGCCGATGAGCGACCCCCTCGTCCTCGGCATCGAATCCTCGTGCGACGAGACCGGGGTCGGCATCGTGCGCGGGCGCACGCTGCTGACGAACACGGTGTCGTCGTCGATGGACGACCATATCCGGTTCGGCGGAGTCGTCCCCGAGGTCGCCTCCCGCGCCCACGTCCAGGCGATCGGTCCCGCGATCGTCGCCGCGTGCGATGAGGCCGGGGTCGCCCTCGGCGATCTCGACGCGATCGCGGTGACCGCAGGACCCGGACTGTCCGGGGCGCTCATGGTCGGCGTGGGCGCCGCGAAGGGACTGGCCACGGCGCTTGGGCTGCCGCTCTACGGCGTCAACCATCTCGCCGCCCACGTCGCCGTCGACCTCGTCGCCGACGACATCGACGGTCTGCGGACGCCGACGATCGCCCTGCTCGTCTCGGGCGGGCACACGGAGATCCTCCGCATCGGCGACATCGTCGACGACATCGAGCTCCTCGGGGCGACGATCGACGATGCCGCCGGTGAGGCGTTCGACAAGACTGCTCGGCTGCTCGGGCTGAGCTACCCCGGGGGCCCGAACATCTCGAAGGCCGCGCTCGGCCTCCTCGACGGCACGGGTGTGCCCGGTGACCGCACGGCGGTGCGGTTCCCGCGCGGGCTTGCGAAGAAGGACGATCTGCGCGATCCCGAGCGTCGGTTCAACTTCTCCTTCTCCGGGCTCAAGACTGCGGCCCTGCGTGAGGTGACGAAGGCTGAGGCACTCGGCAGCGACCTGAGGGTGGCCGACATCGCCGCCGGGTTCGAAGACGCCGTCGTCGACGTCCTCGTGACGAAGACCCTACTCGCCGCCTCTGACACGGGCATCGACCACGTCGTCCTCGGGGGCGGGGTGGCGGCGAACGCGCACCTGCGCGAGGTGCTGGCCGCCCGCTGCGCCGAGGCGGGTGTGACACTGAGGGTGCCTCCGCTCAGCCTCTGCACCGACAACGGGGCGATGGTCGCCGCACTCGGTGCGGAACTCGTCTCCCGCGGTGCCGCCCCGAGCGATCTCGGCTTGGCCGCGGTCTCGTCGTTGGATGTCGATGATGTCCTCGTCTGACGGAGCCCGACGCTCTGACGAGGCCCCGGAAGACGCGACCGCGAACCACTCCGGTGAGGCCTCCTCGCCCGCCCGGTCAGAGCGCCTGCCCGACTCCCTGCCGCCTCGGCGCTCGGGTGACGGGTGGACCGTCGGCTCCGACGGAGAGAAGCACTGGGGTCTCAACGGCGCGGCCGGACTCATGCTCATCGACCCCGATCGCGGAGTGCTCATGCAGCACCGGGCGCTGTGGTCGGTGGCCGGCGGCACGTGGGGATTCCCCGGCGGGGCCCGCGACATGGGGGAGTCGGCGATCGATGCCGCGATCCGCGAATCCCACGAGGAGGCGGGTGTGCCCGATCCCGAGGGCAACGACTTCACGATCGTCGACTGCCATGTCCTCAACCTCGGCACATGGTCGTACACGACGGTCATCGCGAAGACCCTGCGGCACCTCGAGCCGGTGATCAACGATCCTGAGAGCATCGAGCTGCGCTGGGTGCCGCTCGACGAACTCCGCGACCTCGATCTCCACCCGGGGGTGGAGGCGAGCCTGCCGGAACTCGAAGAGCTCCTCGCCCCGCACCTCTAGGCAGCCCGCACCTCTAGGCAGCCCCGGCCCGCGAGCAGGCCCCGCGCCTCACACGTACGAGGTGCGCAGATCCCGGATGAGCGAGCGCGTCACTTCGGTGAGCGATCCGGTCGTGTGGAACACGTCCTGCAGGCGCTGGTAGGGCACCCCGCGCGCCATGAGATCGCTGATCGAGGCGAGCTCGCGCGCGCATCCGAGCCTCTCGGCCACCGGCGCCAGACGGACGAGCTCGTCGGCGATGCACTCGGTGACGAGCCGCTCATCGGCTTGCGCGTTCTCGATGATGATCGCGTCCATCCCGTACCGCGCCGCCCGCCACTTGTTCTCGTCGTGGAACCAGTCGGGCATCGTCGGCAGGGTCTCTCCGGCGTCGAGGCGGGCGGAGAAGTCGTCGATGAGGCACTGGATGAACGCGGTCATCGCGGTGATCTCCTCGAGCGTCGGCAGCCCGTCGCACACCCGCACCTCGACGGTGCCCCAGTTCGGCGCGGGCCGGATGTCCCAGCGGATCTCGTTGAGATGGTCGATGATGCCGGTCGTGAGCATGTCGTCGACGTACTTCTCATACGCCGCCCACGAATCGAACTGGAACGGCAGACCGGCCGTCGGCAGCTGCTGGAACATCATCGCCCGATTCGACGCGTACCCGGTGTCCGTCCCGCCCCAGAACGGGGAGGAGGCGCTGAGCGCCTGCAGGTGGGGGACGTAGGCGAGGAGCGCGTTGATGATCGGCAGGACCTTGTCGCGCGAATCGACGCCGACGTGGACGTGGACGCCGAAGATCAGCATGTTCCGACCCCACCACTGCGTGCGGTCGACGAGTTCGAGGTACCGGTCCTTCGCCCGCACCTCCTGCGTCTGCCACTGGGCGAACGGGTGGGTGCCCGCCGACATCAGCTCGATGCCGCGATCCTCCGTCAGCGTCCGCAGCGCGCCCATCGAGGTCGCGAGGTCCTCGGCGACACCGGACACCGTCGTCTGCACATCGGTGACGAGCTCGATCGTGTTCGTCAGCATCTCGCCGACGATCCGCTTCTCGAATGCGGGTGCGCGGTCGGCGACATCGGCCAGCAGGCTCTCCGCTGCGGGGGTGAGATCGAGACTCTCCCCGTCGAGGAGAGCCAGTTCCCATTCGACACCGAGGGTGGAACGGGGTGAACGTGCGAAATCGACCATGGATCGATCATAGTGGCGCGCGTCCCCGACTCGAGACGCCGTCTTGCCCACACGGGCATGAGATCGGTCTCCCACCCGCCGGCCGAGCGCGCGGACCGGGTTCAGGTGCGCCCACTAGCATGGGAGCATGCCAACACGTCTCACCCTCACGGCACTGACCGCGGCACTCACCCTTGTCCTCGCCGGCTGTTCCGGCGGCAGCGCGGGGGAAACGGATGCCACGACGGATCCCTCGAGCGCCGAGGCGGGGGCGAGCTCGGCCGCCCCCACGAGCGCGCCGACGAGCGCGCCCCCGGCCCAGCCTGAGGACTTCGCCGACGAGGCCGCCGAGATCGTCGACTCCTTCTCCGACGAGCAGCTCGCCGGGTCCCTCATCATCGGCACCTGGGCCGGAGCGGGCTCCCAGGGCGCGGTCGACATGGTCAGGCAGAACAGCCTCGGCGGGGTCATCGTCATGGCCGACAACCTCACGGAGACCCCCACGGCCGACGAGGTGAGCGCCCTGACCAAGGACATCGCCGGCGCGCGGACCACGGGCCAGCCGGTGTCGATCGGCGTCGATCAGGAAGGCGGCCCGGTCTCGCGCCTGAGCACCGCGGCGCTGCCGTTCCCGCCGCTCATGGCGCTTGCCGCCACCGGGGACGGGCAGCTGACGACGACGGCGACGACGGTGCAGGCGCGCAACCTCACCGACCTCGGCTTCACGATCGACTTCGCCCCCGACTCCGATGTCACGGTCGGACCCGAGGACGTCGCGATCAACGTGCGCTCGGCCGGCGGCGATCCGAAGGCCGTCGCCGAGGTGGTCGCCCAGGCCGTCGACGGCTACGAAGCGGGCGGGGTCGCGAGCTCCGCGAAGCACTTCCCCGGCCACGGACGCCTCACCGTCGACTCGCACGAGAGCCTGCCGGTGTCGGAGAAGTCGATCGACGAGCTCGAGAGCACGGACCTGCTGCCCTTCAAGTCCGCGGTCGAGGCTGGGGTGCCGCTCGTGATGATGGGCCACATCGGTCTGCCGGACGCGAAGACGACCCCGGCGAGCCTCAACCCGGACGCCTACGCGGCGATGCGGGACAAGCTCGGCTTCGACGGGGTCGCGATCACCGATGCGCTCAACATGGAGGCCGTGCCCCAGAACGAGAACGGCGGGGAGACCGTGACCGCGCTCAAGGCCGGCGCCGACCTCGCGCTCATGCCCCCGGACGCCGCAGCCGCACAGAAGGCGATCGTCGCGGCGCTGGGGGATGGGACGCTGGCGAAGGACGACCTCGTCGAGAAGTCCCGCCGGGTCGTTGCGATGCAGCTGGCCACCGCGGAGACGCAGAAGGGCATCGCCGGGTCAGACGCTGGCAATGGCGCCGAGGATCCCGAGGCCGTGCTCACCGAGGTCGCCGAGAAGTCGTTGACCGTGCTCAAGGGCGACTGCGAGTTCGCGGGCACCGAGTCGATCTCGATCGTCGGCGGCAGCGAGAAGGAGAAGGCCGCTCTGGGCAAGGCGGCCGAGTCCGCGGGGTTGACCGTCGGCTCCGGTGGGACGACGGTGAGTCTGAGTCCGAAGACCTCCGCCGAGGTGGCCGTCGGCACCGCTGCCCCGTGGACCATGCGCAGCACCACGGCGAAGACCGCGGTGACCGCCTACGATTCCAATCCCTACGCGCTCGAGGCGGTCGCGAAGTGGCTCAAGGGCGACCTCACCGCCACGGGATCGCTGCCGGTCGAGTACGACGGCAGCGACGCGGCGCCGTCGTGCAGCGGGTGAGTCAGTCGAGCTGCTTGCCGTATGCGGCGGCGATGTCGTCGAGGACGGTGTTCAGCGCGAGGTAGCCCTGCCCGCGCATCCACGCCTCGAAGTCGACGGTGTGGACGTTGCCGGCCTCGACGGCGGGGATGGCCTGCCAGATCGGTGAGGCCGCGACCTCATCGACGACGCCCTCCTCGGTGCTGTAGACGAAGATGTGGTCGCCGAGGCTGCCCGGCAGCAGCTCGAGGCTCGTCTCGACATAGCCGCCCTCGCCGACGCTCGCGCCCTCGGCCGGCGGAGCGAACGTCAGCCCGGCGTCGGTCATCGCAACCCCGGCGTTCGTCTCCTCCATCATCACGCGCACCTCGTCGGGCCGCAGGCGCACCTGCGAGACCGGCTTGGCCGCTTCGGGATCGTCGGCGAGCTGCGCCTTGAGGTCGGCAGCGCGGGACTCGTAGGCCCGGGCGGCCTCATCCATCTCCGCGGTGCGGTCGAGAGCGGCCCCGACCTGGGCGGCAAGGCCCTTGGGGTCCTGCTCGCCGACGACGACGGGCACCGTCGGTGCGATGTCGGAGTACTCGTCGAACATCGTGTCATCGAGGCCGGCACCGCCCGAGGCGTTCATGAGGATGAGGTCGGGTTCGAGCGCGGCCACGGACTCGAGGTCGATCTCCTCGTCGGAGTCCCCGATGCGCGTGACCGAGTCGTCGTCGAGGCCGACGTAGTCGGGCAGACCCGCGAACGACATCGGCGAGCCGACGGGCGTGACTCCGGCTGCGACGCTCGAGTCGAGGAGCGCCGTCGACGTGACGACGACCCGTTCATAGTCGGTCGGGGCCTCGAAGGTGCCGAGCTCGGTCTCCACGGAGTAGGTGTTCGCCGAGGCGGCCCCCGCTGTCTCCGCGTCGGTGCCGCACCCGCTGAGGACACTGACCGTGAGCACGGCGGCCGACAGCGCGAGGCTGCCGCGCACGGCTGAGAGCCGGCCCGATCGCGTCGGGCAACGGCGGGCGCTGTCGAGGCGGGAGCCGGTGGACAGGGAGCCGGATGGCAGGGTCTCGGGCACGGAGCAGTCCTCTTTCGTCCTCAGGGAATCGGCGTGCAAGATTAGCCTAGCCTCAGCTGCGGGACGGATGGCCCTGCGCATCGATGAATGAGACGAGCCGCACACCCTGCCCCTCACCGCACCGCGGAATCACCGCATCCGGGGGTCCTCGGTGGGGTCGGCGTACTGCTGCGGGCAGCCGTCGGTCTGCGCTTCCGGCCGGAGCTCGTAGTGCCACGCCTCGTTGCCGTAGATCTGGCACAGCCCGAAGTCGGCGCCGTGCTGGGAGAGCCAGCTCGAGGCGTCCATCGGGCCGATGTCGACGGCGTCTCCGGACACGTGCGGTGAGGTCTCGGGGGTGGCGACCCACCGTGCGGCTTCGGCCTTCGACCCGTAGGTGGAGACGGCGTCGTCGAGCAGACCGGCCTGGTAGGCCGCCGATCGCCACCCGCTGTTGACGGTGAACGTCACGCCGTCGAGGCGCGCGGACTCGGCGGCCGCGGTCACCGCTGTGCGCAGATCGGCGTCGAGCCCGGAGATGCCCGGCAGTTCGGTGTCGGTGATGCGGGCGTCGTCGGGCAGGGCGCCGTTGTCGGTGTCGCGAACGTTCGCGTCGATCGACGCCCCGACTCCCGACTCGCCGGTCGGGGACTCCGCCTGCACTGCGCAGCCGGCGAGGGCGGCGATGAGCAGGACGGCGAGTCCGACGGCCACGGCGAGGACGCCGAGGCGGTCGGTGGTTGTCGGGACGGATGCTGCGGTTCTCGTGGTCATGCCTTCAGTCAACGCCGTCGCCTGTTGCCGGAGCGTATGCGGAAATCGATATGTCCGCGATACATCCGGGCCGATACGCTGATCCCTATGCGCGTACTGATCGTCGAGGACGAACCCGAGATGGCCGAGGCCGTCCGCAGCGGACTCCGCCTGGAGGCCATCGCCGCCGACATCGCCGGCGACGGTGACCAGGCGCTCGAGATGCTCGCGGTCAACGACTACGACATCGCCGTGCTCGACCGTGACATCCCCGGACCCTCCGGCGACGAGGTGGCCCGCCAGATCGTCGCCGCCGGCACCGGCATGCCGATCCTCATGCTCACCGCCGCCGACCGCCTCGACGACAAGACGACGGGGTTCGCCCTCGGCGCCGACGACTACCTGACGAAGCCCTTCGAGCTCGCCGAGCTCGTGCTGCGTCTGCGCTCCCTCGACCGGCGCCGGTCCCAGCACCGCGCACCGGTGCTCGAGGTCGCGGGTCTTCGCCTCGACCCGTTCCGCCGGGAGATCTACCGAGACGGCCGGTATGTCGCACTCACCCGCAAGCAGTTCGCGGTGCTCGAGGTGCTCATGCGCGCCGACGGGGGAGTCGTCAGCGCCGAGGAGCTGCTCGAGAAGGCCTGGGACGAGAACGCCGACCCCTTCACCAATGCCGTGCGGATCACGGTCTCGGCTCTGCGCAAGCGCCTCGGCGAGCCCTGGCTCATCGCGACGGTGCCCGGTGTCGGCTATCGCATCGCGGACCCGAGCGCCGAGGCGGCCGACCGTGGCTGAGCCGCGGCCCCGCGGACTGAGCGTCCGGTGGCAGCTGACGCTCAGCTACGCCGGGTTCCTCATCGTCGCCGGCATCCTCCTGCTCGCCGTCGTCTGGATCTTCCTCCTGCGCTATGTCCCCAACGTGCCGATCAGCGCCCCCGACGGCTTCGTCCCCAATCGCTCCGATCTGCAGCGGGCGTTCTTCCCCGCCGCGGCGGCGACCTTGGGGTTCCTCCTCGTCGTCGGGCTGGCCGGGGGATGGTTCCTCGCCGGCCGCATGCTCACCCCGCTGGAGAGGATCACCCGGGCGGCCCGGGCGGTGTCCGCCGGCGAGTTCTCCCACCGCATCCGGATGAGCGGGCGCCAGGACGAGATCCGGGAGCTCGCCGACGTCTTCGATGCGATGCTCACCCGGGTCGAGGCCCATGTCGCCGAGCAGCAGCGCTTCGCCGCGAACGCCTCCCATGAGCTGCGGACCCCGCTGGCCATCACGCAGGCGGTCCTCGATGTCGCACAGCGCGAGCCCGACCGCGAGCACAGCGCGGATCTCGCTCAGCTGCGCGCGGTCAACGACCGTGCGATCGCGCTCACCGAGGCGCTCCTCCTGCTCAGCCGCGCCGGCAATGAGATCCGCGACGTCGAGCCGGTCGACCTCTCCCTCCTCGCCGAGGATGCCGTGGAGACCCTGCTGCCGTTCGCCGAATCGCGGGGGATCGACGTCGAATTCGACACTCAGCCGGCCACAGCGCTGGGGTCGCCGGTGCTGCTGTCCCAGGTGGTGACGAACCTCGTCCACAACGCCATCGTCCACAACCTCCCGGCCGGCGGCTCGCTGCGCGTGCGCACCGGCCGGCAGCCGGCACCGGGCGGCATCGGCCCGTGGGCGTGGGTGAGCGTCGAGAACACCGGAGCGGTCATCAGCCCCGAAGCGGTTGCGACCCTCACCGAACCGTTCCAGCGCGGCGGCAGGCGCACCCGCGACAGCAGCCACGCAGGGGTCGGCCTCGGCCTC
This sequence comes from Brevibacterium sp. NPDC056726, assembly GCF_042790515.1. Lineage (NCBI taxonomy): Bacteria > Bacillati > Actinomycetota > Actinomycetes > Micrococcales > Brevibacteriaceae > Brevibacterium > Brevibacterium sp. NPDC056726. Next base: position 23,835 of record NZ_JBHTYZ010000001.1, on the reverse strand, counting down.
GCGATCGTCGCGCGCATCATCGCCACTCATCACGGCAGTCTCACCCTCACCCCGCTGGCCGGCGGGGGACTCCGCGTCGACGTCGGTCTGCCCGCAGCCCACCAGCCGGTTCAGGGGCGGAGCATAGCGGACCGCGGCACGGATGCTCAGCTGCCTGTGGCGATCCCGCGACCCGGGTCGGACGACCAGCCGGACCAGCTCGCCGAATAGAGGCTCGAGCCGACCCCGAGGGTCGCGAGCACCATCGCGTTGTGGCACGCGGTGACCCCGGACCCGCAGTAGACGGCGACCGACTCCTCGAGGGCGCCGAGGTCGCCGAAGCGCTCGCGGAGGTCGACCTCGGAGAGGATGTAGCCGTCGGCGGTGTTCTCCGTCGCCGGGGCGTTCCGCGCTCCGGGAATGTGGCCGGCGACCGCGTCGAGGGGTTCGGTCTCCCCGCGGAAGCGCTCGGGGGCGCGGGCGTCGAGGAGCACCCCGTCCCAGGACTCGGCGGTGTCGGCGTCGATGACGGGCATCGACCCGGGAGTGATGACGACGGTGGAGGGGTCGACGGCAGCGGCCTCACCGAATTCGAGGTCGCCGCCGGCGGAGACCCAAGCGTCGATCCCACCGTCGAGGACACGGGCGTGCAGTCCCGCCCAGCGCAGCAGCCACCAGGCTCTCGCCGCGCCGAGTCCGGAGTTGTCGTCATAGACGACGACCTCGGTCTCCGGGGTGATGCCCCAGGTCCGGACCGTGGTCTGGAACTGTTCGGGACTCGGCAGGGGATGGCGCCCGGCGCGCGGATCGGTCTGACCGTGATCGGCGAGGTCGGTGTCGAGGTCGACGTAGAGCGCGTGCGGCAGGTGACCGCGTGCGAAGTCGTCCCGGCCATCGGGTTTGAGCTGGGTCCAGCGGACGTCGAGCAGCCTCGGCGGGGTCCGGCCCATCGCCTGGGTGAGGAGCTCTTGCGCGGTGATGAGGACATCGGTTCGGGTCATCGGATCTCCTTGGCTCGGGTCGATCTCCTGCGATCGCCTCCGCTGCTGACTCTACGTCCCCTCAGGACTCCGTGGCAGTCCCGGGTGCCGTGAACGGCTGGGTGAGGAGGACGACGTGCTTGTCGCCGAGGCGGGTGAAGACGAGGGTGGCGCGCTCGCCCTTCGGCAGCTTGAGCTGGCGTCGCACCTGGTCGGGGACGATGTCGGCGCCGCGCTTCTTGATGACGACGGAGCCGATGCCGCGGGCGATGAGCTCCTTGCGCAGGCTCGGGATCTTCGCCGGGAGGACATCGACGATCTCGTACGCGGTGACCCCGGCCGCGGCCGGCCCGGTCGGGGCGACATCGGTTGTGAGGTAGGCGATCGACGGGTTGAGCCGGCGCGCCTGCAGGGGACCGGTGAGCGCCGTGACGAGCCCCGCGCGGACGATCGCGCCGTCGGGTTCGAGGAGATACGCGCCGAGGCGGCCGATGCCGTCCTCGTCGGTCGCCGGCACATCGTCCTCGTGGACGAGGAGGGTGCGCTCGCCCATGACGAGTGCGCTGCGTCCGGGGCGCTGCCGGGCCGCTCCGAAGTAGAGGCACACCTCGACGACGTCGCCGTCGTGGGAGACCCACTGGGCCTCGGCTGACGCGGGAATGAGGTCATGGTCGAGGGCGGGGCCCAGCTTGACCCCGGCCGCATGGGCCTTCGCCGCGCGGTCGACGACCCAGGTCAGCGACGGGGAGAACTCGTCGGGGTCGGCGATGCGCGCGGTCGCCCCGCGGGCGTTCGCGCGACCGACGCGGCGGCGAGCCGGATCGAACCATAGGGCGTCGGCGCCGTCGATCTCGGCGTCCTCGGCCAGCCCGTGAGCGACCTCGGCACCGGGCAGGTGCCGGAGGTTGAAGGCGGCGATCGCGGCGGTGACCTCGTCGGCGTCGACGGCGCGGACCTCGGCGCCGAGGCCGGCGAACGCGAACGCATCGACGCCGATCCCGCAGCCGAGGTCGGCGATGCGGACGGGGGCGTCGGAGCCGTCGGCTCGTCCGGCGGCGAGCAACCGCTGCGCGTGGTGGGCGGCGACGGGCAGGCGGGTGGCCTGGGCGAGGCCGTCACGGGTGAAGAGCATCTCCGCGGCGTAGGGGCCGAGCTTGCCGACGGCCTCCGTGCGCAGCTGCGCCTGCGTGAGCAGGGCCGCGGTCACCTCGGCGGAGAACCCCTCCTTGCGCAGCGCCGCTGAACGGGCGAGGTCGCCTGTGGGCAGATCATCGATCCGGTCGAGACGGTCGAGGACGGAGACGTCGAGGAGTTCGGCCAGAGTCGTGCGATCCATGGGGGCCAGCCTAACGTTTCCGGGTCACCCGCAGGTCACGGGGGATCACGGGCGCCGTCACGGTGAGGTCTGCCGAGACCGTGAGGTAGGTTGTTGGGTGTGACGTTACTGACCGCACGCGACATCCGCGACATCGCCGCTGACATCGGTCTGCGCCCGACGAAGCAGAAGGGGCAGAACTTCGTCATCGACCCCAACACCGTGCGCTCGATCGTCGCGACAGCCGACCTCGCCGGGGCGCAGAACGTCGTCGAGATCGGTCCCGGACTCGGGTCGCTCACCCTCGGCCTGCTCGAGGCCGGTCATGCCGTCACCGCCGTCGAGATCGACGAGGTGCTCGCCGCCCGCCTGCCCGCAACGATCGCGGAGTTCGCGCCGGAGGCCGTCGACCGGTTCGATCTCGTCGGCGCCGACGCACTCAAGGTCACCGAGCTGCCGCAGGCCCCGGACGCGCTCGTGGCGAACCTGCCCTACAACGTCGCCGTGCCCGTCCTCCTCCGTTTCCTCGAGATCTTCCCGAGCCTGAGGACCGTCCTCGTCATGGTCCAGCTCGAGGTCGCCGAGCGCCTCGCCGCGGGGCCCGGCTCGCGGACGTACGGCGTGCCGAGCGTCAAGGCCCAGTGGTACGGCGAGGTCGGACTGGCCGGGCGGATCGGCAAGAACGTCTTCTGGCCGGCCCCGAACATCGACTCGGGACTTGTCCGCATCGACGTCACCCGCAGCGAGAGGGACCCCGCCGAGCGCACACGCCTCTTCTCCCTCGTCGACGCCGCGTTCGCGCAGCGCCGCAAGACCCTGCGCGCGGCCCTCGCGACGTGGGCCGGCAGCCCGGCACGCGCCGAGGAGGTCCTCCGCGCCGCCGACATCGACCCGCGCACCCGGGGGGAGGCGCTCGGCGTCGCCGACTTCGCACGCCTCGCCGCCGCCGAGGCCCGACTCGCCGCCGATGACAGTCGTCCGGCAGCGGAACCGAGCCCGGACGCCGACCCGGAGGGCGGTCGCTCCGCATGACCGAGCAGCTGTCCCCGCGCCCCGGCGCCCCGACCCCGGTGAGAGTGCGCGCACCGGGGAAGATCAACGTCCACCTCGGCGTCGGCGGAGTCGGCGAGGACGGCTACCACGAGCTCGCGACGGTCTTCCAGGCCCTCGACCTCACCGAGACGCTCACCCTCATCCCCGGCGGGACGGGGGCGATCATCGTCCAGGGGCGCTACGCCGATGACACCGTGCCGCGCGGGGAGGCGAACCTCGCCCGCCGTGCCGTCGACCTCCTCATCAGCACCTTCGAGGCCGAACGGAACGTCGATGCGCTGCGCGGGCTCGACATCGTCATCGACAAGCAGGTGCCCGTCTCCGGGGGGATGGGCGGGGGCTCCGCCGATGCCGCAGCGGCACTGACCGGTGCCGCGCACCTCATCGGGGGAGTCGAGACCGAAGTGCTCGCCGACCTCGCCGTCGACATCGGCGCCGACGTCCCGTTCCTCCTGCGCGGGGGCACGGCGATCGGCCACGGCCGCGGGGAGAAGCTCAGCCCCGTCCTCACCCGCGGGACCTTCCACTGGGTGATGGCCACCTCGGCGGGGCAGCTCTCGACGCCTGCGGTCTACGGCCGCTTTGACGAACTCACCCCCGACCCGGCTCCGGCCGAGGTCCCGCCGGAGGTGCTCAAGGCGCTCGCCGCCGGTGACGTCGACGCGCTCGCGGCCGCCGCCGGCAACGACCTCACCGAGGCGGCCGTGTCCTTCCGGCCGGAACTCGCCGAGGTGCTCGAGGCCGGACGCGAGGCCGGCGCGGTCCTGCCCCTGCTCAGCGGCTCGGGACCGACGATCGGGTTCCTCGCCCGCGACGCCCACCACGCCCTCGACCTCGCCGTTCTCCTCCAGGCCACGCGGGGAGTCAAGGAAGCGCTGCGGACGACGGGTCCCGCGGCGGGCGCCCACGTGGTGCCGAGCGGCTGATGGCCGCCGATGCGAACCCGCCGCCGCGGGAGAACCTCCACGGTCAGGTCGTCGAGGCGATCGGACGCGACATCGTCTCCGAGGCGCTGCCCCCGGGCGTCGTCGTCAAGGCCGAGGAGCTGCGCGCCCGCTACGACGTCTCGCTCTCGGTCATCCGGGAGGCCGTGCGCGTCCTCGAGTCCCTCGGGATGGTTCGACCGGTGCGCCGGCTCGGTCTCGTCATCCTCGCGATGTCGGAGTGGACGATCCTCGATCCGCTCGTCGTCCGCTGGCGGATGGCGGTCCGTCCCGCTCGTCAGCTGCGGTCCCTGACCGAGCTGCGGGTGGCGATCGAGCCCGAGGCCGCGGGTCTCGCGGCGACCTATGCCGACGCCGAGGCGGCTGAGGAGATCATGCGCCTGGCCGCGCGGATGAGGGCGGCCGGGCGGACCGGTGACGTGAGCGCCTTCCTCGATGCCGATGCCGCGTTCCACCGCGCTGTCCTGCGCGCCGGCGGCAACGAGCTCTTCGCGTCGTTCGACACCGTCGTCGCCGAGATCCTCGCCGGTCGCACCGCGGAGGGGCTGCAGCCGCAGTTCCCCCATCCCGATGCGCTCCAGTGGCACTTCGACGTCGCCGATGCGATCGGCGGTGAGGAGCCGGATCGGGCCCGGCAGGCGATGGCGAAGATCGTCGCGAAGGCCTACGACGAGATGTCCTCGGTCTGGGACGGCGAGCCCCGGCGGACGTGAGAGGCCCGCGTCTCACAAGGCGCTGAGGCCCGCGCGCCTCTCAGAACGCGGGAAGTCCCGCGCGCCTCAGAACGCGCTGACGACGGCGTAGAGGATGAGGCTGAAGGCGAAGCCGACGACGCCGAGGAGCGCCTGCCCGACCGTCCACGTCTTCAGCGTCGTCTTCGTGTCCATGCCGAAGAACCGTGAGACGAGCCAGAAGCCCGAGTCGTTGACGTGGCTGGCGAAGACGGAGCCCGCGGCGAGGGCGAGGACGATCGCGACGACCTGGAGGCTCGAGAAGTCCGGATTGCCGACGACGATCGGCTGGACGAGCGCGGCGGCCGTCGTCAGCGCCACGGTCGCCGATCCCTGGGCGACGCGGACGATGGCGGCGATGAGGAAGCCGGCGACGATGACCGGCAAGCCGAGCGCGGCGAGGGAGTCGGCGATCGAGTCGCCGATGCCGCTGGCCCGCAGCACCCCGCCGAACATGCCGCCGGCCCCGGTGATGAGGACGATCGAGCACACCGGTCCGAGTGCGGAGTCGACGATCGAGTCGACGAGCGAGCGGCTCTTGTTCTTCCGCCACCCGAGCAGCCACATCGCCGCGAGCACGGTGATGAGCAGCGCGATCGGCGTCTCGCCGAGCATCCGCAGGCTCGTCACCAGGGTGGATTCGCCGTCGACCCAGCCTGCCTCGGCGGCGAAGCCGAGTCCGGTGTTGAAGAAGATAAGGATGAGGGGGAGGACGAGGAGGGTGATGACGGTGGTCAGGCTCGGTGTCGACTTGAAGCTCGCATACTCGTCGTCGCCGCCGGCGGAGAGGATCGTCGGCACGGGAACGTCGAAGCGCCGGCCGATGAAGAGACCGAAGAGGTACCCGCACAGGTACCACGCGGGGATCGCGATGAGGATGCCGCAGATGAGGACGAGACCGACATTGGCGCCGAGGAGGCCGGAGGCGGCGACGGGACCCGGGTGCGGGGGCACGAAGATGTGCATCGCGGAGAACGCCATCGCCGCGGGCATCGCGTAGAGGAGCAGCGACCCGCCGAGGCGGCGCGCGACGGTGAAGATGATCGGGAGCATGACGACGAGGCCGGCGTCGAAGAAGATCGGGAACCCGAAGAGCAGGGACGTCACCCCGAGCGCGAGCGGGGCGCGCTTCTCACCGAAGGCCTTGATGAGACGGTCGGTGAGCACCTCTGCGCCGCCGGAGAGCTCGAGGAGGCGCCCGAGCATCGCGCCGAGGCCGACGAGGAGGGCGACGCTGGCCAGGGTCGAGCCGAACCCGTCGTAGAGCACGGTGACGAGGTCACCGGGGGTGATGCCGGCCGCGAGTGCCGTCAGCACGCTGACGACGACGAGGGCGACGAACGCGTGGAGCCGGAGCTTGATGATGAGCAGCAGCAGGAGGGCGATCGCCGCGGCGGCAAGGCCGAGCAGCGCGGGCGCCGGCAGCGTCCACGCGAGTTCGATGTCGGTCATTGATCCTCTTCCTCGAGGCGGGTGCGGCGGTGGAGGGCGATGCGGGAGAGTTCGGCGGGCAGGAGATCGAGGATCGTCTGCCGCACCTCGGGCAGGCTCTGCTCGATCGAGACGACCATGTGCGCCTCGTCGGGCTCGAGGGCCTCGAGGGTGGACAGCTGCGAGTCGAGCAGCGTCGGCGACATGAACTCGTGGGCGCGCCGGGCCAGGTGGTCGGCGATGACGGCGCGGGGACCGTCGAGGTGGATGAAGAATGTCGCCGGGGCATCGATGCGCAGGCGGTCACGGTAGCGGCGCTTGAGCGCCGAGCAGGCGATGAGCGGGGCGGGGAGGCGGCTGAGCTCGGTGGCGATCGCGGCGAGCCACGGCATCCGGTCGGTGTCGGTGAGCGGAATGCCGGCGGCCATCTTCGCCTTGTTCGCCGGGGTGTGCAGGTCATCGCCGTCGATGAACGTCACCCCGAGAGCCTCGGCGACCTGCTGGCCGACGACGGTCTTGCCCGTCCCCGACACTCCCATGATGACGAGTGGTGGAAGGGTCTGTCCCAGGTCCATAAGAATCTCTCGAAAACATATGATGATATTGATATGCTCTGCAGAATAAATCAGAGTTATTGAACCGTATTTCTTCTGCGGAAGACTGTCAACAACGTGACCCTGCAACGAAGAGGACTGCTGATGAACGCCGATGTCGCTGTGATCGGGACCGGAGTGATGGGGTCGAACCTCGCTCGCAACCTCGCCGGGCAGGAGGGTCTGCGCGTCGCGCTCTACGACCTCGACGTCGACCGCGCGCGGGCGGTGGCCGCGAACCACCCGGAGGCCGAGTTCCTCGTCGCGACCTCTCCCGCCGAGCTCGCCGGGATGCTGCAGGCGCCCCGCGTCGCGATCCTCATGGTCAATGCCGGGGCGGCGACGGACGCCGCGATCGGCAGCATCGCCGAGGTGTTCGCCCCCGGCGACATCATCGTCGACGGCGGCAACTCCCACTTCACCGACACGATCGCCCGCGGGCGGCGGTTGGCCGAGACGGGCATCGAGTTCGTCGGCGTCGGGATCTCCGGCGGTGAGGTCGGCGCGCTCGAGGGGCCCTCGCTCATGGTCGGCGGCTCCGACGCCGCCTGGGAGCGCCTGCGTCCCCTCCTCACGCCGATCGCCGCCCGTGCCGAGGTGCCGGGGTCGGTCGAGCCGGTCCCGTGCGTGGCCCACATCGGCACGGACGGCGCCGGTCATTTCGTCAAGATGGTCCACAACGGCATCGAGTACGCCGACATGCAGCTCATCGCCGAGGCGTGCACGATCCTCCGCGACGGGCTCGGGCTCACCCCCGCCGAGATCTCCGCGGTGCTCACCGAGTGGAACGCGGGCGAACTCGAGTCCTACCTCATCGAGGTCACCGCCGAGGTCTTCGCCCACACCGATGCCGCGACGGGGCGTCCCTTCGTCGACATCGTCGCCGATGCCGCCGGTGCCAAGGGGACCGGGGCGTGGACGGCGCAGTCGGGTCTCGACCTCGGGGTTCCCGTGCCGACGATCGCCGAGGCGGTCTTCGCGCGGTCGCTGTCCCAGGCGGCGGATCTGCGCGCCCAGGGGGAGGCCCTCGGCGGACCGGCCCCGGCGGACACGGCATCGGCGGACACGGCCCCTGCCGACCGCCTCGGCGAGGCGATCGAGACGGTCCGCCGGGCGCTGTACATGGGCAAGATCCTCGCGTACGTCCAGGGCTTCGACGAGATCGCCGCGGGCGCCCGCGAGCACGGCTGGGACATCAGCCTCGGCGAGCTCGCGTCGATCTGGCGGGCCGGGTGCATCATCCGCGCGCGACTGCTCAACCGGATCGTCGCCGCCTACGACGCGCAGCCGGATCTCAGCAGCCTGCTCGCCGCCGATGATGTCCGGCAGTCGCTTGAGGCCGACCAGGCCGCTCTGCGCTCGACCGTCGGCGACGCGGTCGCGGCGGGGATCGCGGTCCCGGCGCTCGCCTCGGCGCTGGCCTACGTCGACGGCCTCCGCACGCCCCGGTCCTCGGCGGCGATCATCCAGGCCCAGCGGGACTTCTTCGGCTCGCACACGTACGGGCGGGTCGACCGTCCCGGGGTCTTCCACACGCTGTGGTCGGGCGACCGCAGCGAAGTCGAGGTCTGAGCCGCCGGTGGCCCCGGCGCGGGGAACGTGGCACTGTGGGATCTATGACTCAGCCACATGATGCGCCGCAGCCCCACGATCCGACCCTGCCCCACGACGACGTCGATCCCGGCGGTCTGCTCGAGTACTCGGTCGTCTTCACCGACCGTTCGCTCAACCACATGTCGGCGCGCTTCGTCTCCGTCATGCAGGACGTCAACCGCATCCTGCGGACCGCCTTCGACGCGCAGAGTGCGGCCATCGTCCCCGGTGGCGGGTCCTATGCGATGGAATCGGTGGCCCGGCAGATCGCGACGGGAAAGAAGTGCCTGATCATCCGCAACGGGCTCTTCTCGTTCCGGTGGTCGCAGATCCTCGACGCCGGAGCGATCGCGAGCGAGACCGTCGTCCTCCCGGCTCAGCCGGACTCCGACGATGTCCGGGCCGCGTGGTCGCCTGCCCCCATCGCCGAGGTGGTCGCCGCCATCGAGCGCGAACGCCCGGCCGTCGTGTTCGCTCCCCACGTCGAGACGGCCTCGGGGATGCTCCTGCCCGACGAGTACATCCGGGCCGTCGCCGATGCCGTCCACTCCGTCGGGGGAGTCTTCGTCCTCGACTGCATCGCCTCGGGTGCGGTGTGGGTGTCGATGGCCGAGCTCGGCGTCGACGTCCTCATCAGCGCCCCGCAGAAGGGGTGGAGCGGGTCGCCGTGCGCGGGCTACGTCATGCTCGGGGAGGCCGGTCGGGCCGCGGTCGAGGCCGGCACCTCGACGAGCTTCGCGATGGACCTGAAGAAGTGGCTGTTCATCGCCGACGAGTACGAGGCCGGGCGCGCACCGTACCACGCGACGATGCCGACGGATGCGCTCGCCCACAACGCCGCTCTCATGCGCGAGACCGAGGAGCGCGGCTTCGACAAGCTCGAGACGGCGCAGTTCGAACTCGGCGAGCGGGTGCGCGCGGTCTTCGCCGCCCGCGGTCTGCCCTCGGTGGCGGCCCCGGGGTTCCAGGCGCCGAGCGTGGTCGTCGTCCACACGACCAACCCTCAGCTGGCCAACGGCGCGGCGTTCAAGGAGGTCGGACTCCAGGTCGCGGCGGGTGTGCCGCTGCACGCCGGGGAGCCGGAGGGCTTCACGACGTTCCGCATCGGGCTCTTCGGGCTCGACAAGCTCGGTGACATCGACGGCACCGTCGCCCGCCTCGAAGCCGCCCTCGACCGGATCGACGTCACCGGAAAGTAAAGCGGCGGCCGGCGGCATCGGCCGCCGACCGCTTCACACGCTGCTGCACCCGAGGCGCTGGTCCGCCCGAGGCGCTCCTACGCCCGGTCGCCGAGGGCGACGACGTTGTCGGCGAGGCGCTCGTTCGTGCCGTACATGAAGTGGTTGCTCATGTTCTCCGAGAACCGGCTCGCCTCCGTCGTCAGGCCGACCGCCTCGGCGACCTCGCGGATGTGCATCGGGGTCGCCCCGCAGCACACGCCGAGGTAGTTGACGCCGAGCTCGTGCGCTTCCTTCGCGAAGGCACCGATCTCGTAGCGGTTGGTCTGCAGCGGATCGAGCGCGGTGGGGAAGGTCCGGCCGTGCGGGGACGGCACCGCGGCGTGGGGGTCGGAGAGGTTGAAGAAGGTCGGCTCCTCCTCGGTCGTCCGGTAGGGGATCGGCAGGGCGCCGACGTGACACGAGACGGCCGCGCGGATCTCTTTGAGCCACGGCAGCATCGTCGCCGGTCCGCGGAAGCAGTTGAGGCCGACGACGTCGACGCCGAGCTGCTCGAGGCGCTGGGCGGTCTCGACGATCCCGGCCCCGTCGGCCATCTCCTGAAACGCCATCGGCGCGAGGGTGAGGACGACGGGCAGGCCGCTGGCCTTCGCGATCTCGGCGGCGGCGATGGCCTCACCGGCGAAGTAGAAGGTCTCACCGATGATGAGGTCGGCGCCTTCCTCGACGGCCCAGCCGACCATCTCGGAGAACATCGCGCGGACCTCGTCCTGCTTCGCGGGGTCGGCGGGATCCCAGATGTTCGAGTTCGAGATGTTGCCGGCCATGAAGTTGCCGGGCTTGGCGTCGGCGACGGAGCGCGCGATCTGCAGGGCCGAGCGGTTGAGAGGCTCGAGGAGGTCCTCCTTGCCGATGACCCGCATCTTCTCGCGGTGTCCGTTGTACGTGAAGGCCTCGACGATGTCGGAGCCGGCCCGCTGGAAGTCGACGTGGAGGCTGCGCAGCGCCTCGGGGAACTCGAGCGCGACCTCGGGCACGAATTCTCCCGCGGAGAGGTAACCGCGCTTCTCGAGTTCGAAGAGGAAGCCTTCCGCGCAGATCACGGGACCGGCGTCGAGGCGCTCGGTGAGGGCGTTGGACTGTGACATGAGTTCTCCCGGTAGAGCTGAGATCGTCGGGCCCGATGACCGAGCTCCGTCGCATTGAGGACTCAGCCAGCTCATCACAGGCAGCGTCGCTGTCCGCCGTCGACCGTCACAGAAGGTCAGATTCGCGCCGCATTCCGTCACAGAAGGTCATGTCGCCGAGGCGGCCCGCCCTCCCCAGGCGCCTAGACTTCCGTCCCGAGTTCGTCAGTTCCCGCCGCGGGCGGTCAGCCAGTCGGCGAGCAGCGCGGCGCCGAGGAAGGCGATGAGCCACACCCCGCCGAGGATGAGAGCGATGACGGGGAAGAACACCACCGCGTAGTTGATCTCGAGCCACAGCCCCGACAGTGCGAGGAGTGCGCAGAGGAGGACGCCGATGCCGGCGATGAGGCGGAGGACGAAACCGGGCGTCGACCCGGTGCGCCGGCCCCGGGCGGCCTGGACGAGGACGAGCACGCCGGCGAGGAGCAGGAGCAGCGGGGGGAGAACGATGAGGACGACTCCGGCGGCCATCGTCTACCTCCCGGTGTCCCTGCTCGCGCACATCACGCACAGCGCCGCGTACGGGCGAGCGTCGAGTCGCGCCGGGGCGATCGGCTGTGAGCAGGCGGCGCAGATCCCGAACGTCCCGTCATCGAGCCGGGTCATCGCCGCGGCGATCGCGTCGAGGCGGTCACCGGCCTGCTGCCGCAGCGCGTCGGCCTGGCTGCGTTCGAACGCGATCGTCGAGCCCTCGGGGTCGTGCTCGTCGTCGCTGTTGTCGCCCTGCCGGGCAGCGGAGAGACCGTCGATCGAGGCGCTCAGCGACGCGAGGAGCGCACGGGTCTCCGCCTCCTCGTCGGCCAGCCGCTGACGCCAGTCCACTACGCCTCCAGCGCCTCGGTGGCCTCGAGCCAGCGCTCCTCAAGCGCTGCCGTCTTATCCTCGAGTTCCCGGACCTGCGCGGTGAGCGCGGCGAGTCCCTCGAAGTCGGCCTGATCGTGGACGGCCATCTCCTCGTGGAGGGCGGCCACCTGCGTGCTCAGCTTGTCCATGCGCCGCTCGATCGCCGAGACCTCCTTCGTCGCGGCCCGCCGTTCGGCGCCGCTGAGCTTCGGTGCCGACGACTCCTCCGCCGAGGCGGTCCCGGCGGGATCTGCACTGTTCGACCTCGTTGCCGGGCTCGACCCCGCGGCCTCCTCCGCGCGCAGGCGCAGGTACTCGTCGACCCCGCCGGGCACGTGCCGCAGACGGTGGCCGAGGATCGCGTACTGCTGATCGGTGACCCGCTCGAGCAGGTAGCGGTCGTGGGAGACGACGATGAGGGTGCCCGGCCACGAGTCGAGGAGGTCCTCCATCGCGGCGAGCATGTCGGAGTCGACGTCGTTGGTCGGCTCACCCAGAAATTCGATGGCAGATCCCAAGGGAGCACCTGTCTGCCATGGAAACTCAATCACTCGCTCTGCCGGTCGCCTCGGAAGTCAGAGCACTCATCTACACACGTGCCTCGATGGATCGCCACTACCTCATGCGATCCACCACCGACCAGGAGACCGACTGCCGCGCCTGGTGCGAGCAGGAGAAGTGGACGGTCGCCAAGGTCATCACCGACGCCAACCGATCCGCGTCGCGCTGGCGCACCCGCGAGCGCGAAGGATTCGAGGAGGCTCTGGAACTGATCGCGTCGAAGGAGTACGACGCCTTCGTGACGTGGGAGCCCTCACGTGCCGGTCGTGAGCTCCTGGCCTATGTGCAGCTGCGCGCCGCCTGTCAGGAGGCCGGGGTGCTGTACCTGACGAAGGGTCGTGTCTACGACTTCGCCCGCCACGATGACAGCTTCATGATGGGCCTGGAGTTTCTGAGTGCGGAGAAGGACGCGGCGATCATCCGCGACCGGCAGTTGCGCACGGTGCGGCTGAACGCGCAGAAGGGCCGCCCGCACGGGCGGCTGCCGTTCGGGTACCGGAGGGTCTACGACGAGCATACCCGTGCGCTCGTTCGCCAGGAGGTAGACCCGGAGAAGGCGGCGATCATCGTCTCAGCGGTTGACGAGATTCTCGACGGCGGGTCGATCAACCAGATCGTGACGCGCCTCAATCGTCAGGGCGTGCCCACGCCGATGAAGGCGACCTCTGATCACTCGCGCGGCTGGACGACTGCCACGATCCGGCAGATCATCAAGAGCCCGACGATCGCGGGATTGCGGATGTACCAGGGCGAGGTGATCGGCGAGGCGGACTGGCCCGCGATCATTCCGGTCAAGAAGTGGGAGCAGGTCAACCATCTGCTCGATGACCGAGCCAGGCGCACCCGCTACGTTCCCGAGGACAACCCCAGCCATCCGCGCTGGCTGCTGACGTTCATAGCGAGGTGCGGGTACTGCCTCCATCCGCTGGTGCGGATTCACGGCACGAAGGTGCGCAAGCGCACCGGGCTGCGTTCTGACAACTACAGCTGCGGGCGCCCCGGCTGCCGCAAGGTCAGCATCGATATGCGCAACACCGACGTGTACGTCACCGGCGTGTTGCTGGGCTGGTTGTCGAAGCCGGAGAGCTTGGCGGTGATCATCGGCCCGGAGGACGATTGGAGTGAGCGGGTCCGGGAGGCTGAGGAGCAGGCCGCTGCGTTGCGTCAGCGACTGGACGAGGCGGCGAGCGAGTACGCCGAGGGCCGGATCAGCATGACGATGCTCACCAGCATCGAACGTCGACTGATTCCGCAGATCGAGCAGGCCGCGAAGGCTGCGGTTCCTCCCGTCGCTGACAAGCAGTTGCTCTCGTTCATCCAGGAGAGCGATCTGGAGGCGGCATGGGACCGTCTGGAGCTGGTCGAGAAGCGTCGGCTGCTGAAGATGCTGCTGGACATCCGTGTGGAGAAGGCGATCCAGATGGGGCCGTACTTCAACCCGGATCGGATCAAGATCACGCCTCGCTACTCGGTTCCCGAGACGTATCAGTGGAAGCGAGCAGAATCGTCCTGATCGCAGCGCCCTGCCGCTCGGTCGGAGGCAGGAACGACGCGCCGAGCTCTCGCCCCCGATCCTGGAGTCGCGAGAGCTCGGCGTTCTCTTTCTGCACTGCGGTGGTGGTGGTGGTCATGGCAGTTCTCCGGTTTCGGGGTCGGCGCCGGCGTAGAAGGCGTCTTCGGCGGCGCGGCGCTCGGCGACTCGTGCGGCGACGTAGTCCACGAAGTCGCGGTCGCGGTCGGCGACGAACACGTCCTCGATCGGGTCGGGCGGGTCCTCGCCGGGCCAGGCGGTCTGCCGGGTGGGCCGGTCGCGGTCCAGACGGGTGCCGGAGGCGGCGACCCATTCGCGCAGCCGGGCGCGGGCGTCGGCGAAGTCGCGATGCCACCCGAACGGGGCGGACCCGTCCTGCTCGGGGTGGTAGGCGCACAGCCAATGCAGATGGAGAGCAGACAGTTCCCAGACCAGTTCGTCGTGGCGGTGCCAGAACGGCGGGATCACGCTGGCGGGCAGCCCGTAGGTGCGGCGCAGCCTTTCGACCCACCGGTTCAGGGCGTACCACTCCTTTTCGAGCACGTCAGCGCGCAGCAGGTACCAGTTCACCGGTCCAGGCGGGCCGGCATCCTCCTCGCCCTCTTCGGTGTCGTACTCGTCGTAGTCCTCGTCCAGGTCGAAGTCGTCGCCGGGCAGGCCATCGGCCTGCGGCTCGGCGGGGCTGTTGTGGTCGGAGGTCAGGTCGCTCATGATCGCGGTCTCCCTCGTCCTCACAGGCCCATCGCCGGCGGCTGCTGCACAGGACGCCGCGCCGACGCCTCGAAGGCAGACACCTGCTCCCGCGGCCCGGGCGGCGGCTGGGCCGGCCGCGACCGTGCCCCCTCCGGCTCCGGGGCCCGTTGGTGGGACGTGTCTCGTTCGGGGGTCTGCTGCCCGGCGGCGCGTTCGGCGACCTCGCGGCGGGGACTGCGGTCGACGTCGTAGCGGGTGTGGGCCATGTCGTGCCCGAGCCCGGTGGCGACGAACCGCTCCTTCATCTCGCCGGTGGACTTGCTGGTGTACTCCTCCATGCGACCCTCGGCGATGAAGTAGTCGCCACGGAGGAGATTCTTGTACGCGCGGACGGCAGCGCCCTTGTAGGCGACCAGATCGTGGTAGCTGTTCGGCAGCCGCGTGTAGGTGCCGTCGCTTTCGTAGTTCCAGTGCCGCTGCTCGACCTTCGCGTAGAACTTCGCCTTGCCCGTCGACGTGGTGTCCAGCGACGGGGTGGACACGATGCGTCCCTTGAAGGACTGGCGGACATCCGCCTCCGGCTCCGGGGCCTGCTCGGGGTGTGCTTCCTCGGCCATCGCTCTGCTCCTGTCTGCCTCATCGGGTCACCGAGGGCGGTGACCGTCGTGACAGGCAGGTGCACACCCGCTGTCCTGAGCTCTACGCGGAACGGGGGCGGCGCAGCAGTGCCTCGATCTCGCCGCGGTCCGTCTTCAGCTGGGCGGCGTCGGGCCGGGCCGGCCACGGGGTCAGATCGGTGACGATCGGTGGTGCGGCGCGCAGCAGGGTGACGGCAGTGCCAAAGGGCAAGGTCCGCAGCCGGTCGGGCGGGAAGACCGACACCCGCCGTACCGAGCGTTGGTTCTGCCGGGTGCCGTGATCGCCGAGGGTCACACTGTCGGTGTACTCGTCGCGCTCACCGATCAGCGAGGAGAGGTCTTGGAGATCTTTGCTGTTGGAGGCGCCGCCGAGGATGATCTTCACGATCGAGGCGTCCCAGATCGCGTTCGCCTGGTTCTCGTTCCACTTGTCGCGGGCTTGGGCGAGGGATTGCAAGACGGGCACGCAGGTGATGCCGGTGCCGCCGCCTTCGGCCATCAGCACCGGCAGGCTCGGCAGCGGTGCGAGATTGGCTATCTCATCCAACGCGAGCAGCACCGGCGGGTCCAGCCGGGCTCCCGGCGAGCGGGCCGCGATCCGGCGAGCGGTCTCCACGAGGTCTTCCACCAGGGCGGCCACCAGCGCGGCGGATGCGCCGGCACCGGCGCCGGTGGCGAGCAGGAACAGGGTGCCTTTGTCGCGGATGAACCGTTCGGGGTCGAAATCCTCGCCGGGGCCGGGGCTGACAGCATCGAGCACCCGCGGGTCGGCCAGCGCACCCAGGGCGAGGGACACGCCCTACCAGATCGAGTCCCGCGTGCGGGGGTCGGCGTCGATCATGGATTCCAGCGAGTCCGCCCAGCCGGTCGCCGCGTCGGGGTGGTTGGTGAGGATCGCGACCGCCTCGGCCGCCGCCGAGGGGTCGAGAGTCCACCGGAACAGCTCCTCCGGGCTCCGGTGGTCGAGGGCGGCGGCGTGCAGCAAGGCTTGGAGAGCGGTGCGGGTCTTCCCCTCCCAGAACCCGCCGGACTCCACCCCGCCCGCCGACAAACCGGTAGCGGAGGCGAGGCCGGTGGCGCGGATCATCGCCGTGAGCGGGTCGGCGCAGCCGCGGATGGGTGACCAGCGCATCCCCGCCGGCACGCCCTCGGCCAAGTGTTGAGGGTCGAACACGGCCACGGGCCCGATCCGTTTGCGGGCGCGCAGAGTCGCGGTGAGGTTGTCGGGCCGGGTGCTGGTGGTGATCACCGCGCCGGGAGCATCGAGGATCGCCGGGATCACCACATGCAGGCCCTTGCCGGAACGGGGCGGCCCGATCAGCAGGATCGAGTCTTCGACCGATGCCCATACCTCTTTGCCCTTGCTGGTGCCGAGCCGGTACCCCACGTCTGCCGGTGTCGGGTTGTCCAGGGAGGGGCGGAGGTTCGCGGCGCGTTGGAGCAGCGCCCGCGCTGAGGCCGTGGTGGTGATCTCATGCGAGGTGGCGATCCCGGCGGTGGTGTGCGGGTCGGTCTCGACCTTGCGGGCGTGGCGGCGCAGCCGCACCCACACCCAGCCGCCCGCGGCGGCGAGAGCGGTGAGCAGCACGACGGCGACCGTCCAGTAGGCGAACGGATGCAGCCCGTCCGCGTCGAGCGCGGCGGCGGGGTCGCCGGGCCGGAACAGCACCCCGACCCCGGCCGCCGGCCCGGCCGCCGGCTGGTCGGTGCCGGTGAGGAACGCGGCGATGCTACCGGCGGCGCGCAGGATGAGCGCGAGGCCGAACAGGCCGACCAGTCCGATCATGGCGGCGTTGGTCAGCTCGTCGCCGAGGCTGCCGGTCTGCCGTCCCTGCGACGCCATGCTCATCGCAGGGTCTCCACGACGATGGAGCCGGAGATACGCCCGACCAACACCACCTCATCCGCCCCTGAGCCGACGAACCGCGCCGGGTCGAGCAGGGCGCGGGCGGTGCCGTCGCCGGTGGCATCGGTGTGGGAGACGATGACTGCGACCGCCACGTCCTCGCCGGGCACGAACCCGTCCCCGGTGACCTCGACCAGCACCGGCCGGCCCGGCGTGCGCTTCTCCTTCTTCTGCGGCACCGGTTCGGCGGCGGCGGGCTTGCGGGGCGCGGCAGGGATGAGGTCGGTGAAGCTGGTGCCGTCGGCCTCGTGCACCTCGACCCGCACCGGCACCGCCCGCTCATCACTGGCCTGGTCGATGATCTGCGGGAACATCTTCCGCGACCACGCCCCGGTGTTCTCCGGTGGCGGGTGCGGGGCGCCGTTGATCGTGACGGTCATCGACCCGTCCGGCTGGACGTCCAGGACGACGGATCGCAATGACACCGGTGCGGACGCGGCCGGAGTGGGGCTGGTGGGGTTCTTTCTCATGCCCGCCAGGTGCGCCCCGCCCGTCCCGCGCCGGACACGCATGTTCACGCGAACCGTCAGAGCTTCCGACAGACCTTCAGGAATACTGACGAACCGTCAGCCACAGTGAAGAACCGTCAGAAATCCGGGGAACTTGCGGGGGTTTATCTCTAGAGCCGCAACTTTCTGACCGAGGTTCATGCCTCGCAGGTGCGCTCCGCCCGCCGCCGCAACGGACTTACCGCTTGTCGAGAATTCTGACGAACCATCATGATTCCTGACACTTTTGCAGTATTCTTGATGCATGGTCATGATTCGTGAAGCTGCGGAGTGATGAAGCTCGCTGCGGTTCGGAGTGTCGGAACTGCCAGGGGCTGGCGGTCCGAGGAGGATGCTGCCGACTTCGAGCAGGAGATCATCGACCAGTACGCTCTCGCGATGGCTGCCGCCGGGCTCAGCGACGGCTACATCGCGCAGTCCAGAGCAGTCGTGTTCGAGTTCCGTCACCATCTCGACGTCCCGCTGTGGCAAGCAAGGCCCTCCGACGCGGACGCTTTTCTGGCCGGGCTACGTCGGGCTGGGTTGGCGGTCACGACGCGGGCGAGCAAGGCGGGTGCGATCGCGCAGTTCTACGACTTCGCCATCGCCCGCTACCAGGGCGACATCAATGCGCTGACCGATTGGGTGATCGAGCAGCCCGTCGACGAGTACAACCGGCAGTCGGGCTCGTCGCTGGGCAAGGTCCGTGTGCCTCCGTCCGATGCGGAGATCGGCCGGCTCTTCGGCGGGTGGGCCGCCTCGCTCCAAGATGAGCGACGTTATCTGCCCGCCGCGAGGAACTACTTCGCTGCGTCGCTCTGGCGCAGGGTCGGGGTGCGCATCACGGAGAGCACGAAACTCGACATCCGTGACTGGCGGCCCGATCTCGGGGCGCTGGGTAAACTGCATGTCCGGTTCGGGAAAGGCTCGCGGGGACGAGGGTCGAAGCAGCGTCTGGTGCCTGCGATCAACGGGGCGGACAAGCTCATCGACTGGTGGCTCGGCGATGTGCGACACCGCTTCGGCCCCGACTGGGACAACCCGGATGCCCCGATGATCCCGTCCGAGCGGTTCGACCACGAACTCGGTCGTTCCTGGCGGGCCAGCGACGACGTGCTCCGGCGGGGCCTGACCCGAGCGACTGAACGGTTCTTGCCCGCCTGGGCCGGAGGACGGATGACGCCGCATGTGCTCCGCCATTACTGCGCGTCATCATTGTATCTGGCGGGCATGGACTTGAAAGCGCTGCAAGAGCTGCTGGGGCACCAATGGCTCTCGACCACGACGCAGTACATCCACGTCCCGGGCGAGCACGTCGAGGACTCGTGGATGCAAGCCAACCAACGGCTGGAAGACCGATTTGAAGGGATGACCACGCGATGAAATGGAACCTGCGAGTCCAGGCCGCCGAGCGCGGCATCTGGAAGTCGGCGGAACTGCGGCGGATGCTCGCCGACGCCGGGCTAGAGATCAGCCAGGGCAAGATGTCCGGGCTGTGGACGGGCACGCCGACCACGATCCGGCTGGACGATCTCGATGTCATCTGCCATGTCCTCGCCTGCAAGCCAACTGATCTGCTGGTGCCCGAGCCCGAGAAAGTCCGAGCACGCAAGCCCGGCACCCGTCGGCGGGTAGAAGCGAATGGGAGCACGAATATGGTCGCGCCCCGGTTCGGTCCGAAGAACGATCGGCCGCCGCCGCTATGAGTCCGGCACGCGGCCCAAACGGACCCTTGAGTCCGCCGTTGCCCTGCACCGCGTGCGGGGTGAGGCCGGCCGCGTGGCTCACACCCCGAATCGACTTCTGCTACGACTGCATCCCCGGCGGCCCGTTCACACCGCCGGCCTGTAGCAAGTGCGGATCAACCGAGTATTACAGCCAAGGACTCTGCGCCCACTGTCACCCCGGCAGCCCCGGCTTCATCGGCTGGGACTGCCGCACGCTCAGGTGACAGTTGGGGTGTCAGGCCGCGAGATCCACGGCGGGGTTCATGATGGTCTCGTATTCGATGGGGGTCAATCGGCCCAGGCGGGCCTGTCGGCGACGACGGTGGTAGGTGCGTTCGATCCAGGTTGAATCGCCCCGGGTGTCGTGGAGGGTCTGATTCCCCGAGAGGATGATGACTATGCCAGCACCGAGGAAGTATCGGTGCTTGACCCCTGATCTTGGACACGCTGATTCCAGCACGATGCTGGGGAAGCGAGAATCCAAGGATGGCAAGGAAGAACTACACCGACGAGTTCCGGCGGCGGGCGGTGGACCTGTACGAGTCGACGCCTGGCGCGACGCTCAAGGGCATCGCGGGCGATCTTGGGGTCTCGCGGGGCGCGTTGAAGGAGTGGATCGACAAGCTCGGCTCCGGGACGACTGTCGGCGGTGGCATGGCGGTGCCTGATGGGCCGCGGCCGGAGTCGCAGGCGGCGCGGGTGGCCCGGCTCGAAGCGGAGAACACAGCGCTGAAGGCCGAGGCCCGCAAGCTCGAGACGGAGCGGGACATACTCCGTCAGGCGGCGAAGTATTTCGCCGGGGAGACGAACTGGTGAACCGCTTCCAGTTCGTCGAGGACCACAAGGACGCCTACGGCGTGAAGCGGTTGTGTGAGGTCATTCAGATCGCCCGATCCTCGTTCTACGCGTGGCTCGCAGCCGCGCCAGGACGAGCCAAGCGTCACGCTGCGGACGCGGCGTTGGCGGCGCGGATCCGGGTGCTGCAGGATCCCGACCAGGGCGGCGACCGCGCGTATGGTGCACCGCGGATCACCGCTGACCTCAACGACGGCGTCGCGCCGATCGAACGGGTCAATCGCAAGCGGGTCGCCCGGGTGATGCGCGAGCACCAGCTCGCCGGAATCCGGCTGCGACGCCGAGTGAAGACGACGATCCCGGACCAGTCGGGCAGGCGCTTCCCGGACCTGATCGAACGCGACTTCACGGTCGGCGAGCCGAACCGCAGGTACGTGGGAGACATCACCTACCTGCCCATCGCGGACGGCTCGAACCTCTACCTCGTCTCGGTGATCGACCTCGGCTCCCGCAAGCTTGCCGGCTGGCAGGTCGCCGACCACATGCGCACCGAGCTCGTCGAGGACGCCCTCCGCGCCGCGGCCCGCGAGCGTGGCTCACTGGCCGGCGCGATCTTCCACAGCGACCACGGCTCGGTCTACACCTCGAAGGCCTACGTCAAGCTCTGCAAGGACCTGAAGGTCATCCAGTCCATGGGAGCGATCGGGACGAGTGCCGACAACTCACTCGCGGAGAGCTTCAACGCCGCCCTCAAACGTGAGCTCCTCGCCGGACGCGCGGCGTTCCCGGACCAGGCCACCGCCTACCGGGCCGTGTTCCGCTGGGTGAACCGCTACAACACCCGCCGACGCCACTCCGCGATCGGCAACATCAGCCCGAACACCTACGAAGCCGCCGCATCCGCTACCCTCGCGGAAGCGGCATAACCGAACCGACACCGTGTCCACGATCGAGGGTCAAGGCCCCATCCGCAGGAGCTTCGTGCGCGTGCGATGCGGCTTGTCGCTGAGGCCAGGAAGGAAGATCCGGAGTTGTCGTTGAACGCGGCGGTGGTGCGGATCGGGCAGCGGACCGGCGTGAACGCCGACACGTTGCGGGGCTGGTGCAAGCAGGCCGCGATCGACGCGGGCGAGCGTCCCGGGACGACGACGAGCGACGCGCAGCGCATCAAAGCGCTCGAGGCGGAAGTGCGCGAGCTGAAGCGCGCCAACGAGATCCTGTTGGCGGCCTCGTCGTTCTTCGCGCGGGAGCTCGACCCGCGACTGCCGTGGTAGTTCAGTTCATCGATGATCATCGTGACCGGTTCGGAGTCGAGCCGATCTGTCGCGTGCTGACCGAGCACGGCGTCCAGATCGCTCCGTCCGGCTACTACGCGTTCAAGACCCGCCCCGCCTCGGCCAGGGCAGTCCGCGATGAGGCGCTGATCATCGAGATCGAGCGGGTGTTCTGGGACCGAAAACTCGGCCGTGGGATCAGCGGGGCGCGGAAGGTCTGGCGTCTGCTGCGCCGCGAGGGCATCGAGGTTGCCCGCTGCACCGTCGAGCGCCTCATGCGCCGACTGGGGTTGCGCGGCATCCGTCGCGGTAAGCAGGTCGTCACCACCCGGCCCGACGACTCAGCGCTTCGGCCGCCAGATCATGTGCAGCGTCAGTTCCGCGCGGACCGCCCGAACGAACTCTGGGTCGTCGATTTCACGTATGTGGCGACCTGGTCGGGTATGGCGTTCACGGCGTTCGTGACAGATGTCTACTCGCGCCGGATCGTCGGCTGGCGGACGATGTCGCGCATGCCGACCGAGCTGCCGCTCGATGCGCTCGAGATGGCGCTATGGGTGAGAGATCGGGCCGGCCAGGATGTCACCGGCGTCATCCAGCATTCGGATGCCGGGGCCCAGTACACCGCCCTGCGCTACTCGGACCGGCTCGCCGAGGTCGGCGCGATCGCCTCGATCGGCACCGTCGGCGACAGCTACGACTGTCAGTCTGTTTCTGCCGCATCCCGCGAGGATGAGGAAGTCCTGGCCGGAGCGTTCTGACCCTTGCATACGATTGGCCCGCAGGGTGCCTTGGCGTTGATCTGTCGAGCCTCCGGCCGGGCGCGCAGTAACCGCTGCCGCCGGATCGGGCGTGACCTGATAGGAGCCTGGAGCAGTCTCGACAACGCGTCCCCATGACAGTCCTGTCCACCCGCCGGCGACAGCGTGACACCACGCTAACCCGCAGGAGGAACAGGACAACATGACCGCACTCGAGGCCGCCCGTTCGGGGCACGTCGTCATCGGCGTCGACACCCACAAGCACATCCACGTCGCCGCGGTGATGGACTCCATCGGCGGGATCCTCGCGACCCTCACGATCGCGACCGACACGGCCGGGTTCCGGCAGCTGTTGGAGTGGGCGAACGGGTTCGGGAAGATCATCGCGTTCGGCATCGAAGGAACCGGCTCCTACGGGGCCGCGCTCACCTCGTTCGTCCGCCGCCACGGTCACAAGGTCGCCGAGGTCTCACGACCCGACCGGCGACTGCGACGCCTCAACGGCAAGTCGGACACCCTCGACGCGGAGAACGCCGCCAGAGCGGTACTCGCCGGGTTCGCGACCGCGATCCCGAAGACCGCAGACGGCGTCGTCGAGATGATCCGGCAGCTGAAAGTCGCCCACGACACCGCGGTCAAGGACCGCACGGGCGCGATGATCACCCTCAAAGCGATGCTTGTCCATGCCACCGAGGATCTGCGTCGGGAGACGGCGCGCAAGACGCAGAAGATGATCGCCCGCCACTGCGCCGCACTCCGACCCCGCGGGCTCGACACCCCGGAGGACGCGAACCGTCACGCGCTGCGGTCGATCGCGAAGCGCTGGATCGCGCTGAACGACGAGATCACCGACCTCGAGGCGCAGATCGAGCAGCTCGTGCTCCAGCGCGCGCCTCACCTGCTGGACGAGTTCGGCATCGGTGTCGACACTGCCGCGGAGATCCTCATCGTCGCGGGCGATAATCCTGAGCGCATCAAGAGCGAGGCGGCGTTCGCGAAACTCGCCGGTATCAGCCCCGTCCCGACCGGGTCGGGCATGACCAGCGGCAAGCACAGGATCAACCATGGTGGGCACCGGCAGCTCAACGCTGCGATCTACCGGACGGTGATCGTGAGGATGAGGTTCCACGAGCCGACGATCGCCTACGTCGCCCGCCGCACCGCCGAGGGCAAGAGCAAGCGCGACATCATCCGCTGCCTCAAGCGCTACGTGATCCGCGAGGTCTACCACCTCGTCAAGACCGACCCCCGAACCGGTGAAATCGCGAGTTGACAACTATAGGAGCATCAATGCCCTGGCCGAGACCGTCGTCGGGCTCTACAAGAACGAGTGCGTCAAGATCGACGGCCCGTTCCGCAGCCCGGATGACCTCGAACTGGCGACGTTGTCCTGGGTCCACTGGTTCAACGAGAACCGGCTGCACTCCTCGATCAGCTACCTCACCCCGATCGAGAAGGAGAACGAGTACTACCGTGAGAACACCTCCCAGCGACAGCCGTCGCTGGGACAACCCGCCCTCCACTAAACCCGGGGCGATTCAGGTGATGATCGCGATGCGGAGCTCTTCTCGAGTCCGCCAGCGCTTGCGGTCCAGGACGTTCTTCTGCAGCAGCGCGAAGAAGGACTCCATCGC